>NZ_JBLJFK010000008.1:0-149961 GCF_049889095.1 Ewingella sp. S1.OA.A_B6 | reverse complement strand
GGATGATTGTTTTCAATTTTTAGCTCATTTATGTATAGGACCAGTAGGAGAAAAAGGAATAAATCATTTTGATGTTTATATCTGTACTCCTGAATGGCTCTGCAAGCACCACTGGTTACCGGAACTGATGCGCCACACGCTTCTGGTGCGTAAATATGATCTGGATGAGATAACAAAGACCATCACAGATCATATCGACCAGTGCGAAGGCAATGACTGGATGGAGATAGCGCAAAAGCTCTCCCGCGTCTTTGCCTGGGAATATGAAGATTACCAGCCTTGATACAGAAACCCCGGCCATTGGCCGGGGTTCTTACTTTTAAGCACTCAACCCCGCCGTTCTGCGCCTGACGATGATCACATTCGGCGTGGGTATGATATCCACATCCTCCGCCCGGCTGATGCCGAGTTCGGTTATCGGCAGCATGGCAGCGGCGGACAAAAACCGCCTCGACACCGGCACGCTGGGCTTTAGCAATATCGAAAACCGGGCCGAGTACGAGGTTGAGCACCAGAGCGTGGGCATCAGCTCGGGCGGCAACATCGGCGGGCAGTTCGTGGGCAACGTAGCCAACAGCCTGCTGGTTGGGGTGAACGGCAGCGGCAGCGACAGCTCGACCACCAGGTCGGCGGTGTCAGACGGCAGCCTCATTATTCGCGACCCGAATAAACAGACACAGAACGTCGATGAACTGAGTCGCGACGTGGAACACGCCAACCAGACGCTTTCGCCGATATTTGATAAGGAGAAGGAGCAAAACCGGCTGAAGGAAGCGCAACTGATAGGCGAGATAGGGACGCAGGCGATGGATATCGCCAGGACGCAGGGGAAAATCGAGGCGACGAAGGCTGGCAAGGCAGAGCTTGAGAAACACGGCGTTCAGCAGCCGGGTAAAGATGCGACGAAGGAAGAGCGAGCGGCCTATGATAAAGCCCTGACGGAAACGGCAGGTTATAAAACAGCGCAGCAGAAATGGGGCACGGGGAGCGCCATTCAGCAGGGATTACAGGCCGCGACGGCAGCGGTTCAGGGCTTAGCGGGCGGCGACATGGCGAAAGCGTTGGCGGGAGCCAGTGCGCCGTATCTGGCTGAAGTGATCCACAATATGACCACCAGTCAAGACGGTAAAACCGTCAATACCGAAGCCAATCTGATGGCACATGCCGTGGTGGGTGCCGTGGTTGCCCAAATCAGCGGCAACGGCGCGTTGGCAGGAGCATCGGGTGCGGTGGCGGGCGAGTATATTGCCCAGCAGATGTATCCGGGGGTTGATCGGGAGAATTTGAGCGAAGAGCAGCGTCAGACCATCAGTGCGCTGTCGACGCTGGCGGCGGGTCTTGCCGGTGGGTTGGCGGGAGACAGCTCGGCAGATACGGTGGCGGGTGCGCAGGCTGGTAAGAATGCGTCCGAGAATAATGCGCTGAGTTCCACACAGGCGCTGGCCTTCGATAAAGAACTGTCGGACTGTCGCAAATCCGGTGGTGACTGCCAGGCTGTCATCGACAAATGGAAGCAAGTCAGCGACAAGCAGAGCGCGGAAACCGATGACAAGCTGAAAGATAACCCGCTGGAAGCTGTGGTTATTGATAAGGAAGTGGCGCAGGGCGGTATAGATATGGCGCAGCGTCCAGCCTGGCTGGATAACATCGGTGCTGATGTGATGACCGATGAACAGGCTAAAGCCTATGTCCAGTACTGGAATGCTCAAGATCTGACGAATATTGACGTAAACAGCCCTGGATGGACGAAGTTCGCTGCTTTTGCCTCAGATCCAGAGAATCAGGCTGCGGTAGCTTCGCTGGGGATGTTGGGTAAAGATCTTATTGTGATAGCAAAAAATAGCTTAGTTACTAAATCTTTGTTTAAAGAAATGGCAACTCAAGGTATTAAATTTACACCTGAAAATGTTGTTAGTGCGGCAAAAGACAATAGCGGGAAAATCATCTTCCTTGAGAAAGGTAATTCTAGCTCAGGGTTACAGCATATTGTAGAAGAGCATGGCAGCCAATTTGCAAAAATAGGCGTTTCTGAGGCACGCATTCCTGATGTGATAATGAAAACTGTCACTGATGGAAAAATAGTTGGTTATCAAGGTACTGGTACTGGCCGTCCAATCTACGAAACTATGATAAATGGTGAGAAATACAACATTGCTGTTACCGTAGGAAATAACGGATATATAGTGGGAGCTAACTTACGAGGCTCGGTAAAATGAAAGAAATAAAATTAATGGCTGATTATCAATGTCATCCATTATGGGGAACAACCCTCGAAGATTTTGGGGATTTATCACCCGAAGAATTACCGATATCTTTGGAATTAAAAAACAGCCTTGGGGAATGGGCTAAACGATATGATGCCCTTCTCAATATGGATGATCCGGCGTCGTCTGGTTTTAAAAGTGAAGAAGAGGCAAAACTGTTTATTGATGATGGTTACAAATTAGCTGAACGCCTTCAGATAGAATTAGGAAGCGCCTATAAAATCACATATCACTCTAATTATTAAGTAATAAGACCCCAACTATTACGGTTGGGGTCTTACTTCTAAGCCCTAAAAACTCCGCCCTCCCGTCGCCGGATAATAATGATCCCCGGCGCGGTGGCGACATCCACATGCCCGGCCTGAGTAATGCCAATCTCGGTCAGCCAGTCGCCACCAATAACCAGCCTCCCATCGTTGTGTACCCAGTCGGCCCCAAGGTCTTGATCGTACTGGCTAGCCTCACATAATGCCTGCCATTCCTGTTCATCGGTCACGGTGGTTACCCACAGCGCCTGTTGTCTGAGCAGAAGCTTAATCGGTGTATCGACAGTAAAACCGTTATCCGTCAGTAAATTGCCGGTGAGGGTTAACTCAGGAAACGGCTGAGCGGTAAAAGTGATGTTCATGTGCTTCTCCTTAAGCGTTCAGCCCGGTTCTGATAACCAAACAACCCTTCTCGGCTGTGATACTCACCGGCTGACCGGTGGTAAATCCGAGTTCTTCCAGCCATTTACCTTTAATCGTCAGCTGCGGGCTGGGGTTGGGCCTGCCGCCGTTGGGGCTATAGCCGACGGTGTAACGACGGGCTTGGGGCTAGTCAAAACACTTAACCGAACCTGCCATGACGGATATCACAATTATAAAACAATGCGTTACGAACTTTCAGCGTTGTATTTATACTGCTGAGTTTGTGGGCATTGCTCTTTAACATTGAGATAAAAACTCAGTATTTTCCCTGAGCGGGGTACTGGCAGCGGCATAAGGTAACTCAGTCACAGCGTGCGCGGCGGGCGCTGCCACCACGGCATTAATGGGCGAAGCGATAAAAAATGCGTTGTATGGTGATACGCCGGTCAGTGAACTGAGCGAAAGCCAGAAACAGACGTTGGTTGCATTGGGCACAGCTGCCGCAGGGCTGGCAGGCTGCCTGACCGGCGGAAGTTCAGCCGATGCGATGGCGGGTGCGCCAGGCAGGTCAGAACGAAATCAGCAATAATATGGTGAGTTATGGCACTGTGTCGCAAATGCTGGCGTAGCAGACACTGAACTCGGCGGCGATGGCCGAAGCGGGTAAAGGTGGCGCGAATGAGCAGGCGGCACTGGCGCTGACCAAAGCGGTGAAGTCGGGACTGGATGCCAGTTGTTTAGCCAATCCTGGCTGTGTGCTGATGGCGATAGTGGCGGCGCAGAATCAGCAACATGCGGATGGAGCAGGCAGTAAAACGGAAACCGTGCCGGTTAATGACGACCTGACCGGCGGTAAACTGGAAAATCCGGCTCAGGATCAAAATAAGGGAATAACGCTAGTTACACCGGATCAGTCGGGCGAACAAGGTGCAAGCAATACCTGTAATACGGATGGTGCGCCTGATGTGGGTGGGAATACTACGACTACGCCTGTTGCGGAGCAGAATCTGGATGATCTGGCTGAAGATAGTAAATATGTTCCTAGCCCCAAACATGCTCTAGGCGGTTGGTGAACACCAATGGATTTAAGTGATTCTAAAGCTCAAGAGGTTTTGAATAATTCTATTCAAGGAGGCAAACAGCGTTATGGCATTAGTGATGGCAAGATTTATGAATTCCAGCCAGATAATGTTGGTGGCTGGCATGGCTACCCTGTACTGGGTACTGAAGAACCACCTAAAGTGTTACGCGAATTTCTTTCTCGTGGTGATATTAGTAAGTCTGAATACAATAAAATGATTAAAGGTAAATAGTAATGAATAAATTGTATTTAGGTTTAATTGAAAAAACATCACAATATGGGTCTCAGTGGGTTGATTTATCAGTAAAAAAAGATGATTCTCTGATCTCCCTCTTTCGTGGGAGGGTAAATATCTCTGAACTTCTTGATTGGTTTAGAGATAACGAGGAGGAAATTAAATCATCTGATTTACCCATAAATGAGCCAAGTAGTGGATCGCTTGCTAAGAAAATACAGCGATTTTATGAGTATGTGGAAATAGAAGATGATGAGATTGTTGATGCGATGTTTGATTATCGTGCGTGTCATTGTCTGAGATTTGCAGCTCGTGGTACTAACTTCCCGGAAATATATATTGGAAAAAAAGTTGATGGTCATGAAATATCTTTATTTACTGATGAGCAAGATTGGCAGTATTTTATCGATATAGATGATTTTTTTCTAATTTGAATTTTTGAGTTCAACCCCGGCCTACGCCGGGGTTCTTACTTTTTAAGCACTCAGCCCCGCCGTTCTGCGCCTGACGATGATCAGATGAGGTGCCGATATTATATCCACATCCTCCGCCCGGCTGATGTCGAGCTGGGTCAGCCAGTCGCCCGCAATCACCAGGCTGCCGTCGTCATGTACCCAGTCGGCCCCAAGATCCTGATCGTACTGGCTGGCCTCGCACAGTGCATCCCAGTCCTGTTGATCGGTCACGGTGGTTACCCACAACGCCTGTTGTCTGAGCAGAAGCTTAATCGGTCTGTCGACAGTAAAACCGTGATCAGTCAGTGATTTGCCGGATAAAATTAGTTCTGGAACGGGGTGCATTGTAAAAGTCATATCCATAGGGTTCTCCTTACGAGTTTAGCCCGGTGCGGATGATAAGACAGCCATTCTTACCGGCTGTCCATGCACGCTACCGCACTGGTGAGCATCACCAGGCACAGCAGCCATGCCAGCGTTTTCCGCATCTTTTTCATCTCGCGCTCCCTGCTTTTTCCAGCGCTCATTCTAACAGCGTTTTTCCCGCTGCCATTACCGCTTTTCATTCGTGGCGCTGAGCTGTCGACTTTGCATGGCGGCACACAACCGGAGCCGCACACCGCCGGCGGGTTTTACTGCGTAGCGGTCGAACTCCAACGTTATGGCAAGAACGGGAGGCTGATAACCACAGAAATAACAAACATATTGACACCACGCGAGGGAGGCAGGATGAGCACAATCCACTTCAGGATAGATGACGAAATCAAGCGCCTGGCGGTGCAGGCAGCAGAGCGGCAGAAGTGAGCCTGACAGAAGTCATGCGGCAGCGGGCGGAAAAATTGGCGGCAGAAGAACGGCAATATCAGGAGACTGGCCTGCTGATAGCCAACGCCACAGATGATAAGTTCGTCAGCATGGTTAGAGAAAATCTCCCGGTCGGCACGAAAGCAGGGAGAACAGAAGACAGCGTAAAAGAGTGGTTCCGCGCTTTCCTTTCATTATCGGGTATGTGACTGAGAATTCCGAGATCCATTTCCTGTGGGTGCTGCACACATCCAGGAAGATAAGCAGCCGCCACCGAAGAGGTTAGTTCCCTGTGAGTGCGGTTGTTCAGTGGACGCTCAGAGCGCGCCGTCATCAAGTCTATCGACCAGGTATGGTTCGCCTCTACAGGCACAACTAATGGAGTGGGGGTGAGGTGAACAATTCTTTGGTTTGGCTCGATCCACAAATTCAATTTGAGTTCGCGATAAATCCGCTAGACGCGTTTATGGTTCCAATAAACGCCTTTAACATTACGCAGAAATAAGAAACACAGGCCAAATCTCCAGCTACGATGCCGTGTCGTTAAATCAATAAGCCAGCCGGATACTGATACCTTTGTCGCTTACTTTTTTTCCAAAGACTCAGGGATATTTTCATCGGCGAATGTAGGCTAATACCAGGCAGATGATTATAACCAAAGCTGTAAAAAGATGATTCCCTGAGAATTGCCTTAAATCTTCAAGGTTTTCGTTTGTGTTATCTTTTAACTTTATGGCAGCATCATTTTTACTCGCTGCTTCAACTTCTATATGATGTTTCTTAAAACCATGCTCTTTTAGTTCGGTTTTTTTTGAATCTGTCAGTTCGATTTTAGGAATAATTTGAACATTTTTATCTTTAACAAAAAATGTGTAAGTTTGCATGTAAATTATTCTCCTAAATAGATGCGCAAAAAATGAGTATTGCGCGTTTGCGTATTGATGAATGATTGCTACAAAATCGGCTTACTGCCGATTAATCCTGCAACTTGAATGATTTAGGATTTAGCACATCCTGTCACTTGCGGATAAGCAGTACAGACCAGTTGCAGTTTGCTTATAGGTTCAAACCCTTTGTCTTGCATACATTTTTGCACCTGCGCGGCGCGCATGATGGTCGGTAAAAAAGGCGTAGATCCCAGCGGATTCGGGTAACCGCATTCGTGCATGACCGGTATCGCCTCTCTTTCGTTTTCTACCACGTGCGAGAAATGCTGTGAAGCGCCTTTTCTCCGCCATGTCACCTGATCGTACTCAGTCATCCCGGTTTCCGGTTTGATATCATAAAAGCCTTTATCCGCATCAAACGGCAGGGCCTCAAGCTCTTTCAGGCTGAGCTGATGTCCGCGTCTTTGTGCAACGCAGGCCGGAAGCTGCGTTCTGACATCGCAAAAATCGAAGCCGCCTTTGTAGGTAAACCCCTGCTTGTGCATACACTGAAAGCGCAGCGCGGTGAAATTGTCCGTTCGTAGGTCACCGTTTTGAACTGATAACCGCATTGGATCATCGCAGCGCGCACACCATCCTTCGTAGTCGAAGGGCGTTGCCACTGCGTATTTTCATAAGGCGGCGGGCAGCCGGTGAGCAGAAACACCGAGGCCAACAGTGTGGGAAGGGTAAACAGGTGTGCTTTGCGTAACATTATTCGTCCTTGTTAATCAGGCCGTCAGGGTTTCTTGTAGCCAGCCGACGCGCATTTCCGGCACCGAACGCAGCAGTTCGCGGGTGTAATCATCCAGCGGTTCAATCAGTGTAGAAGCAACCGGGCCCTGACGCACAATGACGCCCTCTTTCAGTACGGCCACTTCATCCGCAATTTCACGGACAACCTGCAAATCGTGGGTGATAAACAGATACGAAATGCCAGTATCCTGTTGGATTTTGCGCAGCAACGCCAGTACATCGCGCGCCACTAACGGGTCGAGCGCCGACGTCGGTTCGTCACACACAATCAGTTTTGGTTGCGCCGCCAGCGCCCGTGCAATGCAAACTCGTTGCTTCTGGCCGCCTGACAGCGCGGACGGAAAGCGCTCTGCCAGTTCGGCGTGCAGCCCGACCTGTGCCAGCAGCTTGGTGACGCGGGATCCGCGTTTTTTGCGGTTCATGTCAGAAAAGCAGGCCAGTACACGGTCGATCTGACTGCCTACACGCTCTTTCGGATTGAGTGCGGTATCGGGGATCTGATGGATCAGCTGCACATCGCGCAATTGGCGACGGCTGCGCTGCCGCAAACTGGCCGGCAGTATCTGCTGATCCAGACTCACTTCACCGCTCTCCGGGCTGAGTAAACCGCAGATGACTTTACCGAGCGTCGACTTTCCAGAACCGGATTCACCGATCACTGCCAGTGTGCGGCCACGCGGCAGGTTCATCGAGACGTTCTGCAATACCGGCTGAGCATGATAGCGGGCGCTGACATTGCTGATGCGCAGCGCCACCGGTGCTTCACCGGTTTGCGGCGTTTTGCTTTCGGCCTGTGCATGCAATAAACGGCGGGTGTAATCTTGCTGTGGCTGAGCCAGTAGTTGCCCGGTGGCGGCTTGTTCAACGGTTTTACCCTGCTGCAACACCATGATGTGATCACTGATCTGTGCGACGACCGCTAAGTCGTGGCTGATGTAAATCGCCGCCACACCGGAAAGTCGGATCACGTCGCTAATCGCTTTCAGTACGCCCAGCTGGGTGGTGACGTCCAGAGCCGTGGTCGGTTCATCGAAAATCAGTAATTCGGGGCCAGCGCACATTGCCATCGCAATCATCGCACGCTGTAACTGCCCGCCGGAAACCTGATGCGGATAGCGCTGATAAAACTGCTGCGGTTGCGGCAAACCGAGTAACTCAAACAGCTCAATTGCCTTAGCCTGTGCCTGCTGGCGATCGTAAACCTTATGCTTAAGCGCGGCTTCAATCACCTGTTCACCCAGCGTGATAGCCGGGTTAAACGCCGCACCGGCGGACTGCGCGACATACGCAATATGTCGTCCGCGCACTTGCCGTAAACGACGTTCTGAAAGTTCCGTCAGCTCCTGTCCGTTGAATCGAATACTGCCGGACTGAATATGCATCCCCTGACGGCAATGGCCGAGGATCGCCAGCCCGATGGTTGATTTGCCTGCACCAGATTCGCCGATAAGTCCGAGGACTTCGCCACGTCTGACAGTAAAAGAGACGTCATCTACCAGCGTGCTCGGGTGTTTACCGTCCGAGACCACCCGCAGATGCGCGACGGTCAGTAAATCATTTTGCACGGAAGTGTCACTCATGCTTTTCTCCCCCAGACGCGCGTAGTCCCGCTCATCAGCCAGTCCGCCACGGCGTTCACCGCCAGCGCCAGCACGGCAATAGCACCGCCCGGAATCAATGCCGCCCAGACGCCAAACAGAATGCCGTCTTTGTTATCACGCGCCAATCCGCCCCAGTCTGCGGTAGGTGGTTGAATGCCCAAACCGAGGAAAGAGAGCGCCGAGAGGAACAACAGAATAAAGATAAAACGCAGGCCGAATTCGGCGATCAGCGTCTGTAAGGCGTTGGGTAGAATCACATGCCAGAGGATCCAGGCGAGGCTTTCGCCCCGCAGGCGTGCCACATCGACAAACTCCATCACGCCGATATCCACCGCCAGCGAACGCGCCACGCGCAGCACGCGGGTGGACTCCAGCAGGCCGAGGACCAATGTCAGCACCGGAATGGTTTTCGGCAGCACCGCCAGTACCAGCAGCGCCAGAATCAGCGTCGGGATCGCCATCACAACATCGTTACAGCGGGAAATCACCTGATCCACCCAGCCGCCCCGCAGACCGGCAATAAAACCCAGCGTACAGCCGACCGCAAAGGCTACCAGCGCCGCCAGTGCGGTGACTCCCAGGGAAATACGGGTGCCCCATATCAGACGCGATAATAGATCGCGCCCGAGATTGTCAGTGCCAAGAAGGGTGTTCGGGCCCGGTAAATCCCATGACATGCCGAGCGTCTGGTCCGGCGCATGCGGCGCGAGCCAGGGTGCAAAAATCGCGATAAGAATAAAGCAACTCAGCACCAGCAGGCCGAGTATCGAAGCGGGTTTTAGTAAAGACAAAGCAGGCATTGCAGCAATTCCTAAGATTTAGCGGTTGTGGCGTAAACGCGGATTGGCGACCAGCGCCATCACATCCGCCAGCAAATTCAGCAGGATATAAATCCCCGCCAGCAACAGCGCGCAGTCCTGCATCACCGGAATATCACGTTTGCTGATACTGTCGACCATGTATTGCCCCAGCCCCGGATAGACAAATACGTTCTCGACAATCACCACACCCACCATCAGATAAGCCAGATTGATTGCCACGACGTTAATGATCGGGCCTATCGCGTTCGGTAATACGTGACGCCACAAAATGCGCGACGGCGACAGTCCCTTGAGCAGGGCGGTATCGACATACGCGGAGCTTTGCGCGGCAATCAGTGCGGCGCGGGTCATGTTGCTCATGTGCCCGAGGATCGCCAGCACCAGCGTGGCGCACGGCAGCGAAATAGCCGAAAGTTTGGCGCTGAATGACATCTCCGTCGTTATGCTGCTGTTGCTTGGTGCCCACGCCAGCGTAATAGCGAAAATCAGGATCAGCAGATAGCCGGAGAAGAATTCCGGCAGGGCGACGGTAGCGCGGGTGACGGCGTTGAGCAGCGTGTCGATCAGACTGCCGTGATAGCGCACCGAGATGAAGCCGATGGCCAACGCCAGCGGCACGGCGATGGCAGCAGTACATCCGGCCAGAAACAGCGTGTTTTCCAGACGCGTAAACAGCGGGCCGCTGATGGCTTCGCGCGTAGAGAAACTGGTGCCAAAATCGCCGTGGAGGATGCCAAATAGCCAGCTCAGATAACGGCTGATCGCCGGTTGGTCCAGTCCCAGTTGTAAATTCAGTTCACGGATAGCGTCCGGCGTGGCGCTCTGGCCAAGGATCGCCGTCGCGGCGTTGCCCGGTAACAGTTGCACACCGGCGAAAATCAGCACGGAAACGGCGAGTACGATCAGTACGCCGTACAGCAGGCGTACCAGTACCATGCTCAGCAGGCCTGAGCGACGTTGCGAAAAACGGCCCGCAGGCCGTTGTGTCGTTTTTTGTGAAGACAAATCTGACATTATTTTACCCGGTTCAGCCTTCGATCCAGACTTTCTCTGCTGCGCGGTTGCCACTCAGCGGCATACCCGGAACGGAGGTGAACCCTTTGATTTTTGAAGAACAGCCGTCGAGTGCGTCGGCATACAGCGGGATGATCTCGCTGCCCTGATCAACCAGCATTACCTGAATATCGTGATAAATCTGCTTGCGGCGTGCTTCGTCAGGTTCACCGCGCGCGGCTTTCACCATCGCGTCAAAGGCCGGAACGTGCCACGCCGATTCGTTCCACGAAGACTGGCTGGTGAAGACCAGAGAAAGCAGTGCATCGGCAGTTGGACGATTGGCCCAGTTCGACGACACAAACACTTTCTTCTGCCAGATATCGTTCCAGAACGCATCGTCCGGCACACGTACGACATTGAGGTTGATGCCGGCTTTGGCGGCTGATTGCTGATAAAGCTGGCCGGCATCGACCGCACCGGGGAAACCCGCGTCGGCAACGTTAAGCGTCAGCGGACCGCTGAAACCAGATTTCTTCCAGTGGAACTGTGCTTTTTCAGGATCATACGGACGCTGCGGGATGTCTTTGGCAAAGTAACGGTTCGACGGGAAAATGGGATTGTCGTTTGCCACGCTGGCGTAACCGCCGAGCACGGTATCAATAATTTGCTGGCGGTCGATGGCGTATTTCAGCGCCAGACGGCCGTCGACGTTGTCGAACGGTGCCAGATTAGACAGCCCCGGGAAGGTGTAAATCATGCTGTCTTTGGCGCGCACCAGTTTCAGGTTCGGCATACGCTCGATGCGGCTGACAATGCGCGGATTCACACGGTTGATCAGCTGCGCTGAACCGCTGACCAGCGCCGCGACGCGGGCGGTCGAATCATTCATCGCCAGCGTTTCGACGGAGTCGACATGGCCGCGTTCGCTGTTCCAGTAATTCGGGTTGCGCTTAGTCAGCGTGGTGACACCCGGCTGGAATTTTTCCAGAATAAATGCGCCGGTGCCGATGCCTTTGTCGAAGTTTTCGTTTTCAGCCGTAATAGCGAAATGCACCGCGCTGAGCAGCCAGACGAATTCGACATCCGGCGCCGTCAATTTGATGGTGACTTCATGTTCGCCGGTGGCTTCAATCGAGCTGGCGGTGTCGAGATAACCTTTCACCGGTGAGGTGGATTTTTCGCCACGGTGGTGATTCAGGGAATACACCACGTCTTTAGCACCCAGCGAACGGCCATCGTGGAACTGCACACCCTGACGGATCTTCAGCACCCAGGTTTTACTGCCGTCGGTCGATGCCCAGGACTCGGCCAGCGAGGGTGCAAGTTTGGCGTTTTCGTCGATTTCTACCAGGTTGTTAAACATCTGCGAACCGACAAAGTACATGTAGGTTTCGAACCAGAATGCCGGATCCAGACGGTCGGTGCTGGAGGCGTTATCGACACCTACCACTAAGTGACCGCCTTTCTTCGGTTTTTCGGCTTCAGCGGCAAAAGCCTTGCCCAGCCACGAAGAATGGGTAGCCGCAGCGATGGACAGTGCCCCCGCACTTTTAATAAATGAACGACGATCAATCATGTTTTTCCCCTGTCAGCCCTAAAGGTTTGGTGATAATGCCGGGTGTTGTTATGCGTTTTTTTTAGTGAATGCCTGTTTCAGCGCGGCAATGTGTTCCGGCCCGATGCCGCAGCAGCCACCGACCATGGTTGCGCCCTGTGCCACCCACGCTTTGGCGAAGTCGAGATAGCCGGCAGGGTCGGTGTCCTGACGCATTTTACTCAAACCTTCGTTTGCGCCGCGTTGGTTATCGGAAGGCTCGAAGGCGTTGGCATAAACACCGATATCCAGTGCACAGTGGTGAGTCTTCAACGCGCCTCTGGCCGCCTGAACCGCAGCGGCCATCACTTCCGGGCGGCTACAGTTGAACAGCACGGCGCTGGCGGATAAGCGCAGCGCAGCGTCGACCGCCAGCGCAATGGATTCACCTGAGCGCAGCAGCGGCAGACCCTGTTCATCGAGTTGGTCCTGTAAAGTAAACGAGAACCACAGTGGACGCGGGTCATCGCCCAGTACGTCACGTACGGTTTCCACTTCGGCAACGGAACTTTGTGTTTCTGCCAGCCAGATGTCGACGTGGTCTGTCAGGTTATTCACCAGCACGTGCAGCAATTTTTTAGCCGCGGCGGGCTCGAACAGATCCGGGCGATAAGAGCCCAGGACCGGGGGAAGAGAACCGGCGACACTGACCTGCGTGGGGGCGGCATCCGCCGCTTCACGCGCAAGCTTACCGGACAGTGCGATTAACGCTGCGCCGCGCTCGGCAAAAACCGCTTCGCTGATATGAAATGGCACCACGGCATAGCTGTTGGTGGTGATCACCTGAGAACCTGCGGCGATAAAGGCGTCATGTGCGGCGCGGACAAACTCCGGCGACTCCATCAGCGCCAGCGCTGACCACTCAGGCTGACGGAAAGGTGCGCCCATGCGGGCCAGTTCACGGCCCATGCCGCCATCGAGTATTTTAACGTTATTGATCATTGTGTTGCCACCTGGTGTTTTCTTATCCGAATCAACATGTAAATCGGCAGGAACCGTGAGATGACACCACTTTACAAAACGAACGTTTAGATGTCTAGATTTCTTAATGGCTAAACCATGCAAAAAACATTCATTGTATTTTCTTCTTCCGCAACCGACTCACGCTGATCGCCATCGCCAGCAAGGTGGCTATCACCGCCACCCACAGACTTAACTGTACGGCATGCCCTTCCTGTACCGCACCTTTCGCGGCGTATATTGACAGAATCACGCCGACAAACGCGGTGCCCAGACATTGGCCAAAGGTGCGCATGATGGCCAGCACGCCGGAAGCATAGCCACTGTTCTCACGCGATGCGTTCGACAACATTTCGCGGTTGTTCGGGCTTTGAAAACAACCAAATCCTATGCCGCATATCAGGCTGCGAAGGCCGATGTCCCAGGCTTGAGGATGCTCTGGAAGTTGCGCCAGCAGTATCAGCCCGAGGGCAAATACGCTTAATCCGATGGTCGAAATGATGGCCGCCGGATAGCGGTCTGCCAGGCGCCCGGCGTGCGGCGCTGCCAGAATAATTCCGATCGGCCACGGCGTGAAAAGCAGCGCTGAATAGAATGCACTGTAGCCATAGACGCTCTGAAACAGGAAGGGGAGTGCCACGAAGGTAATGCCCTGGCTAACGAAGGAGGCCAGTGAAGTGAGCGCAGCCAGCGAAAAGCGGGAAGAAGCAAACATGTTAAGCGGCAGAAGCGGTTTCGGTGCGCGGCGCTGACGCCAGATAAAGCCTACGCCGGCAATCACGGCAATCAGCCCGTAGGTCAAGGCGGTGACGACATCGCCCGTTCCCGTATGTGAAAAGGCGTCTGCTGCCATGATTAACGCTCCCAGCAGCACAGCAGACAGTACGGCGCCGGCAAAATCGAACGCTTCACGCCCCGAAGCGGGGTTGTTGGGGATCACGCGCAAGGTCAAAATCAGCGCAATAATCCCTAATGGAATATTAATCGCGAACAACCACTGCCAGCTCATCGCCGACAAAATTGTCCCGCCAAGCACCGGCGCAACGGCGGTACTTGTGCCAATCATTAGCGCATTCAGGCCCAGGATTCGGCCCAGCAGGCGGTTGGGAAATACCGATCTGAGGATCGCCGGGCCGATGCTCAGCGTGGCTGCACCGCCGATACCCTGCAATACACGCATAGCGATCAGCATATCCAGCGACGAGGAGAGCGCGCAGCCCACCGATGCCAGCGTGAACACGCTGAGGCCCAGAGTAAACAGTGCACGGAAACCGAACTTGCTGGCGAGCGCGGCAAAGATCGCCAGCGTCATGGCCGCAGACAGCAGATAGCCGTTGGACACCCAGACTGTTGAACCAGCGGAAACGTTCAGCGTCCGCGCAATTTGCGGCAAGGCGATGTTGACCATCGAACCGTCGAAGACCGCCATGGTAGTCATCGTCATCACGGCGGCCATCGCTAAGCCGCGTTCGCGGCCCGGCAGCCCTTCGTCACCCGGCTGGTCTGAAAATAATGCCATCTGTTTATGCTCTCTTAATATTGTTCAGTTACGTCACTATAGCCATGCGCGACATAGGGCGGAAGACGCAGTATTTGCACTTAATACCTGCATCAAACGCCTTCTCCCCATTTTCAGACTGCGTTACACTGCGGTATGACTGAACCCGATCTGAACTTACTTATTGCGCTCGACGTCCTCCTTGCTGAAGGCAGTGTGGCGGGCGCTGCCCGTCGTTTAGGGTTGAGTCCCTCGGCCATGAGCCGGACGCTGAGCCGTCTGAGGACAACGACTGGCGATCCGCTGCTGGTGCGGGCGGGGAGAAATATGGTATTGACGCCTTATGCCGAAGATATCCGTGAGCGCACGCAGAGTGCCGCACTGGAAGCCCGCGCTTTACTTCGGCCTTCTGTGTCGATGCTTAATTTACCGACGCTCGAGCGGACATTTATCCTCCGTTCCAACGATGGTTTTGTGCTGGCGTTTGGCGCAGCGCTGATCGCGGAAGTGGCTGCGGCCGCACCTTTAGTGTGCCTGCGTTTTGCACCCAAACCTGAAAAAAGTTCAACACATTTGCGGGAAGGGCGGGTCGATCTCGAAATTGGTGTATTAGGCGGCATGGGGCCGGAGATCCGCATACAGACACTCTTCAGGGACCGTTTTGTTGGCGTGGTAAGAAAGGGCCATCCGCTTGAGGGTAAAACGGTCATCACCGCCGCTGACTACGCGTCCTGTGGGCATGTTGTCGTTTCGCGCCGTGCCAGCACTCACGGCCCGGTGGATGACGCGCTGGCGGAATCAGGTTTAACGCGCAAAATCGCCGCTGTCGTCCCCGGTTTCTCTGCCGCGCTGGCTATCGCTCAGGCTTCTGATCTGGTGGCGTTAGTCCCGGCATCTTTCCTCATCAGTCAGATGGTTGTCAAAAGAGATGACGTTCCCGCCCGGCTCTGGGTTTTCGAGCTGCCGGTAAAAACCCGCGAAATCACCATATCCCAGATGTGGCACCCGCGCTCAGAAGTGGATCCGGCACACCGCTGGCTGCGTCAGTTGGTACTGAGCGTTTGTCGGCAGAAGGTATTTGGTCAGGCAAATTAAGAATAAACGCTACTCAGCTTCCAGATAATGTTTGAGCGTCATACGCAGATCGGGCGTTAGCTCTTTGATGTTTCTCAGCATCCAGCGTAAATACATTGGGTCATCTTGTGCGATTTCCTCAATTTTCTTACCCCGGTATTTGCCGAACATCATTGTGGTGACCAGTGCGGGACGTCCGGTAATGCCCACCATCTCTTCTGACGTCCAGCCTGACTCATCCATGATGCGGATAAGTAATGCGGCGGTGATATAGCAGTCAAAAAGCGCCCGGTGATGATGCAGCTCAGGAGGGGTTTTCACATTGAGCTTGAGGGATTTGTACAACGCCATGTTGCTGTATTTGATCCCCGGCCACAGGCGACGCGCAAGTTTGACGGTGCAAATCCAATCGCCCGGCATCTCCGGCAGCATACGCTGGTCGAAACTGGCGTTGTGAGCAACATAATAAGGGCTGCCGTGGTAACGGGGGATCACCTCTTCAATCCATGGTTGGTCGGCCACCATCGCCTCAGTGATGTTGTGGATGGCCATCGCCTGATGGCTGATAGGGCGATCGGGACGCACCAAATCACTCATCGGGTTGACGATGTTACCCTCCACAATATCGACAGAGGCAACTTCTACTACACCACCTTGCAATCCGCAGGTTTCCGTATCAATAACACGCAACATATTTCACTCCAGAGGTCACCGGACGCTTGTCAGATAGTTAGCCAGATCCTAATTTATCTAGCCGGTTAGTTCAATCAGGGGAGTACCAGCGTGATAACGGCGACCGGCCTCTCTCCTGACAAGCAGATGCCTGGATTATGCCCACACAATCACTCCGCCTATTTCTTGTGCAGATCACACTTCGGCCTGCTTTCGTGAAAATGCTCACATTCTCCCGTGCAGATGCCCAAACATCAGGCAAAATTTTCGGCTTTTAGCCGTGGAAATGTGCAAATAAAGCCGCTAACTTCTATATTGAAACGCTATTTTATTAATGTTGAGTTGCCGTTTCAATGAAGTGTGCGTGTGCTCACAAAAACGACGGATCGCGCAATTCAGGAGCGCCCTGACGGGTATTAATTCTCTCAGTAATGGCAGGTATCGCTGTGAAAATAAGTTCTATTGATGTCTCTGTTTTTACTTATCCGACCCGCCGTGTCTCTGACAGCGCGGGTCATTCCCACCCGGGTGAAGAAAGTCAGGCAAAAATGGCCATGCTGACCATCACCACTGACGAAGGCGATTGCGGGTATTCGTTCGCGCCGCCGGAAGTGGTGCGGCCGCACGTTGTGAATGCATTCTTTCGAAAAGTTTTGATTGGCCAGAATCCTTTCGACCGCGAGCGGCTTTGGCAGGATCTGGTTCACTGGCAGCGCGGCAGTGCGCACCAACTGACCGAGCGCGCGCTGTCGTTCGTTGAGCAGGCGCTGTGGGATCTGATTGGCCGCAAGCTGAACATGCCTGTGCACAAACTGCTGGGCGGATTCCGCGAAAAAGTCCCGGCGTATGGCAGCACCATGTGCGGTGACGAGCTGAAGGGCGGGCTGTCGACGCCGGATGAGTTTGGTCAGTTTGCCGAAAAGCTGGTGGCGCGCGGCTATCAGGCTATCAAACTGCACACATGGATGCCGCCGGTGGCGTTCGCGCCAGATCCGAAAATAGACATCAAAGCTTGCGCTGCCGTGCGTGAAGCGGTCGGGCCAGACATTGAACTGATGCTCGACGGCTATCACTGGTATAGCCGTAGCCAGGCGCTGACCATCGGCAAAGCACTGGAGAAACTCAACTTCGCCTGGTTCGAGGAACCGATGGAAGAAGAGAGCATGGCGTCTTATGCCTGGCTGGCGGAAAACCTGTCGATCGATGTGATCGGGCCGGAAAGTCTGGGCGGCAAACACCACAGCCGCGCGGATTGGGTAAAAGCCGGAGCCTGTGACATTTTGCGCGCCGGTGCTAACGGCGTCGGCGGCATCTCGCCGTGCATGAAGGTCGCCAGTCTGGCGGAAGCGTTCGGCATGGACTGCGAAGTTCACGGCAACGGCGCGGCCAGCCTGGCGGTGGTCGGTGCGATCCGCAACTGCCGTTGGTACGAACGTGGCCTGCTACATCCGTTTCTTGAATATGACGAACCTGCTGCTTATATGAACAGCATTGTTGACCCAATGGATGAGCAGGGTTTTGTTCATCTTTCTAACCGCCCTGGCCTCGGAGAGGACATCAATTTTGACTACATAGAAACCCATACCGTCAGCCGAGACTGACCTGCGGGCAGAATAAAATAATAAACCTCTGACTCTACCCGGAAGGTACATCATGAACACAGGCACACCCCTCAGGGCGTGGATCCTCGCGCTTCTGCTTACGGTGAGCTGCGGGGCGGCGCAGGCAAAAACGCCGCCCGATCAGCTGATTATCGGCATGAACATGAACAATCTGTTGACGCTCGATCCGGCCGCCATGACCGGCAACGATATCGTCGGTATTGTGGTCAATCTTTACGACCCGCTGATTGAGTTGGATCCGCAGGAACTGACCCATGTCCGCCCGGCGCTGGCAACCTCATGGGAAGTCAACCGTGCCGGGGATCTGATCACATTCCATCTGCGCGAAGGCGTGAAATTCCACTCCGGTAATCCGCTCTCCGCCGACGATGTCGTGTGGTCGATGCGGCGTATTCTGCACCTGAATCTGGCGCAGGCGTCGGTGTGGAAATCCTACGGCTTCAGCAAAAAGAATGTCGATGAAATGGTGCGCGCGCCGTCGCCTTATACCGTTGAAATTCAGCTACCAAAACCGAATGACCCGCAGCTGGTGATTTACTCGCTCGCCGCGCTCGGCAGCGTGGTGGCGCTGGACAGCAAAACCGTGCAGGCGCATGAGGTGAACGGCGACTGGGGCAACCGCTGGCTGACCACCAACGAGGCCGGTTCGGGGCCGTTTCGCCTTGACAGTTGGCAGGCCAAAGACGTGCTGAACATGAGCCGTAACCCGCAGTACTGGCGCGGTGAATCGCGTCTTTCCCGCGTGGTGTTTCGCCATTTTCAGGAATCCCAAACCCTGCGCCTGATGATTGAAAAAGGCGATCTGGACATCGCCAATAACATGGCGGTTTCCGACGTCAATGCACTGAGCCACGACCCGGCGATGACCGTCGATACGGTGAAAAAAGGCACTATTTATTACGTGGCGATGAGCATGAAGGAGCCACACTTCGCCAATCCGAAAGTGCGCGAGGCGGTGCGCTATCTGATTGATTATCAGGGTATCGGCAAAGCGCTAATGACCGGCTACGGCATTGTACATCAGCGGCCTATTCAGGATGGCATGCCCGCGACGCTGCCGGATCCGGGTTACACACTGGATATCCCGCGCGCCAAATCCCTGCTGGCAGAAGCCGGTTACCCGGACGGCTTTGACACCACGCTGCGGGTGCTGGCCGATCAACCCTTCCTTAACATTGCCATTGCGGTGCAGTCCACGCTGATGCAGGCCGGCATCCGCGCCAAAATCGTCACCGGCACCGGCAACCAGATTTACGGCGCGATGCGCGAACGCAAATTCGACATGCTGGTCGGGCGCGGCGGCAGTGGCATGGAACCGCACCCGCATTCCAGCCTGCGTTCGCTGGTTTATAACC
The DNA here is from genome assembly GCF_049889095.1 of Ewingella sp. S1.OA.A_B6. Lineage (NCBI taxonomy): Bacteria > Pseudomonadati > Pseudomonadota > Gammaproteobacteria > Enterobacterales > Yersiniaceae > Ewingella > Ewingella sp. S1.OA.A_B6. The sequence continues at coordinate 130,618 of NZ_JBLJFK010000008.1, read as the reverse complement.
CGGACAACAGCGACGCTGCGCGCCTGACCAATTTTCAGGGCTGGCGCACCGGATTTTACGACAAACAGCTGAATACGCAGATCGATCAGGCGCTGCTTGAGCGCGATCCGGAGAAGCAAAAACAGGATTACTTCGCCATTCAGGAACGCTACGACGCGCTAATACCGGCGTTGGTGCCGCTTTCACAAATGGTCGACTCCATCGCGGTGCGTAACGAGGTCAAAAATTATCTGCCGCATCCTTCCGCCACTACCTTTCTGCGTGACGTTTTTAAGGAAGAAAGCAAAGACCACAACCAGCAAGCCGTACCGCCAACCGGAGGTAAAGGGTTATGACCACGCAAACTCTCGCCCAGCAAAATCTGCTGGCTCGTATTCCGGCCGGACGGATCGGCAAACGTCTGGTGCAGGTCGCTGTCACGCTGTTCGGCCTGCTGCTGCTGACGTTTTTCATTGGCCGCGTCATGCCGGTCGATCCGGTACTGGCGATTGTCGGACCGGACGCCGACCACAGTACCTATCAGCAGGTCTATCACCAGTTGGGCTTTGACAAACCGCTGTGGACGCAGTTCGGCATCTACCTTTCCGGGCTGGCGCACGGCGATTTCGGCAATGCGCTGCTGACCGGCAAACCGGTGACGCAGGACATTTTGCGGGTGTTCCCGGCCACCATGGAACTGGCAACGTTGGCGATTATTCTCGGTGCAGGCGTCGGCATTCCGCTGGGTGTACTGGCGGCGGCAAAGCGCAACAGCTTCACGGATTACGTGGTGCGTATTATCAGCCTGGCTGGATATTCCACCCCAATTTTTTGGGTCGGCATGATGGGACTGTTACTGTTTTACGCCAAATTCGGTTGGGTCGGCGGCGCAGGGCGTCTGGATTTCAGCCTCGACGGACAGGTCCCGCGACACAGCGGTTTTATGCTGATCGATTCGCTGATCGCCGGAAACTGGGAGGTGTTCCGCAATGCATTTAATCACCTGATCCTGCCTGCGTCGCTGCTCGGTTTCCACTCGCTGGCCTACATCAGCCGTATGACCCGCAGCTTTATGCTGGCGCAGCTCTCGCAGGAATTCATCATCACCGCCCGCGTTAAAGGACTGAGCGAATGGGATGTGCTGTGGAACCACGCGTTTCGCAACATTCTGGTTCAACTGTTGACCGTGGTTGCGCTGGCCTACGGCTCGCTACTCGAAGGCGCGGTACTGATCGAAACCGTCTTCTCGTGGCCGGGCTTCGGTTCATATCTCACCAGCAGTCTGATGCTGGGCGACATGAATGCGGTGATGGGCTGCGTGTTGGTGGTCGGCATGATTTTTGTGGTGCTGAATCTGCTCTCTGACCTGCTGTATCAGGTCTTTGACCCGAGGACAAAAGTATGACGATTTCCCTCGATTCTGTGACGCTCAGCGCGGGCGATGAAAAGCGCCAGCGCGTGAAACGGGCATTTGGCCGCGTCGGTCATTTTCTGTGGCAGATGGCATGTAATCCGCTGACTGCCATCGGTGGCGCGATTGTGCTTATGCTGATGGTTGTGGCGCTGTTCGCGCCGTGGATCGCACCATTCCATCCGCTGGTGCAGGATTTAAATAACGCGCTCAGCCCGCCGTCGGCGGCGCACTGGTTCGGCACCGACGAGTTTGGCCGTGACATCTTCAGCCGTCTGGTCTACGGCTCGCGCATTACGCTGTACATCGTGCTGCTGGTGTCGGTGACCGTCGGCCCGCTCGGTTTGCTGCTCGGTGTTACTGCCGGATATTTCGGCGGCAAAACCGATATGGTGCTGATGCGCGTCACCGACATCTTTATCTCCTTTCCGAGTCTGGTGCTGGCGCTGGCGTTTGTCGCCGCCCTTGGTCCGGGGCTGGAGCACGTGGTGATCGCCATTACGCTCACCGCCTGGCCGCCGATTGCGCGTCTGGCGCGTGCCGAAACCCTCTCGCTACGTCAGGCCGATTTCATCTCGGCGGTGCGTTTGCAGGGTGCCTCTCCGCTGCGGGTGCTGTGGCGTCACATCGTGCCGTTGTGCCTGCCGTCAGTCATTATCCGTATCACCATGAATATGGCCGGGATTATCCTGACCGCCGCCGGGCTGGGCTTTCTGGGCCTTGGCGCACAGCCGCCGGATCCGGAGTGGGGCGCGATGATTTCCAGCGGCCGTACTTACATGATGGAGTGCTGGTGGGTGGCCACCATTCCCGGTTTGGCGATCCTGATTAACAGCCTGGCGTTCAACTTTTTAGGAGATGGCTTACGTGACATCCTCGATCCCCGAAATGACTGACGCTCCGGCGTTACTCGACGTGCGCGATCTGCACGTCAGCTTTGTGAATGGCCGTCAGGTCACGCAGGCGGTTCGCGGCGTGTCCTTCCAGCTCGGGCGGGAAAAACTGGCGATTGTCGGTGAGTCCGGATCGGGGAAATCCACCGTCGGGCGCGCCTTGTTGCAACTGCATCCGGCGAAAGCAAAAATCACCGCCGAACGGATGCAGTTCGGTGACGTCGATTTGCTGAACGCCACGCCGAAGCAGATGCGGCAGGTACGCGGAAAGCGTATCTCGATGATTATGCAGGATCCGAAATATTCGCTGAATCCAGTGCTGCGCGTTGGCGATCAGATCGCCGAAGCCTGGCGTTCGCATCACACATGTTCATATCAGGAGGCCAAAAGCAAAGTGCTGAATATGCTCGACGTGGTGCGTATCCGCGACCCGGAACGGGTGTACAGCCTGTATCCGCATGAGATCTCCGGCGGGCAGGGGCAGTGCATCATGATCGCTATGATGCTGATCACCGATCCCGAAATGGTCATCGCCGATGAGCCGACTTCCGCACTCGACGTCTCGGTGCGTTTGCAGGTGCTGGCGCTGCTCGACGATTTGGTGAAAACGCGCGGTCTGGGGCTGATTTTCATCAGTCACGACATCAATCTGGTGCGCAGTTTTTGCGACCGGGTGCTGGTGATGTACGCCGGGCGGGTGGTGGAATCTATCGCCGCGACCGATCTGGATAACGCCCAGCATCCGTATACGCGTGGCCTGCTGAATGCGCTGCCGGACATGGATAACCGCCGTTATCCGCTGCCAGTAATGCAACGTCAGGCCAACTGGCTGACCGATTAAGGATACTGAAATGTCAGTAAAAACTATGATCGACGTCCGTAACCTGAACCTGACGTTTGGCGAGGGAATGAAAACCACGCAGGTGCTGACGGGTGTGAATATTGCGGTGCGCGAGGGGGAGGTTTTCGGGCTGGTGGGTGAATCAGGCTCGGGGAAAACCACGGTGCTGAAATGTCTGGCGGGGCTGTTTACTCACTGGAAAGGCGAGCTGGACATCGACGGGCAGCAGCTCGAACACAAAATTGGCCGCGAACGCTGCCGTCTGGTGCAGATGGTGTTTCAGGATCCCTACGGTTCGCTGCATCCGCGCCACACCATCGGCGATATTCTGGAGGAGCCGCTGCAAATTCACCGCATCGACCAGCGCGATCGACGGATCAATACCATTCTGGAGAAAGTCGGTCTGAACCGTGGATTTCGCAGCCGGTACCCGCATCAGCTCTCCGGTGGACAGCGTCAGCGTGTGGCTATCGCCCGCGCGCTGATCCTCAAACCGCGTGTGCTGCTGCTCGACGAACCGACCTCCGCGCTGGACGTGTCGGTACAGGCGGAAATCCTCAATTTGCTGTTCGATCTGCAAAAAGAGGAAGGGCTGACCTATCTGTTGGTTACGCACGATCTGGGCGTCATCGCCCATCTTTGCCAGCGCGTCGCGGTGATGAAATATGGCAAAATTCTCGAAACGTTGGAAACCGATGCGCTGCTGCGCGGTGATATTCAGCAGGATTACACCCGCGTACTGGTGGATGCCAGCCGGGATTACAGCCGGGAAATGGCGGCGAAAGTGATGTTGTAGGCCTAGCCTGGCCTCGCCATCGTTGTGTCGTTCTGGTCAGAGAGCCAGGAACGACACAAAATATTGACCGAGACCGTCAGCCCTTAATCCACAATTTCAATCTTAATGACCCGGGAATCCCCGCGTCCGTGGTCATCTACCGCACGGATACGGTATTGCCCGTTTTTCTCCGGTCGCCACTGAATAGCCGTTTTACTGGCGCTGCTGCCGAGATAAATATCATCAACAAACCAGTACAGGGTTTTGCTGTCGGCATCGGTAGTGGCGTTGAACACCATGCTGTCACGGCCCTGCTGTGACTGGCGCAAGGTGTAAGTGGTGTTGCGCAGCGGCGAGGTGATGCGCGGCGGGTTACCGCTGACCGCTGAACTGTCATTTTTACAGCGTCCGCTGCCCGGCGGCGCACGTTTGGGCAGCCCGGCCTGAGCAAACACGTTAGCTAAGTCCGAAGGCCAGAACTCAAACACGTCGGTGCGGGTCGTTTTTGCGTCATAGGGCGGGCAGGCCACTTCGCCGGTCTGGATATCCATCACCACCGGGCGGTAAATGGTATCGACTTTGATGGGAGATTTACCCGGAATAAACCATGTTTTGCCGACCTGCTGACACCACGGCGTGGGCAGGTCACCGCTGGCGAGGCAAATATCTACCCGTTTTAGCTGTTTCGGCCAGCGATGTTTGGGTTCACTTAGCGTCGGGTAGTTGGCCTGCACGCTGTCGATAATATTGAAGAACAACGGCGCGGCGGCATCGGCACCGACAAATGCGCCGTTGCCCTTATTATCGAAGTTCCCCTCCCACACGATCAGTACATAAGGGCCGAAAATCCCGGCGGTCCAGGCGTCACGAAATCCCCATGACGTGCCGGTTTTCCAGTACACCGGCAGCGAGGTCGGCCTTTGGGCCAGAGTGTCGCCGGGCCGCCGGTGCTGTCGTAGCATGTCGAGGGTGATAAAACTGGCCTCTTCGCTCAGCAGGCGTACCGGCGTGGAGGACAGGTCATTTTTTTGCAGGCGCAGGGGCTTGAGTTCTCCACGGTTTGCCAGCAAGGCATACAGTCTGGCCAGCTCCTGCACCGTCACTTCACCGCCGCCAAGCACCAGCGACAGGCCGTAGTGATTTTCGCTGGCCATATTGGCGACACCTGACAGGCGGATAAACTGATACAGCGTCGGGTTGCGCAGCCGTGATGCCACGTAGACCGCCGGGATATTGCGGCTAAAATTCAGCGCGTCGGTGGCGGTCACCGGCCCGAGGAAACGCCGGTCAAAGTTCTCGGGCGCATAGGCTCCGAATGTTGAAGGCACATCTTTAAGAATGGTCATCGGATGCAGCACGCCCTGCTCCAATCCCAGCGCATAGATAAACGGCTTGAGGGTGGAGCCGGGCGAACGCTTGGCGCGCGTGCCGTTCACCTGGCCCTGAATATGTCGGTCGTAATAATTGGCGGAGCCGACCAGCGCCCGCACGCCCATATCCCGCGTATCCACCAGCAGCACCGCCGCATTGTGAATGCCCCGGCTGGCGTTGCGGGTAATAAAAGCATCGACCTGTTTTTCCACCAACTTTTGCAGGCCGGCGTCCAGTTCGGTATCGACGCGATTGTCGGTGCGCTGTAAAGGCGGGTGGTCCTGGCGGATTTGCTCGATAAAGTGCGGCGCAATGTAGGGCATCTGCTCCGGCTGGCGCAGGCTCAGCGGCAGTTTAAACAACGCAATCTGGCTGCTGTCGGTCGAATAGTGTTGCTGCCAGCGGGCGAACAGCCGGTTGCGGGCCAGATTCAGTACACTGCCCAGTACGCCGGTACGGGTATCAATACGAAAACTGGGTGACTGCGGTAATACGGCCAGCGTCAGCGCTTCCGGCAGCGTCAGATCCTGCGGTGCTTTGCCGAAATAGATCAGGCTGGCGGCACCGATACTTTCGATATTGCGGCCATAGGGTGTGTAATTAAGGTAGGCCTCAAGAATATCGTGTTTGGAATAACTGAGTTCAAGCTGCACGGCGCGGATAATCTGCCACAGCTTGCCCGACGGCGTGCGGGTATTGAGATGCCAGTGCATACGCGCCAGTTGCATGGTCAGCGTTGAGCCACCCTGCAACTTAGCACCGCGTATATAACTGCGCCAGAAGCCGCGTAGCAGGCTGACCGGGTTGAAGCCCGGATGATAATAAAACCAGCTGTCTTCGTGCAACTGGATGCCGTTGATCAGCCGGGGTGAAATCTGTTCCAACGGCGTCCAGGTTCGGTAACGCTCATCATTTGCCAGCGAAATCCGCAGCAACACGCCATGCCGGTCGTAGTAAGTGCTGGACAGGGGCAGACCTTGTGACAGCGGCGGATGCGGCCACAGGCGAAAGCCGATCACCACCAGAGCCAGCAAAAAAACGGCCATCAGGCCGTTTTGTAAGAGATGCTTAAAAGACGTTGTGTTCAGCATACGCTATTTTTTAACGTCGGCTGGAACCACCACAATCTTACCCGTACCGACAGACAACGCCTGAATTTCCCGGTCATACATCGCCTCGCCGAAGGCTGGCGGAATAACGAAGCTGCCGGTATTGGTCGATTTAATCTGATAGACGAATTCCTGCACCTCAGTGCTGGCGCTGCCGTAGATGATCACCCGATCATCGCGGATATCGCTGTAGTCCGGCTGCCAGGTTGAACCGTCAGCAGCAATCGGTGAGCGCCAGACGCTGTCGGGCTGACTGTCGTCGGCGTTTTCCGGCTCCGGCGCGGCTTGCTGCACCACCTCAAACCCTCCCGGCAGTAAATCAACAATCGCCAGATTACTCAGCCCCTCTTTCGCATTGGCGCGGATTTTCAGATGCACATTGATCTTCTCACCCAGCGTCACCTGCGTGACCGGTTTGCCCTGTGCATCGGTGTAGTCACGGCTGATTTCCAGCCCGCGCGAAATGGCTTTTTGCGGTGCCTGTAGGTCATAACCTGACTGCGTCACCACATACCAGGCCGGTGCGTCGTTCGGATTAGTGAACTGAATCGCCTGCGCATCGGCGGTGAAGCTACCCTGCGCAAACAGACCCTGCAAGGTGGAAATCACCTCCGGCGTCAGCGCTTTATTTTTGCTGACCGCGGTGATGCTCAGATTTCCGGCGCGGGTCTGTTGGGCAGTCTGGCTGGAATCGTGGTCCTGCGCCAGATGGGCAATCTGGCTGGAATAGCTATCCAGCGCCAGAATGCTCATGGCCGATGAATAGGTGGTGTAGCGCTCTTCTTTCAGCGAACGCACGATGTTCTCCAGCACCTGCGGCGGAATTGATTTGGCCTTTTCCGGGAAGTGACGGGTGATGAGATACAACCGCGTGGCGTCCTGTACCAGCGGGTCGAAGTAATTCTGTGACCACCACGCTGTGTTGTAGGCCTTGCTCAGTTCGTTCCAGCTTGGCTGCAACAGTTTGTTGGCTTCATCGTCCATTTTTAGCAGACGGTATGAAGACGCCAGATAGAGCGCGCTGAGGTCAGTCTGCCAACTGCTGGCATACAGAGTTTGCAGGCTGTCCTGCACCGAGGCCAGCGAGTTGGTGGTGACTTCGCCCTGCAGGGTCAGCAGATACACTGCAAAGGCACGCAGGCGCAGGTGATACAAGTCGTCATACTTACTGGCGGCCAGTTCACGCAGCGCCGTATTGGCATCTTCCAGCATGCCTGCGGGCAGCGCGTAGCCGGCCGATTTTGCCAGCAGCATGTACTGCACCACGTACGGCGTCACAAACGGGTCGGCCACCGGCGAGGACTGCCACAGGCCAATCGCACCGCTGTCGTTCTGCCGCGAACGCAGGGTACGCAACATGTTGTTCAACTGGGTGTTGACGTCCATCTGGCTCATCTTGCCTTTCATTTCCGGATACTTACTTTGCAGAATCAGCGGAATAGAGCGGCTGACAATCTGCTCAGAACAATAATACGGATAATCTTCAAGATATTGTGCCAGCCCGCTGGTCAGCACCAGCGGTGAGTTCGACACTCTGGCATCACGTTTGGCATAGGCGTCAAACATACTGCGCAGGTTATCCACTGTCTGGTTTTTACCGCTCATACGGCCCATCACCGACTGAGTGCGGAACGGCATAGCCGGACGTACCGAGGTGCTGATAACGCGGCGGCTGCTTTTATCTGCGTAGGTCGCCTCGAACACCAGCGGCGCATCGCCCAGCGACGCTTTGGCGCGCAGACGGAAGGTGAGGTTACCTTCGCGTTTGGCGGCCAGCTGCAATGACTGTTTAGCACTGCCGACCACTTCCAGCTGCGGTGGCGGTGTCAGATTCACGCTGATGGCGACCGGCTGATCGCCCAGTCCTTCCAGGTTATTGCTTACGCCAACGCTGACATCAAACTCATCGCCCGGTGCGACCATCGACGGCACATTCGGCGTCATGATGAAGTTATCACGCACCGTGGTGCCGGTTTGCGCCATACCGATTTTGTCCGGCGTAACGGAAATCGCCATTACGCGGATTTTGCCGTTGAAGTAGTCCGGCACCGGGTAGTTAAACTGCGCCTGGCCGTTGACCGGTACAATGCCGGACCAGTAGGCCACCGGTTTGTCACGTTTACGTTTGAACGGGTTAAGGTGCAGGTCCAGCCCTTCACCGGCATCACCGCCCGGCGCTGAGGTCAGTGACATCAGCTTGCTGAATTCCGGCAAAATCAAGTCGAGGATCTGCGCGCTTTGCACGCTCAGTTCACGCTTGCGGAAGAAGTACTCCAGCGGATCTTTCAGCTTATAGCGCGCCACCTGCAAAATGCCTTCGTCCACAGCAAACACCACCACGTTTTGCGGCGAGTCGGTGTTGACGACGATCGGCAGCATCTGGCCCGGTTTAATCACGTCCGGTGAGGTCAGTTGCAGCCCGGCTTTACGCGCACTGGTGCTGATTTTGAACGGCATCACCCCGTAACTCAGCGGACTCATAAAGATTTCGTCTGAATTAACGTCACGCACAAACTGCACGTTGAGGTAGCCGTTACCTTCCATATTGGCCGGAACGCGGATCTTCTGTACCGAACTGGTGGTGGAGGTTCTGAACCACTGCCAACTGTACACCTTGTCTTTCTCGATGGTGATAAGGCCGCTGCCGGTGTACGGCGCGTTGATCGCAATCTCGATCTCTTCGCCCGGCTGGTATTCACCCTGATTGAGCTTAAGTTTCAGTTCGGCGTTGCGGTCGAGTGAACGGCTGAGGTTGGCGTTGCCCGCTACGCTGTAAGCAACACGGTTCAGCACCTGGCCTTGCGCAGTTTTCACCACCAGCACGTAATCGCCCGGCTGACGGGTTTCCAACAGCAAGTCCTGACCGGCGGCGGCAATCGACAGCGCCTGATCAGAGACCGGTATTTCACGCATTTTTGACTGGTACTTGTAGACGCCGGAGTCCTGCTTAGTCAGCACTGAAATGTATTTCTGTTCGATCAATGACAGCGTGAGGTCGGGCAGGGCAACTTTCTCCAGCGACGGGTTCACTGCAATCAGATTGAGATGACGTTCCGCACCTTTATTGATGTAACCCAAGTCGCCGTCGGCTTTCACACCCACCAGATAATCATACGGCGACACCAGCACGCGCGCGGTGGCGGCCACGGAACGGCCGCTGCCAGCGGTAAAGGCTTCAGACAGCAGTTGCAGCTGGTAAGTGGCATCAGCGTAGGACTTCAGGTCCAGCGGGATCGCCGCTTTACCCTCGACGTCGGTGGTCTGATCCTGTAACTCAGTCTCAAAGCCGTCGCTGTTGGTGCGGTTCTCGTAGAACAGATAATCCGGGAATTGATCGAAGCTTGGGTACATCGGGCGCAGCGTCAATTTAGAGGTCACGCGGCGCTCCTGCGCGGGCGTACCAAACAGATTCTGCACGTCGATATTGGCCTTCAGTTCAGACGGCTTAACCCAGCCCTGTTTGCGATCTGGCGTCAAATTGAGTTTGACTTTCAACTGGTCCGGTTCGAACTCTTTGACGTTAACTGCCACGTGGCCGAGCAGGGTAGAGGCGTCTTTATCTTTGCCCGTCTTGTCTTTGTTAATTAAGTACAGATAGACGTTCCATTCGCCGGTCGGCGAGCTGTCGCTGGTGGCATAACTCAGTTCGTTAAAGCCGCTGGCGTTGAGCGTCAGCGGTTGGGTGCTCATCAGTGTATCGCGCGGGTCGCGGATTTCCGCGCGCACCGGCACACCTGCCAGGCTGTTGCCCCACTCAGCGGTGCGGGTGATAAGACCGATATTAAAGGTATCGCCGGGACGGTAAACGCCACGGTCAGAGAACAGATAACTGCTCAGAGTGCGCGGGTCGGACGGCGTTTCTTCGCCACTGATATCAAAGCGTGACAGATCCAGACCGCGGTCATTGTATTCACCGGTTGGCAGGAAGGAGACATCGCCCTCTTTTTCCACCAGGAACATCACCGGCTGGCGCTCATTTTTATAGACGTCGAGCGCAGGGAAGCGTGCATGGCCGTCGCCGTCAGTGGTTTGAGACAACAGCACCACGCCATTTTTGCCGATGACCGACACGTTGGCATTGAAGACCGGCAGGCCGGAATGCACCGACTGCACGAACACATCGCGGGTGTTGTCCTGAGAGCGTTTACTGATGATGCCCAGATCGGTGATCACCACAAAGCGCGAGTCGCCCGCGGCAGGTTCGCTTTCATCTTCATCGTTGCTGTACTGATCGTCCTGGGTGGCGTCGTCGGTTTTCACTTCTTTCTTGGCCGGATCCCACGGCGTCAGGGTCAGCAAGAATACCCCACGGCGTGCGTTCGGGTTATCTGACAGATAGCGTGACAGATCAATGCCCTGATAGCTGACTTCACCCGGTTTTTCATTGTTCACTGCGTGGGTGTATTCGAAGTGTTCGGTGAAATACTCATCGCCCAGACGGTTAAACTGCGCCGAGGAGTACTCGCTACTCTTGAACGACACGATGTGTTGCAGCTGGCTTGGGATCACTCGCTTAATGTCCAGCTTGAGGCCCGGTACGTTACGCGCCGCCACGCTGATTTGCTTCTCTCCACTCATCGACAGCAGTGAACCCTGCGACATAAAGCTCAGCGAGGTCGGGTAGTCAGGCACGGTCACCACCTGATAGCGTTTCTCCGGCATTTTGTAGCCGCCGAACGACGTCAGGGTGTTGGCTATTTCAATCAGCATGAAGCGGTTGGCAGGGGCATCAAACTTGAAGCTGAACTGCGGCTGATACTCCTGCTCGGCATCATTGAGCGTCAGTTTGACCGGCGCGGACTGGTTGATAATGCCGGTGTCGACTTCAGAGATATCCCACGGATAGATCGCGTTTTCGTCATCGTCATTATTGTCGTTGTTTTTTGGATTCTTTTGCGGCAGCAGCCAGGCTTTCACCGCACTGCCGATCTCTTTATCTTTGACCGCGTCGCTCAGGGCGACAATCAGTGCGCGTTCACCCTTGTTATCGCTGGTGTCCACCACGGTGGCACTGACATCTTTCACCGCCAGACTGTAGAGTGTTGGCACCGCTACCCAGTTGTTTTTCAGTGTCGCCGTTGGCTGCCCCGGCGCGGTAGATTTCACGCCTTTGCCAATCGCAATATGCACCGAACCGCCGTGGTCGAGCGCCTGCAAGGCTTCGGAATGTACCCACGCGTTGAGTTTTTTTTCATCATAGACCAGCGAGTAATTGAGCTTTTTCTCCGGCGTCTCTTTGCCTTCAATCAGCCCCAGCGAAATCTGTTTTTCAAAGCTGGCGACGTCTACCGGCGCGTTGAACTGTACGCGGAAAATGGCGCTGCGCTTTTTGGCATCCTGCGGGTCCTGATAGTACTCGGCCTGACCCAGTTGATAATCAAACGACGGTACGCTGACGGCGTAATCGGTCTGAGTGATCTTGCTCTGTGGGGCCAACAGTTTGACGGGGTCGAGTTTTATTTTGTACGCTGCGCCCATCGGCAGCGGGGCTTTTGGGGTAAATACCAGCGTGGAGGCATTCCGCCACCGCCACTGGCCGTCAACCGTCGGAGAAAGGCTGATACCCTGATCGACGTTCTTACCCACCAGCGTGATCGGTGCCACCGAATTCCTGAAATTGAGGACAATTTCCTGCGGCAGGCGGCTGTTGGTGTTGTAGTTAACCAACTGCGGGCCTGAAACGTTTAGCGTGGTTTCCTGATACACCAGCGGTGCCGGTTCAATCGGCTGCGGGCGGTTGAGCCAGACGTGATAACCGTAAAAACCACCGACGGCCAGCAGCACCAGCAATAAAACGCCAGCGCCGACCGATTTCGGATGGTTGTCCACGCCGCGCTCCAGACGACCAAAGCCGTTTTTCACGCCGCGGGTGCTGTTTACTGCCCAGTCGGGTGCACGCCACTGAATATTCCCCACCACCGGGCGCAATATCCTGCCGATCAGCCAGAAGACGTTAGCCACAACCCAGCACACGCCTTTGATCAGGGTGAAGGGCAGGCGAAGCAAAAACCTTAATAAATCCATTATTTGAACCTTTTTGCTGTCATTCTGGATCGGAATTACTGCGCGCCACGCGAGTATTATGGGCAGAGAATGGGCTGGCAGTTTGGAAGTGGAAGTGTTTGTAAGGAATGGTAAGTAAAAGCGTTAAAAATAGCGAATATTTAACCTTCTTTTTACAGTTATTAATTTCCCCGCGATCCTATAAAAACGGTAACCTGACGTCAGCTATAATGAGCCTGGGGTAATGACGCATTAATTACGTTGAAGAGGGATAGAAACATGATCGTGAAAATCATTGGGTTATCGCTATTGTCATTGGTTTGGTCAACGACCGTCATTGCCGGAGACGGCGGTGCTGGAGGGAAAGGCGGTAAAGGCGGATATCCTCTTTTTTCTTCGGGCAATCAAAACGGCGGAGACGGACTCCCCGGACACGATGGTAAGCCAGGCATGAGTGGTTGTCCCGGTGGCACACAACCTTCTGCTGATGGAAAGTTTTATCTTCCCGGCACCAAACAGCTATGTAATCCCGCACATGCACGCAGTAAGAAAAAATTCATCGAGATTTAATGCGTTAAGTACTTTGCTGACGAGCAACGGCGGGCGACTTACACCGTTGAGTGACCTGCCGACCCAGAACGTTTAAACCGGATTTATACATGGATTTTTAACATTAAATGATGATGCTATAGGTAATCATTCCTTCCCTCATCATTTATTCGTGGGAAAAGAGACGTGAATGCCACTCAGTAAGAGATCGATTAAAGAGCAAGATTGTCAGTTAAGTGAAAAGCTCAAACGCAGGGATAATCTGACAGCCATCCTGTTCTTAACTATACCACTGGGTTTATTTTTGGCCGGAGGTCGTCATCTGCTTAAGCTGACACCTTTTCTATGGGTGATCTACAGTATTGGGTATGTCTTTTTATTCCGTAAATCCCTGAAGGGTTTTTCAACCGACGAACTGCGGTTGATCGCCAGAAGGGGTTATGGATATGCTTTTTATTCGTTTTGCTGGATATTTTTGATCGGTGTTGCGCTGTCTCTTGTTGCATATCTGGTCAATTTCTTCAATTCTTAACGTTCATACGTCTCCCTGCTGACCGGCCCCTGACACTCTTTTCATTATCTTTCAGATAGTTAAATACCATTTCCAGCCGCCATAAGCCAGTGCACCTGCCACAACCCAAAACAGCACGCATGCGCCTACATAGAGACTCCATACAGCCCATACCGGCAGCTTGCTCATACCTAATTTCTCCGCTGTATTTTTTTTCAAGATGAAAATCATCACGGCACTCTAACAAAATGACTGGTGCGATCGCCATCAGAAAACGCATGTGGCTTGAGCAAAGTCACTAACCTGGCAGTCTCGATCGTGACGGTGTCATTCCGCGGATTTAAGGCCCTGAGATACCAACACGTCATTGCCGATCTCATCGCTGCTGATCACATCGTTGCCAGCCAGTGACGATCTAATGATTTTTGGGTTGAGATAGCTATCCATTATCCGGGTAAAATACAGGATGTTCGGTGCAACACTGAGCAAGAGCCTCTGCGATACCTTCGCGGGTGCAGACACTCTCACAAGACGGGTTATGGTCCTACCAATTGAGAAAAAAATCGAATTAAGCCTACAAAAAAGCAATAAAATAGCAATGAAGTGGCAATATTAATTGCATTAAAATAACAAAAAATTAACCATCGGTGACCTGGCCATACCCAACTGAATTGGTAGTACCAAAATCAGCAGGCGATGAGCAAAACACCTTTGGAGAACTTTGCATGCAGCCCTGGCAACAAGTCTATGACCCGTTAAATAACATCTGGCTATCTAGCCTAATCGCTGTTATCCCGATCTTGTTCTTCTTCTTCGCGCTGATTAAGCTCAAGCTGAAAGGCTATGTTGCCGCCACCTTTACCGTACTGCTGGCACTCCTCGTCGCACTGTTCCTCTACCGTATGCCACTCGATCGTGCGCTGGCCTCGGTGGTGTATGGTTTTTTCTACGGGCTGTGGCCGATTTCGTGGATTATTATCGCCGCAGTATTTGTGTATAAAATCTCCGTGAAAACCGGGCAATTTAACATTATCCGTGCATCAATATTGTCGATAACCCCCGATCAGCGTTTGCAAATGCTGATCGTAGGCTTCTCGTTTGGTGCCTTCCTCGAAGGGGCTGCCGGTTTCGGTGCCCCGGTGGCAATTACTGCAGCTCTTCTGGTTGGTCTGGGTTTTAACCCACTTTATGCAGCAGGCCTTTGCCTGATGGTGAACACCGCACCCGTTGCTTTTGGCGCAATGGGCATTCCAATTATCGTTGCGGGTCAGGTGACCGGACTGGACAGCTTCCAAATAGGCCAGATGGTTGGCCGCCAGTTGCCGTTCCTGACGATAATCGTGTTGTTCTGGATCATGGCGATTATGGACGGCTGGCGAGGTGTCAAAGAAACCTGGCCAGCGGTAATGGTTGCCGGTGGCTCATTTGCCTGCGCGCAGTTCCTCAGCTCCAACTTCCTTGGCCCGGAGCTGCCGGATATCATCTCTTCGCTCGTGTCGTTGGTGAGTCTGACGCTGTTCCTGCGAGTGTGGAAACCGGTGCGTATCTTTCGCTTTAAGCCGGCCGAGGGTGCGGTGGAGCAGCCGCTGGTGGTGGAAAAGTACCGCACCTGGCAGATTATCCGTGCCTGGTTGCCGTTCCTGTTTCTCACCGCTACCGTTACGCTATGGAGCATCCCGCCGTTTAAAGCATTGTTTGCACCGGGCGGTGCGCTATACAGTATGGTCATTAATATTCCGATCCCGTTCCTCGATAAGCTGGTAGCGAAAATGCCGCCGGTAGTGAACGCCATTACGCCTTATGCGGCGGTTTTTAAGTTTGACTGGCTGTCTGCCACCGGTACCGCGATTATCGTGGCTGCATTGATCTCCATCGTCTATTTGAAGATGAAACCAGCCGATGCATTGAGCACGTTCCTCAGCACACTTAAAGAGCTGGCGCTGCCGATTTATTCCATAGGCATGGTGCTGGCCTTTGCGTTTATCTCAAATTACTCCGGGCTATCGGCAACGCTGGCGCTGGCACTGGCGCATACCGGCCACGCCTTTACCTTCTTCTCTCCTTTCCTCGGTTGGCTCGGGGTATTTCTCACCGGGTCTGATACCTCGTCAAATGCGTTGTTCGCTGCTTTGCAAGCGACGACTGCGCAGCAGATTGGCGTTTCTGATCTCCTGCTGGTGGCGGCCAATACCACGGGCGGAGTGACTGGCAAGATGATTTCCCCACAGTCGATTGCTATTGCTTGTGCGGCGGTAGGATTGGTGGGTAAAGAGTCGGACCTGTTCCGCTTTACCGTCAGGCACAGCCTGATATTCACCTGCATGGTAGGGGTGATCACGACATTGCAGGCCTATGTGCTGACCTGGATGATCCCATGATCACGAATACCGCCCCTCTCACTGTGCGAATCCAAGCGTTGATAGACGAGCGCCAGTTACAGACCGGTAACCGCCTGCCAGCAGAGCGTAAGCTGGCCGATGAGCTGGCAGTGTCGCGCTCATCGCTTCGAGAGGCACTGCAAAAACTGGTGGGAGAAGGTGTGCTGTTTAGCCGCCGTGGTGGCGGCCATTATCTGCTGGAGGCTCCACCAGCGTGGTCGGAACAGCGTATTGTGCAGCCATTAAAGGCATTAGTCGCCGCAGATCCAGACTACCGCGATGACATTCTTGAAGCACGACATGCTATCGAGGCCAGCACCGCATGGTTCGCTGCATTGCGGGCTACCGCATCTGATAAAGAAAAGTTGCAAATCTGCTTCGACGCGACCCTGCAATATAAAGAGAGCGATTCGCCGAATCTGGCGGCGCAGGCGGACGTGCGCTTTCATCTCGCGATTGCGGAAGCCTCACACAATGTGGTGCTGCTGCAAACCATGCGTGGTTTTTTCGACCTGCTGCAATCCTCGGTGATGCACAGCCGTCAACGCATGTACACCGCGCCTATAATTTTTGCTCATTTGACTGAACAACATGAGGAGCTGTTACAGGCGATCCTCGCGGGTGACCCTGAGCGTGCCAGTCGGGCGGCCAGAATCCATCTCGGCTTTGTTCATACCACACTCAAAACCATGCATGAAGATGAAGCCCGGCACCAGCGCAGTACGCGCCTGCCTAACGACATTAGCGATGCAACACAGGAAGAGAATCAATGATTATCTCAGCTGGAACCGACTACCGCGCTGCAGCAAAACGCAGACTTCCACCGTTCTTGTTTCATTATATTGACGGTGGCGCTTATGCCGAACACACACTGCGGAGCAACGTTGACGATCTGTCTACGATCTCATTAAAACAGCGTGTGCTGAACAATATGTCCGAGCTCAGCCTGCAAACTACGCTATTTAACGAAACATTGGCGATGCCCGTGGTGCTGGCACCTGTTGGGTTGTGCGGTATGTATGCACGCCGTGGTGAAGTGCAGGCGGCAAAAGCTGCAGCGGAAAAAGGTATCCCGTTTACCCTGTCTACAGTCTCTGTATGCGCAATCGAAGAGGTCGCCCCGGCGATCAATCGCCCGATGTGGTTCCAGCTTTACGTGCTGAAAGATCGCGGCTTTATGCGTAACGCACTGGAGCGGGCCAAAGCGGCGGGTTGTACAACCCTGGTGTTTACCGTTGATATGCCCACGCCGGGTGCACGCTATCGTGATGCCCATTCCGGCATGAGTGGCCCGAACGCAGCAATGCGCCGCTACTGGCAGTCCTTCACTCATCCCCAGTGGGCGTGGGATGTTGGTCTAAACGGCAAGCCGCACGACCTCGGCAATATCTCGACCTACCTCGGCAAACCGACCGGCCTGGAGGATTACATTGGCTGGTTGGCTAATAATTTCGATCCGTCGATCTCCTGGAGCGATCTGGAGTGGATCCGGGAGTTCTGGGATGGGCCGATGATCATCAAAGGCATCCTCGACGCTGAAGATGCGCGTGATGCGGTACGCTTCGGCGCGGACGGTATTGTGGTCTCCAATCACGGCGGTCGCCAATTGGACGGCGTGTTATCTTCTGCTCGCGCATTGCCAGGCATTGCCGATGCGGTGAAAGGTGACATTGCGATTCTGGCCGATAGCGGTATTCGTAACGGCCTGGACGTGGTTCGTATGATTGCGCTGGGAGCGGATAGTGTGCTGCTCGGCCGTGCCTATATCTATGCATTGGCCGCCGCAGGTCAGGCGGGCGTTGAGAATTTGCTGACGCTGATTGAAAAAGAGATGCGGGTAGCAATGACCCTCACCGGCTGTAAAACCATTGCTGATATTACACGCGACTCGCTGGTGAATAACGGATTGGCATAATACTTATCTGAATCTGTGTAAGGGCGGGAGTAAGTACACCCGCTTTTATACCCAATAAAAAATGGGTCGTAGTGATTTTTTGGCTTTGTTGAATAAATCGGATTTAGATAAAAGATCTCCCCCTCTCATTTCATTATTATTTTCATTTGTCATTTATGCTTAATCATAAAGCCATTTTCCCACTTTGGCTGATTCGGCAAACATTTTCACAGTTAATGGTTTGCGTGTTTTCTCTATATCTTCTCGTTTTGCTTTGAACCATCGTGTTATTAGCGGTGTGTTTTCCCACGGAAAATAACACGACCATTTCACATTAGATAAATCAACGTTAAATATTTTCTCAAATTTATCCAAGACCTCATGCAGATCGTCGCCTGGTGCATCAAATAAGTCATAATCAAGCTCCAAAGGGATTTCTTTCCAGTGCTTATCCAAATATCCAGGGATCTCTTCCCTAAATAGTGCCAGCACTTGGTCTTGAACTGTATCCATCAAAAATATGTCCACTGTATTCTGTCTTTCGGACAGGCTATCAGATTATATTTATTCTGTGTTTTTCTTGATACTTGGTAAATTGAGTTCACCAGAGCAATCCAGCCCAACCAGGGAACATAACGAGCGATGACTACGGCAAGTTTGTTAGTCTTTTGCATCTTAAAGCCCACTGGTGTAGGAACTCTGATACCAAACGGAGTTCGTGCATCTCTCAGAAGCATTCTTCCGTATTTGGAAACAACGCTTGTGCCTTTTATAGCTGTTCCTGGTTTTTGTCGTGTCTTCAGCCATGGTTGACCGGATAAAATAGCTGCACCAGATTCGATGCCAATACCTAACTCATCACAAAATTGTTCAAGGAAAATCACATCGAAAAGTTCACCCGGAGATAGATTGCTTTCTCCGTGGTAGAAGTACGTTCCATTTAACTCTTCGGTAGTATCCATTTCATCACCTATTATGCGGTCTGTCGGTCATTCCATGCGTCAGTGTAGATTATGTTTCCGTCACAGTGCTTCCAAGTGATCTTTTCATAACGCAACTCAACGGATTCAAGGTGGTTGTTATTTTTGTCTTCTGGCGATGCCATTGTTGGGGATATTGAGACAATCCGAACACCTTCGAGCAGCATATTGAAATATTCGACTTCCTGACCAGCATCGTTGATTTTATACCACTTTATCTCAGTGGATTTCAGATTCTGACCGGTAGCAACGGCTTTGTATAGGTATGGACTGGAATAGTGGAACTCTTTAACAATGAGCATCGGTGAGTGTTGGCGGGTTCCTGTGGGTTTACCTGTGGCGTTATCCGTGGGGATAGAAAGATTATGGTGAAATCCTTTAAATTCAATGCTGAATTCTCTTCCCGCTACGTCACAGCCACCTTTAATGAGTGCACCACCGTCATCGTAAATCCACATATTGCCAGGAATTGCCATGTTCTTTTTTCCTTATGTCGTTGTAAATCCCTGTAAATAGTGTACCTATTGAGCGGAGGCGAGTAAATAACCAAAGTGTGGTTGCTTTAGCTTCATTTTCGTTGTGGTTCTCTATCCCTTCCAGACTGATCTCAAAGTTCCAATTTTCCAAAAATGTATTCCATCAGTAAATTAGACCGTGGCAAAGCAAAAGTTCAAATACTGGAAATGGCACACGGTTTAAAACCGACGCTCGGTGGCAAAAACGGCAATGTACCGTGTAAAACAGCTGTTTGATGGGCATCTTACGCTGCGGGATCACGATGTGCTGGTCAGCGAGGTTATTGCCAATACGTGCGTTGGATAAAATTACACGTGCAGGCATGCCAGAACGTGTACGAATTGTCTGGGAAAATGACTGATAGGGGGAGCTGTTATCTAAATCCGATTGATTCAAAAAAACCAGTGATAATGGTGTCCTACAGGAATCGAATTTAAATTCAAATCATTGAATTCAAAGTAATTAATTTTAATGTGTTCTTTTTGTACCCCTAATTGTACCCGGAGATATTAATTTGACAGGTTAGTAGGGGCATTGATGTCGACTGTTTGATATGCACTGCTATTTAGGGTCAAAATCATGGACAATACTGATGATAGTATGCGGTATTGGCTCTCCAATCCTAAATCCAGTATCACTGAAGAACACAAAATTCTTACCTAAACCAAACGAACTTTCAAAAGCAATACCATCACAATTACTAAAACTCTTAAGGAATTCGCAAATAAACTGTGTAGGTATATAATCTATACTTGAGCTTTCTGGTTTAACTGGTTTTGATAGTTCATTAGATAAGGTTTCTAATAACTTGATTATTCCTATAATAGTTATGAAACGACCTTCATCAAAAGCACAAACTGATAATTTTTTTCTTGGTTGAGTCAGGTCAATAATCGATAACTTTCTATTCGAAGTGAAGTCAGATATGTATATTGTACTTGTATTATTAGGTCTGACTTCTGCAACACATGTGTTTTTTTGATTGGCTAGATACAGGTAGGATATTCCTATAGGATTTGCCCTACCGGCTGTTGCCTTTTCTTTTGGTGGCATCCCCATTTCTTGTTGAGATAATGGGGTTTCATGTATTCTGGCACGAAAAAAATCCTCTCCTTCATCATATTCAACTTTCAACTGTTCAATTATTTGGAATAAATCACTCTCTGTGCTGCTAATCGTAGGGTCAAATAAAGACGAGTAAAGTGTATTTTTGGGGAAAAATCTATTTTGGTGTTTAAGTTCTTCTTTGAAACTTTCCCATCCACTGATGTGTTCCTGAAAATCCTGTTTCAAGGCATACCTTTTATCGCCGTAATCCTCGCCTAAAATTTCTGATATCAGACGTTGAGCAGACCTTACATCATTATTAAAAATATAAAATAGCTCATTTAATATTTCACTTAAGGGGCGACCATCAGCTGATTCCGTGACTAGTCCCAAAAAAGGTTCAAAAAAATGTGACAACTCCGTAGGAATAATTATAAAAGCACTATCTTTACGACAGTGACCACATCTCCCACTATGATGTGCCTTACCAATAAATTCGAAAATTTCTCTATCGTGAAAGCATTCAGAACAACAGAATGACATATGCTATCTCGCTTTGTTTAAATAATTGCAAATAGTCTCAATATGATGTTGAACCGAGATTTTTTTGACTAAACCTAAGCCAGGGAAATGCGCCGTAGCATGTAATCTTCTTAATTCATCAATCCCGAAAGTTTCATCAAATACATTAGGATTTTCATTAATATATCTTATAGCCCGTTCTAATGCCTCTTCAAATTTCCCTCCGGGGTTCGCAGGGCTATTACTAGGATATGACGAGAAGTGCCGTACAAACATTTGTTCATTTTCTTTATCTATGTACGACAGATGAATTGTTACAACATATGCTGGGCCACCAGCTTCTGTATATTCAGAGCCTACAATATTATAATCACTGAAACCTATAGTGTTTGGCCTATTTTTAAAGTTTTTATGCAACAATGAAAATTTGGATCTATCTTTATAATCGGCATTCCTACTTTTTTTCTGGAATGGGTCGTCGAGTAAAATTACATTATGTAGTCCTACCAATTCACTATCTAGTGTATCAACAGGCACTATATCGAATTCTGAGTTTTCGAATATAGATTGGTTGACGTCTTCGAGAATATCTGGAACGAAAATAGCTAAACCACGTGGTAAATCTTTTAGAATTGGAGAGTAATCTGCTGCGCTTTCTACTATTTGAACACAAGGAATAAAATTTAGTGAGGAGTCTAAAGATAAAATCTTAGAATAAAGATTCACATTCTTTGACTTAAAATCCCCTAAAGAGGGATTAATAATTATAATCGGTTGAACATTAAATTCATTTATAGATTTGATGGTTTTAATTAAAGGTAAAAGATTTTCTCTTACTGGTTCAATTATGGGTTTATAAAGATCATTAGGTAATTTAGGTGCTAGTTCTCTAATTGCAACTAGCTCAAATTGCTTGCCTCTTATAAATGGAAAGTACATTTTATATCCTTATGAATATGCTGTGTTAAGATCTCTCCAAAAGCTATTTTTTTTGACTTTGAGAGCTTAAAACTAAAAGCTGTATTAGTAAGTGAGGGCGGTAACCTATCTACAAAACTAAAATCTGCCCCTCTGTTCTTCTTAATGGCATATTTAAATAATTGTCTGAGTTCATTAGAACTTGCTTTGTTAAAAATATCAAGACACTCAGAGTATGTATTCATGTTAGACGAAGTAATAGGATTGTTTGTCAGTTCCTCTGCAATGCAAACATACTCAGGTTTTCTTAACGAGCTGATCAACATGTCACGATCTATTTCATGGCTGTTAACTAGTGCTTTTTTAATTTTTTTTAAGGCCCCTCTTTGAGTTAATTCAATAACTCCAACCCCATCAGGAATACAAGATAGTACATTGTTAATGTGAACAGCATCGCAAACAACATACACCTTATCAAATATTTTCATATAGCTGGTAAGTTGATCTTGCAATCTTTTTAGGCTATCAAATTTAGTTTTTATTTCGTAGCATGTCGAATGACCATTAACAATAACACAATCAGCTTTATTATTTCCTACTCTAAATTCAGAAAGCATAGTTGCTTCTCGGCCAGAGTGGCGACCTAAATAAAGTTTATTAGCTATTGCATTTTTAAAAAAATACTCTGTTTTGTAATCAATCAATAGTTTGTTGAATGCTAGTTCAAAGACCTGAGCAACGAGAAGGTTGGGAGTTTGAGGCGTTAAAAAATCGTTCAAGACCCGATAGAGAAACGAAAGGTCACCATCGGCTATTTTATTTATAGCCTGGCTAGTGAATAGTTGCGCCAAAACGCGGCTATCAACTCGTTTTTTCTCTAATGAAAACATAACAGTACCATAATGTCGAATGTACCCAGACATAATAGTAGCTCATTTATTTCTTGCACCTCAACAACTGATTCCTCACATGCAAGAGAAACATAAGCCTCTATTTTCACTTGAGAATTGAAAAAACCTCCAAATTCAGAGGGATAAAATAAAGTAGTTAATATTTCTCTAGCGCGCAATGCTATCCCCGCCACGCCTGCCCGCTTTATATGTCGCTTTTAATGCACCTGCCTGAGGCGTCTCAGGCCGCGCCAGCACGGGCAGGGCGACAGGTGAAAAATAGGTGTTATCAAATGCAAAACCATGCACGTGCATGCATGATTAATATTACGTATTCTTTGTATTTATACACGTTTTGACAATGATTTTTGTGACGTGGGAGACAGCTAAATAAATGGGGGAGAACAGAGAGGATTTAGAAAATAAAAGCGTATCTCAGTGACCGGTTCACGCTGAGATACGCCGAGGTTATCACTCTAACCGCACGGTATAGGCGGGCGTTTTGGGTTGCACTACCTCTTCCGCCGGTTCCTCCACAGGCGCAGGCAAGCATCCGGGGTCGATAGTTTTAGTGATAAAACGCTCGAAAACCTCAAAGGTGGTAAATACCCCTGTATAAGAAAGTGGTTAACCGGTTTTCTGTTGGTATGCCTAACACTACGCATTAGGGTTCTATCAAATAAAATCAGGTAGTTAATCTGGAACATCTATTAAACAAGGGATATCATAACCACAAAATATAAAAGGATATTAGGTGGTTTATGGCTCTACATGGAAGGTTTGTCATCAACGATGCACATTACTCCCCTTTATCATTTCCCGGAGTTGGCACATTTTTAGCGTTCTCTGGTGATGGTGCATACCGTAACCGAGGGGCATGTGGAATGATCCCTAAGATGGGACCCGTGCCAGCGGGTAAATACTGGATTGTCGACCGTCCAGAAGGTGGACTCAAATCGCAGGTGAATGCGGGTGTCAGAGATATCTACAATCACTTTGCCAGCGGCGCTACATTCAAACATTCGGAATGGTTTGCACTATGGCGCGATGATTGGGGAATTGACGATTACATATGGATAGAGGGAGTTAAGCGCGGAAACTTCCGTTTGCACCCCGGCGTTCTCTCGGAAGGTTGTATCACACTCCCGCACGATTCAGATTTTGCCATGCTACGTAATGCTCTACTACGGACTCAGAAAATGGATGTTCCTTGTATGAGGAAACTGAAGGCATACGGCACGATTGAGGTGATCGCCAATGGCAAAACATGTCCTTAGTTTATTCATCAATATAGCACTGTTCGCTGTGGTTATGCTGATCGTTGCTAAGGTCATTCCCTATGATGGTTTAGTTGGCTCGCTCACAGGGTTATTCGATTTCCAGAGTGCCAGTAAAGTGACTCGTTTCATATTGGGTGAGTCTGATTTAGAAGTGTGGGAATTGCTTCGTGATTACTTTGGTATCTTGATCAACACCCTTATCAGCGTTCCGATCCTCAGTGCGATTATTATCGCTTACAACACAATTACGCGCAAAGTTAATCAGTCAGGGCTTCCGAAAGAGTGGGCTGTATCCACTTTAAGACGGTTTGCGAAAATATTCGGTTTTACTTTCCTGTTCTGGATGTTATTCCGCTTTCTGCCATATCAATCTGTCTTTCCCTACGGGGAAACATATTCGACTTTCATTACAGCGGCAATTATGGGCTTTAACCTGTTACTAACGATTGCTTGCTACTGGTTCATCACGAAGAAAATCACAATTAAAAGGAGTTTGTAGAATGCCTATTCCCGCTTATATGTGGCTTAAAGACGATGGTGGTGCAGCTATCAAAGGATCGGTAGACGTTCAGGATCGTGAAGGTAGTATTGAGATTGTAGGGTTTAGCCATGGTTTGAATATTCCAGTAGACAGTGCCAACGGTAAGATCACTGGTAAGCGTTCCCACTCTCCGATGATGATTGAAAAGGAGTTTGATAGTTCCAGCCCGTATCTTTACAAAGCTGTTGCTACTGGTCAGACGTTGAAAAGCGCGGAAATTCGCTGGTATCGCATAAACCATGCAGGGCAAGAGGAATGTTATTTTATCATGACTATTGAGGGCGTGAAAATCACAGGCATCAACCCAGGAATGCCAAACACTAAAATGTCGGGTAATTCGCAGATCAATCACATGGAATCAGTTTCCTTGATGTACGATAAAATCACTTGGCGTTATGTTGATGGCAACGTGCAGTATACAGACGATTGGAACGTAAGAGCCTAACTGATATAAGCAATTACAATCGTCAGAAAAAAGCCAGCGGACTGCTGGCTTTGCTCATGTATCGGATTAAATACTCTCTTCATATTGCCATTAATATTATAATTTTCTGACCATTCCCTATTGTTCTAGAAAGCATTTTTAGGAATTCGAGAAGTATTTAATGTTTTATAAGCAATTACGGCTTTGTTGAAGAAATCGGATTTAGATAAAAGCTTCCCCCTGTCAATCACTTCCTCAGGCAATCCGTATACTTTCGGGCATACCTGCACGCGTCATTTTGTTTAAGGCATGGATCATCGCCATAGCCTCTACAACCTGTGCATCGTAATGCCACAGTGTCAAATGACCACCGAACAGTTGCTTGACTCGGTACATTGCCGTTTCCGCCACCAAGCGCCGGTTGTAAGCCGTGCGGCATTTCCAGTAGGTGTTAGTTGGTAGAGTCTGGCAGACGCAGAGGTTTAGTTAACTTAATGAATTTACTGATTAAAATTGATTTTAGTAGACGTTCGTAGACAAGGTGATGGTGTCCCCTACAGGAATCGAACCTGTAACTAGCCCTTAGGAGGGGCTTGTTATATCCGTTTAACTAAGGAGACACGGACGGTCTTGAAAACCGCCCGCGTAGTATACCCGTTTTTATCACAATAATAAGATGTTAGCGGATCGTTTGGTTGTTTCGTCGCCAGTTACCGGCTCTTGTCGCCGTTTTGTTGTGACTTATTGGTGTTCTGTTTGTTCCTGGCATTGTTCTGATGGCTCATATCGTTGCGGATCTGTGCGTGGCTGATCAACGCGAAGATAAAAGTACCGCCGAAGATATTCCCGGCCAGCGTCGGCAGGGCGAAGGGCCAGATGAATTCGTACCAGGGGATCGCGCCGGTGAAGACCAGATACAGAATTTCTACCGAACCGACCACGATATGGGTCAGATCGGCGATAGCAACCAGATAGGTCATCAGCATGATCACCCAAATTTTCGCCGTACCCGCCGTCGGTAGCATCCACACCATTGTTGCTATCAACCAGCCGGAAATAATACCGCTGACAAACATGGCGGTTGGCGTTTTCTCCATTATGTCCATGCCGATAGTGTGAAAGGCTGCGTCGGTGTCAGCATCAAAAAACGGTGCCAGATGAAACGCCAGCGCCGCGCAGGCGCAGCCGATCAGGTTGCCCGCCAGCACCACGCTCCACAGGCGCAGCAAAATAGCGCCGTTTTTCAGCGTGGGTTTATGCATCACCGGCAGGACGGCGGTGACGGTATTCTCGGTAAACAGCTGTTGGCGAGCCATGATCACAATAATGAAGCCCACGGTATAACCGATGTTCTCAATAAAGAAGCGCTCGGGAGAGTCGGGCAGGCGGGCGTGCAAAATGCCTTTGACCATTAACGACGCGCTGATAGAAAGCCCGGCAGCAATCGCCGACCACAGCAGCGCCATGCCATCGCGTTCCAGCTCTTTCTCCCCCTCCATGCGAATCTGTTCATGAACGGCCGCAGCGGGTGAGGGCAGATTCTCCTCATTAGTTTCGATTTCAGTGCCTTGCGAATTTTCATGGCTGTCGACGTCAACGTCGGATGTTGTCTGTTTATTTTCCTGACTCATAGGACGTTCTCTCTGTGGTGTCGCCAACGGTATTGTAAAAGATGTCGTTTAAGCATAGATGAGGCAAGTCAGTCGTGCAGCGGGAACTGTCTGCATCTCGTCAATAAGTAACAAGAATTTTGCTTTGGTACTCTCTGCGACGCGCAGGATGCATATGATATGATGCGCGCTTGTGACATTGATGGGACGCGCCCATGTTTGAAGCCCTTAACCTCCGTTGTATTCGCGATGAGCGGACCCTGTTTAGTGGCTTAAGTTTCACCCTCGAACCCGGTGAAATGGTGCAAGTTGCAGGTCAGAACGGTGCCGGTAAAACCAGCCTGCTGCGGATCCTGGCCGGGCTGTCGTCACCGGATGCCGGTGAGGTTCGCTGGCAGGGCGAAAATACTCGCCGCCAGCGCGATGTTTTTCATCAGCAATTATTGTTTCTGGGCCATCAGCCGGGGATTAAAAACGTGCTGACCGCTTATGAAAACTTGGCCTTTTATCAGTCCGTTGACGGCAAAGTTGACGCCGATGCCATTTATCAGGCGCTGGAACACGTCGGCTTACCGGGCTATGAAGATGTGACCGTGGCGCAGATGTCCGCCGGGCAGCAGCGTCGGGTGGCACTGGCTCGGCTGTGGTTGACCCGTGCGCCCCTGTGGATCCTCGATGAACCTCTGACCGCCATTGATAAGCAGGGCGTCGCAACGCTGATTGATTTGTTTGAACAGCACAGCAGCCGTGGCGGCATGCTGTTACTGACCACGCATCAGGATTTACGGGGCGTTAACCGTGACGTGCGCAAAATCCGTCTGACCAGAGCGTCTTATGTTGATTAACATCCTGCGGCGCGAGCTGAAAATCGCCTTCCGTAATAGCGCCGAGATTATTAACCCACTGTGGTTTTTTATCATCGTGATCACCTTGTTTCCGCTGGGGCTTGGGCCTGAACCGCAGTTGCTGGCGCGCATTGCGCCCGGCATTGTGTGGGTCGCCGCGCTGCTGGCTTCGCTGCTTTCACTGGAAAGACTGTTTCGTGATGACTATCTGGACGGTACGCTGGAGCAGCTTCTGTTACTGCCAGCGCCGCTGCCACTCACGGTGCTGGGGAAAGTATGTGCTCACTGGGTCGTGACCGGTTTGCCGCTATTGCTGCTCTCGCCGGTGATCGCTTTACTGCTCTCGCTGGATTTTGCCAGCTGGAAAGCGGTAGCGCTGACATTATTACTCGGCACCCCGACCCTGAGTTTTATTGGCGCGATTGGCGCGGGGCTGACCGTCGGCCTGCGCAAAGGCGGCGTGTTACTTAGCCTGCTGGTGCTGCCGTTATATATTCCGGTGCTGATTTTTGCCACCGGCGCAATAGACGCCGCCTCGATGAATATGCCGATTGACGGCTATCTGGCATTCCTTGGCGCGATGCTGGCGGGTAGCGCGACCTTAACGCCTTTTGCGACCGCGGCGGCCCTGAGAGTCAGCATTCACTGAAATATTTACCTGTCGTTACAAAGTGACGGAAAAAACGCAACCTTTGACTAACATCACGCTTCCCTATAGTGAACAATAGAGCGATGCCGATAAGTGCGGATGAAGTGACGTCAGACCGCGCAAGAGCCCACTGAGGGTTCACGGTATATAACACAGTGTAATTTTAGAGTGAGCAACGATAACAATGTGGAAATGGTTACATCAACTCGCGCGGCCCGAACGGTTTTACCATGTCTGTGGGCGCTTTATTCCGTGGCTCGCTATTCTGGGGGTTGCCTGTCTGCTGATCGGTTGGGTCTGGGGCTTTGGCTATGCGCCACCGGATTACCAACAGGGTAACAGCTACCGCATCATGTACATTCACGTCCCGGCAGCCATCTGGTCGATGGGAATTTACAGCGCAATGGCGGTTGCCGCCTTTATCGGCCTGGTCTGGCAGATGAAAACGTCAGATCTGGTGCTGGCCGCGATGGCACCGGTGGGCGCCGTATTCACTTTTATTGCGTTGGTGACCGGTTCCGCCTGGGGTAAACCGATGTGGGGTACCTGGTGGGTGTGGGACGCGCGGCTGACCTCCGAACTGGTGTTGCTGTTTTTATATCTTGGCGCGATTGCGCTCTATAATTCGTTTGAAGACCGCCGTCTGGCGGGGCGTGCGGCGGGCATTCTGGTGCTGGTCGGCGTGGTTAATATTCCCATCATTCACTATTCGGTTGAGTGGTGGAATACCCTGCACCAGGGTTCTACCAACATGCAGCAGTCAATCGACCCAAGTATGCGCTATCCGCTGCGCTGGGCTATCTTCGGCTATCTGTTCTTCTTTATTACCCTGACGCTGATGCGTTTGCGCAACCTGATCCTGTATCAGGAGCGGCTGCGTCCGTGGGTAGCTTCACTGGTCAATAAGGAGCGCCGCTGATGAATGCAGCATTTCCCAGCTGGCAGGCTTTCTTCGACATGGGCGGTTACGCTTTCTATGTCTGGCTTTCGGTTGCCGCTACCTTGATTTCGCTGATAGTGCTGGTTGCCCATACTTTCTTACAGCGCAGGACTATTCTGGCCGACGTTCGCCGGCGTCAGGCGCGTGAAAAACGCATTGTGCAGTCCAATATCGCGGCTAAAAAGCGCCAGGGTGCGGCGGGCCAGAAAAGCCCTGCACCAGTGAAACCGACCCCGTCCGGAGAGAACTTGCTGTGAATCCGCGTCGTAAAAAACGTCTCTCACTGGCGCTGGTGGTGCTGGTCGGGCTGGGGTTGAGTCTCTCTCTGGTGATGTATGCGCTGCGCTCGAACATCGATCTGTTCTATACACCCAGTGAGATTTTGCAGGGCAAAGGGGAAAGCCACGAGCTGCCATTCGTCGGTCAGCGCCTGCGCATTGGCGGCATGGTCATGCCCGGTTCGGTAAAGCGCGACCCGAAGAATTTGCAGGTCAGTTTCAAAATTTATGATGCCCGTGGGGCGATTGCGGTCACCTACAACGGTATTTTGCCGGATCTGTTCCGTGAAGGGCAGGGCGTGGTGGCGCAGGGCGTGATGGAAGCCAACAACGTGGTGAATGCCAAACAGGTTCTGGCCAAGCACGATGAGAAATACGTTCCGCCGGAAGTGGAAGAGGCAATGAAAGATAATCGCAAAGAGCCTGCGTCGAATGACGTTGGCAATCCCAAAGGAAGTGATCGCCCATGATGCCGGAACTGGGAACCTTTTCGCTCTGCCTGGCTTTAGGTCTGGCAATCCTGCTGAGCATTTATCCGCAGTGGGGCGCGGCGCGGCAGGATAACCGCATGATGGCGATGGCGCGGCCGCTCTCTTACGGCATGTTTGCCACCATCATGCTGTCCTTTATTATTCTGGTTCACGCGTTTGTCGTGAATGATTTCACGGTGGCTTACGTCGCCAACAACTCCAATACGCGTCTGCCGGTGTATTACCGCATGGCCGCCACCTGGGGCGCGCATGAAGGTTCGCTACTGTTGTGGGTGCTGCTGTTAAGTTGCTGGACGTTGGCCGTCGCGCTGTTTAGCCGGCGGATGCCGCAGGATGCCGTGGCCCGCGTGTTGGCCGTAATGGGCATGATCACCGCCGGATTCCTGGTGTTTATCCTGCTGACTTCCAATCCGTTTATCCGCACATTGCCGGGTTTTCCGGTTGACGGCAGTGACCTGAATCCGGTGTTGCAGGATATCGGGCTGATTTTCCACCCGCCCCTGCTCTATATGGGCTACGTTGGATTCTCGGTAGCCTTCTCCTTCGCGATTGCCTCACTGATGGCCGGACGGCTCGATACCGCATGGGCTCGCTGGTCGCGCCCGTGGACGCAGGCGGCGTGGGTTTTCCTCACCATCGGCATCGTGTTGGGGTCTGCATGGGCTTATTACGAACTCGGCTGGGGTGGCTGGTGGTTCTGGGATCCGGTGGAAAACGCCTCGTTTATGCCGTGGCTGGCCGGTACGGCGCTGATCCACTCGCTGGCGGTTACCGAAAAACGCGGAACCTTCAAAGCCTGGACGGTCCTGCTGGCCATCACCTGCTTTTCGCTGTGCCTGCTGGGGACGTTCCTGGTGCGCTCCGGCGTGCTGGTGTCGGTGCACTCCTTCGCCTCTGACCCGGCGCGCGGCATGTTTATTCTCGCTTATCTGGTGATTGTGATCGGTGGATCGCTACTGCTGTATGCCATCAAAGGCAACTCGGTGCGTGCGCCAGGCCGGCATGAGCTGCATTCGCGGGAAAGCTATCTGCTTGGCAATAACGTGTTGCTGATTGCCGCCATGCTGGTGGTACTGCTGGGTACGCTGTTGCCGCTGATTCATAAGCAGCTCGGCATGGGCAGTATCTCGATTGGTGAACCTTTCTTTAATACCATGTTTACCTGGCTAATGGCTCCGCTGGCGCTGCTGCTTGGCATCGGCCCGCTGGTGCGCTGGCGTCGCGATGAGCCAAGCAAACTGTGGCGTCGGTTAGGCGTGGCATTGGTGGTGACACTGCTGCTGTCGATTCTGCTGCCGTGGTTGTTGCAGGACAATATCATCGGCATGACCGTGGTCGGCCTGCTGATGTCGGTGTGGGTGATTGTGCTGACGCTGATGGAATTACACGAACGGGCCACCCATCGCCATACTTTCTGGCGCGGGTTGACACATCTTTCGCGCAGCCATTGGGGCATGGTGCTGGGTCATCTTGGTGTAGCGGTGACGGTGATTGGTATCGCCTTCAGCCAAAATTACAGCGTTGAGCGTGATGTCCGCATGAAGGCCGGTGACAGTGTGGATATCCACGATTACCACTTTGTATTCCGCGACATGCGTGACATTCATGGCTCAAACTACATCGGCGGTGAAGCCAATATCGACGTCAGCCGCAAGGGTAAACTGGTGACCACGCTGCATGCTGAAAAACGTTATTACAGCGTGGCGCACACCATGATGACCGAAGCGGCCATCGATGGAAATCTGGCGCGCGATTTATATGCCGCGCTGGGTGAAGAGATGGACGACGGATCATGGGCGGTGCGGCTGTACTACAAACCCTTCGTACGCTGGATCTGGCTCGGCGGCCTCTTTATGGCAGCCGGCGGGATCCTCTGTATTCTCGACCCGCGTTACCGCATGAGCAAAAAACTTAAGCGGCAGGGGAAAACCGAGGCAGAAGAAGCATGAATCGTAAACTCCTCTTCATTCCGTTAATTCTGTTTCTGGCGCTGGCCGCCGCGTTTCTGGTGCAGCTAACCCGCAACGCGAATGGCGACGATCCAACGCTGCTCGAGTCAGCCTTGATCGGTAAGCCGGTGCCGGTGTTTAAGCTGGAATCGTTGTCGCAGCCGGGAAAAACCTATGACCAGTCGGTGCTGCGCGACGGCAAGCCCATTCTGCTCAACGTCTGGGCCACCTGGTGCCCGACCTGCCGCGCCGAGCATGAGTATCTGAATACGCTGGCGGCCAAAGGTATCCGCGTCGTTGGCCTGAACTATAAAGACGATCGCCAGAAAGCGGTCAGCTGGCTGAATACGCTGGGTAATCCTTACGCGCTGAGTCTGTATGACGGCGACGGGATGCTGGGCCTGGATCTCGGCGTTTATGGTGCGCCTGAGACTTTCCTGATCGACGGGCAGGGCATTATCCGCTACCGCCATGCCGGTGATATGAATGCTAAAGTGTGGCAGCTGGACGTGATGCCGCTGTACAAAAAATATGGCGGTGATACGTGAAAATGGGGTCATCACTCACCGCAATGCTGCTCGGTCTTTGTTTGAGCTTTGGTGCGTTCGCGGCTATCGATACGTATCAATTCAAGTCAGAGGCGCAGGAACAGCAATACCGGCAGATAACCGAACAACTTCGCTGCCCTAAATGCCAGAACACCAGCATTGCCGCATCGGACTCTATTATTGCCGCAGATATGCGCACCAAGGTTTATCAACTGCTTAACGAAGGTCAGAATCGTCAGCAAATTGTTCAGTATATGGTGGCGCGCTACGGCAACTTCGTGACTTACCAACCGCCGGTTACACCAGCGACCCTTATTCTTTGGCTGGGGCCACTGCTGTTTGTGATGATTGGTGCGACGGTTATCGTGATGCGTGCGCGGCGGCTGAGTCGGCCGACCAGCCAGAAAAGCAGGGGGAATGTTGTCGCCGAAGCGGCATTACCTCATGCCGAACTTTCATTAACAGAACAACAGCGCCTGGCTCACTTACTGAATGATATAAAGATGAAAGACAGCGACGGGAAAGCATCATGAGTATTTTTTGGCCGATCATCGTGGTGATGCTGATTATCGCAGTGGCACTGTTTGTGGTGCCGGTACTGCGTGGCGATCGGGCTGAGCACACCTCGCGCGATGCGCTAAACAAAGCTTTCTATCATCATCGCCTGAGTGAACTTGAGCAGGACGAAGATCAGGGCGTCGTCGATGAGCGTCCGCAGCATATCCGTGAATTGCAGGAGAACCTGCTGAGTGATATTCCTGAACAAACCTCTCAGGCCGGACAGCCAATTGGCCGTTGGACACTGTTGCCGGGTGCACTGCTGTTGGTGCTGGTGACGCTGGGTTTCTATTTATATACTGGCAGCTTCAGTCAGGTGAGCGCATGGCATCAGGTGATGGAACGGATGCCGGATCTGCGTCACCGCGTGGCTGATGAACGTTCGCAACCGCTGACGATGATGGATGTGCAGGATTTAGGCTTAGGGCTGCGCACTGATTTGCAAAAAGATCCGTCGAATGCCAAAGACTGGATGATGCTGGGGCGGGTCGGTATGGCGTTGAATAATGCCAGCACGGCGACCCAAGCATTCGCACATGCCTATCAACTTTCACCGAATGATATGGATATCAAGCTCGGCTATGGCGAGGTGTTGACGCGCTCTGCGGATCCGCAAGATAACATTAGCGGCGGGAAACTGTTACGCAGTATGCTGGAGCAGCATCAGGGTAATTTACGCGTGTTGAGCCTGTTGGCCTACAATGAATTTGAGCAGGGCCATTATGCGCAGGCGATAGGCGCATGGCAGTTGATGCTGAAAATTTTACCCGCCGGTGATAAGCGCGGCGATATGGTCCGCGCCAGTATTGAGCAGGCTAAAGCGAAGTCAGGCCAGGATAACGTAAAATTGGCCGTCAATGTTGACTTGTCTGCTGAGGCGAAAAAGAACCTTCCCCAAGAGGGCGCGGTATTTATTTCGGTCACCGATGGCATCAGTCCGGTACCGGTGGCTGTGAAAAAATTGCCGCTGAGCCGCTTCCCGTTGGCGATGACCATGGATGACAGCAGTGCCATGATGCCTGAAAGATTGCTTTCTTCGCTGCATCAGTTAAAAGTACGCGTTCGAATTTCACAAAACGGTTTAGCCACGCCAGCTAAAGGCGACTGGTACGGTGACAGCCCGCTGACTGATTTTTCCGGCAATGGACAGGTCAGTATTGAGATTAATCAGCAGGTTCCCTGAAAGCGAACCGAAGAAAAATAGGGAGAAAACCATGAACTTACGCCTGACTGGGCTGGCGTTTGCGACCACATTACTTGTGGGGTGTGCCGGAACATCATCGGACAGCGCGCCGCAGGGCCGTTCCGATCCGCTCGAAGGTTTTAACCGCACGATGTTCGATTTCAACTACAACATCGTGGACCCGTATGTGCTGCGTCCGGTGGCCGTGGCATGGCGTGATTACGTGCCGCAGCCGGCGCGTAACGGTACCAGTAACTTCCTCAGTAACCTGGATGAACCGGCCAGTATGGTTAACTCCTTACTGAAAGGGGATCCTTACCGTGCGGGGATCCACTTCAACCGTTTCTTCCTGAATACCTTATTGGGGATGGGCGGCCTGATTGACGTGGCCTCCATGGCAAACCCGAAACTGGCGCGCGAAGAAGCACAAGGTTTTGGCAGTACGCTGGGACATTATGGCGTCGGTTACGGCCCGTATGTTCAGTTACCGGGCTACGGCAGCTTCACCGTTCGTGATGAGGGGGGCGATTTTGTCGATACCCTTTATCCGATGCTGAGCTACCTGACCATCTGGATGTCAGCCGGTAAGTGGGCCTTACAAGGCATCGAAACCCGTGCCGAGCTGTTAGATTCCGATGGAATACTGCGTAACTCTTCAGACCCTTATCTGATGGTGCGCGAAGCCTACTTCCAGCGTCACGATTTCCTGGCGAAAGGCGGTCAGCTGACACCACAAGTGAACCCGAACGCCGCAGCGATTCAGGGCGATTTAGACAGCATCGATTCTGAGTAATTTCGGACCGTCAGGATTAAGCCTCTATCGGTAGAGAGCCAAAAAAAAAGCGCCTCGCGGCGCTTTTTTCGTCTCTGACTCCCAACCGGAACGATTAGAAGCTGTAGTTAAAGTTCGCGCCATACAACATGGCGGTACCTTTTGCCTGGAACTCATAGTTCGGCGCACCATCAGCCACTTTCTCGCTAATATTCACGGTCTGGCCATGCATGTAAGAAACACCTAAATCGACTGATGCATCTTTATTGAATGCATAAGTGGTACCGGCGCTTATCCAGAAACGGTCCTGATCGGGAATAGAGATAGTACGGTTATCTTGCGGAACCGGGCTGTCATCAAAGGCGATACCGGTGCGGAAGGTCCAGTTATCATCATAGTAATACGTGGTACCCAACGCAATACGGTAAGCATCGTGGTAGTTTTCCTCTTTCTGGAACAGAGTCTGTCCATTGGAACCGGTGGCTTTCAGCTCCTTGAATTCACTCCAGCTGGTGTAGGCCATGCTGTAGTGAATCGCCCATTTTGGCGCCACTTTGTTATACCCTGAAATTTCCCACATTTCTGGCAGGTTCAGAGTCAGGTCGCCGGGAATAGTTTGTCCACCCAGACCACCTAGTTGCCGAGGTATCGAGTTTTTGTAATCGCCGCTAAAATCGATGTCGATTTTAGAACGATAGGTGAAGCCATAACGGTTGTTGTCGTCAACTTCATACAAGATACCGGCGTTCCAGCCGTAGCCCCACTCATCACCTTTCAGATTAGCCGCCTCTGTATCAGCAGGGACCTGACCGCGGGTTTTAAGCGCGGTTAATTCACCGGCAGTACGGCTGATTTTTGCTTTGGCATACACTGCATCAAAACCCAAACCGAAGCTGAAGTTCTGGTTTAAACGATAGGCCGCGCTGATATTGTTGTTGATGGTCATCAGGTCGGTTTTACCGCCAATCGGGCCGGCCGCGTAATCATCACTAAACTCAGTCGCCAGACCATAGTTGGACGTGGCTGACGCGCCAATCGCCCACTGATCGTTCAACGGCATAATGAAATGGACATTCGGCACCCACTGATTTGGGGCGATGTTATCAGCGCTGGTACTGTTGCCTGTCACCGGCGATTTGCCGCTGATACTAACGTCAGGGTCAATATAAACAGCGCCGATGGAGAAAGCGGGACGTGAGAACATGGTCATGGTTGCTGGGTTGCGGCTGCCGGACGCTGCGGAGTCTGCAATGGCACCTTCACCTGAAAACGAACGCCCAAGACCAGCTGCTGTGTATTCATTTAACTGAAAACCGGCCGCATACACATTTGATGAAACAATGGCCACTGCAGCCGCCAGGACAGATTTTTTAAACAGGTTTTTCTGGTTCATGACCAAAACCTCGATTTTATGTTTTTTATCAAACAATGTTACATCAAGTAACAATGAGCGCAGAATTGTAGGGTTCGTTCTCAGCCTGACAAATCAGACCAGTGACCGAAGTATAGGTCCGACCTGTACACATGTTGCAATCATGTTTCTCAAATATTTCCAATTTGATGTTAAAAATTAGACCCGCTTAACAAAAAACGTACAGTTTGGGATGAACTAAATAACCTTTTAGAGGGTTAATTGAGTTCGGTTTAACCGAACGTTATTATTTATGTGATATTGATCACGTAAAAGTCACACAAAAAGTAAGTGCTAGGCGGGGAAGGCTGACAGGCGTAAAATGAAGTCAGAAAATATCCTTTTAATGACTAACAGGGCCAGTCCGCGAACGTTGTGGTCAGTGCCGGGAGAACATTATGTCTGACGTAACTCTGTCTTCGAAATCCACCAAGCCTCTGCATTCGATTAACAAATGTGGCGCGGAAGAAACGGCAGCGTGCTGTTGTGTTGATGTCGGCACCATCATGGATAATACCGATTGTACCGCCAGCTATAGCCGCGTATTTGAAAACGAAGCAGAGGCTAAGAAAATGCTGCACAGCCTGACCGAAAAAGCCCGCAGCGTAGAATCTGAGCCTTGCGTGATTGAAAGCCGCCTGGAAAAAGTCGCCGGTGGCGTGGCGCTGAATATTGACTTCGCTTTCTCTTGCCAGGCCGAGACCATGATCTTCCAGCTCGGACTGCGCTGATTCATCCTTTGTACTTAACGCACTTTTTCCAAAACCGTAACCTTTGCTGGTCGCGGTTTTTTTTTGCTGCCGCTCCCACTTCATCACGTTAGACTTTGCCAAATGTAAACATATGGTTAAAACTAAACTATCAGGTCTGACCTCTTAATCTGGAGCCACTATGAACAAGGTTATCCCGCTGGTGACGCGCGAAGGCGATCGTATTGCGATCGTCGACGGTTTGCGTACGCCTTTCGCCAAACAAGCTACGGCCTTTCATGGCATTCCGGCGGTCGATTTAGGCAAAATGGTGGTGAGTGAGCTGTTGGCAAAAAGCGGTATCGACCCGAAAATCATCGATCAGCTGGTATTTGGTCAGGTGGTGCAGATGCCCGAAGCCCCTAATATTGCGCGCGAAATCGTACTGGGAACGGGCATGAGTGTTTCTACGGATGCTTACAGCGTGTCACGGGCCTGCGCCACCAGTTTTCAGGCGGTGGCAAACGTGGCCGAAAGTATTCTCAGTGGGACTATCGGTGTGGGCATTGCCGGCGGCGCAGACTCCTCATCGGTGCTACCGATTGGCGTGAGTAAGCGTCTGGCCCGCACGCTGGTGGACGTCAGTAAAGCCCGTACGTTGTCACAGCGCCTGGCATTGTTC
The DNA here is from genome assembly GCF_049889095.1 of Ewingella sp. S1.OA.A_B6. Classification (NCBI taxonomy): domain Bacteria; kingdom Pseudomonadati; phylum Pseudomonadota; class Gammaproteobacteria; order Enterobacterales; family Yersiniaceae; genus Ewingella; species Ewingella sp. S1.OA.A_B6. The sequence goes on along the minus strand of NZ_JBLJFK010000008.1, from coordinate 93,181 downwards.
AGTAAACTGAAGTTCCGTGACCTGCTGCCGGTACCGCCAGCGGTTGCCGAATATTCAACCGGGCTGCGGATGGGGGATACCGCCGAGCAAATGGCGAAATCTCACGGCATCACCCGTCAGCAGCAGGACGAACTGGCACACCGTTCGCATTCACTGGCGGCACTGGCCTGGGAAAATGGTTATCTCAATGCGCAGGTGATGACCGCGCAGGTTCCGCCGTACCGCGAGGTACTGCAAAAAGACAACAATATTCGCATGGATTCCGAACTGGCCCAGTATGCCAGGCTGCGTCCGGCTTTCGACCGTCGCCACGGCACAGTCACGGCAGCGACCAGCACGCCTTTGACGGACGGTGCCGCTGCCGTGCTGATGATGAGCGAATCACGGGCGCGTGAACTGGGCCTGCGACCGCTGGGTTACCTGAAAAGTTTTGCTTTTGCTGCCATCGACGTTTGGGAAGATATGTTGCTCGGCCCTGCGTATGCCACACCGCTGGCCCTTGACCGCGCGGGGCTGACACTTGCCGATATGGACTTAATTGACATGCACGAAGCTTTTGCCGCACAAACGCTGGCAAACATTAAAATGTTTGCCAGCGAGTCATTTGCCCGGGAAAAACTAGGTCGTCCGCAGGCCATCGGTGAAATCGATTGGGATAAGTTCAACGTTCTTGGGGGTTCACTGGCCTACGGACATCCCTTTGCCGCTACGGGCGCACGAATGATAACGCAGACGTTGCATGAACTTCGCCGTCGTGGCGGGCGTTTCGGGTTGACCACGGCCTGTGCGGCAGGCGGGTTGGGCGCAGCCATGATCCTGGAGGCAGCAGAATGAGTGACGAGATTATTACTGTTGAAACAGCCAAGGCTTCAGCCTTTACGCTGGCATTTACCGACCAGCATGTGGGGATAATCACTATTGATGTTCCCGGTGAAAAGGTAAACACCTTAAAAGCTGAATTTGTTGAGCAAATCTGCGCTATTTTGCAAAAAGCTCAGCAATACCCGCAGCTGAAAGGGTTAGTGCTTATTTCTGGCAAAGTTGACTCTTTTATTGCTGGCGCTGATATCAGCATGATTGGCGGTTGCAAAACAGCGGCAGAGGCCAGCAGTCTGGCGCAAAAAGGCCAGTCGGTCATGTCCCATATTTCGGCGTTTTCAGTGCCGGTGGTGGCCGCTATTCATGGTGCCTGTCTGGGGGGCGGGCTGGAACTGGCATTGGCCTGCCACGCTCGCATCTGTTCACTGGATGACAAAACCCAGCTTGGGCTGCCGGAAGTGCAGCTTGGCTTGCTGCCGGGGTCGGGTGGAACACAACGGCTTCCCCGGTTGATTGGTGCGCCCAAAGCGCTGGATATGATGCTGACGGGTCGCAGTATTCGTGCGAAGCAGGCACAGAAAATGGGCCTGGTGGACGATGCTGTTCCGCAGGCGATATTGCTACAAACTGCGCTGGAACGTGTGGCTCTTGGGCGCCAACCCCGCGCTCCGCTGCCGTGGCAGGCACGTCTGGTGGGCGGCCCTCTGGGCAAAGCCCTGCTGTTCCACTTCGTCCGTAAACAGACCCGGGCCAAAACGCAGGGTAACTACCCGGCGACGGAAAAAATTATCGACGTGGTGAGTAACGGGCTGGATCACGGCCGCGCCAGTGGATATCAGGCCGAGGCAACGGCGTTTGGCGAACTGGTGATGACACCACAATCGGCAGCACTTCGCGGTCTGTTCTTTGCCTCCACTGCATTGAAAAAAGAGCGCGGTGCCGATGCAGAACCGTTGCCATTGAAGCGCATTGGTATTCTCGGCGGAGGCCTGATGGGCGGGGGGATCGCCAATGTAACCGCCACGCGTGCAGGCTTGCCGGTGCGTATAAAAGACATTAACCAGGAAGGGATCCGTCATGCACTGAAATACAGCTGGGATCTGCTGGAGAAACGGGTACGTCGCGGGCGGCTGAAACGTAGCGAACAGCAACGGCAGATGATGCTTATCTCGGGTACTACTGACTTCAGTGGGTTTGAGCGGGTTGATCTGGTGATTGAGGCGGTATTTGAAGATCTGTCGCTGAAACAACAGATGGTTGCAGAGAGTGAGCATTATGCGTCCCGGCACACTATTTTCGCTTCGAACACCTCTTCTTTGCCGATACATGCGATTGCAGCCAACGCAGCCAGACCTGAACAGGTCATTGGTCTGCACTTTTTCAGCCCGGTTGATAAAATGCCGCTGGTTGAGGTGATCCCTCATGCCGGAACCAGTGAACAGACTATTTCCACCACGGTGGCATTGGCGAAAAAACAGGGAAAAACCGCCATTGTGGTCGGTGATAGCGCCGGGTTCTACGTTAATCGTATTCTTGCTCCTTACATTAACGAAGCGACGCGCTGTTTACTCGAAGGCGAGCCTGTTGAACATATCGACAGCGCGTTGATGAACTTTGGCTTCCCGGTGGGACCGTTACAGCTGTTGGATGAAGTTGGGATCGACGTCGGCACTAAAATCATCCCCATTCTGGTTGAATCCCTGGGGCCGCGTTTTGCTGCGCCACCCGCGCTAGATGCGGTGCTTAAAGATGACCGCAAGGGCCGTAAAAACGGCAAAGGGTTCTATCTTTACGCGCCAAAAGGTCGACAGAAGAGAAAACAAGCCGATCCGGCCATCTATCGCTTGTTGAATGTGACGCCTAAGCAGCAGCAAGGCGCCGAACAGATTGCCCGTCGTTGCGTGATGATTATGCTCAATGAAGCCGTGCGCTGTCTGGATGAGCATGTGTTGCGCAGTGCGCGTGATGGTGATATTGGCGCAGTCTTCGGGATTGGTTTCCCGCCATTCCTTGGTGGTCCGTTCCGTTACATCGACCAGTTGGGCGCTGCCTCAGTAGTGCAAACTTTGCAAGGTTTGCAACAGCACTATGGCGAGCATTTTGCGCCTTGTGCCGGATTGATCAGCCGTGCACAGGAAGGTCGTTCTTTCTACGATCAGTCATTGCCAGCAGAATAAAAGCGCATCATTCTGTGACGTGTATCACGGTGTTAAGGGCTTTTTCGCGGGAATGTGGAACATATAGTGCTTTCGAGCATAATACATCAATACGGAATTCATTTTTGCTAACGGCAAAGTCGCTTGCCACCAAATCGGCAAGCGTTTGAAAAATCGCCACTCTGTTTAATAAATAAGCCAAGTGATTTACAAGCGGTATCAGTTGATGTAAAAAACAGCGTTTTCTTTATGTGAATTTTTCAGGCAGAATGCCCGCCCGCCATTAAAGAGACGGCGCGTCAGGTAGCTGTGGTACATGCAGTTGTCCTGCAAGCTTTCCCCGGAAAGCATTGGGCAGAGGGTGATACAGCACGCGAGGCGTTTCTGTATAGCGCTATTTTTGTTAACAAAAGCGGTGCAATATGCAAGTTGTAATTATGCGTCACGGTGATGCAGCTCTTGAAGCGGCCAGCGATTCGGCCAGACCACTGACCGATTGTGGATGTGACGAAACAGTACATATGGCGGCGTGGCTGAAAGCCCGTTCGGTCAATATTCAGCGTGTTTTGGTCAGCCCGTATTTACGTGCCCAGCAGACGCTGGAGAAAATGCGTCACACGTTGGTGTTACCTGCGGAGAGTGACGTTCTGAAAGAGTTGACGCCGGGTGGCGATCCTGCCGCAGTGGCGCAGGAACTGCTGGCACTGGCGGCTGAAGGTATCGCTTCTGTGCTGGTGGTATCGCACTTGCCTTTGGTGGGTTATCTGGTGGCAGAATTATGCCCGGGTATCAGTCCGCCTATGTTTGCAACCTCAGCCATGGCAAGCGTAGAGCTTGATGCTAAAACCGGCAAAGGGACGTTTGACTGGCAGTTCAGCCCTTGCCAGGTGATGGCTAAGGTCTGAGGTAGTTCAGGTATCTGACTTGCTTGAATGAGCAGTTGTTTTAATGAATAACTGGCCGGATACCCGATGAAGAGAAAGGCGCAGCTTGCTGTGCCTTTTTGCTTTCTGGCTTTCGGCTTGCAGCGTTATTGCAACTTATCATCCAGCTCGATTAACACCAGCAGCGCGGCGGTTCCGCCCAGCTCTTTCGGTGCCTGATGAAATGCCTGCACATCCGGGTGTTGCGCCAGCCACAACGGTGTCTGTTGCTTGAGAACATGCTTACCGTGCCCATGCATCACGCAGGCACAGTGCACATGCTCACGACGACAGGCAGCAATCAGCGCCCCCAGTTCTAGCTTTGCTTCGCGCTGGGTCAGACCGTGTAAATCGAGAAACAGTTCAGGCGAATAATCCCCACGACGCAGCTTCTTCAGCTCAAAATGGCTGACATCGGGCCGCGTATGCCGCACCGGCCCCTCTTCTTGTAGCATTGGCTGAAACTCATCGGAGAAGTAATAGCTGGCGTCCACCTGCTCCTGAAGCAATTTTTTGGGGGATATTACCGTCACCTTTTTACGCAATGGCCGATGGGTGATGGTGTCATTTTGCAGGCGCTTGGTGCCTGGCACGGCTTCGCGAAAGAGGGCCTTCTCCCCGGGGCTCAGCGCATGTTTTTTCTTCATAGATTCGTCATCATTCTTAGGTCATTTCAACAGTGTACCTGCGCATGTCACTTCATATAAAGGAAACTCCGACTTATATTCTCCAGCACATCGGGTAAGAACGCGCTATAGCTGCTGATTTGTGGCGGGCTTCATGGCAAACTATGTGCCAAACGATGCACTGTAAACCCATGCACTGTAAACCCATGCACTGTAAATCCATAGTTAAGCACTTGTTAAATGACTGCGTGCCGTCAGGAGAGAAAATTGGACAAAATATTCGTCGATGAAGCAGTCAGTGAGCTTCACACTATCCAGGATATGATTCGGTGGACCGTCAGTCGCCTGAACGCTGCAAATGTGTACTATGGTCATGGTACAGATAATCCCTGGGACGAGGCAGTTCAGCTGGTATTACCCAGCGTGTATTTGCCGCTAGATATTCCTGAGGACATGCACTCTGCCCGCCTGACCTCCAGCGAGCGCCATCGTATTATTGAGCGGGTGATCCGCCGCGTAAACGAACGCGTACCGGTTGCCTATCTGACCAATAAAGCCTGGTTCTGTGGCATGGAGTTCTACGTTGATGAGCGCGTGCTGGTCCCGCGTTCGCCAATTGGGGAGCTTATCAACAACCGCTTTTCCGGCATTTTGCACGACAAACCACAACACATTCTTGATATGTGCACCGGCAGCGGATGTATTGCTATCGCCTGCGCTTACGCTTATCCGGAAACGGAGGTCGATGCAGTCGATATCTCTTCTGATGCACTGGCGGTCGCCGAGCAAAACATTGAGGCGCACGGTATTGAGCACTGGGTTACGCCTATTCGCTCCGATTTGTTCCGTGATTTGCCTGCGCTACAGTACGACCTGATTGTGACTAACCCGCCGTATGTGGATGAAGATGACATGTCAGACTTGCCACAGGAGTATCGCCATGAACCTGAACTTGGTTTGGCCTCTGGCAGCGACGGTCTGAAGCTGACGCGCCGTATTCTCTCCTGCGCACCAGACTACCTGACCGATGACGGCGTGCTGATTTGTGAAGTGGGTAACAGCATGGTACACCTGATAGATCAGTATCCTGATATTCCGTTTACCTGGCTGGAGTTCGAGAACGGCGGTGACGGCGTGTTCATGCTCACTAAACGGCAACTGCTTGATTGTGCAACACACTTTAAAATGTTCCGCGACTGAACCGGAACTCACTGATTACCCAAAAATAACTGGAGTTGCATCAAGGCGGCAAATCTCGATGAGCTTGGCCCACCAAGTGATTTGGGTGAGTAAGCGCAGCTAACGCCGATGCCGCTTCAAGTATGAAGGGTAAAACCATTAACTCAACATGTAAGGAGCCGTGATGGCAGGGAACAGTATTGGGCAGTTTTTCCGCGTCACCACCTTTGGTGAATCCCACGGCGTAGCGCTGGGTTGTATCATTGACGGCGTACCTCCGGGGATCCCGTTGACCGAAGCCGATCTGCAGCACGATCTCGACAGACGCCGTCCGGGCACCTCGCGCTATACCACCCAGCGCCGTGAAGCCGACGAAGTTAAAATTCTCTCCGGCGTATTCGAGGGGATTACCACCGGCACCAGCATCGGTCTAACCATTCAGAATACTGACCAGCGTTCGCAAGACTACAGCGCCATCAAAGACGTATTCCGTCCGGGTCATGCCGATTACACCTATGAGCAGAAATATGGCGTGCGCGACTATCGCGGCGGCGGTCGTTCTTCTGCGCGTGAAACGGCGATGCGCGTGGCAGCCGGTGCCGTTGCCAAGAAGTATCTGGCACAGAAATTTGGTGTGAAAGTGCGCGGCTATCTGGCGCAGATTGGTGATGTCACCTGCGAGCTAAAAGACTGGGATCTGGTGGAAACCAACCCGTTCTTCTGCCCGGATGAATCCAAGCTGGAAGCGCTTGATGAACTGATGCGTGAGCTAAAAAAAGCCGGCGACTCAGTGGGTGCCAAAATCACAGTCATCGCTGAAAATGTCCCGACGGGTTTGGGTGAACCGGTATTTGACCGTCTGGATGCGGATATCGCCCATGCGCTGATGAGCATCAATGCGGTGAAAGGTGTGGAGATTGGCGATGGTTTTGCCGTAGTCAATAAACGTGGCAGTGAAAATCGCGATGAAATCACCCCGCAGGGTTTCGAGAGTAACCACGCAGGGGGGATTCTTGGCGGCATCAGCAGCGGCCAGCCGGTGATTGCACACCTTGCGCTGAAACCCACGTCGAGCATTACCGTGCCTGGACGAACTATCAATCGTGAAGGCGAGCAGGTAGAGATGATCACTAAAGGTCGTCATGATCCTTGCGTGGGTATCCGCGCCGTACCGATTGCTGAAGCGATGATGGCGATTGTGCTGATGGATCATCTGCTGCGCCAGCGTGCGCAAAATGGTGATGTTCATTCAGATGTTCCACGCTGGTAAACCTGAGATGAAATCTGCACTGATGTCATTCAACCTGTTCAAAAATGCCAGCACAGGTCTGCTGGCACTGGCGCTTTGCGCGCCGGCCATCGCGGTAACGCCCTGGCAAAAAATCACCCAACCGATCCCCGGCTCACCGCAGGCCATTGGCGGCTTCGCCAACGGCTGCCAGATTGGCGCACACCCGTTACCGCTTAACTCACCGGACTATCAGGTGATGCGCACCGATCAGCGGCGCTATTTCGGTCAGCCCGATCTGCTGGCTTTTATCAAACGTCTGGGGATTCAGGCCAATGATAAAGGTCTCGGTACGGTGCTAATTGGTGATATGGCGATGCCGGCCGGTGGGCGTTTCAGCAGTGGTCACGCCAGCCATCAATCCGGTCTGGATGTGGATATTTGGCTGCAACTGCCGCGCCAGCGCTGGAGCGAGCAGATGCTGCTCAAACCTCAGCCTATCGATCTGGTGAATGCAGATGGGAAAACGGTGAATCAGCGTCAATGGCAACCGCGCATTGAAACGTTGATCAAACTTGCCGCGCAGGACAGCGATGTGACGCGTATTTTCGTCAATCCGGCCATCAAGCAACAGCTCTGTGCTGATGCGGGCAGTGACCGTGAATGGTTGCATAAAGTCCGTCCTTGGTTTGGCCATCGTGCGCATATGCATGTGCGTCTGAGCTGCCCGGCTGGCAGTCTTGAATGTCTGGATCAGGCCCCGCCGCCGCCAGGAGATGGTTGTGGCGCTGAGTTGCAAAGCTGGTTCCTGCCGCCGAAACCAGGTAGCGGAACGCCAGTGAAAAAAGAGCCGCCACCGTTACCGCCGTTATGCCAGGCTCTGCTGGATAAGCACGTTCTTTAATGTTTTTCCGCCACGGACAGAGAGATTGAGAGAGAAATGGATTGGTTGATTGTTGCCCCATGGGCAGTAGGCGTTCTGTTTTTAGTGGCTGTAGTGGCGGGATTTATTGATTCTATTGCGGGTGGCGGTGGACTTATCAGTTTGCCTGCGCTGCTGGCTGCAGGGATCTCCCCGGCCCAGGCGATTGCCACCAACAAGCTTTCAGCCGTTGGTGGTTCCTTCTCAGCCAGCCTGTATTTTGTTCGCCGCGGGGTGGTGGATCTTAACGAGCAGAAGCTGAATATTGCTTGTACGTTCGTGGGTGCCGTGCTGGGTGCGATTTTGATCCAGCGTTTGCAGGCCGACATGCTGCGACAGATCTTGCCGCTGTTGATCATCTGTATCGGGCTGTACTTCCTGCTCACGCCAAGATTGGGTGAAAATGACCGTCAGCGGCGTCTGTCAGCTTTACCCTATGCGCTGGTTGGCGGCGGTTGTGTGGGCTTTTACGATGGTTTTTTCGGTCCCGGTGCCGGTTCTTTCTACGCGTTGGGCTTTGTGACGCTGTGTGGTTTCAATCTGGCGAAAGCCACGGCCCATGCCAAAGTGCTGAATTTTACCTCCAACGTTGGCGGTCTGCTGTTCTTCATCCTCGGCGGAAAAGTAATGTGGGGTGTGGGTTTCGTGATGATGGCGGGGCAGTTTCTCGGCGCACGAATAGGAGCCCGTATGGTGCTCAGCAAAGGGCAGAGGATGATTCGCCCGATGGTGGTGATAGTTTCAGTCGTGATGAGCTGCAAGTTGATTTATGACAGCCACGGCGCTGAAATTCACCAGTGGCTTACCCTGCATATTTGACGCTGCAGCCGCGTGGGTTGCAACTCCAACTATTTTGGGTAAGTTATCACTGATTTTTTCCGTATATGACTTGCCCAAGGTCATAAAATATAACGGTTAAACAGGGTTATATTGTCGCCCCAGATTTACTTACAGAGTTTCACCGCAATCATGTCTGATTCGACCGCAACACATAACTATCATCAATTGATCGAAATTTTTGATTCCTGTTTCTTTGAGGAATTCAACGTGCGCCTGGTGAAAGGCGACGACGAACCTATCTATTTACCGGCCGATGAGCAGGAAAAATTTAACCGTATCGTGTTTGCTCACGGCTATTACGCCAGCGGAATGCATGAGATTTCCCACTGGTGCGTTGCGGGCGCTGAACGCCACAAACTGGTGGATTTTGGTTACTGGTATTGCCCTGACGGACGTGACGCACAGACGCAAAGTGAATTCGAAAAAGTCGAGATTAAGCCTCAGTCCTATGAGTGGCTGTTTTGCGCCGCTGCCGGGTTCAGCTTTAACGTTAGTTGTGACAATTTGAGCGGCGATTGTGAGCCAGACCGGGTGGGTTTCCAGAATAAAGTGCGCAAAGAAGTGTTAAGAATGTTGCGCGAAGGTATCCCTGCTCGTCCGGCACGCTTTATAAAAGCGTTACAATTGTTTTACAATACCGCTCCACTGACGGCTGAGGATTTCCCTGCACTGCAGCCGCTTGAATGAATTTAAGAATATCGAAGAATTGAGGATGATTGATGATCGCAGAATTTGAAGCGCGGATTATGACGCTGATTGACGACATGGTTGAAAGCGCCAGTGATGACGAGCTGTTCGCCAGTGGTTATCTGCGAGGCCATCTGACCGTGGCGGTAGCCGATGCGGAAGAGCAGGGTGAGTACAGCATTGAAGGCTTGAAAGCACTGGTCCAGCAGGGGTTGGACAAAGCCATTCAGGCGGGTGAGCTTTCACCGCGTGACCAGGTTCTGGTGCTCGGTATGTGGGAAACGCTTTATCAGGCATCGCTGCCTGAAGATAAATAACTGCGTAGCATTCTTTTTGAAAACAACACGCTATTCTTGAAAACAAAGGGCCCTGCGGCCCTTTGTCATTTCAGACTTTTTCCTGAACCACCGGTTTGCCTTTTATTAGTTTGCGGATCCACATGCGGTTCGGATTGAGCGCAGCCAGCGTTTCGCTGTCGAGCGGCATAGGCTCTCCGGCGATTTGTGCTGCCAGGACTTCAGCTGCGAGCGGTGCGGAGCTTAGCCCGCGTGACCCCAACGCGCCGAGCAGAAAAAGATTGTGATGGCAGGGAGCATCAGCCACCGGCTGACCGCGTTTTACCGCGATATCCAGCTTCTTATATTCGGCTAGCGTGGCATCATAATCTGCAATCACACCCACCATCGGCAGATGGTCACGGGTCGCACAGCGTACGCCGTTACGTGCTTCACCTGTACTGACATTAACCTCGTGGGGCCACGCCACTGATGGAAGACAGTCAATCAGACGCTGGCGGTTCTGCTGTTGGTCGTCGTCACGATAATCGGTACATTTATCTGCGCGGTGATAACTCGCGCCGATACAGTGATGCTGATTAAGCGGATTCACCGGCGTCATATAACCGTCGTAGCACAATACCTGCTTGAGTTTTTGCAGCGTGGGTGTGGTAGGAATATGCGAAACCTGGCCGCTGACGGCGTAAACCGGCAGCATGGCACTTTGCGTGAAATCGGTGATATTAGCGCCGTTCGCCAGAACGACGCAGTCATGATGGGCCGCTGGCCCGTCGATGAAATCCATCTGCCAGCGCCGATCTTCGCCTAAGTGCAGTCCGCTGACCTGCTGATTGAGGTGTACGGTTAAACCCTGCCTTTCAGCCAAAGTAATCAGTTCTGTGGTCAGTTGCGCCGGGCACAGCCAGCCACCGAGTGGATAGCTGATACCGCCGTAACCGCACTCTAGCCCGCAAGCGTCAGTCAACGCCTGCTGCGACAATCCGGTTGCCAGATCTGACGGCCAACTGCCTGCAAGAATTTTGTCGATTTTCCCCTGACTTTTTGCATCAAACCCGAGCTGGCTGACACCGCACCATTGGTGGTCAAACGGCACACCCTGAGCGGCAATCGCCTGATACTGACGGCGGGCGAAGGTAAAAGCATGGGCAAAGAAACGTTCGAGGACGTCGTTTCTGCCATTGAGCAGCGGATAGAGCGCCCCCTGACGATTGCCTGATGCGCCTTTGGCCGGTTGTAGATCGGCACAATACAGTGTGACGGCATAATTACGCCGTAACAGTGCCAGCGCTAATACCGCACTGGCGACACCGCCACCAATAATGCCGATATTCGTGGTTTTTTCAGCGGCGGGGCGGCGATACCAGGGCGCAGTATGCGGCAAATCCAGCGGATTATTCATCACGCCGCTAAGTACGTGTTTTTTCTCACCGAACCCTTTCACTTTCCTGACGTCAAAACCTGCGTCTTGTAAACCGCGACGCACAAAACCGGCCACCGTAAAGGTCGCCAGCGTGCCCTGCGCGCGCGACAGGCGTGCCATGTTGATAAATACGTCGGCAGTCCACATATCTGGGTTTTTCGAGGGAGCAAAGCCGTCTAAAAACCAGGCGTCGATTTGCTGATTCATGCTGCTGTCACATGCCGGAAGCAGGCTGGCAACATCGCCAAACCACAGGTCAAGTGTCACCCGACCGCCATCAAACAGCAGACGGTGGCAACCGGAAAATGGCAGTGGCCACTGTTCGGTAAGCTTTGCGGCATATGCCGCAAGTTCTGGCCAGCGTGCCAGGGCGGCCATCAGGTCGGAGGCCGACAGCGGAAATTTTTCAAAGCTGATGAAATGCAGGCGTTTTAAGGTCGCATCGGGCGTTTGCTGACGGAAGGTATCAAAGGCTTGCCACAGTGTAAGAAAGTTTAAACCGGTGCCAAATCCTGTCTCGGCTATCACGCATGCCGGGCGCGGGTGAGAGGTAAAACGTTCGGGAAAACCGTTGCCATTAAGGAAGACATGGCGTGTTTCCAGCAAGCCATCCTGGTTGGAAAAGTAGACGTCATCAAAATGTCGGGAAACAGGTGTACCCTGTTCATTCCAACTCAACTCGGCAGGCTGGATAGGGGAATGACTCACGTGAAACTCTCTCAGTTCAAGGCGATGCCGAAGTTTAACGGCGTGTTTGCCCTCGCGCAAATTTACTGCGATTTACACAAGGAATTGCTGATCGGACTTGTTCGGCGTACAACTGTACGCTAGAGTGCGTGACGAAATCCTGAATAGTTAGTTAAATAGTACAAGAGGTATTAAATGAAACGTGCAGTCATTACTGGCCTGGGTATTATCTCGAGCATTGGTAACAACAAGCAGGAAGTTCTGGCCTCTCTGAAGGAAGGGCGCTCTGGGATCACCTTCTCGCAAGAGTTGAAAGATGCCGGAATGCGTAGTCACGTCTGGGGTGGAGTGAAGTTAGACACTGCAGGGCTTATCGACCGCAAGATTGTGCGTTTCATGAGCGATGCTTCCATCTACGCTTACCTCTCCATGCAGCAGGCGATTGAAGACTCCGGTCTGACGCCAGAGATGGTTTCCAACGACCGTACTGGTCTTATCGTCGGTTCTGGCGGCGGCTCTCCGCGTAACCAGGTTGCCGGTTCTGATGGCATGCGTGCCAAAGGCCTCAAAGGCGTTGGCCCGTACATGGTGACCAAAGCGATGGCATCCGGTGTTTCTGCCTGTCTGGCAACCCCGTTCAAAATCCGTGGTGTTAACTATTCCATCAGCTCTGCCTGCTCGACCTCTGCCCACTGTATTGGTAACGCGGTAGAGATGATCCAACTGGGCAAGCAGGATGTCGTATTTGCTGGCGGCGGCGAAGAGCTGTGCTGGGAAATGGCTTGTGAATTCGATGCAATGGGCGCACTTTCTACCCGTTACAACGACACGCCTGAAAAAGCGTCCCGCACTTACGATCAGAATCGCGACGGTTTCGTCATTGCTGGCGGTGGCGGTATTATGGTGGTTGAAGAACTGGAACATGCTCTGGCACGTGGCGCGCATATCTACGCTGAAATCGTGGGCTACGGCGCAACGTCTGACGGTGCTGACATGGTGGCTCCATCCGGTGAAGGTGCAGTGCGTTGCATGAGAATGGCAATGAAGGGCGTGGATACTCCAATCGATTACATTAACGTCCACGGTACTTCTACACCGGTTGGGGATGTGAAAGAACTGGGTGCTATCCGTGAAGTATTTGGCGAAAAAACGCCTGCGATCTCTTCAACCAAAGCCATGACCGGTCACTCTCTGGGTGCCGCTGGTGTGCACGAGGCGATTTACACCGTGCTGATGGCTGAATACGGCTTTATCGCGCCAAGCATCAACATCGAAAACCTCGATGAAGCAGCAGAAGGCATGGACATCGTGACAAAGCCAACTCAGCGTGAACTGACAACGGTAATGACCAATAGCTTCGGCTTCGGTGGTACCAATGCCACGCTGGTGATGCGTAAGATGAAAAACGACCAGTAATTCCTGTCGTTAAGTTTGAAAAAAGCCTGCTTGCGAGCGGGCTTTTTTACGTCTGTGCTTTTTACCTTCGGTTAAATCTCAACAATTCAGGTACAATTCCGCCGCTTCTTATTTTCACTTTGATGACATCATGCTTTCACTCCGACAAATCAATCATCGCTATCTGCACTTTCCCGCATGGCTTGGGATAGCGGCGATCCTGATGCTGTTTATCGCTCCGGTGGTGTCTACATCACTGGTGTCGGCGGGTGTAATGCATCAGATGATGCCCGGGATGTCGGGGATGGATATGTCTTCGATGGACATGTCTGAAGATGAGATGCTTCCGGCACAGAAAATGGAACATGGCGACCACGCTGACGGTCATCGTGCCATATCATCCGGTGATAATGGGCAGGGGATGATGTCCGGTGATATGAGTGATGCAGCCTGCGGTTATTGTGTACTGTTGGCGCATTTGCCTTTATTGCAGGTGCTGGCTATTTCCCTGCTGTGGTCTGCCGAAGTATTAGGTCAGGCACCGCCTTCTCCGCTGGCTACCCATTTTAGTTCTCCCGCTTTTTATCAACACGTCCAACCCCGCGCCCCGCCTGATTTTCAATAGCTTGCTGTTTTCTCTCCAAACATACCCATAACGGTGGCGCTTCGGCGTAGTCGTTGTGCATTTGCTATCTGAAAATTCAGGAATATTACTGATGAGCAATCCTGCTGTTTCCAATAAATTGACGGCAAAAGCCGCAATCCTGGCATTACTCAAGCGGATCCATTTCTATATCGGCCTGTTCGTCGGCCCATTTATTTTTGTTGCGGCCCTTACCGGCACCTTATATGTTCTGACGCCGCAGCTTGAAAGCCACCTGTACGCCCATGAGCTTTACACGTCTTCGGTAGGTGATGTACAACCTTTATCCCGCCAAATTGAAGCCGCGCAGACTATTGTCGGTAGCAATGTAAAAATCTATGCTGTGCGCCCATCACCCGCACAGGGGCAAACTACCCGAGTCATGTTCTCAGAGCCGGCGCTTGGTGAGTCCAAAAGTCGCGCCGTGTTTGTAGACCCGGTAACACTCAAAACCCTGGGGGAACTGACGGTATATGGTACCAGCGGGATTTTACCCTTCAGAACCTGGCTGGATGAGTTGCACCGGGGATTATTACTGGGCAACCTGGGGCGTAATTACAGCGAGTTAGCGGCATCCTGGCTTTGGGTTGCGGCACTGGGCGGCGTTGTATTGTGGGCGACGGGGCGCAAGAAAGTACGCAGTAACCTTAAGCTCCGTGGTGTCGCGGCCAAACAGCACAATAGCCGCCGCTGGCACAGCTGGATGGGGCTGACATTGATTGCCGGGCTGCTGTTTTTATCGGTCACCGGCCTGACATGGTCACAGTGGGCAGGCGATAACATCAGCCTGCTACGGACCCAAATGGGCTGGATGACGCCATCACCCTCTACCAACCTGGTTGCAGATGCGCAGGCTTTGCCTGTGGATGAGCATGCCGGGCATCGCGCAGCCGATCACAGCAGCATGAATATGGCTGATATGCCCGAAATGAATATGGCAAAAAAACAGCCTGAGCATGCGGCCGCCGTCGCGACAGTATTACCGGTTACTTTTGATCAGGTCGTGAATGTCGCCCGCCATGCGGGAATCGATGCCGCAAAAATCGAGGTCAGGCCTGCTTATAGTGCTGAAAAAGCCTGGACTGTCACTGAAGTTGACCGCAGCTGGCCAACGCGTGTTGATGCAGTATCGGTTAATCCCAGGACATTGGTGATTATTGACCACACTCGTTTTGCCAATTTTCCACTGCTGGCTAAGCTGACCCGATGGGGAGTTGATGCCCATATGGGCATACTTTTTGGGCTCTGGAACCAGATTGTCCTCGTGGCTTTCGGTCTGGGTTTATGCACGATGATTGGCTGGGGATACCGGCTTTGGTGGCTGCGCCGTCCCCAAATGAACAGTGCCAGCAACCCTGGATTGACGCTGATGCACACCTGGCGACGGATGCCGTTCATCCTGCAATTTCCAATAACGCTGGTGGTCATTGGTTTATCGTTTTCATTACCACTTATGGGTATAAGTCTGGTGATTTTCCTGCTGATCGATATTGTGCGCTGGAAGAAGCAACAGAGCAGCTTGACGCCGGCCTCTTCGCTTAATTAAATCCTCCTTGTCAGCGGCACAAACTCTTTTATGCCGCTGACTGCGTCTTATGACGCTGTTTTACACAACTCAGCAGCACTCAATACGTTCTGAAATTTATAGTTTTCTATATGAATTTTTATTTGAAGGCGAGGTGTCGAGGGGGAAATCACTTTTACGCTGGCAGGGTGCAGGTGCTTCCGGTAAGGTTTGCACATCAGATAAGCGGCCCTTTACGGTAGAAATCATCATGCTCGCCACTGTTGCAAAAACACTGCTTAAACCTTTCTTACGCGACCGTTTTTTACACGTATTAATCCTGCTGGGCGTAGTGCTGAGCCTGTTTCAGCCAGAGAAAATTGTGCAGTTCCCACAGTTTGTTGATTGGTCAACCATCGTGACCCTAATCGGTCTGCTGATGCTGACCAAAGGCGTTG
Organism: Ewingella sp. S1.OA.A_B6; assembly: GCF_049889095.1. NCBI lineage: Bacteria > Pseudomonadati > Pseudomonadota > Gammaproteobacteria > Enterobacterales > Yersiniaceae > Ewingella > Ewingella sp. S1.OA.A_B6. Next base: position 77,398 of record NZ_JBLJFK010000008.1, on the reverse strand, counting down.
AGGTGAGTGGCTACTTTGATTTTGTCGGCCGCAAGATAATTAACACCATCAGCAACGAGCGTCATCTCGCTCTGTTTCTGGTCTGTGCGGCGGCATTGTTGTCGACATTTATGACTAACGATGTCGCGTTGTTTATCGTCATTCCTCTGACGATCACGCTAAAAAAACTCTCCACCTTGCCGGTAAGCCGGTTGATCATTTTCGAAGCGCTGGCTGTTAATGCCGGTTCTTTGTTGACGCCTATCGGTAACCCGCAAAATATTCTGCTATGGAATAAGTCCGGGCTATCCTTTGTGGCATTTATCACGCAAATGGCCCCGCTGGCGGGAGTCAGCCTATTGGCGTTGTTGGTAACAACATGGTTCAGTTTTCCGCCAGCCACGCTCAGGATGCTGGAGAATAACCAGGGCTATCCTTACAAAAAAACGCTGCTGTTTAGTTGCCTGGCGATGTATGTCATTTTTATTAGCTGTGTGGACGTCGGTCTGTCGGTCTATGGCCTGTTGGCCGTAATGCTCTGTTTTTTGCTGCTGTCCCGACAAGTGCTTTTACGTATCGACTGGCCGCTGATCGTCGTATTTATCGCCATGTTTATCAATGTAAGGCTGATCGTGGGATTGGGGCCAGTGCAGGGTGCTGTCGAGCAAATAGGGCAATTGTCCTCAATGGGGGTTTATGCTCTGGGGATTGGACTTTCTCAAGCGATCAGCAACGTTCCTGCCACTATTTTGATGATCAACTATGTTCCGGCCAACGCGCTGTTGGCTTATGGCGTCAATGCCGGGGGATTTGGTTTAGCGATAGGATCGCTTGCCAACCTGATAGCACTGCGCATGGCCAACGACCGCAAAATCTGGGTGAAATTCCATTATTACTCTTTTCCGTTTTTAATCGGCAGCGCTCTGGTGGGTTGGTGGTTAGTGGGATAACAAACTCAAAATAATAACCACAGCAATACCGCGACCACGACGAAAGCAATAAACAGCAGCGGCTTACCGCCCAGAGATTGCATGGATGCCGGCAACATGGCGACCAAAGGATTCATGATCGGCTGCGGTTCTGTGCGCGAAACGGTGGTGAAATCGGTATCAATTTTTTCAGGGCGCGGGGTGCGGTCGACACGCTGGCTGAACAGCACACCCACCAGATCGTTGAGCTGGGCGATATTGAGCGGCGTAACCGGCGTGGCATTGAAGCGGGATTCAACATACTCGCTGAGCTGATGAACTTCCTGCGCAGTGGCCGGTTGTTTGAGCACGCTGAGCAGGGTCGTCAGCGTTGGTGTGGCGGTAGGCTGGCTGAGCGCGGCTTTCACCTGCATAAACTGGCTTAACAGCTGAAAATGGCGTGCGGGAATAGGGTCGCCCACTTTTACGCCAACCAGGTTAAACAGCTCCTGCCACAGCTTTGCCGGTGCTTCGCCGGTTGCTGCGCTAAGTCTGGTCACCAACTGCTGCAAGCTACTGTGTTCGGCAGGGAGCAAAGCCCGGTCGGTGATCGGGGTTTGCTGTGGCTGCGGAATAGCCATTTCGCGGGTTTGGACCAGCAGGAACACCTGTTGCAGCTGTTCATGGCTCAGTTGGCTTAACACGGTATGACCAAAATTCTGGCGAATGAAGTCGCTGACGGCTTGACGATTATTGCCCAGCGGCAGCAGCTCGGTCAGTTGTTGCAGCAGTTGGCGAGTAGAATGGCTATCCTGCGCCTGGCTCAGCTTGCCCTGCAAAACGGTTTCGGCGCGGGAGAAGATCCCGGCGGTCAGTTCTGCATCGTGTGGCAATGCCAACTCATGGCGGAGCCCAGCCCAAATCTCGGCGGACTTCATGGGCGTCAGCGCCATTAATTTGATGATAAGCTTTTCCAGAGTCGTACGCTGTGCGGGCGTTAACGGCTGATTTTCACCCGGGCCTGCGGGGACTGTCTGGCCATTCGGCTGTGTCCTGTTGTCGCCAATCGGCGTACCTGGACCACTCAAAGGTTGCATATCACCAGTCCTTCGCTGCTAGTTAAAACGGCGCAAAGCGCAGAAGCGCCACATCATACCTGCAAACTTACGCAATCGACACCGTGAATACTCCGCTGAACAACTATTATTACGCTTATTTCTTTGAGATTTTGTCAGGTGGCGCGTGAAAGCACTCAACGACGGAGAAGGATTATGTTGCCCACAGGGTTGCAGGCAGTGACAGAGTATTTAAGCGGCTGGATCTTATTTTGCCACGGCTGTTTTATTGCCAAACAGGGGTCGACGTAAACGTTGGGCAATAATGACACCGATCAGCGTTATTCCACCACCAATCAGGTGATAGCTATGCAACTGCTCATGCAGGAAAAGCACAGCGATGATGGCGGTAAAGATCGGTGATAGATTCATAAAAATAGACGCTTTATTTGCACCGAGACGAATAACGGCTTGGATCCACAGAAAAGGCGCAATAATGGACGCCGGGATCCCCGCGAACAGTACCAGCGGAAGATTGTGCGCATTCAGCTCAACGTTGGTTGCCAGCATGAAGCCCGGCAGCAGCAGCAAGACGCCAAAAATAATCTGTATATATAATGATTGCCAGTTCGGCAGAGCGATCGCCCAACGTTTGGTCAACACACCATAAAGGGCGTAAGACGCTGAGGCAGCAAACATCATCAGTTCGCCGTGGCCAATCCCATGATGTAACAGCTGTGCCGGGTCGCCCGAACTGACCAGCCAGATTAACCCGGCCAGAGACAACAGTCCGCCGAGAACAATACCCACCGTCGGCACTACGCTGAGCACCACCAGACTGATCAGTACCGTCAGCAGCGGGATCAGTGAATTGAGAATGCCCATAAACAGAGCGCTCACGCTGTGTGCTGCGTAGTACGCCAGGCTTTGATAAAGCACCATGCCGAGTAGCCCGAGGATCAGCAGCTTCCACCAGTATTGTTTAATCGTCTTGAGATTTCGCAGGACACCGGGCAAGACGAAAGGGGTCAGCGCCAGCAGTGCCAGCAGCCAGCGGTAGAAGGAGATTGCAGCCGGGTCGATGGCCGTGGCAGAGGCTTTACTAACGACCGCATTTAGCGACCAGATCAATACTGCCAGCAGGGGGAAGAGAGCATTCATATTTTTAAATCCATGACATAAATGATTAAATTGTTACGCGTAGTGTAAGGTTGACTCGTTTGTTATTGCTATGTTCCTGCAAATTTCCTGTACCAGGCTCTACTCTTTCCGTAATGAAAGATAAGCCTGATGCACCGGCATTGGGATCTGTCGCCATTCGTGGCAAAATCACACTTATCTTATTCTGTTGTATACCCAAAATCATTTGAGCTGCATGAAGGCATCTAACCTAACATACAGGAAGCTTAAAGGATGATGGGGATATCCATGGCACAGCCTGCCGGAGACACACGTGAAAATCCTGGTTGATGAAAATATGCCGTATGCCGTCGAGCTTTTCAGCCGACTAGGCACTGTTCAGGCCGTACCTGGCCGTCCGATCCCACAAGATGCGCTCCTTGATGCTGATGCGTTGATGGTGCGCTCCGTTACCAAAGTAAATGAAGGTTTACTGGCAGGAAAGCCGGTGAAATTTGTCGGTACCGCCACAGCGGGCACCGACCATGTTGATGACGCCTGGCTGCAACAGCAGGGGATAGGTTTCTCAGCGGCGCCGGGCTGTAATGCCATCGCCGTGGTGGAGTACGTGTTCTCGGCGCTGCTGATCCTTGCCCAACGCGATGGTTTCAAGTTGCGTGATAAAACCGTCGGTATTATCGGCGTTGGCAATGTGGGTTCACGACTCAACGACCGGCTGCGCGCGTTAGGCGTGCGTACGCTGCTTTGCGATCCACCGCGAGCAGATCGTGGCGATGAAGGCGTATTTTCCACGCTGGAACAACTGGTGGAAGAAGCGGATGTTCTGTCCTTCCACACGCCGCTGAATATGTCAGGGCCTTATACCACTCACCATCTGGTGGATGCCGGTCTGTTGGCACGTCTTCCAGCCGATCGCATTTTGATTAACGCCTGCCGTGGCGAAGTGGTTGATAACGCCGCATTGCTTGATGCCCTGAGCGGGCCGAAAAAACTGACTGCCGTGCTGGACGTATGGGAACCTGAACCCGACCTGTCGCTGGCGTTGTTAGATAAAGTGGCTATCGGTACTGCGCACATCGCCGGTTACAGTCTGGAAGGAAAAGCGCGTGGCACCACGCAGGTGTTCGAAGCATTCAGCCAGTTTATCGGTGATCCGCAGAAAGTGCCGCTTGAAGAGTTACTGCCTGCGCCAGAGTTCCCGGTGGTTACCTTCTCTGGGGAATTGAGTGAAGCCAGACTGCTGAGACTTATGCACTTGGTGTATGATGTGCGCCGCGATGATGCGCCGCTGCGTCATGTTGCGGGTCAGCCGGGCGAGTTTGACAAGCTGCGCAAGTTCTATGCAGAACGGCGCGAGTGGTCATCCCTGAGGGTCATTTGTGACAACGCGGCTACCGTCGAGTTACTCAATAAGCTCGGATTCACCGCAGTTCAGGGCTGATGCCTTAACGTAGACTTAAGCTTTTGTGCCTACAGTGGCGCATTGACGTTTAGTTTCAGGGCGGTCAATACCGCCCCTTTGTATTTTGTACGACTCATTTCTGGAGAATACCAACATGTCTGATGGCTGGAATATTGCGCTGCTCGGCGCCACGGGTGCAGTGGGTGATGCGTTACTGGAGTTACTGACTGAACGTCAGTTCCCGGTTGCAGAACTCTTCCCTTTGGCAAGTGAACGCAGCGCCGGTCAGACTATCCGTTACAACGGCAAGAGTCTGCGCGTGCAAAATGCTGCTGAATTTGACTGGTCTCAGGTGCAATTGGCATTTTTTGTCGCCGGTGTAGAGGCCTCAGCACAGTTTGCTGAAGAAGCGGCTAATCAGGGCTGTCTGGTTATCGACAGCAGCGGACTTTTTGCCATGGAACACGACATTCCTTTGGTGGTGCCGGGCGTAAACCCCGACTCCCTTGCGCATTACCGCAACCGCAATATCGTGGCCGTTGCCGACAGCCTGACCAGCCAATTATTGACGGCGATTAAACCGCTGACTGAGCAGGCCGGTTTAGCTCGTCTTCATGTTACCTCGTTGTTATCCGTTTCTGCTTTGGGTAAAGCGGCAGTGGACGACCTGGCCGGGCAAAGTGCCAAACTGCTCAGCGGTATTCCTGCTGAAGAGAGCCTGTTCAGCAAGCAGTTGGCCTTTAACCTATTGCCGTTGTTGAGCGATGAAGAGGGCAGCGTGCGTCAGGAGCGCCGTCTGGTTGATCAAGTGCGCAAAGTGCTGCAAAACGACGGCCTGCCTATCTCCGTCAGCTGCGTGCAGTCGCCCGTGTTTTACGGCCATGCGCAGGTCGTGCATATGGAAGGTCTGCGTCCGCTATCTGCTGATGAAGCGCGCACTGAGCTTGAACGCATTGACGATATTAACCTCAGCGAAGAGGATGATTTTCCTACCCAGGTAAGCGACGCCTCCGGCAATGCTAATCTGAGCATCGGCTGTCTGCGTAATGATTACGGTATTCCTGAAATATTGCAGTTCTGGTCGGTCGCGGATAACGTTCGCTTTGGCGGCGCACTGATGGCGGTTGAAACTGCTGAGAAACTGATTGGGGAGTATTGGTACTAATGTCTGAAGAGTTAACCCCTACACGGCAAACGCCACCGTCGGCGGCACGAATTGCGTTGGGGATTGAATACGATGGCAGCGCTTACTTCGGCTGGCAGCGTCAGCCTGATGCCATCAGCGTCCAGGCCTGCCTGGAAAAAGCGCTAAGTCGCGTGGCAGATGTCCCTATTACGGTATTATGCGCAGGACGCACTGATACCGGCGTCAGCGCTACCGGACAGGTGGTGCATTTTGATACACCGGTCCTGCGCAAAGATGCCGCCTGGACGATGGGGGTCAATACACATCTGCCGAAAAACATTTCGGTGCGTTGGATGAGTGAAGTGGCGGAGGATTTCCACGCGCGTTTCAGCGCCACGGCGCGCCGTTATCGTTATCTTATCTACAACAATCGCTTCCGTTCTGCCATTTTGCAAACCGGTATCACGCATGTGCACCTGCCGCTGGACGTCGAGAAGATGCAGCGTGCCGGTCAGGCTCTGCTGGGCGAGAACGACTTTACGTCATTTCGTGCTTCACAGTGCCAGTCACGCACGCCGTGGCGTTACATGCTGCATCTTAACGTCAGCCGTCATGGTAACTACGTGATGGTGGATGTTAAGGCCAACGCTTTTCTTCATCATATGGTGCGCAATATCGTCGGTAGCCTGATTGAGGTTGGCTGCGGCGCACAGCCTGAAAGCTGGATCGCTGAGTTGCTGGCAGCCAAAGACCGCAATCTGGCGGCGGCGACGGCGAAGGCCGAAGGGTTGTATCTGGTCTCGGTGGATTATCCAGACAAATTTGGATTGCCAAAACTGAACATGGGGCCGCTGTTTTTAGCGGACTGACTGTGTTCTGACATGTTACTTAACTCTGCGCATTTGGGCGTTTAAAAAGGTGATTAACTCGATGGACTTCATTCACTTTATCATTGATTTCGTGCTCCATATCGATGTGCATCTGGCTGAGTTGGTGGCCCAATACGGTGTTTGGGTTTATGCCATTCTGTTCTTGATTCTGTTTTGCGAAACCGGGTTAGTGGTGACACCGTTCCTGCCGGGTGACTCCCTGTTGTTTGTCGCCGGCGCACTCGCCGCACTGCCGGGTAATGATCTGAATGTGCATTTGATGGTGTGTCTGATGGCCGTTGCGGCTATTGTGGGTGACGCGCTGAACTACACCATCGGCCGCTTGTTTGGCGAACGTTTATTCAGAAATCCGAATTCCAGGATTTTTCGTCGCAGTTATTTGGATCAAACGCACAAATTTTACGAGAAACATGGCGGCAAAACGATTATTCTGGCGCGCTTCGTGCCGATAGTGCGTACGTTTGCGCCTTTCGTTGCCGGCATGGGGCATATGTCATACCGCCACTTTGCGGCCTATAACGTGATTGGTGCGCTGGTTTGGGTGCTGCTATTTACTTATGCTGGTTACCTTTTTGGTAACGTGCCGATTGTGCAGAACAATCTGAAATTGTTGATCGTGGCGATTATCGTCCTTTCTATTCTTCCACCTGTGGTTGAGATTTGGCGGCACAAGCGTGCAGCGGCGAAGGAAAAGCGTCAGCAGGGCTAGTGTGATGCCGGCAAAGAAGGACGTTTTATAGTGCATCAGCGCTACCATTAAAGGTATTAAACCAAGTACGTGGACCAGTTTTTTATCCACAGCGCCGTACTGTTATGGTTTAATGAGCGACATTTATGGTCTGTTCCTGCGAACAACCCTTCCGTGTCGCGTCTGTTATGCCTTTGTGTATCAGGGCGGGCGGACGTTTTGGGTAGGTTTCAGGGGACTTGTTACAGCATGAACAGCGGACTGGCTTCGGCCGGGTTCAAACAGAAAGGTCATCGATGAGCTGGATTGAACGAATTCTTAATAAGAGCAACGTCTCGCAAACCCGTAAGGCAAGCATTCCTGAGGGTGTCTGGACTAAATGTGACAGCTGCGGTCAGGTACTTTACCGTGCCGAACTGGAACGCAATCTCATGGTTTGCCCGAAGTGCGACCATCACATGCGCATGTCTGCACGGATGCGCCTCTTCACCTTTATGGATGAAGGCAGCGAGGTTGAATTAGGCAGCGAGCTTGAGCCTAAAGATATTCTGAAGTTTAGAGATTCCAAAAAATATAAAGATCGTCTGGTTGCAGCACAGAAAGAAACCGACGAAAAAGATGCCATGGTAGTCATGAAAGGCACGCTTTACGGCATGCCTATCGTGGTTGCAGCATTTGAATTTGCCTTTATGGGCGGTTCAATGGCGTCCGTCGTCGGGGCGCGTTTCGTCCGTGCCGTAGAACAGGCGATGGAAGATAACTGCCCGCTGGTCTGTTTCTCGGCCAGCGGCGGTGCCCGTATGCAGGAGGCGCTGATGTCGCTTATGCAAATGGCTAAAACCAGTGCGGCGTTGGCTAAATTACAAGAACGCGGCCTGCCGTACATTTCTGTGATGACTGACCCGACCATGGGCGGTGTTTCGGCCAGTTTGGCCATGCTGGGTGACATTAATGTCGCTGAGCCGAAAGCGCTGATCGGTTTTGCCGGTCCACGCGTTATCGAACAAACCGTTCGTGAAAAACTGCCGCCAGGCTTCCAGCGCAGTGAGTTCCTGATTCAAAAGGGCGCGATCGACATGATTGTCCGTCGTCCCGATTTACGTCCAAAACTGGGTAGCGTCCTGGCCAAGCTAACCGGTCAACCTGAACCTAAAGTGGCCGAAGTTCAGGCAGCCATCAGCAGCAACGCTGCTGATAATCATCAGGATGCCTGATTGACCAAGGTAAAAGCCGGTCAGTCATAACGGTGCGCGTGGGTATCCCATGCGCTCCCGTCAGCAGACCGTGCTTTTATCCTGTTTGTCGCATCTGACAAAGGGGCATTGCCTGCTGTCGGCGTTAGGTAATGTCGTGTCTGAGTGAACCTAATACAGGTTGGACGAGACTCATGCAGAATCAACTTATTCCCCAAGCCACGTCGCCTTTGGCCGCGTGGCTTTATTATCTCGAACACCTCCATTCTCAGGCGATAGAGCTCGGTCTCGATCGCGTCAAAGCCGTCGCCAGCAAACTGGATCTGTTGCAACCGGCACCTTTTGTTTTCACCGTCGCCGGTACTAATGGTAAAGGCACCACCTGCCGCACGCTGGAAGCGATTCTTATCGCCGCCGGGTTACGCGTCGGGGTTTACAGTTCGCCGCATCTGGTGCGTTACACCGAGCGCGTACGTATTCAGGGTGAAGAATTGCCGGAAGAAGCACATTGCCAATCTTTTGCTACGCTTGAAGCCGGACGCGGAGATATCTCTCTGACCTATTTTGAGTACAGTACATTATCGGCCCTGCGCTTATTTAAAGACGCCAAACTCGACGTGGTGATCCTCGAAGTCGGCCTCGGCGGGCGGCTTGATGCCACCAATATTGTCGATGCCAACGTTGCGGTGGTGACCAGTATTGCGCTCGACCATACCGACTGGCTTGGATCTGACCGTGAAAGCATCGGACGTGAAAAAGCCGGAGTATTTCGTGGCAATGCACCGGCGATTGTCGGTGAGCCGGATATGCCGCAGTCGATTGCCGACGTGGCCGCTGAAAAAGGCGCTGATTTGTACCGCGTGGGTGAAAGCTGGCGTTATGAGGTCATGAGTGACCGCTGGTGCTGGGAAGTAGCCGGCGGGGAGACGCTGGATGATTTACCGGTGCCTAATGTGCCATTGCCGAATGCCGCTACAGCACTGGCGGCTTTGCACTATTCCACGCTGGATATTTCCGGGGCAGCTATTCGCAGTGGTTTGCAACAGGCCCAATTGCCGGGACGTTTCCAGATCCTGAGTGAGTCGCCACGGCTGATCCTCGACGTTGCCCACAATCCACATGCCGCGACTTATTTGGCCGGGCGGCTGAGTGAGCTGCCGCGCAACGGGGGGAAAGTACGCGCCGTTGTGGGAATGCTGCATGATAAGGACATTGCCGGTACGCTGGCCTGTCTGGAACAACAAATTGATGAATGGTACTGCGCACCGCTGGAAGGTCCGCGCGGTGCCAGCGTAGAAGAACTGGCCGTGCATCTGAAGCAAGCGCATCAGTTCACGGACGTCGTTAGTGCCTGGCAACAGGCGATGCAGGATGCTGATAGTCAGGATATTGTGATTGTCTGCGGATCATTTCATACCGTAGCGCACGTGATGGCTGCTTTAGACGCGGGGAAAACCAGTGGCTAGTAAGTTTCAAAATCGTCTGGTCGGGACCATCATTCTGGTCGCGCTTGGCGTGATCATTTTGCCGGGTTTGCTTGACGGGAAGAAAAAGCACTATGAGGATGAGTTTGCATCGATTCCGTTAGTGCCGAAACCGGGGGACACGCAAGAGCAGGACGTGGTGCCGTCGGTATCGCAGTCGTTGCCTGCCCAGCCGCCGGAAGGGGCCGTGGAAGCGGTGCATGGTAAGGGAAATACGGTCACTCAACCGGCAAATTCGGGTCAGGAACTGCCAGATGACACCGATGCGCAGCCCCTAACGCCGGTATCCCCTGTTACTCAAAATACTGAGCCACCAAAACAGGTGCAGCCAGCGCGCCCGGCACCGACCAAACCGAAGGTCATTGAGCCCAAGCCAATGGTGGAAGCCAAGCCAGTAGAAAAACCGAAGCCGGTTCATCCTAAGCCGATTGAACAGCCCAAAGTGACTGAGCAACCGAAAGCCGTTGAGCCGCCAAAAGTTGAGAACAAACCGCAGGTGGAAGAGAAAGCGCCCGCCGGGCAGTCTTATGTAGTTCAGCTCGGTGCGCTGAATAATGCGTCGAAAGCTAATGAGATTGTCGCCAGTCTGCGTTTGTCCGGGTTCCGTGCCTACACGGTACCGAGTACGCCAGTGCAGGGGAAAATTACCCGCATCTTCGTCGGTCCTGATGCGTCGAAACAGAAGCTGGAATCGTCACTGCCGCAATTGAATAAGATCAGTGGACTGAGTGGGCAAGTGCGCAGTTACAACGCGGGTAAATAGCCGGACTGTAGTAGAATATGGTGGTTAAAACAGAGAAAAGGGCACGCGTTTTGTGCCCTTTTTCTATAAGATCGTTAATTGAGGATCTTCTAGGTTTCTGCGGTGATTGAGGTTTTTTTCATCGCGCTTATTAATTTGTTCGACCGGCAGATTTCCGCTACGCAAACGTTTTCTTTTTCTGTTAGAATTCGCCGCGAAATGGGTGCCAGAGGCGGACGTGGCTACATTACACACTGGAATAGTTAATGGTCTGGATTGATTACGTCATTATTGCGGTTATTGGGTTTTCTGCTTTAGTTAGCCTGGTCCGGGGTTTTGTTCGAGAGGCCTTATCACTGGTAACCTGGGCTTGCGCCTTCTTTGTTGCCAGTCATTACTACCCGTACCTTGCCATCTATTTCACACGTTTCGAAGATGAATTGGTTCGAAATGGGATCGCAATTGCCATCTTGTTCATCGCGACGTTGATCGTAGGTGCAATTGTCAACTATGTGATTAGCTCTCTGGTTGAGCGAACCGGGTTGTCCGGCACTGACAGAGTGTTGGGGGTGTGCTTCGGCGCACTACGCGGCGTATTGATTGTCTCCGCGATGTTGTTCTTCCTGGATACCTTTACCGGTTTTTCACAAAGTGAGGACTGGAAACAGTCTCAGTTGATCCCGCAGTTCAGTTATATCATCAGGTGGTTCTTTGACTACCTGCAGAGCACGTCGAGTTTCTTGCCAAAACATCTCTAGTTTTTGGCAGCGCTGATGAGGAAAAGACAACATGTGCGGTATTGTCGGTATCGCCGGTTTCACGCCGGTAAACCAGTCGATTTATGACGCGTTAACGGTGTTACAACACCGTGGGCAGGATGCCGCAGGCATCGTCACCATTGACGCCAATAATAATTTCCGTTTACGGAAAGCCAATGGCCTGGTGAGAGATGTGTTCGAAGCACGGCATATGCTACGCTTGCAGGGCAACATGGGCATTGGCCATGTTCGTTACCCAACGGCTGGCAGTTCCAGCGCTTCTGAAGCTCAACCTTTTTACGTCAACTCTCCGTTCGGCATTACCCTTGCCCATAACGGTAATCTGACCAACGCCCACGACTTGAGAAGTAACCTGTTCGAAGGCCAACGCCGCCACGTGAACACCACTTCTGACTCCGAAATTCTGCTTAACATTCTTGCCAGTGAGCTTGACCGTTTTCAGCACTATCCATTGGAAGCTGACAACGTGTTCGCCGCCGTGGCTGCCATGAACCTGAAAATCCGCGGCGCCTATGCCTGTGTGGCGATGATCATCGGTCATGGCATGTTGGCGTTCCGTGATCCGCACGGTATCCGCCCGCTGGTTATCGGTAAGCGTACGCTGGAAGATGGTCGTAACGAGTACATGGTGGCGTCAGAAAGCGTCGCACTGGACACGCTTGGCTTTGAGTTCCTGCGTGATGTTGCGCCGGGTGAAGCGGTGTATATCACCGAAAAAGGCCAGTTGTTTACTCGCTTGTGTGCTGAAAACCCTCAGTACAATCCGTGCCTGTTCGAGTATGTTTATTTCGCGCGTCCTGATTCTTTCATCGATAAAATTTCCGTCTACAGCGCCCGTGTGCGCATGGGGCAGAAATTGGGGGCTAAAATTGCCCGTGAATGGGAAGATCTGGACATCGACGTGGTAATTCCGATCCCGGAAACCTCCTGTGATATCGCACTGGAAATCGCCCGGATCCTCGACAAGCCTTATCGTCAGGGCTTTGTGAAGAACCGATACGTGGGCCGGACTTTTATCATGCCGGGTCAGGTGGAACGTCGTAAGTCGGTACGTCGCAAGCTGAACGCCAACCGTGCCGAGTTCCGTGATAAAAACGTCCTGCTGGTGGATGACTCTATCGTGCGTGGCACGACTTCTCAGCAAATCGTTGAGATGGCGCGTGAAGCCGGCGCAAAACGCGTTTATCTGGCGTCAGCGGCACCGGAAATTCGTTTCCCGAACGTTTATGGTATCGACATGCCAAGCGCCAACGAACTGATTGCTCATGGTCGCGAAGTCAGCGAAATCAGGCAGATGATTGGCGCTGATGCACTGATTTTCCAGGATCTCAGTGATCTGATCGCCGCAGTGAAAGAAGACAACACTGATATTGAGCATTTTGAGTGTTCAGTATTCGATGGCGTCTATGTCACCAAAGACGTTGACCAGAATTACCTCGAGTATCTTGAATCTCTGCGCAACGATGACGCTCAGGCGTTACGCGGCCAGCAGGAAGCCGAGAATCTGGAAATGCACAACGAAGGCTGATTTTTAAGCACGCTTTTCGCGGCGCGTGCCGTCCGGTGAACTCACCTGGCGGGCGCGCCTTTTTTGTGGGTGAAATTCCTTGTGAACCCTCTGCCGGGCGGACTTGCTTATCCCCGGACATTGCGGCAAAGTCATCAAAATAACTTTTTGGTTAGTCAGTGCACCGTTTCCGGTGCAATTCTTCAGAGGCAGTTTTCATGAAACGACTTATTGTCGGCATTTCCGGCGCGAGCGGCGCGATTTTTGGCGTCCGGTTACTCGAGGTTCTGCAAAGCGTTGCCGATGTCGAAACCCATTTAGTGATGAGCAACGCTGCCCGCCAGACATTGACGCTGGAAACCGACCTGTCGCTGCGTGATGTTCAGCAACTGGCCGACGTCGTGCATGATTCCCGCGATATCGCCGCCAGCATTTCCTCCGGCTCCTTTAAAACGACTGGGATGGTGGTTTTACCTTGCTCGATTAAAACTCTCTCCTGCATTGTGAACAGCTATACCGACGGTCTGCTGACCCGCGCCGCCGACGTGGTGCTCAAAGAGAGCCGACGTCTGGTGCTTTGCGTGCGTGAAACGCCGTTGCATCTGGGCCATTTGCGTCTTATGACGCAGGCTGCCGAGCTCGGTGCGGTGATCATGCCGCCGGTTCCTGCGTTTTATCATCGTCCAGTTAGCGTCGATGATATTATCAATCAGACCGTAAACCGGGTGATTGACCAGTTTGATATCGAGCTGCCGGAAGATCTATTTGTTCGATGGCAGGGCGGACGCTAGACGTATTTCCCCATTTAAGCCCACCTTTTGTACAAATTGATAACATTGCACCAAATTAAAACATTGCCTGTTTCATTTTGGTGCATTTCTGTAGCACTCTGTGGTTGTGCGCTATTCATCCTGTTGAATCCCGACGTTATCTTGCTGCAATTTTAATCGCATCGGCCTGATGGTGGCCAGTTAACCTGACTGGAGGATAATCGGCATGAAAACTGCATAGTCAAACAGAGGGGAACACAGTTCCCGTTAGCTGCACCGGCATGACCAATAATAAAAAGATGTTCTAACACAACAGAAATGACCAACCACAACAAACGATTAATGACTGAGGGTAATGTATGAAAAAGTTGTTCAAGGTTCTTCCGCTGGTATTGGCGTTAGCCAGCGTTAGCAGCGCCTTTGCTGCTGTCCCTAAAGACATTAAGATCGGCACCGATCCGACATACGCTCCTTTTGAGTCAAAAGACTCTAGCGGTAAACTGGTCGGTTTTGATATCGATTTAGCCAACGAAATGTGCAAACGTGCTGAGATTAAATGTACTTTCGTGGAAAGTGACTTTGATGCGCTTATTCCGTCGCTGAAAGCCAAGAAAATAGATGCCATCATCTCTTCCCTGTCCATCACCGAAAAACGTCAGCAGGAAATTGATTTCACTGACAAACTCTATGCGGCTAACGCGCGTCTGATCGCACCGAAAGGCACCAAGATTGTGCCAACGCTGGAGGCGCTGAAAGGTAAAAGCGTGGGTGTCCTGCAAGGCTCCACTCAGGAAGCCTATGCTAACGCCTTGTGGCAGCCAAAAGGTATTAACGTGGTGGCTTACCAGAACCAGGATCTGATTTATGCAGATTTGGCCTCCGGTCGTCTTGACGTGGCTTTCCAGGATGAAGTGGCAGGCAGCGAAGGCTTCCTGAAACAGGCTCCAGGTAAAGGCTATGTCTTTGCAGGTCCGGCAGTAAAAGACGATAAATTCTTTGGTGTGGGCACCGGTATGGGCTTGCGTAAAGACGATGGTGATTTGAAAGCTGCATTGAACAAGGCATTTGCCGAAATACGTAAAGACGGTACTTACGATAAGCTGGCGAAGAAGTACTTCAACTTTAACGTTTACGGCGACTGATCACCTCAGCAATAGCGCTCTACGGCCTGCTGTCTGGCAGGCCGTAACCAGCCAATTATTTGCACTATTTGTCGGTGTAACATTGTCTGCATAACAATAACCTGCGACAGATGTCGGTCAAAGACAGGAAAAAAGCATGCTATATGGGTATTCCGGCGTCATTATCCAGGGCACATTGGTCACACTGGAACTGGCCATCTCATCCGTTGTGCTGGCAGTCATTATTGGCTTAATCGGTGCGGGTGGAAAACTCTCCAAAAGCCGTCTTATCTCAGGATTTTTTGGTTGTTACACGACGCTAATTCGCGGTGTGCCAGATTTAGTTCTGATGTTGTTGATTTTCTACGGTCTGCAGATCTTCCTGAACAGCGTGACAGAATCATTAGGTATGGCGCAGATTGATATTGATCCGCTCGGTGCCGGTATCATTACGCTGGGTTTTATCTACGGTGCGTATTTCACCGAAACCTTCCGTGGCGCTTTTATGGCCGTTCCCCGCGGGCAAATCGAAGCTGCTACGGCATTTGGTTTCTCCAGCACACAAATCTTCCGGCGAATTTTATTCCCGGCCATGATGCGCTTTGCGCTACCTGGCATTGGCAACAATTGGCAGGTGATTCTCAAAGCCACCGCATTGGTGTCACTGCTTGGCCTGAATGATGTGGTGAAGGCCACGGTACTGGCCGGTAAAGGCACCTATCAGCCATTTTATTTCGCCATCGTGGCGGGCGTGATTTATCTGGTGTTTACGACGGTTTCCAACGGAGTACTGTTATGGCTCGAACGCCGTTATTCGCTGGGCGTGAAGAGGGCTGAGCTATGATTGAAATCCTGCAACAATACGGCAAGTCGCTACTCTACAGTGACGGTTACCGTTTTACCGGCCTGGCCGTCACGCTGTGGCTGTTAATCAGCTCTGTCGTCATCGGCGGTTTGCTGGCGATACCGATGGCTGTAGGCCGCGTGTCGTCGAACAAATTCATCCGCTTACCTATCTGGCTTTATACCTATGTGTTTCGCGGCACGCCGCTCTATGTGCAGCTACTGGTCTTCTACTCCGGCATGTACAGTCTGGAGATCGTGCGTGGCACCGATTTTCTCAATGCCTTTTTCCGCAGCGGCCTGAACTGTACCATTCTCGCGCTGACGCTAAATACCTGCGCCTACACCACTGAGATTTTCGCCGGCGCGATCCGCGCGGTGCCGCACGGTGAGATTGAAGCGGCGAATGCTTATGGTTTCTCGCGCTTCAAACTCTATACCTGCATTATTTTGCCTTCGGCATTGCGCACGGCGTTACCGGCTTACAGCAATGAGGTGATCCTGATGCTGCACTCCACGGCGCTGGCGTTCACCGCCACAGTGCCTGACGTGCTGAAAATCGCCCGCGACATCAATTCGGCCACCTATCAGCCGTTCTACGCTTTTGGTATCGCTGCGGTGATTTATCTGTGTATCTCATTTGTCTTAATTAGTCTGTTCCGCCTGGCGGAGAAACGCTGGCTGAGGCACGTTAAGCCTCAAGCCCACTGAATTAGCGTTATCCTTCCTGCTGCCTTGATGCAGCTTGAAGGATTTGAGTAATAACTTTTGGATAAAACATCATGGCAGAAAATAAATTAGCGGTTCTCGATCTGCACAAACGCTACGGAGATCATGAAGTCCTCAAGGGCGTGTCGCTCTCTGCCAATGCCGGTGATGTGATCAGTATCATTGGATCATCGGGATCGGGGAAAAGTACGTTTTTGCGCTGCATCAACTTCCTCGAAAAACCGAGTGAAGGCTCTATCAGCGTCAATAATCAGGACATCCGGATGGTGCGCGACACCGACGGCCAACTGAGAGTGTTCGACAAAAAGCAGCTGCAATTATTGCGTACCAAGCTGACCATGGTATTTCAGCATTTCAACCTGTGGAGCCACATGACGGTGCTGGAAAACGTGATGGAAGCACCGGTGCAGGTGCTGGGGCTGAGCAAGGCAGAAGCGCGTGAGCGTGCGGTGAAGTATTTGAATAAAGTGGGTATCGATGCGCGTGCACAGGGAAAATATCCGGTAAATCTTTCCGGTGGGCAGCAGCAGCGTGTCTCTATTGCCCGTGCGCTGGCGATGGAACCTGAGGTGTTGTTGTTTGACGAACCGACCTCTGCGCTGGACCCAGAACTGGTAGGCGAAGTCCTGCGTATTATGCAGAAGCTGGCAGAAGAGGGGAAAACGATGGTGGTGGTGACTCACGAAATGGAGTTCGCCCGCCATGTCTCAAATCATGTGATTTTCCTGCATAAAGGTCTGATCGAAGAGGAAGGGGATCCGGCGGAAGTCTTCAGCAATCCAAAAAGTACCCGCCTGCAGCAGTTCCTGTCGGGTGCTCTGAAATAATGAATAACTTCCACCCCTTCGCAGGGGAAGCGCTAAATCACCGTTCGACCAGCCCTTTCCCCTGCCAGGGGAAGGGGCTGGGAATCATTCGTCTTTGGCGGCCAGCAGACAGAGCTGAACGGTCAGTTCGTAGGATTTCACAAAAGAACTGACCGGCAGGAATTCATACTTCGAGTGGAAGTTATGAGCGCCGGTAAAGTAGTTCGGTGTCAGCAGGCCTTTGGCTGAGAGCGCTGCGCCGTCGGTGCCACCGCGCATCGGGATCACTTTTGGCTCAATGCCAATCTCTTTTAGCCCGGCAAAAATAAGCTCGATGGCGCGTTTATCTTCGCCAATAGCGCTGCTGATATTGCTGTAGGTGTCGCTTATCTCAACCGAGATTTTTGCCGTCGGATATTTGGCAGCGATCTGTTGGGCAACGTCTTCAATTTTCTGTTTGCGCGCAGCGAAGCTGGCGCTGTCAAAATCGCGGATGGAAGCATTCAGCTCCGCACCTTGTTGGTTGGCGTTCATGCCATTAAACCAGACGTAGCCTTCGCGACCCTCGGTGTTTTCCGGCGTTTCTGCGCGATCAAACTGGCTCATAAAGTCATGTGCCATCAGCATTGGATTGACTAACACGCCTTTGGCCGACATAGGGTGTGCGGTCACGCCGGTAAAGGTGATTGTCGCCGCTGCTGCGTTGAAGTTCTCATACACCACTTCGCCCAGCTCGCAGCAGTCGATGGTGTAGGCGAAATCGACGTCAAAACGTTTCAGATCCAGCGCTTTGGCGCCGCGAAGGCCAATCTCTTCATCTGGCACGAACGCCACCACGATGTCGCCGTACTGTTGGTCGGCGCGTAGGTTTTCCAACATCGTCATCACTACCGTCACGGCCGCTTTATTGTCAGCCCCGAGCACGCTGGTGCCGTCACTGAAAATAATGTCTTCACCCTTGTAAGGCAAAATTTCAGGGCGTTCAGACGGGCGCAGCCAGATGTCTTTCTCTTTGTTCAGGCAAACGTCGTCGCCAGTAAAGGTCAGCGTTTGTGGATGAATATCCGGGCTGAGGCCTACATCAACGGTATCAATATGGGTGATAAAACCAATGCGTGGGCCGCCCAGCTTGGTGCCCGGTTTCACTGCGGTCACGGTGGCGTGTTCATCAATCTGAATGTTTTGCAGACCCAGCGTTTTCAGCTCATCAGCCAGCAGTTTCGCCAGTGTGTGCTGGCCTGCTGTGCTTGGCAGCGTGGCGACGCTGGCATCACTTTGCGTGGTGACGGCAAGGTAGCGGAAGAAACGTTCGGAAAGTTGTTTTGCGAGTGTTGTCGACATCTTTACCTCTAAGTTTGCACACCTATAAGACTTTCATATATAACCGAGTATTACAAAACGTTGCATGAATGTTAATCTGTTTTTGCTTTTTGCACCAAAATCATTAGCAGGATCTTTAAGGCTTTTAATCACTTCTGATAGGGAAAACGATGAAACAGAAAATATTAAAAATAAGCACCGGATTGATGGCACTGGCAATGGTGGGCGGCGTTTCCGCCAAGACGCTGGTGTACTGTTCTGAAGGCTCGCCGGAACAATTCAACCCGCAGCTTTATACTTCTGGCACGTCTGTCGATGCAAGCGCCGCCCCAATTTATAACCGTCTGGTCGATTTCAAAACCGGTACCACCGAACTGGTGCCAAGCCTGGCTGAAAGCTGGGAGGTCAGCCCGGATGGTAAAACCTATACTTTCCATCTGCGTAAGGGGGTGAAATTCCAGAGCAGCAAACTGTTCACTCCCACCCGTGACTTCAACGCTGACGATGTCATTTTCTCCTTTATGCGTCAGAAAGATGAAAGTAATCCGTACCACAAGGTATCGGGCGGCACATATCTCAACTTTGACAGCCTGAAAATGGGCGATTTGATCGGCAGTATCGACAAAGTCGATGACAACACGGTGCGCTTTAATCTGACCCGTCCGGAAGCGCCGTTTGTTGCCGATCTGGCCTGGTATTTTGCCTCTATCCTCTCGGCAGAATATGCCGATCAGATGCTGAAAGCCGGTACACCAGAGAAAGTCGACATGAACCCGATCGGTACCGGACCGTTCGAACTGTTGCAGTACCAGAAAGACACGCGTCTGCTATTCAAAGCTTTCCCGCAATACTGGCAGGGTAAATCGAAAATAGACCGTCTGGTGTACACCATTACGCCGGATGCCTCGATGCGTCTTGCCAAACTTGAGAAGAATGAGTGTCAGGTTATGCCGTTCCCGAACCCGGCCGATCTCGACCGCATGCGCGCTAACAAAGACATTAACCTGATGAGCAAGGCTGGCCTGAATACCGGTTTCCTCTCCTTCAATACGCAAAAACCACCGCTGGATAACGTCAAAGTGCGTCAGGCGCTGAGTATGGCGATCAACAAACCGCAAATTATCGAAGCGGTATTCCGCGGTACCGGTACGGCGGCTAAAACGCTGTTGCCAACCGGGGTCTGGGGTTATAACGACAAGGTGAAGGATTACGACTATTCACCGGAAAAAGCCAAAGCCTTGCTGGCTGAAGCCGGCATACCGGACGGTTTTGAAATCGATCTGTGGGCGATGCCGGTTCAACGGCCATATAACCCGAACGCCCGCCGCATGGCGGAGATGATCCAATCTGACTGGGCGAAAATTGGTGTTAAGGCCAAGATTGTCAGCTTTGAGTGGGGCGAGTACCAGACCCGTGTGCGTAATGGAGAGCATATGGCGGCCTTGATGGGCTGGACTACTGCCAACGGTGACCCGGATAACTTCTTCGGCCCGCTCTTTACCTGTAACGCAGCTAAAGGTGGTTCTAACTCGGCCAAATGGTGTTATCCGCCGTTTGACAAGTTAATCACCGAAGCTAAAGAAACTACCGATCATGGCAAACGCGTAGCGTTGTACGAAGAAGCTCAACAGATGATGCACGACCAGGCACCTGCGGTCTTCATCGCCCACTCGACAATTTTCGAGCCAGTACGCAAAGAAGTGACGGGTTATGAGATAGACCCGTTCGGGAAGCATATTTTCTATCAGACAGATATTAAGGAGTGATGAAGGGAGGGCGGCCCTTGGGCCGCTTCAAAATTATGGGCTGCTGCCCAAACCTACCTTTTAAATTCAAATTCAAGGTCGTGGGCGTCGGCCCACACCGGGTGAGTTTGAGCTGCGACTCAGTTCGCTTTTAAATTCAACGTCAAAACCTTGGGTTGCCACCCAAACTGGCTTTAAGAGGCGCCTATCGCCGCGCCTCTTAAAAATCTCCGGCTCTTTTAAAAACAGCAGCTGCGCAGGTCACAATGGCCGTGTTTCAGTCACTGATGTTATAGCCGTAAAATGTCAGCCCTTCGGGCTTCCCGGCTGCGGGTTCGAGCCAACGATAAAGAGGTTGTCTCTCCACCGACTTGCCGGTGACATTTTGAATACGGCCGAAGCTTGTTTAAAATCCAAATCCAAATCCAAATCCAAATCCAAAAAAGATCTGTTTTGATTTTTTTAAAATGTGTGGGCCGCGTTCAAAACGACGTCGAGGGAGCGGTGGAAAACCGCGCATCTTTTCGCGCGGGTTGTAACCCGAACAGAGAGTACCGCGCAGCGGCGGAGTTTGCGGCTATAACGGAAATACCTGAAACACGGCCATCCCGATTCAGCGATAGCGCGGAGTTAAAAAAGCTCGGATTGTTAAGGCCCGAGCGACTGCGGGCCTTAACGCGGGTTTGGGCGGCAGCCCAAGGTCTTAAAAAAGCGAGTTCGGGGTGCAATCCGAAACCAGCCAGTGTGGGCGGCGAGCCCACGACCTTGAACTTAAAGAGTTAAAAGCGGGTTGCCGACGCTCACGGCTTAAGAAACGTGTTGCAGGAACTCGCGCAGGCGTTCGCTTGGCGGGTTAGCAATCAGTTCTGCCGGTGGGCCATCTTCGGCGATACGGCCTTTGTCGATGAAGATCAAACGCGAAGCCACTTTCTCAGCAAAGCCGACTTCGTGGGTCACGATAACCATCGTCATCCCTTCGTCAGCCAACTGCTTCATGACGGTCAACACTTCGTGACGCAGTTCCGGGTCAAGTGCAGACGTAGGCTCATCAAACAGCATCAGCTTCGGTTTCACCGCTAGCGCACGGGCAATGGCTACGCGTTGCTGTTGCCCACCGGAAAGTTCCGACGGATAGTGATGCGCACGTTCAGACAGGCCCACTTTAGCCAGCAGCTCTTTCGCCAGTTTATTGGCTTCATCTTTTGATGCGCCACGGACGCGGATCGGGCCGAAGGCCACGTTTTCCAGTGCGGTTATGTGCGGGAAAAGATAAAACTGCTGGAATACCATGCCCGCTTCCTGACGGATCAGACGTTCGTCCACTCTTGGGTCATTCACCTTTAGGCCATCAACAATCAGATCGCCGGAAGTGATCTCTTCCAGTTTGTTGATGCAGCGCAGCAAGGTGGATTTACCCGAGCCGGATGGCCCGATGATCACTACCACTTCACCCTGAGAAATATTCAGATCGATGTCGTGGAGCACCTGGGTTTTACCAAAGTGTTTTGAGACGTTCTTGAATTCAATCATATGATTTTCAGTTTGCGTTCGAGGCGGCGCAGAACAAAGCTCAGAGCCAGCGTGATGATCAGATAAATAACGGCAACCGCACTCCAGATCTCCATTGCGCGGAAGTTACCGGCAATGATCTCCTGGCCCTGACGGGTGAGTTCCGCCACACCGATGACAATAAACAGCGAAGTATCTTTGATGCTGACAATCCATTGGTTACCCAGCGGCGGAAGCATGCGGCGCAGCGCTAAAGGCATAATGATGTAACGTAGCGTGGCGCGGCGCGACAGACCCAGCGCCAGACCGGCTTCACGGAAACCGTTATGAATCGACAAAACGGCACCGCGAGTAATTTCTGCGATATAAGCGCCGGAGTTAATGATAATAGTCACCACCGCAGCGGTGAAGGGATCAATGCGTAAACCACTGACCATCATCGGCAGGGCGAAGTAGATAAACATCACCTGTACGACAATCGGTGTACCGCGAATAAGCTCAATAAATACCAGTGCAATGTTGCTGGTCAACCAGCCGCCAAACGCGCGGGCAAAACCCGCAATCACACCGATAATCAGGCCGCCGACCAGACCGAGGACTGAAATCCACAAGGTCAGTTTGGCGCCTTCGAGCAGGATAGGCAGAGCGGGCCAAATAACGCTCCAGTCAAACTGCATGTATTCTCTCCTGGTAAAGCAACCTGCTCAGCATTTTTTGCTGGCAGGCATTAATTTAACAACGGCTACAACATCAGGTTCGATAGATTTTATTTAGGTTCAGTGTCGAACCATTTTTTATAAATCTTGGCGTAGGTGCCGTTTTCTTTGATGGTTTTCAGCGCAGCATTGGCTTTTTCACGTAATGCACTGCCTTGCGGGAAGGCGATACCGTATTGTTGACCCGCCAGAGAGTCGCCAACCGCTTTGAACTGACCGTTACCGGCAGTTTTGATGAAGTAGTGAATGTTTGGTGTATCGTGCATCACTGCGTCAGCACGGCCGGTGCTCAATTCCATATAGGCGCTGTCGATATTCGGGAACTGACGCAGATCTTTGGTTTTCACATTAGCTTTCATGTAGTCAACCGAGCTGGTACCGCTTTTCACTGCCACCGTTTTGCCTGCCAGATCGGCAACGCTTTTGATGGTGTCGTTGTCTTTTTTAACCATGATCATCAGACCGCTGTTGTAGTAGCCGTCAGAGAAGTCGATGGCTTTTTTACGTTCTGGGGTAATCGTGATACCAGCCAGAGCCAGGTCGATGTTATGGGTTTGCAGGGCAGGAATGATGCCGCCGAAGTCCATTGGTTTCAGTTCATAAGAGACTTTCATCTCTTTAGCAACGGCGTCCCATAAATCGATATCAAAACCGACGTATTTATCGCCTTGCTTAAATTCAAAAGGTACAAACGCAGTGTCGGTAGCTACGATTAATTTTTTTTCTGCGGCATGGGAGCTAACGGCAAAGGCCAGCGTCAGTGCGGCCAGGGAAACTTTCAACAGTGACTTCATCAGTTAATTTCCTTTGTACATATTATGGGAACGATATAAGTGCTGCGGTTAATTCTATGCAATAAACGTGCCACTTATCAATTTTGTTATATTTCAATAATCTATGTTTTTGCTGAACCGAGTCAGTCAAGAAAATAATCCACTGCGCACTACGATGGTGCGCAGTGACAACGTGGCATGGCTCGTTATGGTGCAACGCTTTATCATTAACCAAATGTCGTGTTTTAAACAATCGTTAATTAACAATCGCGTTTCGTTATTGCAGCCTTACTCTAACTTTTGCATGAAAGCTCTGAAATATACGCTTAAAAATGAAGCATGGCTGCGATGTACATCCGGTGAACACTGCGGATATGAGGGGAAGAGTGAGCTATTTTGGTGCAAGCCAATAGTCATTTGCAGATATTGCAGAAAGATCAGCGCAGCTGGCTGTCTTTACTTCCACGACGGTTATAGCCAGCGCTGGCTTGTTGCTTTTTATCGAGTGCCGTCTGACAGGTAATACAGTACTGCACGCCCGGAAGCGCCTTGCGTCTTGCCTCAGGGATCGCGTCTGCGCATTCATGACAGAACTCGGCACTTTCTCCGTGTCCAAGCGCCTGTCGTGCGCGCTGAACGGCATCTTCTACTGTGGAATCAATCTGATCCTGAACGGCGCCATCTTGCGCCCATCCGCTAGCCATAAATCCTCCTGCATGGGAAATAATGAAATGATTATTTATCGATATCCAATGCAAAACGGGTTGGCAACTCTACGTCGCCAACCCGCGTAATTGCCGTATACCGGCAAAACAGCTCCAGGGCCTGAAAAGCTTATGTCTGCCCCGCACGACGGTATCGCAATTATTCGATATTTGACTCAATAAACCACAGGAATTTATCCAGGTCGCGTGATGCAGCGGTCAGGATGTCTGCGGTATCTTCATCTTCAACTGTAGTGATCGCTTTACGGGTTTCGTTGGCGGTCACGGCATAACGTTCAGCCAGCGCTTTCAGATGTTCCTGCACGGTATGAATGTTAGTCGGGTAGCTTTTCAGCGGGGTCTGGTCATTGACGATCTGCACAGTACCCAGCGCGATGCCACCTAACTGTACGATACGTTCTGCCATTGTGTCCTGATGATCGGTGATCGCCGTACGGAACCCGTCCAGCATTTCATGTACACCGATGAAGTTCACGCCACGCATGTTCCAGTGGGCCTGCTTGGTGATCAGCGACAGATCAATATATTGTGCTACCAGGCGGTTTAAAACTTTAATGGTATCGAGCTTGACGCTTTCTTCTACGTCATTACGGGTATAGATAAGCTCAGAAGATTTCGTTTTTACCAGTTTAGCGGTGCTCATATTGATATCCTCTTCAGTGAGTAGTGGTGAGTGCACAACCCTATGTCATTATATGTTGCCACTCTATTACTCGATCATTTTTATTAACAATCTGTAGGTAAACAAGACTGGAATAAGTATAGCAACTTTTACCCACTCTGCCTGAAATTCTCGGCTATCGGTGAGATAGATGAAACCTAATAACTCTTTAATGTTTGTGAAGGGCTATTGTTCCCTCATTAAAATAGGGTTTCAACATATTCACCAGTGATGTTAGTTAGGCAGTCATTCTGTGTACTAAATACAGTGGATCTCATCGTGGTTGATTTCAACCTTTGAGATGAATTTTCGTGTTATTTTATTGTTTTTTAAGTATTTTTATTTATCACTTTTTCCTGGTATTCACTGTTAAAAATAATGATTTATATTCTCATGGGAAATTACATTTTTCAGTAGTAGATATTTTTAGCGTTATTTTTAAACTTTGTTATTTCAAGATGCTTGCTGTTCGGGGAGTGTAATGCCATTTTCAATGTAATAACCTGAGGTTAATAATTCATGATATTTCTTTGAGTGTCTAAATATTTATATCCCGTCATATTAATGACGGGCGTTTTTACGGGCGATCATAAACAGGCGAGGGAAGGCCAGCATCACGCTACGGTCGGCGCGTGGCAGGTAAACCTGCTCAAGCTCTTGCCGGTATTGGGCGAGGAAAACGTCCTGTTGGTCACCATCAAGCGGTGCAAGAAACGGTCGTAAACCGGTAGCGCTCAGCCAGTCGACAATCGCTTTAGCCGATGGCATGACGTGATAATAGGTGGTGCGCCAAATATCCACCCGTGCACCATGACTGGCCAGCAGGTCGTAGTACTGCCCGGCGCTCAAAAGTGGTTTGCGCGAATTCTCTATATTGCCAATCTGTGCTTTCCAGATGTCGCTCTCCGCGACTCGATGCATCAACTGGTGCGAAGGCTGGTCAAGGTTATCCGGCATCTGTATAGCGAGGATCCCCTCCGTTGCCAGCTGTCCCATCAGGTGCGGTAGCAGTTGTTGATGGCCGGTTACCCACTGCAGCGAGGCGTTGGCGTAAATGATGTCCTGCTGCTGCTGTGGTTGCCACTCGCGGATGTCCGCCAGCTCAAAGCGGCAGGAAGGCAGACGGTCACGGGCCTGCTCCAGCATAGCTTGCGAAGAGTCGATGCCCGTGAGCAGTGCATCCGGGTAAGCGTGATGCAGCAGCTCGGTACTGTTACCGGGGCCGCAGCCCAGATCGGTGATAAATTTGGCATTCGTGTGCATTGCGCGAGCTAATAACTCTGCCGCAGGACGTGTGCGCTCGGTTTCGAACTGACGATAAAGATCCGGATTCCAGTCTTTCATTGCATGTCCTTACAGCAGTACCTGAGATAAATCCCTGCGCGCAGAGTGCAGCGATCCATGTTCCTAAATCCTAGACTGAGTTCAGGCTGCTGGCGAATTTGTGTTCAGGCGATATTGATATGAGCAAGGGGAAAGAGGTGCCACAAGGGCAAAAAAACGGGGCAGCAGGTTATCAACACTGCCCCGGTAAAAGTCGTGAAATTCTATTACATTGATCGTCAAAAGGTTAATGATTAAAGTGCAATCGCGCCGCTGTACAAGACAGCGCCGGTCGGTTGTCCTGTTGGGGAACCACCCTGCGGTTCAAGGCTGATGGCCAGCGTTGAACCAGGGTCAGGCATCCTTGCCGCCAGCGTCAATTGCGTTGGCGACGCATCACTTAACAACCCGAGCGAGCGCGGCTTGCCGCCTGCCGGGATTGTCCACAATTCAAGACTGTGATCCTTCGCGATTTCATGGGTATGCAGCGGAGTCAGCATCAGGGTGCTGCTGCGCTGGTCGACACTCACCACCCACTGTCCGGCATCATCCACTGTGCCATTGTTCGCCAGTATTGCGACCGGGGTAATGGCAGTCGGCTGAACCAGCAGACGCGGTACCAGCAGCAGCGCCGCCAGTCCGGCAGCCAGCGCCCAGCCGAGATAGCCGCGCCACGGCGTGTTCGCCGCAGGCATGGCCTCAGGGCGTTCAGGTACCGGGCCGAGCTGTAACTGAATTCTTTTCCACACCGACGCGGGTGGGGTCACCGGGGTCAGAGTGTTGTCAAGCTGGGTAAAAGCTTCCTGCCAACGGGCGACCTCGGCCAGCAGCTCAGGATCACTCTGCATGCTTTGCTCGAACTGCCGTCTGGCTGCGCCGCGTAAGGTTCCGAGCGCATATTCCGCGGACAGAGCGGCATGGTATTCCCGTCTGTTTTTCATAGGCCCACGCAGCTCTTTAAGTGCTCCAGGGCGCGACGGATCCAACTTTTGATCGTGCCAAGAGGTTGTTGTAAATGGTCTGAGACTTCGCCGTGCGATAGCCCCTGATAATATGCCAGCACCAAACTTTGCCGCTGCTCTGCCGGTAAATGCCCCAGACAGTCAGCCAGCACTTTGGCATCATTATCTTGTTGCAGCTGGCGCAGTGGTTCATCGCTGTTAACCGACAGGCTCTCTTGCATACTTTCGTCGAGTTCTGCCAGCTGATTGTCACTGCCGCGCATCCAGTCAATCGAACGGTTACGGACAATGTGTGTCAGCCACGTCATCGGTGAACTGAGCGACGGATTATATGAGCTCGCCCGGTTCCAGGCGGTGATGAAGCTATCGTGCAACACTTCTTCTGCCCAGGCATGACGTCGCAACATTCGAAGCGCTACGGCAAATAGGCGCGGTGACGTCAGGCGGTATAGTTTTTCAAATGCCTGACGGTCGCCGCATGCCATGCAGCTCATCAAATCGCGTAAAACATCCTGTGCCTCGTCCGGCGCAGATTTCACTACCAGATTGTCATGCATTCGCCAGTCCTGAAACCTAAAGTGAGCAGTGCCTGCGTTGGCACTGCTCCCAGTATAGACGGTTTTATTTAGGCATCAGCACTGTGTCGATGACGTCGATCACACCGTTCTTCTGTTGCACATCATAGGTGCTGATATTGGCAACATCGCCTTTGGCATCTTTCAACTGGATATTGTGCGGGCCATTGCCAATCAGCCACAGTGCCTGGCCATTGACGGTTTTCAACTCAGCTTTACCGGCACCCTGTTTGATCAGCTTTTGCAGATCTTTCATCTCATATTTTCCTGCTACCACGTGGTAGGTCAGGATGTTAGTCAGCGCAGTTTTATTTTCAGGTTTCACCAGATTAGCCACAGTACCTGCCGGTAGCTTGCCGAAAGCAGCATCAGTGGGAGCGAAGACGGTAAACGGCCCTTTGCTCTGCAGGGTATCGACCAGACCTGCGGCCTTCACTGCGGCAACCAGGGTAGTGTGGTCTTTGGAATTGACCGCATTTTCGACAATATTTTTGGACGGTAACATTGCAGCTCCGCCGACCATGGTGGTGTCGGACATCATTGCGGCCATTGACGCGCTGCTGAACAGAATTGAAGCACAGATTGCGGTACGGATAAGCGTTTTCATGATGTGATCCTTTTTATTGAATGGGTAAGGTCTTGCCTCACATCAGTACATACGATTCAACATGCGGTTTTGGATGCAGGAAAAAGCAGATATTTTCGAATTAAAATTAAATTATTATTAACTTATTGATTATAATCAATAAAAAACCACGCAAGGTAGCGTGGTTTTCCGTCTGACAGAGAGAATTACTTCCCGGATGGCCGGTTGCCTGCCACTTTTACCGTTTCAAGTTTGATTTTTCGCTGAATCGTCAGGGTAGAGCCCGCAGACGCTGCGATGATTGCCGCCAGTGCCAGCCATTGGGTCCCGTTAAGGTATTCGCCGAGGAAGATAATGCCTGACATGGCCGCCATCGCAGGTTCCATGCTCATCAGCGTACCGAAGGTTTTCGCTGGCAAGCGAGTCATGGCCATCATCTCCAGAGAGTAAGGCACCGCCGAGGTCAACAAAGCGATCAGCAGCCCGAGCGGCAGGATAGACAGGCTGAAAATCGAACTATGTGCCTGAATTGCGCCAATGGGGAAGAAGACCATTGCACCAATTAGCGAGCCTATCGCCGCTGTACCGGGACCATAGCTGCTGCCTGCGCGCTGACCGGCCAGAATGTAGATAGCCCAGCAGGCGCCAGCAAACAGCGCCAGGCAGGCTCCTTTCGGATCGATGCTGTCCGTATCATGGCCGAGAGGCAGCAGGAACCATAACCCGGCCACCGCCAGAATCACCCAGACGAAATCCACTGGGCGACGTGATGAGAACATGGCTACCGCCAGCGGGCCGGTGAATTCGAGGGCCACACCGATACCCAGCGGCACGGTCTGGATTGCCAGATAGAAACTGTAGTTCATGCTGCCGAGTGCCAGCCCATAAATCAGCAGTGCGCGCAGATTGCCGCCGCGTACTTTCATTCTCCACGGACGGAACCACGCCAGCAGGAGCAGGGAGCCAATCCCCAGACGTAATGCGGTAACGCCTTGTGGTCCGACCACCGGAAACAGGGTTTTTGCCAGCGACGCACCGCCCTGCAGGGAAAGCATAGCAATCAGCAACAGCAACACGGCGATGAGCGGAGAGGCGGTTTTTGGTAACACGGGTAGCGCAGGCGTGCCGAAATGCTCTGTATCCGCAGGGTACTTGTCTATAGACGAATCGCCTGTTGATACGTTTTTGTCTAACTTGGTCATCCTTTGCGCCTTAAATGTGATCCCGGTCCGGGGAATTCTTGTGTTTGCAGTGAAATATAAAAACGATGTACACGCGATGATCTACTGTAGAGTGAAAAACAGAGCGGGAAAATCCATAAAAAAGTTTTTTTAGAAAATGATTTTGCAAAAAATAGCTTATTTTTGGTCAAAAAGCGCCCAAAAAATTAAGAATTATCTGCTAAGCGAAGAAAGTTCAATAAGTTTTGCTTATGCAGTAAAAGTTTAAAAATAACATGTAATCAAATGGATAGGGCTAAGTGGAAACTTCTTGTTACACCATTTAGCGCTTTGGACACCTTATACAAGGCAGAGTTTCACGCTGCTTTTTGTTATATTTTGATGGTGAAGTTACTTTTGTTTTCCATTTGAGGTGGTTGTTATGAAAAAAATCGCATGTCTTTCCGCATTAGCTTGCGTAGTAGCACTGGGCGCTTCCAGCGCATTCGCTGACACCAGCACAGTAACCGGTGGTTACGCGCAGGGTGATATGCAAGGCGTTGCTAACAAAGCAAACGGCTTCAACCTGAAATATCGTTTCGAGCAAGACAGCAACCCACTGGGTGTGATCGGTTCTTTCACTTACCTCGAGAAAGATCGTTCTGAAGCTGACAACGGTTACGGCAAAGCACAGTACTACGGCATCACTGCAGGTCCAGCTTACCGTCTGAACGACTGGGCTTCCATCTACGGTGTAGTGGGTGTGGGTTACGGTAAATCTCAGGGCAGCACTGATACCAGCTCTACCGTTCTGCGTGACAAAGCTGGCACCAGCGATTACGGCTTCTCTTACGGCGCGGGTATGCAGTTTAACCCAATCGAAAACGTTGCTCTGGACTTCTCTTACGAGCAGTCTCGCATCCGTAGCGTTGACGTTGGCACCTGGATCGCAGGCGTGGGTTACCGCTTCTAATTATTCGAAAACTGTAGCGCTTTGACGCTGCCTTTCTTTTGGAAAGAAAAGTTTCGAAATTAAAAATCGCCTCTAGGGGCGATTTTTTTATGGTTTCTATTCAGGGTGTTCGGCCAGCCTTGGTATAAAAAGTGGCGTCAGATCCCGCTGTACCAGTTATATCCCTGATCTTCCCAGTAACCACCGGGATATTCGTTGGTAACGAATAGGGCGCCGATATGCTTGGCATTTTTGAAGCCGAGCTTGGTTGGCATGCGTAAACGCAGCGGGTAGCCGAAGTCGGGCGGCAGCGGTTTTCCGCCGAAATCCAGCGCCAGAATGGTTTGTGGGTGCAGCGCAGTCGCCATATCGATGCTGGAGTAATAGCGGTCATCACATTTGAATCCAACGTATTTGGCGGTCAGATCAGCGCCGATATGTTGCAGAAAAGTCTTCAGCGGCACGCCGCTCCACTGGCCTATAGCACTCCAGCCTTCGATACAAATCAGCCGGGTTATCTGGCTCTCTTGCGGCAAACGTTGCAACTGCTCCAGCGTCCACGGCGATTTTTTCTGCACCAGCCCGGAGACTTCCAGCCGGTAGTTAGGAATATCGATCTCAGGCACGTTGTATTCAGGATAATAAGCATTGAAGCGAAACGGCGTGGTGATTTGATCTGCACGGTAAGTTTGCGCCAGTTTTTGCCCGCCAAACAGCCATCCCTGCACCCGGTCATTCCAGCGTGACATGGCCCACAGCACTTTGTCGACTTGATCGCCATCCTGCAAATTACAGCCGGTCAGCATGGATACGGCACCCAGCGTCAGGCCGGAACGCAGCAACAGTCTTCGCTGAATATTCACCAGTTGCTTACGCTGGTCCGGCTCGACGATGATTTTTGGCCGGTTGGCTTTCTCACTCATCAGCACTCTCCTTGATGACCTGTTTTTTACCGCCGGTGATCATGGCAACCAGGGTTTTAGGTACCAGCAACACCATCAATACGTGAACAACCACAAACAGCATCACGCCGCTCATGGCAAAGAAATGGACATAGCGGGCGATGTCGAAACCGCCGAACAGCCACACCAGGCCGCTAAACTGCACCGGTTTCCAGATAGATAGCCCCGAAAGTACCAGCAGTGCGCCGAGTAGAAGTACGCCGACATACATCACTTTCTGCACAGCGTTATATTCCCCGAGCTTGTGCGGCAGTTTTAAGGTCAGCGCCTGAACGACGTCGTGCCAGACAGATTTCGGTGTAAACGGGAAAAAATGACGTTTAAAATGGCCGCTGAGCAGGCCCCATAACAAATAGATCAGTGCATTAGCCGCCAGCAACCACATCACGGCCAGATGCCAGGCGATATTGCCGCCCAGCCAGCCGCCCAACGTGGTGCTCTGAGGGAAGCTGAGGAAATTGAACAGCGGATCGGCGTTATAAATGCCCCAGCCGCTCATCACCATGCCAATCATGGTGAGCAGATTTATCCAGTGACAAAGGCGGACCGGCCACGGGTGAATTTTTCTTTTACGTGGCGGCTTTTTCAAAGCGGATTGATGGCTCACGAGGTCTCTCCTGCGTGGTCAAAAGAAGAAACAAAACGGCGCGAAAGAGGGAGGTCCGCGCCGTTGTGCTTTACTGCTGCCGTTGTGTTTACTGCTAAGAAGCGCCGCCCGTCAAATGTAGACACAGGAGATCTGGCGGCATGCTCTTTACATCGGTGGTGCTATGCCATCTTTACCCGCCGCAATACCACGGGCAACCAGCTGGCCTTTGTCATCTTTCATTGCAAACAGCACGATTTTCACGCCAGGTTTCAGCAGGCTGCGGTCACCCGGTGCCAGCAGAACAACCGGGACGTCATCTGGCACCACGACGGTTTTTTCGGCGTCATGGTATTTCACTGTCAGAGTACGGCCATTGCTGTTAACCAGCTTGCCGACGGTACCGTTGGTCATGGTATTGATTTTACCGTCAGCGGATTCAAACGGATTGAAACCTTCGCCGCTGCCGCGCAGGCTTGGGGCAAAGACGTGAACTTCCAGCGCTTTCAGCGTTCCGTCGGCCTGAGGAACTGCCGCAGTACCGATGAAGCTGTCGGCTTTGATGTCTGAAATTTGACCTTTGGTCACGCTATTGATTTTGGTCTGGTCGGTCAGTTTGACATCCAACTTCTCCCCCTGACGAGTGGTCACCTGTACGGAGGAATCATTCACTGAATCAATGGTTCCGCGGGTGGGTTTGATCACGTTATCAGCGGCGAATGCACCGCTACACATCAGCAGGGAACTCAACAGTAAGCCAGCAAGGTGCGTTGATTTCATCATAGTCACTCTCCATATTTTGCAGGTCAGTCAAGGCTGTGGTGTTGCCACCAAGCGATTTGTGCAGATCTTTGTGTAGATCAAGAATGGACGATAAACCGGAACCTTGAGATGACAACTTGATGACAAAATTGTCATCAAACATAACATACGAAACTGTTAAGCTTCGGGGATGGAATGATTGGATGATGAACGCATGCGGATACTGGTTATTGAAGATGACATCAGCACCGGCGACTACCTGAACAAAGGATTGGGCGAGGCGGGTTATCGTGTGGATCTGGCGCGTAACGGTGCTGACGGTCTTTTTCTGGCGCTGGAAGAGGGCTATGACGCCGTGATCCTCGACGTCATGCTACCCGGACTTGATGGCTGGCAGGTGATGGAAGTGCTGCGCAAAAAAAGTGACGTGCCGGTGTTATTCCTTACCGCGCGTGACGAAGTACAGGACCGCATTCACGGACTGGAGCTGGGCGCTGACGACTACCTGATCAAACCTTTCTCGTTCACGGAACTGGTGCTGCGCATCCGTACGTTACTGCGCCGCCCGACCGCACGCGAGGCTGATACTTTCTCGTTGGCTGACCTGCATCTGGATGTGCTGCGCCGGCGGGTAACGCGCCAGGAGCAAGTGATTGCGCTGACCAATAAAGAATTCATGCTGCTGCATTTACTGATGCGTCGTGAAAGTGAAGTGTTATCCCGTACCATGATTGCTTCACAGGTATGGGATATGAATTTTGACAGCGATACCAACGTAGTGGACGTGGCGGTGAAACGCCTGCGCGCCAAAATTGACCGAACGTTTGATGTCAAACTGATCCATACCGTGCGCGGTATCGGCTACGTTTGCGAAGTGCGCTCATGAGTGCCGCGGCCTCAGTCAAGCCGTCAAAACGCGCCATGTCGCTCACCTTGCGCGCCACGCTCCTGTTTGCTCTGATCGCAGCCCTGGTGGTCAGCGCCGTTGGTTTTTATCTCTATTATTCGATGGAGAAAGAGCTGATCCGTCGCGCTGACTACCAGGTGACCGGCAGAGTGCAATATTTCCGCCATCTGCTGGCCAACGATTTCCCACTGTCGCAGCTGAGCCGCAGCCCCGAGCTGTTCGAGAATATGCTTGGCAATGAGCGGGATATCCTGCAATTCAGTTTGGAAAACCAGCCGCCGATTATTAATGTCAATCCGTCGCGGCTGCCTTTGCCTGACGTCGAACCGGTAGCCGACGGCAATCAACTGTCGCTCAATTCCATCCATCATCTATCGGCAAGCGACGGCACGCCGGTTCGCTTTACCTCGGCAGCGGTGCGCATGCAGGATGGACGCACTGTGGTTATCTCTGCGGCGCATTTCATGGCCGGTGAGGCACAGATGCTGGCGGCTTTTCGCCTGGAAATCATCGGTGCAGTGGTCTTCGCGTATCTTCTGATCGCCGTGCTGGGCTTTGGCGTGATCCGTCGCGGTCTGCTCCCTCTGCGTAAAATGGCTCAGGAAGCCGCAGGGATTCATCCAACCAGCCTTTCAACACGCCTGAGTGCTGAAGATGCCCCGCAGGAGTTGCAGCAGTTGATCCTGTCCTTCAACGCGATGCTCGACCGGCTGGCCGAAGGCTATGAGCGACTGACCCAATTTTCAGCCGATCTGGCGCATGAGATCCGTACGCCGGTAGGTGCATTAATGGGCCATTGTCAGGTGGCGCTCTACCAGACACGCAGCACCGAAGAGTATGAAACCTTGCTGGCTAACAATATGGAGGAGCTGGAGCGCATCTCGCGCATGATCGAGAATATTCTGTTTCTGGCCCGCGCCTCGCATGCCCGCTCAGTACTCAATATTACTCCACTGGCGCTGGCGGCAGAAACCACCCGCGTGGCGGATTATTTCGAAGGGTTGGCGGAGGAGCGCGGCATGCAACTGGTGTGCAAAGGGGAAGGCATGCTGTACGCCGATGCGATCTTATTCCAGCGCGCGCTGAGCAATCTGGTGGCCAATGCTATCCACTATGGCGATGAAAATACGCAGATTTGTGTTCAGGTAGAGCAGGACGGGCAGGGAACGCGGATCCACGTCAACAGTACCGGTGCACCAATACCGGACGGCAAGCGTGAGAAACTGTTCGATCGCTTTTACCGGGCTGATGCCTCGCGCAGCGAAGGGGGAAGCTCCAATGGGCTGGGCTTATCCATCGTGCAGGCCATCATGGCGCTGCATCAGGGGAGTGTTACTGTGCTGAGCCTGGCACACAGTCAAACGCGCTTTACATTATACTTCCCCACCGTGCATGAAGAAAAAACCTCCATTTTTTCTCAATAGGGCTTCAATAAACCGTAAAAACTTACTTTTTTAACTTATTGAAATATAATGATTTCATTAATAATGTTACATTATTGCATTGAATGAAATGATTGAAGCCGAACCAAATGCATGGGTTGCCGGTCAGAATAAGTTATCGACGTGCCATCTACCTCCTGTTTTTGACATCTCGACACGCGCGGGCATTACAACGCACACTGACTTTTAAAAAAGAGTTACATATTACCGATGCATACATTACGCTTACTTTCGCAACAGAAAATTTCTCTGTTTATTGCGCTTTATTTGGGAATTCTGCTTAACCTTCCGATTTTCTTCCGTCGTTTTGGCCAGTTACATTACGATAATGTCTTGTCCATCGCGGTAGAAATGCTCGCCTCATTTGCGCTGGTCTACTTCCTGACATTACTGCTCTCCTTCACCGGTAAAACCGTTTTTCGCGTGCTGGTCAGCCTGATCGTGATCTCGTCGGCAGCGGCCAGTTACTACATGATTATGTTCAACGTCGATATCGGTTACGGCATTCTGGCGGCGGCGCTGGCGTCGGACTCAATCGATCTGTCGAAAGAGTCCATCGGTACGCACTTCGTAGTCTGGACTGTGCTATTCAGCTTGCTGCCGCTGTTGCTACTGTGGGCTAGTAGAATGCCAGGCTCGGCGCTGAAGGAGAGTAAACCGAAAGGCTTGTTGAAGAAGGTGGTTTTGCTGGTGGCTGCAGGTCTGACGTGTTACTTACCGCTGCAACTGATGGGCAAAGTGCAGGATAAACACGATCTGGAGAATAACCGCACGATGGCCAGCTATGGTGGCGTCGTGGCGGGAACGTATTCACCCTCCAACTGGCTCTCCGCGCTGGGATTATTTGCCTATAGCTCCTACAGCAAAGCCGAAGATAATAAAAACCTGTTCGATCCGGCCAAGCACTTCACCTATACCCCGCCAAAAGATGTCAAAGATCTCTACGTGGTGTTTGTTATTGGGGAAAGTGCGCGTCGTGACCATATGGGCCTGTATGGATATGACCGTGATAACACGCCCTATTTGAGCAAAGAGAAAAATCTCGCAGCGTTGCAGGGTTACTCGTGTGACACTTCTACCAAATTATCACTGCGCTGTATGTTCGTACGCGAAGGTGGGGCGTCCGAAGCGCCACAGCGCACGCTGAAAGAAGCCAATGTGTTCTCGGTAATGAAGAGTAATGGCTGGAGTTCAGAGCTTTATTCCATGCAGAGCGAGGCCTGGTTCTATAACAAAACCCGTGTTGATGATTATTCCCTGCGTGAGAATATTGCCTCTGAGAAGCGAAATGCCGGTAAACCGGTGGATGACATGCTGCTGGTCGACGAAATGAAAGACTCAATGGCCAATCACCCTGATGGTAAACATCTGATCATTTTGCACACCAAAGGCTCGCATTACCTCTATTCCGACCGTTATCCGCGTTCATTCGCCAAGTATCAGCCGGAGTGTATGGGCATTGATGACTCTTGTTCGACCCAGGAGATGATTAACGCTTACGATAACTCGTTGCTCTACACTGATTACTTCCTCGAGCAGGTGTTTAACCAACTGCGTGATAAGAATGCCATCGTTTTTTATGCTTCTGACCACGGTGAGTCGATCTCTAAAAGCAAGCATTTCCACGGTACGCCGCGTGATCGCGCACCCGTTGAACAACGCACGGTTCCGATCATGGTGTGGGCGTCAGACAAATTCCTGTCCGATGACCAGAACCGTGCCGGTTTCCAGCAATTGCAAAAACTGGCCGCTGAGAAAAAACCGGTGTTCCACGAGAAGCTGTTTGACTCGATTCTGGGCTGTATCGGTTACACCTCGCCGGACGGTGGGATTGTTGAGCAGCGCAACTGGTGCCATGTGCCTGCTGGTCAGTAGCGTCACC
Source organism: Ewingella sp. S1.OA.A_B6 (assembly GCF_049889095.1). Classification (NCBI taxonomy): domain Bacteria; kingdom Pseudomonadati; phylum Pseudomonadota; class Gammaproteobacteria; order Enterobacterales; family Yersiniaceae; genus Ewingella; species Ewingella sp. S1.OA.A_B6. The sequence continues at coordinate 40,688 of NZ_JBLJFK010000008.1, read as the reverse complement.
GGGTAAAGTAAAAAGCCAACTAAAAACTGATGCCGCCGTTTCGTCGTTTACCGATGAAACGGCGGCACTGTTTCATCTGAAAGCCTGCAGGCTAAATGCCTCCAGAGCATCGGTATCCGGCAGGGCGGTCATGGCCCCTTTTTCCGTGGTCGCCAGTGCACCACAGCACATCGCCTGGCGTATAATCGCCTGCCAGCGCTCTGAACTATCATCGCCCCCTCGCTGAGCCAAACCAGCCAGCAAACCCGCAACAAAAGCGTCGCCCGCCCCGGTGGTATCAACCGCTTTCACCGCCGGGGCGGCATAGCATTGGAGTGAGGCATCTATTCTCTGATAGACCAACACTCCCTTTTTGCCCTGCGTCACCAGCAACAACTCCGGGTTATAGCGTTGACATAAACGGATTAGCCCTTCTGATTGCAGGACTTCGCCGGTCAAATATTCCAGTTCGTCTTCAGAGACTTTTATCACGTCAGCCATCAACAGCGCCTGATGCAGACATTCGCGCAGCTGCGTCTCATCCGGCCACAGGTCATAACGAATATTTGGGTCAAAACTGACTTTTCCGCCGGCGGTTTTCATTTGTTCCATCGCCAGAAATGCCGTCGTTCGCGACGGTTCAGCGGACAGCGAAATGGAACACAGATGTAAAAACTGGCCCTGTTCGAAAGCGGGAATGTCGGCAGGTTGCAGGAAAAGATCGGCGCTTGGACGCACCATAAACGTGAACGACCGTTCACCGTCAGCGTCATTTTCCACCACGACCGTAGAAGTCCGGTGATAGGGGTCCAGATGCATAAAGTCGATATTTACCGCTTCGTCATGCAGCGTCTGGCTTAGAAAGTGGCCGAAAGGGTCATCCCCCACACGGCCGATAAATGCACTATCCCCGCCAAGACGGCTGATCCCAACTGCCACGTTGGCGGGCGCGCCACCAGGACATTTCAGTAAACGGTCACCTTCTTCCGGGATCAAATCAACAACGGCATCGCCCAATACCCATACCCGATTATTCATGTTCATTCCCTTTGGTCAATTCCTGATAAATGCTGGTTTATAAAGTAGAAGAACCGGTTTAGCTAATCAAGTACAAATGAATTATTAGGATTAGGTGACGATTTGCCAACAAGATCACAATTACAGCATAAGACCAGCGAACTTCGTTGCCTGAATAGCTCATAAATGATTATTGTGTGCAGGAAAACCAGTTTAGCAATTTAGCTAGATAGTTTTCCCATAATAATTAAGCTTCCTCTGGGGAATGAAAAATGATGATGAAACCACGCTATCTGGCTGTTGCTATTGGACTTATTCTTTCAACTGCCGCTCAGGGTGCTGACCCTTCTGCCAGCGCCATCGAAGCGCGGTTTAATGCGCTGGAAAAACGCCTGCAAATGGCGGAAAGCCGTGCCACCAAGGCAGAAGCCCGCGCCACGGATGCAGAACAGAAGGTGACAAAGCTGGAAACACGCACCGCCAGCAATGAACAGCAAACCCGCCAGGTGGCAAAAACCGCTGAAATTAATCAACAACAAACCGCCGATGTGGCTAAACGTACTGAAACGTTAGCCAGCACTAAAAAGAGCGATACCGATAACAGTGGGTTTAAATTCAGCGGTTATGCCCGTTCCGGCGTGATCATGAATGACTCCGGCACTTCAACAGAAAGCGGCCCTTACGTCACGCCAGCCGGTCAGACCGGTGGTGCGGTTGGGCGTCTGGGGAATGAAAATAATACCTACGTTGAAGTGAACCTGGAACATAAACAGACCATGGCCAGCGGTGCGACCTCCCGTTATAAAGTGATGCTGGCGGACGGGCAGCGCAGCTATAACGACTGGACGGCTACAACCAGCGAGCTGAATATTCGACAGGCGTTTGTCGAACTCGGCTCGCTGCCGACCTTCACCGGCCCATGGAAAGACTCTACGCTGTGGGCCGGTAAGCGCTTCGACCGCGATAACTTCGATATTCACTGGCTGGATTCCGACGTCATTTTCCTCGCCGGTACCGGTGGCGGTATCTATGACGTGAAGTGGGGCGATAACCTGAAAAGCAACTTCTCGCTTTATGGACGTAACTTTGACGATCTTGACCGAAACAATGACAACAATGACGATACGCGCATTGAGAACTACATTGTCACAGCCAATAACTTTGCCGGACCTTTCCAGTGGATGGTTAGCGGGCTGCGCGCCAAGAACAATCAGGATCGTGAAAATATCGGCACGCAGGGCGTCAGCAATGCGGCAGACACCGGCTTCCACACCATGCTGGCATACCATGGCGACAGCTTCTACGGCCTGCGTGAAGGGACATCCAAAACCGCTCTGCTGTATGGTCACGGTTTAGGGGCGGAAGTGAAATCATTGGGTTCAGATGGCCGTCTGACCGATGACGCCAACACGGTACGTCTGGCGACTTACGGTATTACACCACTGAGCAAAAACTGGAGTATTGCGCCTGCCGTTCTCGCTCAACAGAGTAAAGACCGGTACGTCTCGGGAGATGATTACCAGTGGGTGACCTTTAACACCCGCCTGATTCAGCAGATCACCGAGAACTTCGAACTGGCCTATGAAGGCAGCTATCAGTACATGGACCTCGATCCGCAGGGCTACCAAAATAACAATAAAGTGAAGGGTGGATTCTACAAGTTGACGTTCGCACCGACGTTCAAAGTCGGTGATATCAGCGACATGTTGAGCCGCCCTGAAATCCGCTTGTTCGCGAGCTACATGGACTGGAGCCATCAGTTGGACAGCTATTCTTCCAGCGATTCGTTCGGTACCGATGGCTTTGCCTCCGGCGGACAGTGGAACTTCGGTATCCAGATGGAAACCTGGTTCTAACCAGCAGGATTTGAATCACCATGACACGCCTGATTCAATCAGGCGTTGTTGCTCAGGGTAATAAAAGGAACGCTATGAACATCAATGCAATCGCGACAGAACTGCTTCCATTGTTAGGGGGTAAAGACAATATTGCCAGCGCTGCGCACTGTGCAACACGCCTGCGTCTGGTGCTGATCGATGACAGCCTGGTCAACAGAAGTGCCATCGAAAAAGTCGAAGGTGTGAAAGGTTGCTTCAGTAATGCCGGGCAGATTCAGATCATTTTTGGCACCGGTCTGGTGAACAAAGTCCACGCCGAATTTATTAAGGTGGCGGGTGTTGGCGAATCGAGTAAGTCCGAAGCGGCAAATATTGCTGCGCAAAAACTCAATCCGTTCCAGCGTATCGCGCGCGTGCTGTCCAATATCTTCGTGCCGATCATTCCGGCTATCGTGGCGTCCGGCCTGCTGATGGGTCTGCTCGGCATGGTGAAAACCTACGGCTGGGCAAATCCCGAGAGCGCGATTTTTATCATGCTCGACATGTTCAGTTCGGCGGCGTTTATCATTCTGCCGATCCTGATCGGCTTCACTGCCGCGCGTGAGTTTGGTGGTAACCCGTTCCTCGGCGCCACTTTAGGCGGCATTCTGACCCATCCGGCACTGACGAATGCCTGGGGCGTGGCCAGCGGTTTCCATACCATGGATTTCTTTGGTTTGGAGATAGCGATGATCGGCTATCAGGGCACGGTATTCCCGGTGCTGCTGGCGGTCTGGTTTATGAGTTTCCTCGAAAAACGCCTGCGTAAAGTGATCCCCGATGCGCTGGATCTGATCCTAACGCCGTTCCTGACGGTGATTATCTCCGGTTTCATCGCCTTCCTGATCATCGGCCCGGCCGGTCGTGCGCTGGGCGACGGTATCTCCTTTATTCTCAGCACCTTGATCGCTCATGCGGGCTGGTTCGCAGGGCTAATCTTCGGCGGACTGTATTCGGTGATTGTTATCACGGGTATTCACCACAGCTTCCACGCCATTGAAGCCGGGCTGCTGGGTAACCCGAGCATCGGTGTGAATTTCCTGCTGCCGATCTGGTCGATGGCAAACGTCGCGCAGGGCGGTGCCTGCCTGGCGGTGTACTTCAAAACCCGCGATGCAAAAATTAAAGCCATTGCTGTACCCTCTGCATTCTCCGCCATGTTAGGCATTACCGAAGCCGCGATTTTTGGTATCAACCTGCGCTTTATGAAACCGTTTATCGCCGCATTAATCGGTGGGGCACTGGGTGGCGCATGGGTGGTGGCGATGCACGTCAACATGACCGCCGTCGGCCTGACCGGTATACCGGGACTGGCGATTGTGCAGGCCAGTTCGATACTCAGCTATTTGATTGGCTTAGTGATTGCTTTCGGCACCGCCTTCCTGTTGTCATTGCTGCTGAAATACAAAGCGGAGAGTGAATAATGACGGAAGTAAGTTTACTGAAGCAGGCGCTGCGCAGCGTGGTGGCGGGGCAGGTAAAAGCCGCCGCCGATCCGTACCGTCCCGGTTGGCATCTTGCGCCGCCGGTCGGTTTGCTCAATGACCCGAACGGATTCGTTCAGCATAACGGTCGTTATCATCTGTTCTATCAATGGAATCCGCTGGCCTGCGCGCATGGTGCAAAATTCTGGGGGCACTGGAGTTCTGCCGATTTGCTGAGCTGGCGGCATGAGCCTCTGGCGCTGGCACCGGCGGAAACCTATGAATCGCACGGTTGCTATTCTGGTTCGGCGGTGGTGGATAACGGCCAACTGACGCTGGTTTATACCGGCAACGTGAAATATTCCGACGGCAGCCGCACGGCATTTCAGTGTCTGGCACGTGAAAATGCGCACGGTGAATTTGATAAAACCGGTCCGGTGTTGGATTTACCTGGGGGTTACACCGGCCACGTGCGTGATCCAAAAGTGTGGCAGCACCTTAGCCACTGGTACATGGTACTGGGTGCCCAGGATCTGCAGCTGCAAGGCAAAGTGCTTTTGCTGCGTTCCGCTGATTTGCTGACGTGGCAGTCACTCGGCGAAATTGCCGGATCCGGCCTGAACGGATTGAGCGAATTTGGTTACATGTGGGAATGTCCTGACCTGTTCAGGCTCTCCGGCAGCGACGTGTTGATCTGTTGTCCGCAGGGCTTACCTGCGGAATCTGACCGTTATCAGAATACGTTCCAGTCTGGTTATTTCATCGGGCAGTTGGACTATGATGAGGGGCATTTTCCACACGGTGATTTCCATGAACTGGATTTGGGTTTCGAGTTTTATGCGCCGCAAACTACGCTGAGCGACGATGGCCGCCGCCTGTTGATCGGCTGGATGGGTATCCCGGATGGCGATGAATTCTATCAGCCGACGCTCGAACAGGGCTGGCTCCATACGATGACCTGCCTGCGTGAGTTGACGCTCGAAGACGGCAAGGTCATTCAGCGCCCAGCGCGGGAGTTGCAACAGCTTCGCGGTGAGATGCAGGAATGGCAGGGTATTGCCCAGGAAGCGCCGGTCTGGGAGGTGTCGCACGCTGAAGTTGAAATCGAAACAGATCAGCCGTTCAGGGCAGATGTGGGTGGAGACCTCGCTTTGGCGTGGGACGGCGAGTGGTTGAAGCTTTCGCGCAAAAACCGCCGCAGCGGGGAACTTGAGCAACGCGTCTGGCGCGGTGCCTTACGTCATTTGAGCCTCATGTGCGACAGTTCCAGCGTTGAGATTTTCATCAACGGCGGTGAAGCGGTGATGTCCTCGCGTTATTTCCCTGTTTTACCGGCACAACTCATCTTCAGTGGAAAGCAGCCGATTGCGCTGCGCCACTGGTCGTTAGCCGATTGCGTGATAGAATAAAAGTCTTTCCGGACAACAGAATATGGCGCAGTGAAAAAGACCAAACGCATCACTATCAGCGGCATAGCCGAACTGGCTGGCGTGTCGAAATCGACTGCCAGCCAGGTGCTTAACGGACATAGCAAAAAATTCCGTATCTCTGATGCCACACGCGACCGCGTTCTCGCGGTCGCGGCTGACCAACATTATCAACCCAGCATTCACGCTCGTTCCCTCAACGTAACGCGCAGTTATACGCTGGGGCTGGTGGTGCCGGAGATGACCAACTACGGCTTTGCGGCCTGCTCCCACGAACTTGAGAACTTATGCCGTGAAAACGGCATGCAGTTGCTGATTGCCTGCACCGATGAAAACACCAGTCAGGAAATGACGGTGGTCAATAACCTCATTCAGCGTCAGGTCGACGGTCTGATTGTGGCCTCCAGTATGCTCAATGATGCGGAATATCAGAAAATCAGCCAGCAATTGCCGGTCGTGCTGTTTGACCGTCATATGAGTGACACTGAACTGCCGCTGGTGGTTTGCGAAGCTATCGAGTCATCGGCTGCGTTGGTTGAAAAAGTGGCAAAGTATCAGCAGGAGGAGTTCTACTTTCTGGGCGGGCAGCCGCGTATTTCCCCGACCCGCGATCGTCTGGCAGGTTATCAGCTCGGGCTGGAGCGTGCCGGGGTGACCCTAAAACCTGAATGGATCCTGTACGGCAATTACCATCCCAGCTCTGGCTATGAAATGTTTGCCAATCTCTGCGCCCGTCTCGGGCGGCCGCCGAAAGCGCTCTACGTGGCATCCTGCGGGTTGATGGAAGGGGTGCTGCGCTACATGAGCCAGCACAAATTACTGGAAAGTGATATCCATCTATGCAGTTTCGATGATCATTATTTATATGACTCTCTCTCGGTAAAAATTGATACTGTGGCGCAGGATTGCCCTGAGTTGGCGATCCACTGTTTTGACATTGTCATCGGCCTGATTAACGAGCAGCAGCCCGCGCAAAATCAATGTTATCTTTCACCGCAATTGCATTGGCGCCATGCCGATACCCTGAGTGAGCCTTAATTTCATGCAGACATTTCGAATTGTTGTCAGCGTATTAACCGTCATTATGACGTTGCTGACCTTACTGCCTTTATCAAAAAATCAGCGTTGGTGGGTAAGAGTGTGGGATTTCCCCCGCTTTCAAATGGCCACGCTATCGCTGATTTTTCTGCTGACTGAACTGTGGATTTTGCCATTAGGCGGCCCGCTGGCGACGCTTATCGTGCTGCTGTCGCTGGCCTGTATGAGTTATCAGGCCTGGTGGATTTTACCTTATACGCCGCTGTATCCGGTGCAGGTTAAAAAGACCCTACCCAATGGGCACCCGAGGCTAAAAATCATTAACTGCAACGTGTTGATGACCAACCGCGAATCTGCCCGTTTGCTGAACATTGTAAAAGAGAACCGCCCGGATATTCTGGTGCTGCTGGAAACGGATTCGTGGTGGGAAGATCGAATGGCGCCGCTGGAAGCGGACTATCCACACAGCCTGAGGTGCCCGCTCGACAATCTGTATGGCATGCACGTTTACTCACGCCTGCCGATCTTTGACGGAAAAATTCAGTATCTGGTTGCTGATGGTATCCCGTCGATGCACTTTCGCGTTGAGCTTACGTCAGGCGATCAGGTTATCCTGCACTGTCTGCACCCGATGCCGCCAAGTCCGACGGAAGATGACGAATCCACTAACCGCGATGGTGAGCTGGTCGCGGTTGGCCATACCGCCGCTCGCGCGAGCTATCCGACCATCGTTACTGGTGACCTGAACGACGTGGCGTGGTCGCGTACTACGCGGCTGTTTATGAAAGTCAGCGGTCTGCTGGATCCGCGTCGCGGACGTGGTATGTTCAACACATTCCACGCGAGTTTGCCGTTTTTACGCTGGCCGCTGGACCACGTTTTCCACAGTAAAGAATTCACCCTGATTGACATGCAACGCCTGCCACCGATGGGTTCCGATCACTTCCCGATTATGGTTGAACTGGCACTGACCCCACAGCAGGGAAGTAGTCAGGAAAGTCTTGAAATCGACCGCGAGGATGTGCAGGAAGCTGAGGAAAAGCTGGAAAGCGCCGGAGTGAAAAGTACTGATGTGCACCGGGCTGAGTTAGTGAATATTTAATGTTCTGATAGAAAAGTAAAAACCCGCTTGCGCGGGTTTTTTTATACCTTGTAGATCTTACTCAGGAAACGTCAGCGTATTGCCTGGCGCTTCGCGATTGATGTGCAGGAAGTTCAGATGACGTTCGTACTGATCGAGAATGTCATTGATCACCTGATGTTTGGTGAAGTCCATCAAATCATTACCCTGAGTGCCTTCCAGCAGGAAGGTTTCCAGACGGTAATAATGTGATTTTCCAGAGCGGGCCCGGTAGGTAAAGCCCGGTACGGCGTAACGCACCGGCCAGATCTGATACACAAAGTTCTGCTCTTCGCCCAGAGCCACAATCAGTTCGAAGTGATTGAGCTTCTCGTCTTCCAGCGGTTCGTGCTCGTTGAACTCTACTTTGGCACCGCGCAGTTTCAGCTCCTGCGCTACGTCGAGCATTGCCGGACGACACACCTGATCCATCATGCGCAAGGTATGCGTGGTGCCAGGGTAATTCATCACCCGCGACAGACGCTGCTTCCAGTTTAATACCGCATCACCGCCTGATGTCGGCATCGGTGCCAGCGACTGTTGCGTACTGGCCCGTCGGAAGTCTTCCAGCCGCAGTGACTTATACAAGCCCGCCATGATGAAGAAAATCACAAAGCTGAACGGTAGCCCCATGATCACTGTGGCGTTTTGCAGTGCCGAGATCCCGTCGGTCATCAACATCCCGAGGGTCAGAATTCCGATGGTCAGTGACCAGAAAATCCGCAGCCAGTTCGGCGCATCGTTATTGATATCCACCAGTTTTGAGGTGAAGTTACCCAGCACCAGTGAACCGGAATCCGCCGAGGTGACATAAAACAGTAGACCCGTAATGGTGGCAACCGACGCACTCAGTGTAAAGCCTGGATACTGCGCCAGCAGGCTGTAGACACCGCGTTCGGGATGGGCAATCACTTCGTTGGCGAAATCAAGATTGCCATGAATGATCTGGTAGAGCGCGCTATTACCGAAGATTGACAACCACAGCAGGGTGAAGACAAACGGAATGATCAGCGTACCCAATACAAATTGACGAATGGTACGGCCACGTGAAATACGCGCAAGGAACAGGCCGACGAACGGGGACCACGCTACCCACCATGCCCAGAAGAACAGGGTCCAGCTGTTCATCCACTCGGTTGGACGGTCAAAGGCAAAGGTGTTGAGCGTCATGCCCATAAAGCGGTTGATATAGTCGCCGATGTTCAGGACTAGCGCATTGAGCAAGAACTCGGTATTGCCGAAGAACAGCAGGAACAAGATCAATCCCACCGCCAGCAGTACGTTCAGTTCAGAAAGAATACGGATGCCTTTGTTCACCCCGGAGGTCACCGACACCGTTGCCATCACCACGGAGAGCAAAATTAGCGATGCCTGCACGGTGAGGTTCTCGGGGATCTGGAACAGGACTTTCAGGCCGTAATTGAGCTGCACAACGCCGATACCCAGCGTAGTCGCGATCCCAAAGATAGTCCCGACCACCGCCGCGATATCCACCGTATGGCCGATTGGGCCATAAATACGCTTGCCGAAAATCGGATAGAGCGCCGAGCGGATAGTCAGCGGCAGGTTATAGCGGTAGCTGAAATAGGCCAGCGCGATACCCATCAGGGCATACATCGCCCAGCCGGTTAAACCGTAGTGGAACAGTGTCCAGGTCATGGCCTGTCGCGCCGCCTCCAGGGTCTGTCCCTGGCCCTCCGGCGGTAGCATATATTGCGTCACCGGCTCGGCGACGGAGAAGAACATCAGATCGATGCCAATCCCGGCAGCGAATAACATGGCAGCCCAGCTCATCATACTGAATTCGGGTTTGGATTGTTCAGGGCCGAGTTTTATCGAGCCAAAGCGCGAACAGGCAATGAACAATACAAACACGATGTACAGCGTTGCAGCCAGCATGTAATACCAGCCAAAAGTTTCGGACACCCAGTTAAGCGTATGGCTGAGCCATTTTCCCGACAGTTCGGTGTAGAAAATAGACATCAGCGTAAACGCCAGAATTAATCCCGCTGAGGTGAAAAAAACCACCTTATTGAGTTCGTCACGTGGTTTATCGGACAGTTTGTCAGTCTTATCGACAGCAGCCATCGTATCCCCTGTTATATGAATAATTAACTTAATTTCAATGAATTAGAATAAATATCAGTACATTTCACATACAAATCACTAACGTACTGGAAATAAAATATATTCATTTTTAATTGAACGTTCAATCAAAAAAAAGTTAAATAGAGTCAGTAACGAGGTTATCAATGTCCGAAAGCGCAGTTTAAATTCGAGGTTGAAACGGTTTTCGGCGGGGCTATTTTTTCAGGAGTCGGACCCATGCCCAAAGTAGGAATGCAGCCGATAAGACGGCAGCAATTGATTGAAGCAACACTGGCCGCAGTCAACGAGGTGGGGATGCATGAAACCTCCATTTCGCAAATTGCCCGCCGCGCTGGCGTCTCCAATGGCATCATCAGTCACTACTTTCGTGACAAGAATGGTTTGCTGGAGGCCACCATGCGTTATCTGCTCAGTCACTTGGGGGAAGGGGTGCAGGAAAGGTTGTCACGGCTTGATGACAATGCCCCGACGGCGAGGCTCCATGCTATCGCCGAAGCTAATTTCGACGACAGCCAGACCAACAGCGCGGCGATGAAAACCTGGCTGGCCTTTTGGGCCAGCAGTATGCATCACCCGCAGTTGCATCGCCTGCAGCAGGTGAACAGCCGCCGGCTCTATTCAAATTTATGTTCTGAGTTCAGGCGTTTTTTGCCTAAGGATGCGGCGCGTTTAGCAGCCCAAGGTATGGCCGGGCTGATTGACGGTCTGTGGTTAAGAGCCGCACTCAGCGGCAAGGCCTTCAACCGCGATGAAGCGTTACAGATAACCTATCGCTTTATTGAATCACAAATTTCGCAGCCCCGTCCGGCTGCCTGAACTCAGACCGCACTGATCGAGGAGAACATCATTATGTCCCGCTACGGCACCCAAAAACTGTATATCGATGGACGCTATCAGGAAAGCACTGGCAACGAGACGTTTGATGCCATCAATCCGGCCAATGGCGAAGTCATTGCCACACTGCAAAACGCCACGGCCGAAGATGTCGATTTAGCCGTCAGCGCCGCACGTCAGGGCCAGAAAGTCTGGGCGGCAATGACTGCCATGCAGCGCTCGCGAGTTTTGCGCCGCGCGGTGGATATTCTGCGCGAACGTAATGACGAGCTGGCCGCCATCGAAACTGCAGATACGGGCAAACCCCTGTCTGAAACGACGGCGGTGGATATTGTCACCGGTGCAGACGTGTTGGAGTACTACGCCGGGCTGATCCCGGCCATTGAAGGCCAGCAAATTCCGCTGCGCGACTCTGCTTTTGTTTACACCCGCCGTGAACCACTTGGCGTCGTGGCCGGTATCGGTGCCTGGAACTACCCTATTCAAATAGCGTTGTGGAAATCAGCTCCGGCGTTGGCGGCCGGTAATGCGATGATCTTCAAACCAAGCGAAGTGACCTCACTGACCGCGCTGAAGCTGGCCGAAATCTATACCGAAGCGGGTGTGCCTGATGGTGTCTTCAGCGTGGTAACCGGCAGCGGTGCCAGCGTGGGTCAGGCCCTTACTGACCACCCGCACATTGCCAAAATCTCTTTCACAGGCGGCGTTGCCACCGGCAAGAAAGTGATGGCCAGCGCTTCTGCTTCGAGTCTTAAAGAGGTCACGATGGAGTTGGGCGGTAAATCGCCGCTGATTATTTTCCCGGATGCCTGTCTCGATAAAGCCGCTGACATTGCCATGATGGCGAACTTCTACAGTTCTGGTCAGGTTTGTACCAACGGCACCCGCGTTTTTGTGCCGAAAGCCTGTCAGGCAGAGTTTGAAGCCAAAATCCTCGGGCGCGTGCAACGTATCCGTTTGGGCGACCCGACTGATGAAAATGTCAATTTCGGCCCGCTGGTAAGCTTCGCGCACCGGGACTCCGTGCTGCGCTACATAGAAAGTGGCAAGCGTGAAGGCGCCCGACTGCTGGCCGGTGGCGACCGCATTATCGACGGCGACTATGCCAAAGGCGCCTATGTTGCGCCGACGGTATTTACTGACTGCCGCGATGATATGACTATCGTGCGCGAAGAGATCTTTGGGCCGGTGATGAGCATCCTGACCTACGACAGCGAAGAGGAAGTAGTGCGCCGTGCCAACCATACCGAATATGGTCTGGCCGCCGGGTTGGTGACACAGGACCTTAACACCGCACACCGCGTTATTCACCAGTTGGAAGCTGGAATTTGCTGGATTAACACCTGGGGTGAATCTGACGCGGCCATGCCGGTCGGTGGTTATAAGCACTCAGGTGTGGGCCGTGAGAACGGCGTCAGCACCCTTGAACATTACACCCAAGTTAAATCCGTGCAGGTTGAGCTGGGCGAATTCAGTTCGGTCTTTTAATCCGCCATCCGCATAGGAGAAATCAATGGATTACGATTACATCATTATTGGCGCAGGTTCTGCCGGCAACGTACTTGCCACCCGATTAACCGAAGACAGCAACGTCAGCGTACTGTTGCTCGAGGCCGGTGGCCCCGACTATCGGATGGATTTCCGCACCCAGATGCCTGCGGCACTGGCTTTCCCGTTGCAGGGGAAACGCTATAACTGGGCGTATGAAACCGAGCCTGAGCCTTACATGAATAACCGCCGCATGGAGTGCGGGCGCGGTAAGGGACTGGGTGGTTCGTCGCTGATTAACGGCATGTGCTATATCCGCGGCAACGCCATGGATTTCGATAATTGGGCTTCGATGCCGGGCCTGGAAGAGTGGAGCTACCTGCACTGCCTGCCTTATTTCCGCAAAGCAGAAACCCGCGATATCGGCCCGAATGATTTCCACGGCGGCGATGGCCCGGTCAGCGTTGCCACGCCAAAGAAAGGCAATAATCCGCTGTTCCACGCGATGATTGAAGCGGGCGTTCAGGCTGGTTATCCGGCGACTGAAGACCTTAACGGTTATCAACAGGAAGGTTTCGGCCCGATGGACCGTACGGTGACGCCTAAAGGCCGTCGCGCCAGCACGGCGCGCGGGTATCTGGATCAGGCCAAACCACGTTCCAATCTGACAATTATTACCCATGCATTGACCGACAAAATTTTGTTCGACGGTAAACGCGCGGTGGGTGTCAGCTATTTTAAAGGCGATGAATATAATGCCAAAACCGTCAACGCCAAACGTGAAATCCTGCTGTGTAGTGGTGCGATTGCCTCGCCGCAGATTTTGCAACGCTCCGGCGTAGGGCCGGCGGCGTTGTTGAATGGTCTGGATATTCCGGTAGTGCATGACCTGCCGGGCGTCGGCGAAAATCTGCAGGATCATCTGGAGATGTACCTGCAATACAGCTGCACGCAGCCAGTTTCACTGTACCCGGCGTTGCAGATGCACAACCAGCCGATGATCGGTGCAGAGTGGCTCTTTAAGGGGACCGGCGTCGGTGCCAGTAACCAGTTTGAAGCAGGCGGCTTTATCCGCAGCCGTGAAGAGTTTGCCTGGCCGAATATTCAGTATCACTTCTTGCCAGTGGCGATTAACTACAACGGCAGCAATGCGGTGAATGAGCACGGATTCCAGGCTCACGTTGGCTCTATGCGTTCGCCAAGCCGCGGTCGCGTGCAGGTAAAATCAAAAGATCCGCGCCAGCATCCGAGCATTCTATTCAACTATATGTCCAGCGAACAGGACTGGCATGAGTTCCGTGATGCTATCCGCATTACCCGTGAAATCATGGCACAACCGGCGCTGGACCCTTATCGCGGGCGTGAAATCAGCCCAGGCGTAGACGTGCAGACCGATGAGCAACTTGATGCTTTTATCCGCGAACACGGTGAAACTGCCTTCCATCCATCTTGTTCGTGCAAGATGGGCAACGATGAGATGTCCGTCGTTGACGGACAGGGGCGAGTACACGGCATGCAGAGCCTGCGTGTAGTAGATGCTTCGATCATGCCGCAAATTATTACCGGCAATCTGAACGCAACCACTATCATGATCGCTGAGAAAATTGCCGATAAAATTCGCGGGCGTGAGCCACTGGCGAAAAGCACTGCTGAGTATTATGTGGCAGGTGAGGCACCGGTAAAGAGGGTTAAATCATTGGTCTAATGAAGAGCCCTGCTGTCTTTATCGTTACAGCATGATAAAAAGAGATAATCTTCGGGTTATCTCTTTTTTTTAGCTGCCGTTCAACATCCACATTGTGTAATAACAGGAATATTCATGACCGATAAAAACAATGATATCGTCTGGCAGGATTCACACCACAGTAAGCTCAGCGCGGTGCAGCTTTACGCCATTCTGGCATTGCGCAGTGAGGTATTTGTGGTCGAGCAGGCTTGTGTTTATCAGGATATTGATGGGCGCGATCTGATCGGTGAAAACCGTCATGTGATTGGCTGGCAAAACGGCGAGCCGGTGGCTTATCTTCGAATCCTTAATCTGGACGACGAAGTGGCAATTGGCCGGGTGATCATTGCCCCAGTGGCACGCGGGTTGAAGCTGGGCTACCAATTGATGGAAAGGGCGCTCGCCTCCTGCAAACAGCACTGGCCCGATGCGCAGGTCATTCTTTCGGCACAGGCGCATTTGCAAAAATTCTACGGGAGTTTAGGGTTTGTGGCCTACACGGAGATCTATGACGAAGATGGAATACCGCATATTAGTATGAAATTTGAGGGCGTTTCAGGGGCCCTTTAACCGCTATTGGGCTGCTGCGCAAACCTGCTTTAAGTCTTTAATTTCAAATTCAAATTCAAATTCAAGGTCGTGGGCGTCGGCCCACACCGACCAAAGGGCGGCCAATCGCCGCCGTCCTTTGGAATCCCGGGCTTTTTAAAAACAGTAGCTGCGCAAGTTGGGATGGCCGCGTTTCAGTGGCCACTGTGATAGCCGCAATTAGGCGGTTCCTTCGCTGCGGGTTTCGAGCCTCGGGTCTCGAACCACTTGCTCAGCGCCATTTTTGAATGTGGCCTCGACATTTTAAAAGACAAGACAGTCTGGCTTTGAACTTGAACTTGAACTTGAACTTGAACTTGAACTTGAACTTGAATTTAGAAATGCTTCGGCCGCATTCAAAAAGTCACCGGCAAGTCGGTGGCGAGACAACGTCGCACTGCGACGGCCCGAAGGGCGAGGCCAAAGGTCGAGTAAACCCGCAGCCGGGGATCGCGAAGCGATGACTTTTTGCGGCTATCACTGAGATACCTGAAACACGGCCATTGTGACCCGCGTAGCTGTTGTTTTTAAGAGCCGGGGATTCTGAAGGGGCGCGGCGATAGGCGCCTCTTCAGGCCGGTTTGGTTGGCAACCCAAGGTTTTGAATTTGAATTTGACCAAGCCGGTTTTGGTGGCAACCCAAAGGTTCCGCAATGCCCCATTGCTCACCGTTCCCAATAAGGTGGCTCGCCGAATTTTTCTAACAGAAAATCAATCACCGCGCGGACTTTCATGGATGGCTGTTTACTGTTTGGGTAAACGGCAGAAATGGTCTGGGCCTCCAGCGATGTCGATACCTGATACTCATCCAGTACGCTGACCAGCCGGCCGTCATGCAAGGCGTCGCCTATCAGCCAGGTCGGGAAGACCACCAGCCCCATGCCGTTTATAGCGGCCTGCGTCAGGGTTTCCGCATTATTGCTGGTGAGCACACCCTGCAAGCTGTAAGGCTTCCATGTCGTGCGAGGTTGGCGAAAGAACCAGCGCTGCGAGCCGGCAAAACCTTTAAATACCAGACAACTGTGCTGTTCCAGTTCCTCAGGGATAGCGGGAATTCCGGCGCGTGCCAGATAAGCTGCACTGGCGGCCAGTTTGAAATGCTGATGCCCAAGCGTGCGTGACTGCAGGCTGGAATCGGCCATCACGCCGATGCGGATCAGTAAATCGGTGGCGTCGTGCAAGGGATCGATAAAATCATCGGTTTGCATCAATTCAACGTTCAGTTTGGGATAGCGGCTGCACAGCTCATGCAGCCAGGGGGCAATATGGCGTTGGCCAAACACCACCGGCGCATTGATCCGTACCAGGCCGCCCGGCTCCAGATCCTGTTCCTGTAAACCGCGCATTGCCTGCTCAAGCTGCCCGAGCACCTGACGGGCGTGGTGAGCGAGCAGTTTACCGGATTCAGTTGGGCTTACCGTTCGGGTATTGCGATAGAGTAATTGCGTTTTCAGCGCCTGCTCCATCTGCTTGATTACCCGCGAAATGGTGGACGGCGAAATGGCCTCGCGGCGAGCCACTTCTGAAAAACTGCCCTGATCCAGTACCGCTACAAAGAGTCGCAGTGACTTGAAGTTGATCTGATTAAAATCTTCCATTTATGCGTATCTCGCAAAAGTGTTTTTCTGATTATCCTGTTTTTAGCAATGCTACGCTACGTTATAGTCCGCTTCTTTTTTCGCGGCATAACAGGAACACAATGAATCTGATCTTAATTCCGCTGGTGGTGTTGGCGGGTATGGGGCTATCAGTTGAGGCTGGGCTGATTGGTCCGTTGGGAACTGAAGTTGGCCATTTATGGGCCACGCTGAGTATTTTTGGTGTTGGATCGGTGCTGACAGGTTTACTGGTGCTTTTCTTTAGCCCACGCAATGCACCTGCATTTACTCAACTACCTGGATGGCAACTGCTGGGTGGAGTGCTGGGGCCGGTTTATGTGATTGTCCTGACGCTGGCCACGCCGCTGATTGGTATTGGCCTGACGATGATCGCCATTCTCTCTGGTCAGGTCGCCAAAAGTCTGATGATTGACCACTTCGGTTGGTTTGGCAGTCCGGCGAAAAAAGTCGGCAGCGAACGTTTGCTTGCGTTGGCGTTTATATTGGCCGCGTTGATTTTGATTGCCTGGAGCTGAACATGACTGAACTGTTAATGATTATTCTGGCCGTGATCGCCGGTGCAGCCTTAAGCATGCAGGCAGCGGTCAATGGCAAACTGGGCGAAAAAGTCGGGGTACTGAAAAGTGCTTTTCTGACCTTTAGCGTGGGCGCGGCGATCACCGCTGTGCTGATCCTGTTTATTGAGACACCACAAACCGCGACTCTGCTGACGGTGCCTAAGTGGCAACTGATGGGCGCACTGCTTGGCGTACCCTACATTATTATTATGGTCACTGCCGTCCCGCGTATTGGCACTGCTGCGGCGACGGTGGCTGTCATTCTTGGGCAACTGACGATGGGTATGCTAATTGATAATTTCGGTTGGTTGCAGAACCCGACTATCGAGCTTTCATGGCAACGTATCGCGGCAATTCCCTGTCTTTCCATTGCATTATGGTTAATTTACCGCAGTAATCGCCGCTCGTCTTAACGTGCATCTCGTGTCTGGCCTTATGTCAGACGCGGATCAAACACCATGATTTCTGTCTGTACAGTCTCAAGCAGAGCGGCGAAATCTGCATGCTGTGGATTCATAATGGCGTTGAATTCACTGGGTACAATCACTGAGGGTACCCGTAAACCTACGCTTTCGCCGGCCAGCAGCCATTGCTCCCCCAGACTTTGGGTGCTGTCCGGTGGCGAGGGGTCTTTCCAGTCAGACTGTAACTGAGACAAATCCAGCTGCGGTAATTTGTCTTCTGGGATCTCAATACTCAGCAAGGTGTAGGTCTGTAATAGCAGGCTGCTTTGCAAATGCACCATGATCTCCAGTATCGCCAAAGAAATGCTGGTAGCGAGATACACCACTGGCTTACCCGGCGGATTCCACCGGCCACCAAACAGTTGCGCACCTGAACCCGACCATGCCGTCGCCAGATGTTTGGTTTTGACGATGCGATAGAGCTTCAACCAAACACTCCGTACTCCAGCCTGCCAATCAGGCGGTTAACTTCCAGCGCGCCAGCTTCTGACGTTAACATTTCCACCGGTGGCATTCCGGCCAGCGCAGGGGAAGGGCGGCGTATCCACTCAAGAGCGGATACACGATCCCCTTCGAACAGATCGGTGGCGGCATCAATAATACGAATCAGCCGTGCAACACGCTCGCTCTCATCTGTTTTCAGCAGGCCATTTTCCGCTTTGCGGCGGGCGAAGCTGCGTTCGTTAATTCCCATAATTTCAAGCAAAGCCATTTTTGACCACCCCAGTTCGGCATTCAGGCGATTGATACTATCCACCGAAAAACCTTTCTGTATGGCATTAATCAAACTTATTCCTCCGCTTGCGGGAAGCCCCGCAGATTGCCAAAGACGCATTGCAGGAACGTGCGAGTTTTTGGAGTGCAGATCTGAAATTTTAGTTTGCATGAGGATCCCCTTATTTTGCTAATTGTCATCATGTTATCACGCCAGTTGTCATATGTGCATATTTTGCTCAATAAATGTTTTCCTCAGCATAAAAATGCGCTTATCAGCAATATGTGAAGCTTGTGTGACTCCCATCACACAAACTATGTATCAGGATGAAACAAGAATTGACAAACATTGACCAAGTCTATTTATTAGCTAACAAAAGTTGAATCCGATTTGGAGTGACTGGAAATTGCCCAACCTCTGCATTAATGGCTCGGCAATTTGGTGCAGACCACAGTTTCAGATTCTTTTTTATGCGTAGTGATGTGGCATGCCAATTACGGTTTTAAACAGGCAGTGGTCCTGAGCAGAGATTCAGGCGTGCATGTTTCTTAAAAATTGTCTCCTTCTGGCAGGGAGTAGCTTCCTAATCCGCTTCTGGTAAACAAATGAACAATAAAATTATTGCAGCTGGCGCACTTTTAGCCTTGTCTTACAGCGCAACAGCGCTGGCGGATGACACTAACGGGGAATTCGTTTCCGACTGGTGGCATCAAAGCGTTAACGTGGTAGGCAGCGCCGATACGCGTTTCGGACCAACGATTCGTAATGACGTCTATTTAGAATATGAAGCCTTCGCGCACAAAGACTGGTTTGATTTCTACGGCTATATTGATATTCCAAAAACCTTCGGGGCCGGTAACGGCAACGACACCGGGATCTGGGATAAGAACGGTTCCCCGCTGTTTATGGAAATCGAACCGCGTTTCTCTATAGACAAACTGACCAATACCGATCTGAGCTTCGGGCCGTTCAAAGAGTGGTACTTCGCCAACAACTATATCTACGATATGGGCCCGGACAGCGATAACCGTCAGAACACTTGGTATATGGGTCTGGGTACTGACATCGATACCCACTTGCCAATGAGCCTGTCACTGAATGTGTATGCAAAATACCAGTGGGAAAACTACAGCGCTGCCAATGAAAATAGCTGGGACGGCTACCGTTTCAAAATTAAATATTTCGTGCCATTGACTCCACTATGGGGCGGTAACCTGAGTTACATCGGCTTCACCAACTTCGACTGGGGTTCCGATTTGGGTAAAGACGACTTCACTGATGTGAATGGCCGTAAAGCGCGTTCAAGCAACTCTGTCGCATCCAGTCATATTCTCTCGCTGAACTATACCCATTGGCACTACTCGCTTGTGGCACGTTACTTCCACAACGGTGGCCAGTGGCAAGACGGTGCTGAGCTGAACTTCGGCCAGGGTAACTTCGACGTGAAGTCTACCGGCTGGGGTTATTACGGCGTGATCGGCTACAACTTCTAATCGCCCATCAGCACCAATATTTTAGAGAAAACCCGGCATTGCCGGGTTTTTTTATGGCGCTATTTTTTAGCCTCAATCGCAATCACTACTTGATTGTTATTCTCCGCTTTCAGGGTGAAATCGACAACTTCCCCTTCGTTGATGCCTTTTAACAACGCCGGATCCACCACGTTGAACTCCATGGTCATGGCTGGCCAGTTGATGGCGGCAATCGGGCCGTGTTGCAGCGTTACCTTGCCAGCGGTGATATTTACATTTTCCACGATGCCGCTGGCATAGGCCGTGTCATTTTTTACCGGATTGTCTGCCATTTTCATTCCGGTAATATCACCGGACAGGTTTTTTTCAGCAGCCATCGCCGTTGCAGAAAATAGTATCGAGATAGCAATAACAGTGATGATTCTAAACATGATATTTCCTTTACGGGTTGAGGTCATGAGAATGAGGTGTTGGCAAAGAGGCTGAGGATTTACGTACAGAGAATTTGCGTTCGGCGATCAGCCGCCAGACAGCGGGAATGATAAACATCGACAGTAGAGGCGCGCTGATCATGCCGCCCACCATTGGCGCAGCTATCCGGCTCATCACTTCTGAGCCAGTGCCGCTGCTGAGTAAAATAGGTACCAATCCGGCCAGTATCACCGCCACGGTCATGGCTTTTGGCCTGACGCGTAAGGTTGCTCCTTCACGAATGATGGCATCCATTTCTGACGCCGTCAGCGGCAGGTTTTGTGGGTTGTGCCCGGCCATAGCCTGACGCAGATAGACCAGCATGATCACGCCGAATTCTGCCGAAACACCGGCCAGAGCGATGAAGCCGATGCCGGAAGCTATCGACAGATTGTAGCCAAGCAGATAGAGCAACCAAATGCCACCGATCATGGCAAAAGGCAGGGTCAGCATGATCAGTGCCGCTTCTTCCAACCGACGGAAAATCAGATAGAGCAGGAAGAATATGATGGCAAGCGTTGCTGGAACCACCAGTTTCAGGCGTTGCATCGCATGTTGCAGATATTCAAATTGCCCTGCGTATTCGATACTGACGCCGGGTGCGAGTTGCAGTTGCTGATCAACCGCATGGCGCAGCGCCTCAGCAACACGGGCAATATCGCTGTTGTTGGTGTCGATATAGACCAACCCCGAAAGACGTGCATTCTCCGTTTTGATCATCGGTGGCCCCTCGCTGATGTTCAACGTTGCCACGGTGGCCAGGGTGATTTGTTGCCCTGATGGGGTGTATATCGGCAGGTTACGTAATCCGCTGAGTGAGTCGCGGGTTTCACGTGGATAACGTAGGTTGATCGGGTAGCGCGCCAGCCCCTCCACCGTTTCCCCAATATTTGCCCCACCGATAGCGGAAGAGACAATTGCCTGGACGTCAGCAATGTTTAGGCCGTAACGGCTGGCGGCGGTACGGTTGATATCGACGTCAATGTAATGACCGCCTGTCAAGCGCTCGGCTAATGCAGAGTTCACGCCCGGTACCGTTTTTGCGATCCGTTCTACGGCTTGCGCGGTGTTGTCGATAGCACTTAGCGTAGGGCCTGAGATTTTCACCCCGATCGGACTTTTAATCCCGGTGGCCAGCATGTCGATCCGGTTGCGGATCGGCGGCACCCAGATATTGGCTAGGCCCGGGACTTTCACTACATCGTCCAGCGTTTTCACCAGTTTTTCCGGCGTCATGCCCTGGCGCCATTGATCCCGAGGTTTGAACTGAATAGTGGTTTCAAACATCTCCACCGGAGCAGGGTCAGTGGCACTTTCAGCCCTTCCTGCTTTGCCAAATACACTCTGCACTTCAGGCACGGTTTTGATCAACCGGTCAGTTTGTTGCAGCAATTCGGCCGCTTTCGATACCGAAAGACCGGGCAGGGCCGACGGCATATACAGCAGGTCACCTTCATCAATGGCGGGCATGAATTCCGAACCGATGCGGCTGAGCGGCCACAGCGTGGTCAACAGAATAAGAACGGCCAGTAGTAATGTGATTTTAGGGCGGGTTAATACTCCATCGAGCATTGGCCGGTAAACGCGGGTCAGACCACGATTTATTGGATTGCGGGTTTCGTCGGGGATGCGGCCGCGTATCCAGTAGCCCATCAGCACCGGGATCAGGGTCACCGACAGCAGGGCTGCACCGGCCATGGCATAAGTTTTCGTGAAGGCCAGAGGGCTAAACAATTTGCCTTCCTGCGACTCCAGCGTGAAGACCGGAATAAACGACAGGGTGATCACCAGTAAACTGAAGAATAGCGCGGAGCCGACTTCGGTTGCCGCCTCGGTGATCACCTCCCAATGCGCCTGTCCCTCCAACTTCTCTCCGGGATGTTCTGCACTCCAATATTCGATTTTTTTGTGGGCATTTTCGATCATCACGATAGCCGCATCGACCATTGCCCCGATGGCAATCGCAATCCCGGCCAACGACATCATGTTGGCGTTGATCCCCTGAATTCGCATCAGAATAAAGGCGATCATGATGCCGAGCGGCAGCGAGATGATAGCCACCAGCGCAGAGCGGAAATGACACAAGAACAGCGTACAAACCAGCAGTACCACGACAAACTCTTCGATCAGTTTATGGCTGAGGTTATCGATGGAGCGGTCAATCAGCTTGCTGCGATCATACACCGGCACGATCTCGACGCCGGTGGGTAAACTGCGCTGTAATTCGTGGAGTTTCTCTTTCACGCTGGCAATGGTGGTGCGGGCATTTTCGCCGGAACGCAGAATAATAACGCCGCCGACGGTTTCCCCCTGACCGTTAAGTTCTGCCACACCCTGGCGTAATTCCGGGCCGATATGTACTGTGGCAACGTCCCCCAAGGTAACCGGAATGCCATTCACGATGCCGAGCGGGATCAGCCTGAAATCATCCAGGGTTTTCAGGTAGCCGGAAGCCCTGACCATATAATCTGTTTCAGCCAGTTCTACCGCAGACCCGCCGGCTTCCTGATTAGCCTGCTGTACGGCGGCGATCACCGTCTGCTGAGGCAGGCGATAGGCGGCCATTTTTAGCGGTTCGAGCACAATCTGATACTGCTTCACCATGCCGCCGATGCTGGCCACTTCGGCAACATTTGGAATACTTTTCAATTCGAAGCGCAGGAACCAGTCTTGCAAACTGCGCAACTGGCTTAAATCCTGTGTTCCGCTTTTATCCACCAGGGCGTATTCGTAAATCCAGCCGACACCCGTGGCATCAGGCCCAAGGGAGGGTTTGGCTCCGGCAGGTAAACGCGACTGCACCTGGCTGAGGTACTCCAGCACCCGCGAACGCGCCCAATACAGATCGGTGCCTTGCTTAAAAATTACGTAGACAAAGGAGTCACCGAAAAAGGAATAACCGCGCACGGTCTGTGCGCCCGGCACCGAGAGCATGGTCGTGGTCAGCGGATAGGTCACCTGATTTTCAACCAACTGTGGCGCTTGCCCGGGATAACTGGTCCTGACGATCACTTGGACATCAGACAGGTCGGGCAGGGCGTCCACCGGCGTGGTGTTGATGGCCCAGACACCGGCAGCGGCGATAAACAGCGTTGCCATCAGTACCAGAAAACGGTTGGTGACCGACCAGCGAATCAATAGTGCAATCATGGCTGGCTCCCCTTGTTTTCTGCGCTGCCCATCCGCCCCAGAAGACCTTGCAGGCTGGCTTCTGAGTCAATCAGGAATTGGCCGGAAGCCACCACCTGTTGGCCTTGAGTAAGGCCGGAGATAATCGCTGTTTTCCCCGCTGCGTCTGGCCCGAGGGTGACATCAACTGGCGCAAAATGATGACTCCCATCGCTGACGATCACTACATCGCGCAGGCCGGTGTGGATCACCGCCTCGCTGGGTACGGTGAGGTAATCCGGTGCGCTGCTGTTGCGCAGACTGACCTGAGCAAACATGCCCGGTCTGAACTGCTGCTGAGGGTTCGCCAGTTCCACCCTGACTTTCAGCGTCCGGCTGGCGGCGTCGGCGACCGGCAAAATAGTGCTGACTTTGCCAGTGAAGGTTTTTCCGGGATAAGCCGGGAAGATTATCTGTACCGGTTGGCCCAACACGACCTGCGAGCCTTGTGCTTCAGGTACCGCTACATCCAGCCATACGGAGGAAATACCGTTTAGCATCATCAGCGTATTCCCGCCGGAAACCGCCATTCCCTGGCGGACATCAAGGGACTGAATCACCCCAGTGATCGGCGCGGTTAGGGTAAATATCGGTTGCGGTTTGCCGCTTTGTTCCACTTGGCGTATCAGGGAAGGAGGCATCCCCAGCAGTAACAGCCGCTGCTTAGCCGCGTTGGTCAGTGCGCGGTCGCCGGTGCTGCGCATTGCCAGATATTCACCCTGCGCACCGGCCCAGTCTGGCATCAACAAGTCCACCAGAGGTGACCCCACCTTCACAACGTCACCCACTGCCAGCGGATAGCTGTGTTGCACAAAACCATTACTGCGCGCCTGCACAATTGCGACATCGCGATCATTGAGTACCACGTTGGCGACCACACTGACGCGGTTGTCGATCTGACTTTTGACCACTGTCGTCAAGCGGATGGCCAGATTCTGCACCATGCCTGCGTCAATGCGCACGCCCTTATCTGAAGTTGTTTCGTCAGCGTATTTCGCTATTAATGGCATATCCATAAACGGCGATTTTCCCGGCTTATCAAAATGCTGAGCCGGGGCCATCGGGTCATACCAGTAAAGGGCTTGACTCCCCGCCGGTGCAGCGTCTTTGGCGATTTCATCACGCTGAGTGATAGCCTGCGTGTTGGCGTACCAGTAACCCGTCGCGCCACCCACGGCAATACACACCACGGCCAGAGCCGCCAGTTGAAAGGCATTCCGTTTCATTGCTGGACTCCTGCAAAGGTGTAATAGAGGGTCGCTGCCCGTTGTGCGCGCTGACTTTGCAGCCCGACTTTGCGAATTTGCTGCTCAAGCACTGCGCTGCGGGCGTTTATCAGTGCCGCGCTATCGCTGGTGCCGCGTGCATAACCCGCGTTCAGCAACGTGACTTTCTGCCGGGCAAGCGGTAGCCAACGTTGGTCGATGCGTTGAATCTGGTGGGTGAGGGTGGCGTAATCTGCGAGGTCGTTATTCAGTTGATTAGTTTGCTGGCGGATAGCCGCATCACGCAGCTCGCCGACCTGCGTCAGGTCGAGGGTTTTGGCCGTGATAAGCGGGTCCTGACGACTGGCGGCAAACACCGGCAGGCCGACGGTAAATTGCACCGACACCATGTTGCCGTATTGCGGGTCGCGCCGCTGGTAATCCAGCTCGACACTCCAGTCAGGTTTTTTCTCGGCTTGTGCCGCCCGCAGCTCAGCTTTCGCTTTCGCCGTCTCACTGTTGTAAGCCTGAATCTTTGGCGTTTTATGCAGGGTTTTCAGATAGGTCGCAGCATCGACCGATAAGTCAGGGGCGCTGCCCACCAGCGGCTGTTGCGCGTCAGCGCCGATATAGCGGCTGAGATTAGCTATGACGGTGCGCAGTTCACCCTGAAGCTGGTCTTCACGATCGGCCAGTTCGGCCTGTTTTTCGCCTGCATTCAGAGAATCAGCAAGGGGAGTTCGTCCCGACACGATCTGTGCCTGCAATGCCGTTCCCAGTACGTCATTTTCACGTTCAAGCTGGTGTAATAATCCAAGCTGTTGTTCGAGATAATAACGGCTGAGCCACGCCACAGCGGCACCCTGCGCTACGTCAACCTGCAAGATGCTGTGTTGTGAACCGGCCAGCTGGATCTGCGCGCTGGCAACCTCCTCGCGGGCATCGCGTTTGGCTGAGTTGGGAATTTCCTGCATCAGCCCGATTTTCTCCATGGTCATGGATTCTTCGGTCAATGAATTCGCCATCGGGCCGGATACCGGGAAGTTGTCGAGGCCGGTGATCAGTTTCGGGTCAGGCAAGCTACCGGCAGGAATAGCTGAAGATTGCGCTGAGTGAATCGCCGTCTGGCTGGCAGAGAGTTCGGGAGATTGTTGCAACGCGCTGCTTACCGCATAGCTAAACGTCAGTGGTGCCGCGTGGACGAAAAAGGGCATTCCCGCGAGCAGAAGCTGCGCAGAAAAACATAACGATTTTAATGGCATCGGATTGATTCCATGAAAGTAACGGCACACCAAAAGGCATACCTGTGTCCGTCAGCCAAAGGCTGAGCGGCGTTAACAGTCGTTAAGAATCAGACGGACCTTGGAGGTCGCCATTGGCCTTCCAGAACCGGGAAGGAAGGCGTTTCGGGTGCAGGTAATGCATTATCCTGATAAGGAGAAGATAACGTCAGGGGAGTAAAAGAGGGCAAAATGGTGCTGAGATTACAGTTAGCGCCAAACTTACAGTTCTGGCTGCTTTGCTGTTTATCACTTGAGGACATGGCACTTTTTTGCGTCATGCAGTCATCAGGGGAATCGGTCATCTCGGACATAGCCGCATGCCCGCTGCTGGTGGTCATTTCCGTCGGTGTAGAACACTGCGCCATCAAATTCACCGACGCCAGCCCTAAAGAAGGCAGCGTGATGCTAAGAATAAGCACAATAAAAAGACGGATTTTCTTCATGAGCGCGAGTATAAGACAAAGCGCCAGGACATGCATCAGTTCAAAATTAGCAAAAAGTTACCGATGTGGGGCGATTTGCCTGAAAAACAACCACCCCAACAGGCGATCTCCCGCCGCCGTTGTGGCATAATGCGCGCCAAATCACATTCCTAATTAAGAGCGAGCGTCGTGTTAAGCACTTATAACATCACCATGCAATTCGGCAGCAAGCCGTTATTTGAAAATATTAACGTGAAATTTGGCGGCGGTAACCGTTACGGTTTGATCGGTGCTAATGGTTGCGGTAAATCCACTTTCATGAAAATCCTCGGTGGCGATTTAGTGCCATCTGGCGGCAACGTGGTACTCGACCCGAACGAACGTCTGGGTAAATTGCGTCAGGATCAGTTCGCTTTTGAGAAGTTCACCGTGCTCGACACCGTGATCATGGGCCACGCTGAACTGTGGGCCCTGAAAGAAGAGCGTGACCGCATTTACTCTATGGCGGAAATGAGCGAAGCAGACGGTTATAAAGTCGCCGACCTTGAAGTCGAATATGGCGAAATGGACGGCTACAGCGCAGAGTCTCGTGCGGGCGAACTGCTGCTCGGTGTCGGTATTCCGGTTGAACAACATTACGGCCTGATGAGCGAAATTGCACCGGGCTTTAAACTGCGGGTATTGCTGGCGCAGGCGCTGTTCTCTGATCCGGAAATTCTGCTGCTCGATGAGCCGACGAACAACCTGGACATAGATACCATTCGCTGGCTGGAGCAGGTGCTGAACGAACGTAACAGTACTATGATCATCATCTCCCATGACCGTCACTTCCTGAACATGGTCTGTACGCACATGGCGGATCTGGACTACGGCGAACTGCGCGTGTATCCGGGTAACTACGACGAATACATGACTGCTGCAACGCAGGCGCGTGATTTACTGAGTGCCAATAACGCCAAGAAAAAAGCGCAGATTGCAGAACTGCAATCCTTCGTTAGTCGTTTTAGCGCCAACGCATCAAAATCTAAACAGGCAACATCACGTGCCCGCCAGATTGACAAAATTCAGCTCGACGAAATCAAAGCTTCCAGCCGCCAGAACCCCTATATGCGTTTTGAGCAGGACAAGAAGTTATTCCGTAATGCGCTGGAAGTGGAAAAAATCACCAAAGGTTTTGATAACGGCCCGCTGTTTAAAAACCTCGGTCTGATGCTGGAAGTCGGCGAGAAAATTGCCATTCTGGGGGCTAACGGTATCGGTAAAACCACGCTGTTGCGCACCTTAGTCGGCGACATTGAGCCGGACTCAGGCAGCGTCAAATGGTCTGAGAATGCCAAAATCGGTTACTACGCGCAGGATCACGAGTATGAATTCGATGATAGCCTGAACGTATTTGACTGGATGAGTCAGTGGAAGTCTGAAAAAGACGATGAACAGGCTGTTCGCGGCATTCTGGGGCGTCTGCTGTTCGGTCAGGACGATATCAAGAAGAAAGTCAAAGTGCTTTCTGGTGGCGAGAAAGGCCGTATGCTGTTCGGAAAACTGATGATGCAGCGTCCTAACATCCTGATCATGGATGAGCCGACCAACCACCTTGATATGGAATCTATTGAGTCGCTGAATATGGCCCTGGAAATGTACGAAGGCACGTTGATCTTCGTCTCCCATGACCGTGAATTCGTCAGCTCACTGGCTACCCGCATCATTGAAATGACGCCGAGTAAAATCATCGACTTCTCCGGCAACTACGAAGACTACCTGCGTAGCCAGGGCATCAACAACTAATCCGCGTCATCCTTCGCGTTGACTCTGCGTTGGCTGCCCTTATTCATCCCGGTCACTTACTGATGTAAGCTCCAGGGATTCATTCGGTTGCCGCCTTGATTCAACACGAATGATTTTGCGGATATTGAGTTTGAATAAAAAAACCGCCAGATATGGGTTTCAGTCCATATAGGCGGTTTTTTTGTATCAGTAATGTGACGTCAATTCAGATAAAGACCTTTCAGCCTGCTTTCACTGTGCTACATTTTTCTCTTCTATTTTCCCAAAAGCATCTTCCCCAATGTAACGATTTCTCATCGCTAACAGTTTTTTGCTCTCCCTGTTGCTTCTGCGCAATGCGGGGTTTCTGTTATTTCAGATGAGAGTCTCTCTTCATGAATACGTTATTGATTGCGCTGGTACGCGCATTACGCAGCTACCGCTGGCTGCGGTTGTTAGGCTGTGCTTTTATTTTATCGTCACTGGGAAATGGCCTGACACAGGTTGTTGTTTTTGGTCAGTTACTCCGCTGGCACGCTTCGCCGACCACGCTGACGTTGGCTTACATGCTGGCTACGTTACCCGGGTTTTTAGGCAGTGTATGGGGCGAATATTTGAGCCGAAAAATATCGCCACTGAAGATTCTGATCCTTTGCGAAGTGTTGGGCATGCTGGCGCTAATATGCCCACTATATGGGCTGCTCCGGCACAGTATTCCTGCATTACTGGCGGTACAATCGGCCGAAGCCTTGTTTAGTGGAATAAGTTACCCAGCGCTGGCGCTGCTGCTCAAGCGTGGATTGGGTGACGATGAACTGCCCGCCGCGACGGCGATGGAGACGCTGATATTTGCCTCACAGGTTTTACTCGGCACCGGATTGGGCGTTGTGCTGTTCGATGTTTTTTCACCTCTGACCCTGCTGGCTATTGATGCGATGAGCTTCTGCGCTTCTGCCGTATTACTTGCGTGCTCAATGGGCGTTTTTTACGCTGTAAAGCCACAAGTCGCCACCCTATCACCAGATAACCCCCGACTGCGCTGGAGAAACTGTTCCCCTTTGCAACGCCGCAGTCTCTTGCTGCTGCCTGCGCTTGCTGCCGTAGGCTCACCTGCGATGGCGTTATTACCGGCAGTGGCCCAGCAAATGCGGCCGGAGGAAACGACGGCGCTGGCATTGCCTCTATTGTTTGCCCGCAGTCTGGGGCAACTGTGCGGACCTTTGCTCATGAATGCTGACAAACTTCAGCGTTATGGCGCCAGTAATACGCGGTTGCTGTTATGTCTGGCGTTGTTTCTCGGTGGCTATTTTTTGTTACCTCTGCTGGGCGTAAATCCGGTCACTGGACTGGGACTTATCTTTGGCGCGCATCTGGCGTCGAATGTGGTGTTTGCTCTGGGCACCTTCGGCGTGCTGCGGCATTTCAGTGCAGAACAGGTGGCGACGGCCAGCGCAATGGCCTGGCGCGGACAAGTGTTGATTGCTGCCCTAGCGGTGGGTTGTGCAGGTATATTGGCGGAAAGTATCGGTGCTACCCGTGCGCTGTACGGCGTTTCGCTCATCAGTCTGGTGTGCGTAGCCATTCTACTATGGTGTTACCGGGAGTAAGAATATGAAACCGGCAGAGGGACATAAATAATGCCGGTCATTTACTTACCAGAGCCCCTAAGTTTGGGACTCTGGCTAAACTTGTACGCTTACTCAATAGTTTTGTTTAAACACACTTCACATGCTGGATTCTTCATCAACTTCATCTCCCGAAACTGCATTGTCATGGCATCAAACATCAATAAACGGCTGCGAAGCACTTCACCGAAATCGGTGAGCAGCTTAATTGCTTCCATCGCCTGCAGACTGCCGATGGTGCCGACCAGCGGTGCCATAACGCCCGCTTCGACGCAGGTGAGTGCATTTTCGCCGAACAGGCGGCTGAGGCAGCGGTAACAGGGTTCGTCAGGCTGGTAGGTGAATACGCTGAGCTGACCTTCCATACGGATTGCTGCGCCGGAAACCAGCGGCGTTTTCGACATAAAGCAGGCACGATTAAGCTGGTCACGAGTAGCGACGTTGTCGGTACAATCCAGCACGATGTCACAACTTGCGATAAGCACGGTCAGTGCCGCGTCCTCCAGCTGGGTATCCATCTGTGTGATAGAAGCATGCGGATTAATCGCTTGCAGCGCCTGCGCCGCTGAGGCCACTTTTTTCATACCGATGCGGGCGTCGGTATGCAGCGTCTGACGCTGCAAATTGGACAGCGACACAGTATCGAAGTCCAGCAACGTTAGCGTCCCTGTGCCTGCTGCGGCCAGATATTGCGCTGCTGCGCAGCCCAGGCCGCCCAGCCCCACAATCAGGGCGTGACTGGCTTTCAGTTTTTCCTGACCGTCGAAATCAAAGCCTTTCAGCACGATCTGGCGGTTATAACGCAGGGTTTCAGCGTCGGTCAGTTCCGGCAGCATTGTCATATTCAGCCCCGTAGTAGTGCGTTAAAGGGTTCGACGTCGACCAGTTCACCGGCGGCTACGCGGCCACGCTCGCGTTCGAGCACCACGAAACAATTGGCCTGGCTGAATGAGCTGAATACGTGAGATCCCTGATGGCCGGTAGTGCGGACTTCCAGTTCGCCGTTGGCATTGGCGCTGAAAATACCCCGCTGGAAATCCAACCGGCCCGGCGATTTATTAAATGGCGTTGTGGCTTTAGCTTTCAGGCGCAGTGGCATAGACCAGGCCGTATGACCGCTCAGCCCGGCGATAAACGGCTGCACCAACTGATAGAAGGTCAGGGCGGCGGAAACCGGATTGCCCGGCAGGCCGCAGAACCAGGCCTTTTTCAGCTTGCCGAAGGCGAAGGGTTTACCCGGTTTGATCGCCAGTTTCCAGAAACCCACTTCGCCCAGCTCATCCAGCATTTTCTTGGTGTAATCGGCCTCGCCGACCGACACACCGCCGCTGGAGATCACCAGATCGGCAAAGTCATTGGCCTGTTCAAAGGCGTCGTGTAGCGCCTGCGGGTCATCGCGGATAATGCCTAAATCCAGCACAGTGCAACCGATCTGCTCAAGCATCAGGCGCACTGCGAAACGGTTTGTGTCGTAAATTTGTCCCTCCTGCAACGGGGTGCCGACCGGTTGCAGCTCGTCGCCGGTGGAGAAAATAGCCACTTTCAGGGGCTTGAATACCTGAACCTGCTCAACGCCAAGCGACGCTAGCAGCGGCAACTCAGCAGCGCCGAGGCGAATACCTTGTACCAGTACGCTATCACCTTGTTTGATGTCATCGCCAATCAGGCGAATATTCTGGCCTGTTACTGCCTCTGCGGTGAAATACACGCCTGCTTCTGACACTTCCGCTTGTTCCTGAATGATCACCGCGTCCGCGCCATTCGGTACCGGTGCACCGGTCATGATGCGGATACAGCTTCCTGGCGGCCAGTCTCCGTGGAAAGGTGCGCCGGCAAAGGCTTTGCCCGTTACCGGCAAAACTGCGCCTGGGTGAAGATCGGCACAGCGTATGGCGTAACCGTCCATGGCTGAATTATCAAACGGCGGCACAAACACCGGTGAGCGAACCGGTGCAGCGGTAATGCGCCCGGCTGCAGCGGCCAGCGGCACGGATTCAACATCCTGCGCTGTTTTAGCAGGAATATGCGCGAACATTTTATCCAGCGCGTCCTGCTGTGAGATCAAACCGGCGGTATTGAATTCCATCATAAATTCCTTATAGTGCGCCCGTGCCGGACGGCAGCGGAGTGCGGAAAAAGCCTCTGGCTATTATGTCAGAGTAAAGAGTGGCAGAGAAAGCCGTGCTGACTAAAAGGTTTTTCGATGTAAAAAACCGCAGCTTTTTTCTAAAAATTGAGATCGATCCCAAAATTAAGCTGAAAACTTGCGTATTATTACCCTTTGTTTTGTGACTTGAATCACAATTAATTGTCGATGCTGACGGGGGTTGCACTGTGATGAAAAAAAAGCGCCATCAGGACATTCTCCGGTTGGTGGATAAACATGAAGTGGTACAAGTGAGTGAACTGGCACAGTGGCTGGACGTCAGTCTGGAAACTATTCGCCGCGATCTCAGTGAAATGCAGGATCAGGGGCTAATTTTGCGTCGCCACGGCCGCGCCCGCCGCTTGATCCAGCAACCGGTCACCGGCTGGATGAACAGTTTGCAGCGCGCTCCGCAGCTTTAAAAACCATTCAGTGTTCATCATGCAAAAAGGGAAAACACTCGCGTGTCTTCCCTTTTTTACATGTGCAAATTAACCTTTATCAGTGCGCAGGCGCGTCGTGATGGATCCTTTCTGCCTTACTCTTAACTCCGGCAATTATGACGGCAATCACCAGCAGAACGTAGGAGATGCTGGCGATGTTCAGCGCCCAGAACAGGCCAAATTCGCGGTGAACGAACGAGGAGAACGAGGCGAAAATCAGCGTACCGACCGAGGCGGTGGTTAGCAGGGCGGAAGTCAGCGTTGGAGGTGATTTCTTCACCTGCAGGCTACCGTAGCTCATCAGGCCGGAGAACATCCCGGAGTTACAGAAACCAAATACGCCGACGGCAATCAACACCAGCGTAGTCGATTCGCTGTGGGTGACGATACTCAGACTGATCAAACCCACGATGGCTGATACCAGCAGGAAGGTGCGCAATTTTACGAAACGCACGGTGAACTGGTTCAGGAACAGGCCGATGGCTTTAACCGTCCAGTAAATCGTGATGTAAAACGCGGCACGGTCTGCATCCAGCCCGAAGTGTTCAAGCAACCAGCTTGGCATCCAAAGCGTGAAGACCAGCTCGCTGAATACGAAGGCAAACAGGGCGAAACAGAGAACGTAGGCGGCAATCCCCCACGGTTCTTTGGCCACGCGATCGCTTTTGGCCACTTTTTCCGGCTGTGGCACCGAAGGGAATTTCTGCCCGACGCACAGCAGGATCATCAGCAGACTCAATGTTCCCATAATGCCGTACATAGCCAGCCAGCTTGCGCCGTGCTTGAACAGGAATCCCAGTACCAGAGAGAGGGTCATGCCGGACAGTGCAAAGAAGAAATCGGTGAAGATCAGGTTAGCCGAGCGTTGTTTCGGGTCATCATTGATACGCACGACCAGATAGCTGCCGATAGACATCATCAGGCCTGCCGTTGCGCCAAT
Source organism: Ewingella sp. S1.OA.A_B6 (assembly GCF_049889095.1). Lineage (NCBI taxonomy): Bacteria > Pseudomonadati > Pseudomonadota > Gammaproteobacteria > Enterobacterales > Yersiniaceae > Ewingella > Ewingella sp. S1.OA.A_B6. The sequence continues at coordinate 7,767 of NZ_JBLJFK010000008.1, read as the reverse complement.
CAGGAATACGCCAACACCAAACAACGTAATTGACGGCATCAGGAACAGGGCAATACAGGTTAGTACGGAAATAACGGAACCGGTGATCAGCTGTTTGCCTAAATCGAATTTACGCATCAGGATGCCACTGATCATGATCGGCAGGAAGAGACCGATGTTCATCAGTGAAAACATGAGTCCGATAAAAGCAGGGTCTTTATTAAACGCAGTCGCCACGGGGCCGATAACAATACCCAGGGTAGAAACCAGTCCGCCAGTAAAAAAGTAGCTTAGCCAGGAGATCACATTGATCCGCCGGCGATTATAAACAGTATCCATTAACTGATTCCTAGAGAAATTGAAGGGGGGTAAAAATCACGGAACAGCCCTGTCAGCGATTAATTTCCGATGATTAAGACGTTTATTATTCCTTTTATTCAGGCTTTTGTCCCGCGTGTTTATTCGATCTCCGTATTTGATTCTCCCAAATATTCTAAGTAACTCGCCTGTTTTTTCTGTTTATCCATTAATGCTTTACATACTGTAGTGGGCTAAATATAGTCAAAATAATCCCATCATCTGTCTACGAACATTGATACAACAACACAGGGTGCAACGCGAATGAGTTCTCCTACTGGTAATTCAGCATCTTCCGTTTCGAATAAAAAGCGTCCGGTCATTGCCATTCACGGTGGTGCAGGGGCCATTACCCGAGCGGCAATGAGCGCTGAGAAAGAGCAACATTATCTGAAAGCACTGGAAGATATCGTCGCCAGCGGGCAAGCCATACTGACCGCTGGAGGGAGTGCACTGGATGCTGTCACCGAGGCTGTGCGCCTGCTGGAGGAGTGCCCGTTATTCAATGCGGGTAAGGGGGCTGTGTTTACTCATCAGGGCACTCACGAGCTTGATGCCAGCATTATGGATGGCCGCACGCTCGACGCCGGTGCCATCAGCTGTGTGAACCATATCCGCAACCCGATCCTTACCGCGCGCAAAGTGCTGGAAGTCAGCCCGCACGTGATGTTTACCGGTGCAGGTGCAGAACACTTTGCCCGTGAAAACGGCCAGGAAATGGTCGGAGCTGAGTTCTTCTTTACGCAAGACCGTTACGATCAGCTGCAACGCGCAATCGCTGCAGACATCGGCGTGATGCTCGACCATGACGGCGCAACGCTTAATGATACGCCATCCGATGATCCTATCGATCCCGAACGTAAATTTGGCACGGTGGGTGCCGTCGCGATGGATGCTTTAGGCAACCTGGCGGCTGCCACCTCCACCGGCGGGATGACCAACAAACAGGCTGGGCGCGTCGGTGATTCCCCCATCATCGGTGCGGGTTGCTACGCCAGTAACCGTACGGTGGCGGTCTCCTGCACGGGTACCGGCGAGGTCTTTATGCGCACGCTGGCGGCCTATGACGTAGCTGCACTGATGGATTATGCCGGGCTGACACTGCAACAGGCCAGCGACAAAGTGGTGATGGAAAAACTGGTGGCGCTCGACGGCTCCGGCGGCATGATTGCCATTGATAATATGGGCAACGTGGCCCTGCCGTTCAACAGCGAAGGTATGTACCGCGGGGTTGGCTACGTTAACGAGGCTCCACAGGTAGCGATTTACCGGTGAACAGTTATCCTTTAATTCTTACCGACAATCAGGTACTGGCTGCCCGCAACCTCAGCGTGCGCTTTGAGCATGAAGGTCAGGCGATCGATGCCGTGCGCGGTTTGAGCTTTGAAGTAAACCGTGGCGAGACACTGGCGATTGTCGGCGAGTCTGGCTCCGGTAAATCGGTTACTTCGCTGGCGCTGATGCGGTTGGTGGAGCAAGGCGGTGGACAGATCACGCAGGGTGAGATGCAGTTTCGGCGTCGCAACGACGAAGTGGTGAACATCGCCGCCGCCTCACAGTCTGCCATGCGCTCACTACGCGGTGCTGACATGGCAATGATCTTTCAGGAGCCGATGACCTCGCTGAACCCTGTGTTTCCGGTCGGCGAGCAGATTGCTGAATCTATCCGCCTGCATCAAAGCAAAGATCACCGTACCGCCCGCGCTGAAGCACTGCGCATGCTCGATTTGGTTCGTATTCCCGAAGCGCGGAATATTCTCGATAGCTACCCGCATCAGCTATCCGGTGGTATGCGCCAGCGGGTGATGATCGCCATGGCGCTGTCATGCAAACCGGCATTACTGATTGCCGACGAGCCCACGACCGCGCTGGACGTCACCATTCAGGCGCAGATCCTGCAACTGATTCAAGTGTTGCAAAAAGAGATGAACATGGGGGTGATCTTTATCACCCACGACATGGGCGTGGTGGCAGAAATCGCCGATCGTGTGCTGGTGATGTATCGGGGTAATAAAGTGGAAGTGGGGGACGTGGCGACCGTTTTCGCCACTCCGCAGCACATCTATACCAAAGCGCTGCTGGCCGCCGTGCCGAAACTGGGTTCGATGACTGGCAAAACGCTGCCAGCGCGTTTTCCACTGTTACATCATGACGAAATCCTGACCGGTTCCACCAGCGACCTGACTCAAAATACGCTGACGCCCGGCGCAGCTCCGGTGTTACAAGTGCGCGATCTGGTCACCCGTTTTAACCTGCGCAGCGGTATTCTCAACCGCGTTACCCGACAGGTGCATGCGGTAGAGAAAGTCAGCTTTGATCTTTATCCCGGCGAAACCCTTGCGCTGGTGGGCGAGTCCGGCTGCGGTAAGTCCACCACCGGGCGCTCGCTGCTGCGATTGGTAGAGAGCCAGAGCGGCAGCATCACTTTCAACGGGCAAGTTATTACCGATCTCAACGGTTCTGCGCTGCAACATTTGCGGCGTGACATACAATTTATCTTTCAGGATCCTTACGCCTCGCTCGATCCGCGCCTGACGGTCGGTTACTCGATCATGGAGCCGCTGCTGGTGCATAACGTCGCGCGTGGCAAAGAGGCGCAGGCGCGCGTAGCGTGGCTACTGGACAAAGTGGGCTTACTGCCAGAGCACGCCCAACGCTATCCGCATGAATTTTCTGGCGGACAGCGGCAACGAATCTGTATTGCCCGCGCGCTGGCGCTCAACCCGAAAGTGGTGATTGCTGATGAGTCAGTGTCGGCGCTGGATGTCTCTATTCAGGCACAGATTGTCAATTTGCTGATGGATTTACAGCGCGAATTCGGCATCGCTTTCCTGTTTATTTCCCACGATATGGCGGTGGTGGAGCGCATCAGTCACCGTGTGGCGGTAATGTACCTCGGCCAGATTGTGGAGATCGGCCCGCGCCGCGCGGTGTTTGAGCATCCTCAGCATGCCTATACGCGAAAGTTAATGGCTGCCGTACCGGTAGCTGACCCGGCACATCGTCGTAAAAAACAGACACTGCTGGTGGATGAAATCCCTAGCCCTGTGCGTGCGTTACACGATGAACCCATTGTTGTTCCTCTGGTTCAGGTAGGCGAAGGACATTTTGTCGCGAGGCATAGGGTGGGTGGTTTGTACTGATTGGCGTAGCGTTTTTTGTGACCTTTAACGGGTAGTTTACTTTGGACAGAACAAGGAATAATTATGACTCAGACTAAGGCAGGACTTCGCAAAACCATCCTCGCGATTGCCATCGTTGGCGGACTGGTTTCTGGTTCCGCATGGGCAGCGAAAGATGTCACCATCGCCGTGGGATCGAACTTCACCTCACTTGATCCTTACGATGCCAATGACACACTGTCGCAGGCGGTGGCGAAGTCGTTCTATCAGGGCCTGTTTGGTTTCGATAAGGACATTAAGCTGGTCAACGTACTGGCTGAAAGTTACACCGTCAGCAAAGACGGCCTGGTTTACACCATCAAATTGCATCCGGGCGTGAAGTTCTCCGATGGCACTGATTTTAATGCCGCAGCGGTAAAAGTGAACCTTGATCGCGCCAGCAATCCTGACAGCCATCTCAAGCGCTATAACCTGTTTAAAAACATCGATAAGACTGAAGTGGTTGACGCGATCACGGTGAAAATTACCCTGAAGACGCCATTCTCTGCCTTCATTAACAACCTTGCACATCCGTCAGCGGTGATGATTTCTCCCGCTGCGTTGACTAAATATGGCAAAGAGATTGGCTTCCATCCGGTGGGTACCGGTCCGTATGTGCTTGATCAGTGGAATCAGACCGATTTTGTGAAAGTGAAAAAATTCGACGGTTACTGGAAAAAAGGTGAGCCGAAGCTCGATACCATCACCTTCCGCCCGGTGGTTGATAACAATACCCGTGCAGCCATGCTGCAAACCGGGGAAGCGGATTTAGCCTTCCCTGTGCCGTACGAACAGGCTGCGTTGTTGGCGAAAAACAGCAAACTGGATCTGGTGGCTGCGCCGTCAATCCTGCACCGTTACATCAGCTTTAACGTGACACAAAAGCCGTTTGATAACCTGAAAGTACGTCAGGCGATTAACTACGCTATTAACAAAGATGCGCTGATCAAAGTAGCCTTTGCCGGTTACGCCGTGCCGTCTGAAGGCCCGCTGCCGCAGGGCATTGAGTACGCTGCCAAATTCAAACCCTGGCCTTATGATCCTGCCAAGGCGAAACAGTTGCTGAAAGAAGCGGGTTACCCGAACGGCTTCACCACCACGCTGTGGTCATCGCATAACAGCAGCACCGCGCAGAAAGTGATTCAGTTCGCTCAGCAGCAACTGGCACAGGTGGGGATTAAAGTCACCGTGACCGCCATGGATGCCGCGCAGCGTGCCGCTCAGGTAGAAAACGTCGGACAGAAAGAGTCTGGTCTGCGCATGTTCTACACCGGTTGGTCTGCGTCTACCGGTGAAGCTGACTGGGCGTTAACGCCGCTGTTTGCCACTCAGTCAGCACCGCCAAAACAGTTTAACACGGCGTTTTACAGCAACCCGCAGGTTGATAAAGACCTGGCTGATGCGCTGAAAACCACCGACAAAACCGAGAAATCCAAACTGTATGACGACGCGCAGAACAGAATCTGGGCTGATGCGCCTTGGGCATTTTTGGTTACCGAACGTCTGGTGTCTGCCAATAATAAACGCCTGAGTGGTTTCTACGTGATGCCGGATACCTCGTTTAATTTTGATAACGCGGACATCAAATAATCCTTTTAAACGTATAAAGCTTCATTTTAGGGGAAACGGGGCGTGCTCTTCCCGCCGGGAGGATCACGCCGCGGTCGCCCCGAGTATATCGGGTTAACCAATGAACGTATCTGGTCTGCCATGCTGAATTATTTTCTAAAACGATTACTGGGTCTTATTCCTACGCTGCTGATTGTGGCGGTACTGGTATTTCTATTTGTGCACATGCTGCCGGGCGATCCGGCGCGGCTGATGGCCGGGCAGGATGCTGACCAGAGCGTGATCGAACTGGTGCGTAAAGACCTGGGCCTCGATAAACCGCTCTATCAGCAATTTTTTACCTTCTTTACTCACGCCTTGCAGGGCGACTTCGGCCATTCGATGGTCTCGAAACGCCCGGTGATGGATGAAATCAGTTCGCGTTTTCTGCCTACCCTGTGGCTCACGCTAACCAGCATGGTGTGGTCGGTGATTTTCGGTTTGGTGATTGGTGTGGTGTCTGCTGTCTGGCGAAACCGCTGGCCGGACCGTCTGGGTATGGCACTGGCTGTTTCAGGCATCTCTTTCCCGGCTTTTGCGCTCGGTATGTTGCTGATGCAGGTCTTCTCGGTGGAGCTGGGCTGGTTGCCAACAGTGGGCGCGGACAGCTGGCAGCACTATATTTTGCCGTCAATTACCCTCGGTGCGGCGGTGGCGGCCATCATGGCACGCTTTACCCGCGCGTCGTTTGTCGAAGTCATGCAGGAAGATTACATGCGCACGGCGCGGGCCAAAGGGGTACATGAGTTTCTTGTGGTGATAAAACACGGCCTGCGCAATGCCATGATCCCGGTCGTGACTATGATGGGGCTGCAGTTTGGCTTCCTGCTCGGCGGCTCCATTGTGGTGGAGAAAGTCTTCAACTGGCCTGGCCTCGGGAGGCTGCTGATTGACTCCGTCGAAATGCGCGACTACCCGGTGATACAAGCCGAGGTGCTGCTGTTCTCGCTGGAGTTCATCCTGATTAACCTGTTGGTAGACATGCTGTACGCGGTCATCAACCCTTCTATCCGATACAAGTGAGCATGCGCATGAAAAACTGGCGGCGAAATGCCGTACTGGCGTCCATACCGGTAATGACCACGGAGTCGGTGAAACAACAGGCGGTGCGCACTCCGTGGAAAGCTTTCTGGCGGCGTTTCCGCCAACAGCATATCGCGATGATGGCGGGCGTTTTCGTTTTGCTGATGATCGTCGTGGCGGCGCTGGCTCCGTGGTTGGTGCCCTTTGATGCAGAGAACTATTTTGACTATGACCGTCTCAATCAGGGACCATCGTTGGTGCATTTTCTGGGCGTCGACTCTCTCGGGCGGGATATCTTCAGCCGCATCCTGATGGGCGCGCGGATATCCCTGACTGCGGGCGTACTGTCGGTGGTGCTGGGCGGCGCAATGGGCACCGTTCTGGGGCTGATGGCGGGTTACTACGAAGGCTGGTGGGATCGTATTACCATGCGTATTTGTGATGTGCTGTTCGCTTTCCCCGGCATTTTGCTGGCGATAGCTGTGGTAGCCGTGATGGGTAACGGCATGTCGAACGTCATCATTGCGGTGGCGATTTTCAGCGTCCCGGCTTTCGCCCGTTTGGTGCGCGGCAACACGTTGGTACTGAAACATCAGACCTACATTGAGTCAGCCCGCAGCATCGGTGCGTCGGACGCAACCATTCTGTTTCGCCACATCCTGCCCGGAACGCTGTCGGCCATTGTGGTCTATTTCACTATGCGCATCGGTACCTCCATTATCACCGCCGCCAGCCTGTCATTTCTTGGTATGGGCGCACAGCCGCCTACGCCAGAATGGGGTGCGATGCTCAACGAAGCCCGCGCTGACATGGTGATGGCACCGCATGTGGCGATTTTCCCAAGTTTGGCGATATTCCTGACGGTTCTGGCGTTTAATTTGCTGGGAGATGGGTTGAGGGATGCGCTCGATCCGAAATTAAAAGGGTAATTTTGGGAGGCGGCCCAAATCCGCTTTTAAATTCAACTTCAAGGTCAAGGTCAAGGTCGTGGGCGTCGGCCCACACTGGTTTTTAAATTCAACGTCAAAACCTTGGGTTGCCACCCAAACTGGCCCAAAAGGAGGCGTAAACGCGCCTCCTCTTGGAACTCCTGCGTTTTTTTCTGAGACACCGACAGCTTCGCCGCTGGCAGGGCGCGTGTTTCAGCCACTTCCGTTCACGGCGCAAAATGTCACGGCTACGCCGTCCCCGTATTTCGGGATTCGAGCCTCAGGTCTCGAACCGCTCATCCGGTGCCATTTTTGACTGCGCCTTCGCGGCTATGTAAATCAAAAGACAAGAGACAAAAGACGGCTTGGTTTTGAATTTAAAAAAGTTTCGGCCGCATTCAAAACGACGTCGAACGAGAGGTGGAAAACCGCGCGTCAGTTTGCGCGGGTTGTAACCCGAAGAGAGAGAACCGCGCAGCGGCGGAGTTTGCGGCAATAGCAGAGATCCCTGAAACACGGCCATTGTGACCCGCGCAGCTGCTGTTTTTAAAAGAGCCGGGGATTCTGAAGGGGTGTGGCGATAGGTATAGACCGGTCACATGGGTTACAGATCTGACCGGCCACATAGGTAACACATTTCCTTTAATCGATACGAAGGATTTGGTGTTCTGCTTTGTCATAATACGCAAGGATCAGACGGTCGAACAAGA
>NZ_JBLJFK010000007.1:0-173423 GCF_049889095.1 Ewingella sp. S1.OA.A_B6 | reverse complement strand
TGAATGTCTGAACGTGCACTGGTTCCTGTCACTGGAAGATGCTCAGGAGAAGATCGAGCACTGGCGGCAGGAATATAACCAGTACCGGCCACATTCCTCGTTAAATAACCAGACTCCGGCAGAATTTGTCCGAAGCCTGCAAACAAGCCCGGATCTCTGATTTATCCTTGCACCGATATTGGGAAGGGATCAACTGGCCGGAGATCCTCATTGGCGGTGGTACTAAAAACCGGAGGGACTACAAGACCAGCAAATACCGGCAAGATTTGGGGGCGGATTGAGTACGGGAGAACGGCGAGCTGATCATCGGCGGGGATTGGATCACCGAGTCCGGGATCATCGATGTGGCACAACTGGAGATCACCGCCGCACCCGGAATGATCCGGTTACGACGGCGGGAAGATGGGGGATTTAGGATTTGAGATCAACCACCTCGACCATTGGTCGAGGTGGTTCATTAAAACGGCGAAAATAAAATACTCTTATTATCGCGATCAGCCTGATCTATTAGTGCAACCACAGATAATAGGTAATCATGAACATCTTGCTCTGATGATTCATCTTTCATCAGGTTATTAATCTCTTTACGAAGATCTGCAAGTTGCTCATCACTAAAAAGCTCCATATCACAGTTAGATAACTCAGATAACAATGGGTATTTACAGTGATCATCCCTGATTAAAAAACGTTCATTCCCTGGAAAGTCTTCCAATGAGGTAATGCTTTCACCAATAACTTTATCCCATAAGTAAACAATAAACATATAGTTACCTCACCACCGTTTTACCTGGGAACGTATTGACCAAATTACCTTTCTTATCAGTGATGACAGTCATAATTGACGTTGGCATACTGTTGTTCATCGCATCAACACCAATATTTTTTCCCGTATCCACAGTACGAATATAGTTACCAGTAGATGGTGAGTATTGCACTGGTGTCTTAACAACAGTATCTGACTGCAAGACCATTTTCAGCTCATCCTTCGTCATTGTGAAGTGTGATTTATTAGCACCCCATTCACCGCCATGTTTTTTCCAGGCGTATTCAAGCCCTGAACCTGTCGAACCATCACCATTTCTGAGGTTGACCCTGGACTGAACGATCGAGCCTTTCCAGACTTCCTTCGCGGTATTGGCCGCCACAGCTTCAGCCTTAGCCGCCGTCGCCTCTGCCGCTGTCTTGCCAATACCTATCGCACCACCGGCTCCGACTCCACCTGGAACTATAATCTCTGAAGCCTGAAGACCAAGGTTGTTAATACACAACGCCAGCGCACCGGCACAGGATTCAACTCCAGCCTTCAGAATAGCGGCTATTTCTGGCGTTGCTGCAATCAGCAATCCGCCACCAAGCCCTGCTGGCAATGCTACCGTCAACGCATCATTCAACGCCTGTCCACGCTGGCATGCTGCACCTGTCGGGTTGGTTGCACAGGAGGCTATATCCTTCCCGTGCTTCTGGACGAACTTCGTCTGGGTCTCTTCATTTCCACCCAGCAAGTTATTCTCAACCGCATTCTTACCCGCCTGCGCCCCTGTCGTCGCGGAGGCCGTACTGTCGCCCGCCACAGCACCCGCCACGCCGGCGGCCAGCGTACTCAGCAAGCTGATTTCCTGCCGGTCACTCTGGGAGAGGTTATCTATTTTTTCCTGTGTATCCGCATGGTAGTAATAGTCCGCAATAAAACGCGCGGCGAGTTCACCACTGAACGCCCCCGCTGCACCTGCGGCGGCATTACCTCCAGACATTTGTGCGGCAACTGCCCCCCAAACCGCATGGGCCATCGCATTTGCTGCTACGTTGGGCGTGTTATCCGCATTCAGAGTATGGCTTTTAATTTCACGCGCTATTAGCGGGCTTACACCTCCCGCGATTGCCCCGTTGATATTGCCGCTGACAATCCCCTGCAATACGCCACTGAGTGCCTGCACCACCATCTGGTTGTCGCTGCCAATTCCGTAATTTTTAATTTCAGTCTGATAGGCGTCACTGTTACGAAGTTTATTAAGATATTTTTCCCTCTCCTTTGCTGACATCCCTTCAGGCACACCACCCTGTACCTCGAGAGCCTTGATATCCCCATAGGTATTGACAATATCTGTCATCTGACCGGCAATCTCACCCACTAACTGGCTGGCTTGCAGGCGCTTCTGCTCTTTCTCTTTATCAAAGACAGGGCTGATACTGCCATTCGCATGGTCTGTGTCACGGCTTAAATCACCCACGTTTTGCTGCTGATTAGCGGCATCACGTACAATAAGGGTACCGTTAGCGACAGCAGATTGCGTGGTACCTTCTGCATGACCTTTGCCGTTAAGCCCCGCCAGAACATTGCCGACATTCGACATGGCATTGCTCATCGCGCTGGCACCGTTGCCACCGCTCAGGCTGATCCCGCTGTGACTGACTTTATAATCTGCCTTATTGCCGATATCGCTGAACCCGAGCGTACCAGTATTCAGCAGATTTTTATCTGCCGTTCCCTGACTCGCAATCACACCGCCATTCAGTTGGGTGTGACTACCCACATTGATATCAAATCCGCCCTTACCCGCATAAATACCACTCTGCTCTACGACACTGTCGTAGGTACTGTTCATTTTATCCTGACTGAGATTGATATAACCGGAACCGCTCATTGAACCGAAGGTGAAACTGCCACCCGCACCGAAGCTGGTTTGTTTCGATTTATAGTCATCACTGTCCTGCAGGCTGGTAATAGTCAGGTCACGGCCAGCGTCAACCGTGACCTTCTCGCCATTTACCTGCGCACCTGACAATGAAGTATCGCGTCCGCTGCTAAGAATTACGTTGCCGCCACTGTCCAGCGTCGTTTCAGACCAGTTGGTACCATTGCCTTTATCATTGCCTTTTGCACCATTAACGCTGGCAAATATACTTAGTCCGGCGCTGCCGTTGCCCACACCAAAGCTAATTCCGACACCGCCGCCACTGCTGCTATTTTTACCCGTACTTTCCTGCGTGTTGGCCGCGCCAGTCAGCAGGATGTCGTTAGCCGCATTCAGAGACGTATTGCCACCAGCCTTCAGTTGGCTCCCCCCAATGGCAATGTCACCGCTATGGGTATCTTTCCCTTTGCCTGTTGCAGTTATCGATAAATCGTTCCCGGCATTTAGCGTTGACCCCTTCACTGCATCACTTTGCTGATGCTGCGACGATGTGGAATGCTGCGAATTCAGCGAGATACTGATTCCTACGCCATTGTTTGGATCCGCGCTCACATTCGCCTGCTGTTTTGCCAGCAGGGCCTGAGCACCTGAAAGTGCTGCTTTGGTGGCTTGCAGCGCCGCCAACCTGCCATCACTTTCCTGCTTCGCACTTTGTGTTGCTGCAATGGCAGAATTCACGGCATCTGCCACTGCACCGGAAAGCGCCAGGGTAAGCCCCGTCGATTTCTGCTCAAATTTTTCATCGCTGCTGCGTTTGTCGTGGCCAGGGTCAATCACCACGCTGTCGCCGGTAACTGACATATCCTTGGCTGCAACAAGGTCTGCTCCCCCAATATGTGCCTGACCGCCTGCGGTGATGTTCAGATTACCGGCTGTACTCCCAACCGTACTGACACTCTGGCTTTGCGTCGTGCCCTGTTCCTTAAGTTCATGACTCGTCTTGGCGGTACCAATCGTTACGCCAAGCCCGCCCGTCCCCATGAGACCACTTTTTTTCGTTTCACTCAGCCGCCAGCTCGATTCCGTATTTGTTGCGGCAACGATATCGACATTATTTCCCGCTTTCAGAGCCACATTACCGTCACCGACAACAGAGGAACCTTTTACCAGTAAATTATTGCCCGCCGTAACAGCAACATTGTTACCGCTCAGCAGAGAACCTTTCTCCTGAGTGGAACTGTCTTCGCTGATTGTGTGCGTGGTGGTTTTCGAGAAAAGATGCTTCTTGGTCTTGGTCTTCTCATCGTAGGCATAACTGCTCTCTGTCGCGGTATCAAGATTGATATCACGCCCAGCATTGACTGCAATATCCTGTCTCGCCGTGACATTGGCAGCATTGGCATTAATATCCTGCCCGGCCTTAATTTGGGTACTGCCGCCGCTGGAAATCGCCGTCCCTTCCTGCCCCACATTCTCATGGATACTCACGCTTTTGCTGCCGTGGGTTTCGCTGTAGGTGCTGGTCTGTTGCGCGTTGAGATTGACATCACGACCCGCGCTGAGCGAGGCGTTCAGGTCGGCGGTTAACTGCGCGGCCTGGGAGTTCAAGTCACGGCCTGCACTCAGAGCCAGATTACCGCCGCTGCTGACCACGGTACGGGTAGCATTGTTGTCATCAGTCTGGTTTTTACCGTTGGTCTGATGGCTGCTTTTGTCCATCGTGTCGAGATTGATGTCGTTGGCGGCGGTCAGGGTGGCATTCCCTTTGCTCGCAACCGCGCTTCCCGCAACGTTCAGGTCATGCCCGGCGCTGGCCTGCAGTGCACCGCCTGCGCTCACATTACTGGCCTGGCTGTCTGTGGTCAGTGTGCTGCTGTTTGCCGTGGATTTACTGCTGGTGAGCGCATTGCCCTTGATGTTGATATCGTTCAGCGCCACCAGTTGTAGATCGCTGCCCGCGTTAAGTTTGGCACCGGCGTTGTTGATGCTGTCCCCAGCGGTGAGCGACAGCCCTTGGCTGGCCGAGATGCTGGCAACATCACCGGTCTGAGTCTGGCTGAAGGTCAGTTGTGATGTTTTGTTTTTACTGGTCGATGGCGCGGCATTCCACTGCTGAGCCTGCGTAACGTTGTTGATATCCCCGCCAACCGAGGCCAGTGCCACCGTTTGGCCAGCGATCGAGGAACCAATGTTATTGATATCCCCCAGCGCACTCAGTTGCAGGCTGCCGTTGGAGGTGATCAGACCCGCATTGAGGTTATCCAGCGAGCTGCTGCTTTTGGCCGCCAGCTGGGTTTCAGCCTGAAGCGTACTCCCGGCGTTAACGATATGTCCGGCGTCGAGATTGACCGTATTGCCGGAGATCACGCTGCCCGTTACTGCATGGGTGTCGTTGGCCGAAAGATAGAGCTTCGGAGCCAGAACGGTCTGCCCGTTGACGGTGGTTTTCTCCCACCAGACGATGCTTTTGGTCAGTGCGGCGACCTGTTCCGGTGACAGGCTGACACCCAACTGCAGGCCAAGACCAGCCTGCTGATCGGCCGCGTTATCAATCAAATACTGCATCTGCGCCAGGTCGGACCCCGTACCGCCGACGTAGCGCTGACCGGTCTTGCTGAGTACCGCATTGCTGACATAGCGGGTATCAAACGCGGCATCGCCGAGAAATTTATAGTCGAAGTCCGGTGTCAGATTCAGCCGGTCCATAAAGTAAGCCGAGCCGATGAATTTACTCTCGTCGGTATAGACCGGTGCCGTTTCAATACGCGGGTTTGACGGAGTCCCCATCTGCACGGCAGGTTTCAGCGTGCTGGACGTCGGGTGCGCGAGATAATCATTCAGTGCATTAAACAGCGACGGATCAGTTTTTCCCATGCTGCCCAGTTGCGGGTTGGTGGTGATCAGATACGGGCTTGACGGGTCTTTACTGGCGACAAACAGGCCATTATTGCCGGTCGGAAGTGGGTAATCCGTCAGGGCCGCGCCCTGGTTACCGATTTGCCTGAGGGCATTACTGATGGAATCATTCCACTGAACGGAACCCAGCACCAGATTTTTGCCAGCGGCCAGTGACTGATTCTGTGTTCCACCAACAGGCTGGAGACCAGCCGTGCCGTTAAGGTTTGGCGCATTCAACGCATGAGATAAGCCGCCCGCATTGGCGGTTGTGTTGGTATTACTGATGTTATTGCTGAAGCTGGCGTTGACCGCACCACCTGCCTGAATGACCGAGCGGAGTCCTTCGCCGGTGTCGACATGCTCAAAGGTTGGTGCGCCGGTCAGTTTGTAGGTTAATTGTGTACCCAGGTCGGTTTCATAATTGATTCCCCGTTTGTTACCTTTTCGTATCTCAGGTATCAGCGTGGCATCTTTTGGATGTACCCCTGAAATACCTGTGTATTGGTAAGTTATATATTCACTATCAGTACTATTCTGATAAGACTGGTTATTGAGGCTGCTTCCTGAAAGCGTGATGTTGCTTCCGGCCAGTATATTACTGGCAATATTATCTAATGTTCCGCCCGAAACAGACAGGTTGCGCTGCGCAGCAATACGCCCCGCACCGCCATTAGCCTGTGCCGTAACTGTCGTTGTACCGACAAGGAATTTTCTCTTTAAGGCTGCTGCAGTAGGCGCTAAACCAACATAGGTATAAGTCTCAGTTGCTCCGTTCCCTTTACCGTTGCTCCCTCCTGTATGACGAGTTCCCGTTGCCTGATATACACCAATTTCGTCATCATCTAAAAAGCCGAGTTTAACCTGCATAGAGGTCTGCCCCTGTGCCGCCGGGCTATTTACCGCTGCCTGATACGTACTCGATGTACTCAACCCATCCCGCTGATTCAGCAGATGGCCGGTATTGATGGTGATATCACCGTTAGTGGTTTCGATATTGCCGGAGGTGTTGATCACTTCGCTATTGGCGTTGCCCGCCGCGTCCCGCTGCAACCACAGGCTGTTACCGGCCAGAATGTCACCACGGTTATTTTGGATGCTGTCGGCCAGTAACTGCATATTATTGCCGGCGTACAGCAGGGCGCGGTTAACCAACTGACCGACGGCGTACATCATGACATTGCCCGCACCGCCCACAAATCCACTGTTGTTGAGCAGGCCACGGCTGTTTAGGCGGATATCCCCGCCAGACTGCACGCTGCCGTTACCGTTGAGGGTGATGTTGCTGGCATCCACGCCCACCGTGCCGTTTCCGCCGCGCAACTGGCCGTTGTTCACAAAGTTGCCGGTCGAGCTGAGCTGAATTCCGTTCCCCTGTAACGTCCCCTGCACATTCAGATCGCCCTGCGCGCTCAGATTGAGATTCTGGCCTGCCGCCAGCGTGCCGATCTGGGTAAAGCCCGATCCCAGTTGCAACGTCATATCACCCAGTGCCAGCAGGCTGCCCGACTGATTAAGCGTTGGCGTCACCAGCGTCAGATTACCGGCGCTGTAAAGTTTGCCACCCGACTGATTGTCGGCGTTCTGGACGTTGACCCCCAGCACCTGACTGCCAAACACGGTGCCACTGTTGTGCAGCGCACTGCCGTTCAGTTGCAGCCAGTCACCCTGAAGTTGCCCCTGATTATAGGCCTGGTCGACATTGAGCGTGCTGTCGCCCTGACCGGTCAGCGTACCGCTGTTGTTGAGGGTGCCGGCGGTCATCGTCAGTCCCTGCGCCTGCAGTACGCCGTTGTTGGTCAACGTCGGTGCAAAAACAGTAAGACGGCCACCGGTCAGCAGCGTGCCCTGATTGTTGAGATTATTGGAGAGGGTCAGATGAGTGACGCCGTCACCCTGCAACTGCCCCTGATTGAGCAAAGACTGTGCGCCGAGATCCAGCATTCCCTGACTGCGCAACGTACCGCCGTTCAGGTTTTTGATATCGTTTTGTACCGTGCCCTGCAGGCTTTGCTGCCCCTGCAACTGCCCGGCGTTCGACACGCTGTTGGTTGTCAGGATCAGGCTATTGGCCTGAATATTCCCGCTGTTGGTAATGTTGCCCGCGTTAATCTGGCTGGTTCCGCCACTGAGTAATGATGCCCCCTGCAACACCTGCAACGGGCCGCTGAGCGCGGTCGACAGTGCATTAACGCCGCTGACTGCGCCGCCGTTGGTGAGGGATCCACCCTGTAAAGTGAGATTCCCCGCCGACCAGTTCCCCTGATTATTCAGGCTGGCGGCCTGTAAAACAGCCAGTCCGGTAGAAACGACTTTGCCCTGCGCCTGCGTGTTCAGCGCACCGGTCAGAATAAGATTGGCGCGCGATGCAGTCTGAATTGCCCCGTTGAGATCCAGCTGGCTGGCATGTAAATCTGCACTGTCGGCCTGCCAGCTACCGTTGTTGGTGACGTGTGCGGCGGTGACGCTCAAAGCGCCCTGAGTCAGCATTTTTCCCGAGGTGGCGTTGTTGAGGTCCTGTACAAGCTGCGCCGTCAGGCCTTTCAGGCCAATCAGATTACCGCTGTTATCCGCGCCGTTCGCACTGAGCGCCAGCGTGTTTCCCTGAATTTGTCCCTGATTGGTGATGTGCGACGCGGTGACCGTCGCGTCTTTATCACTGAGCAACTGGCCGCTGTTTTCCAGCGTAGCCGCATTGACTGTTGCATTACCGGAGGTGAGCAGGCTGCCTGCGTTATTCAGGTCGCCCTGAACCTGTGCATTAAGGCTGGCAGTCCCGAGCGCGGTGCCGGTGTTGTTCAGACTGTTGCCGGTCAGCGTCAACTGATTACCCTGCAAACGCCCCTGATTTTGGGTATCGCCCAGATGCAAATCGAGCGTACCGCCAGACAGCACTTTACCCTGCGCGCTGTTGGTCAACTTCCCGGCGGTCAGCGTGGTATTGCCGTTACCCTGCAGCAGGCCGTTGTTGCTGATGCCGTTCGCCGTCACGCCCACCGTTTTTGCTGCCAGCGTACCGTTGTTGGTCAGCGTGGGCGCACTGATTGTCATGGTGTTGCCGGCAGAAATCATTCCCGCCTGCTGATTGGTCACGCTGTCGCTGGCATTGACGTCTACATCACCGGCGGTGATCGTCCCCTGATTAACCAGCGTTTTTCCTTCGAGGTTCATCTGGTTTTGTGCCGCCAGGCTGCCCAGTTGCTGCAGAGCATCGGCTTTGGCGTACAGACCGTTATCGGCAGTGATCGCCCCGCTATTGGTCAGCGTACCGGCAGTGATATCTACATCATTTGCCCCCAGCGACGCGGCATTACTAAGGGTGCCAGCCTTCAGGGTTAATGTCCCCGGCGTCACCAGTTTGCCCTCTAAATCAGCCCCGGCAGACGCACTGATCCCCAGTGCATTTTTACCCTGCGTCTGCGAACCGTGACCGGTAGTCAGTTGCTGCGTGGTCAGCGCCATGCTGCCGTCGGCGGAAAGGAAACCGTTAAGCTTCGCCACACCGGCATTCAGGTTGACGTCGCCCTGACTGGTCTGAACGGAACCTGCGCGGCTGGTCAGCGTGGTGGCGTTAAGATCTGCGCCCTGCGAGCCGGTCAGCGTGCCGCCCAAATCCGCCTGCGCCGTTTTCAGAGTCAGTTTGCCATCCGCCAGCAATGTCGCGGCATCGCCGGAGATCACACGGTCTCGGACGTTCAGCCCTAAGTTACCCTGAGTGCCGGTCAATCCCTGATTATTGAGCTGGTTAAGGGTAAGCGTCTGGTCACCACCGGATTGCGAGGTGCCATTGTTATTGAAGGTGTCGCCGCTGAGCTGCTGGCTACCAAGAGACTGGAGCAGGCCGGTATTATTCAGCGTGCTGAAACTGAATTGCCCGTTGCGGTTAGCGGCAAGCGTGCCGCCGTTGCTGAAATCGCCGGATGAAAAGCCGAGATCCCGCCCGGCGATCAGACTGCCGAGCCACTGCCCGCCCTGAGTGATGTTGGCCTGTACATCGTTCTGCGCAGATGTTTTGCCGCTGGCGGCAGCGTTAAGCTGGTCGGCAGTGAGGGTCAGATTATTTCCGGCGCTGGTGGTGCCGTCGAGCTGCTGTTGACGGGAAGATAACGTCATATCCCCCCGCGACGTCAGAGCCCCCTTATCGTGCAACTGCAACACGCCACCGCTGGCTTCCACAGTTTGTCCGTCAAGTGCGCCATCGATCATCGCGACATTGCTCGCCGCAACGGCAAGATCTTTATCACTGTGAAGGTTACCCGCCGCACCAACCGACAGATCGGCAGCGTGGATACCCACGTTGCCCGTCGTGGAAAGCTGTCCGTTGAACGCCTGCTGTGCTGCGTTGAGCTGGATATCGCCGAGGCTGGTGATCAGCGAGTTTTGTCCGCCGTTCAGGGAATCTGCATTGAGCGTCAGACCATTCTTACCGGTCAGCGTGCCGTTAACGGTCATCTGACCGCCGCCGAGCGTGAGCTGGTCACCGGCAAACAGTGAACCCTGCTCGCCGACCGTCATCTGGTCGGCAATCTGTAACCCCAGCCCCTGCTGTGAGCCGATCAACCCCTGATTATCGAGCGAGTTTGCATTAATGTTTTGTGCACCACCGGACTGCATTTTGCCACTGTTGCGGATGTCCGAAGCCTTCAGGGTCTGTTTGCCCTGTGCCTGAATAAGGCCACTGTTAGTCAGTTTTCGGGTGGTTAGCTGTGTGTTGCTGCCCGCTGCCAGCGTACCGTTATTGGTGAGTTCTTCTGCCGCCAGCGTCATATTGCCGCCGCTGGTCACTTGACTGCTCTGCACCGCCAACTGTCCCTGGCTGTTGAGCACCATATCGCCGCCCGACTGCTGGGTGCCGTTCAGTGCGATAACCTGCGCATTGGCGGTGATCTTCCCGGTTGACGTCGCATTGCCGAGCGTCAGCTTGCCGCTGGCGTCAATCTGCATATCGCCGACCGAGGCATTCAGGTTGCCGAGGTTAACCCCCACGCCTTTGTCGCTGGAGACCAGATGAATGCGGTTGGCGTACATACCGCCGAGCGCACCGGTATCGATCGCCACTGAGGGTACGCCTGTGCCAGAAATCGGCGTGGCGTTGCCTTGTGTATCCACCCGATTGGCGCCAACGGTCACTTTCAGGTCTTTGGCGTATAGGCCGGCGTTAATCTTAGCTGCACGGGAAATCAGCGAGAAAGAGTCGCTCGTGCGAGCATCCAGCCCCTGGCCTTCAACGGTGATAGCGCCCTGCGTCACGTCGAGGGACTGCAATGAGCCGTCTGCGCCCAGCACCGGTTTACCCGTGGTCAGCGTCGCATTGGGGGTGTTAAGAAAGCCGCAGCCATTACAGGTAATTCCGTACGGGTTGGCGACCATCACATTAGCCGCTTTACCGGCCACTTCCATGTAGCCATTAAGTTGCGAAGGGTTCGCTGACACCACTTCGTTAATGATGCCCTGCGCTTCTTTACCGGCTTGTAGGTTCGGGTTATTTTGAATCAAGCCGCCGAGCTGGGTTTGGGTCAGTTTTCCGGTGGCGTTGTTGAGAATGAGGCCCTGCTGGCCGACGTTGAAATCGTTATATTTGTTATGAGAAATCCCGGCCTGATTCGGGGTGGCGATGTTCACTACCGGCACGCCGTTACCTGCCTGATCGGTGCGGGTATTGCCTTCGGCCACCGTCACACCAGCGGCAAAGGCCGGGACCACAGGTTGCCAGACCAGCCAGCCCATTAGCCCGTACGCCAGTGCTTTACGCCATAACGCGACCGGTTGATCATTGTTCGATTTCATCGCCGAATTCCTTCTCATCTTTACAGTACGAAGCCGATACGGTAGTAGACCGTGACGCGATCCGGCGACAGGGTGTCCGGATAGCTCAGCGGCCAGCCGACAGTAAACTGGCTGGAAAAGTGTGCGTTACTGCTCGATAAACCCACCGCCCCGCCCCATAAGGTGCCGGAGGCGTTGGTGTCGTGATTGCTGCGTTGCAGGTAGCCACCGTCTAGTGCCGTCACGGCGCTGATTTGTCCGAACACCGGCAGCGCGAACAGTTGAGTGTCCAGCTCGTTACGCCAGTAGCCGCCGTTGTCGCCGGAGAGGTACTGCTCTTTGAAGCCACGCACTGAGCTTTCGCCACCGACGGTCAGGCGTTCGCTGCCGTAAAGCCGGTCATCGCCCCACTGGCCGTAGGCGCTGGTCAGCCAGGTGACTTTTTGCGTCACCGGGCGGTAGTAACTGCTGGAGAGGGTCCATTTGGAGAATTCGGCGCGAGGCGCCTCTGGGTTTTTATCCTGATCGCTTTCGCCACCAAACCACGGCACGCCACGGCTGAAGGCCGGGTTGAGCGTCGCGTAGCCACCCCAGAGTTTCTGGCTGTGATTGACTCCGGCAGTCCAGCTCGAGAGGCTGCGGCTACTGCTTTGCAGGGGCGTGTCGTTGAGGTAGTTGCGGTTGAGGCGGTGCGTCAGCCCGAGGCTGGCGGCGGTTTTCATGTCGCCGTTGCGGAACAGTACGCGGGAAAGGGTGAAGCGGTGCGCCTGGCTGTCGCCGGTGGAGCGCCACAGATAACCCTGCGATTCAATCGTGCTGAGATAGTCGCTGTAGCTGTAGTTGTAATCGAACAGCCAGTAGCCGTAAGGCAGGTTGACGCCCGCCTGCACGCTTCTCGCATCATGGTCACTGGCCCAGTCGCTGCTGCGGGCGGTGCTGACAAACCACTGATCTGCCAGTCCGAGCAGATTATTGCCGGTCAGCGAGCCGTTGACCTGCCCGGTGCCGGTGCTCTTTTGCCCCGAGTTGTCGAAGCCTAATCCGGCCTGCAGCGGAAATTCCGGTTTGGACGTCAGGTTGACGATAGAGTATCCCGGCTGACCGCCCGGCTGGATTTCAATCTGCACCGGCGTTTTGCGCAGGCGGTTAATTTGCTCCATCCCCTGCTCGATATCGCGCAGGTTGAGAATTTTTCCAGTAAGGCCAGGAAACACCATCGCCAGCATTGCGCCGCGTTGGTTTTCCATTTTGATGGCTTCCAGCTTGCCTTCCATCACCGTCAGGCTGAGTGTGCCGGAAGACAAATCCTGTTCAGTCAGAAAGGCTCGGCTGGTGATGTAACCCTGGCCGATATACCAGTCTGAGACTTGCTTGACCAGTGCGTTAATCTGGCCGATGCCAAGGCACTGTTGCAGATAGGGCTGTGTCAGTTTGCGCTGCACGCGGGTAGGCATTTTGTCTGCACCGCTGAGCGTAATGGCGTGAATATCAAAGCACGGACCGCCGGGTTGCGCTGGCGTTTGCGGTGCGGGGGCGACTGACGTGCTGCGCTCCAGTTCCTGACGCTGCTGCTGGTTCTGCTGCAGAAGTTGCCGCTGCTGCTGTTCGATACTGTCGCGGTCGGCGGGGCTGAGAGATGCGGCCTGAGCAGAAAGCGAAAGAACCATCGAAATCGCCATCATTCCACGGGCAATCCGTGTGAAGGTCTGAAACGGTAATACGTATTTTATAGAGAGGAGTACAGTTGCAGTGCTACGGATTTCCATATCGATGCCGGTTTCCTGACCGTTGCGCTATCTTCAATCCACCCGAAATACAATGCGTCAGGTGTCGCTACGGTATTAAGTTAAAGTTGAATATCATCCCATTATCGGCAGGATTCCGTTTTTCTTTATAAAAAACTACACCCTATCTTTCGATATACAGTGAATGCTGCCAATCCCCTGCCAGCCAATAATTAAACGCCATCTGTGCGGAGCCTGCCCATGAAGGTTGAAAATATAATATTTTTTATTTTTATCAACCGCAACACCGTACTGAGTGCACGCATTATCTATCGATGAAAATATTTTTACAGCTTATTTTTTCGATCTTATCTTTAAATGAGATCTCACTGTATTTTAATTAGTTCCTCCCGTTAGTCTTCTTATTAAGGTTGATACGTTTACATGACTAGAATTAACGTCATATTTATCTCGTTCGTTATTACTATTTATACGCAGGACCATACCTATCCGACACACGGCAAAACGGCGCTTCATCCTCCAGGACGGCGGGAATAGATTGTTGGGGAAATACGGCGTTAACAACGCAGGGGCGACAGGTCACATCAATCCTCAACGGTCTTTCTTTTTGAGCGCCCTTAAGCGGTAACGGTGCGGACGGATTCGCTGTTAAACCACCCGGTTGCCTTAAACAAAACCCGCTTTACCCCCTTATTCTTGCGTTTGATGACCGGTCCTTGACGCTAAAATCACCACAATAGCCGATAGTGCATTATTTTCTGTCACTGGCATCTCCTTTTGCATCTCCAATTCGGGGTTATTTTTGCGTGGCAAAATCATTTTTACGTAGTGGAAGTTTGGACGAAATTCTGGCTCTGGGCGAAAACGGTCAGCCGGTGTATGCCTCAGCCCTTCAGTTACGCGAAACACTACGTCTTCGCAATCAACAGTCTGTCGCCAACGTGCTGGCCATTCCGCAGCCCAACGAAGCGGGCGAGCGTATTGATTGGTATTCACCCGTTGCAGGCAAAGTAACGTCCTGGCTGGCCGCCAGCGACGCCGAACGCGCGTCGGCGGTAATGCAGCTTGAACAATGCCGCGCCATTGCTCACGCCCTGTGCCAGAAAGCGTTGAAGTCGGACAACCCCGGGCAACAATTATTTGGTGCACTGCTCGCCAAAGCGATTCAGTTTCCCGATCAAAACCACGTTTATTTGGTAGATGGCAAACCGGTGCTGACCTTCTGGGGTTTTGTACATCTGGATAAAAAGTCCCGCACCGATGCGCTGGACTGCCTGCGCCCACCGGTCGCGCCCCCTGAATATTCACTGGTCGATAAACCGTTAGCCGCAGTCAGTAAAGCTGCACCCGTGATTACACCGAAAGCCCCGCCAAAAACCCAAACCGAGAACGCGCCAGAATTCGTCAGCGCGACGATGGCCAAACCCTCAGCGGGCAACAGCTGGCTACGGTTCTGGTGGTTAATTCCTGGCGCGGCCCTGCTGGTAACGTTGGTGATGCAGTTCACCGGCGTATTTGCCCCCACCGCTTCTCCGGTGCCAGAAAAACCGCTGACGCCGGTAGTCGCAGAAAAACGCGCCCTGCCAGCCACCCCTTTGATAGAAGAAAAAGCAGCGGTGGTTATCGCGCCTCCGGCCATCGCGCCCGAACCCGTCTCGGGCACTCCTGTGGTAGCGCCGGTTGCAGCTGAAACGGTCGTTGCTCCTGCGACGGTTCCGGCGGCAGAGCCACAAAATACACCGGTCGTACCTGAAGATAAAAATGCCCTCACCATGCCATCGGACGCGGTAAAAGTGGGCTCAACAAAATTCCTTAACGGCACCTGGAAGGTGATGCTCGACATCAAAACTCCGGTCACCGGCAAGCCGCCGAGCCTGAAATATCAGATTAAAAATGGCAAAGGCGTTGCGCGGATCCTGTATGGCGACGGCATGAGCTGTAAGGCTGATATCAATGCCGGACTGATGAGCTCTGGAAACCTGGTGATTAACAGCCGGTTTAAAGCCAAATGCAGCGACGGTTCCCGCTACCAAATGCCGGAGATCGTCTGTACTCAGGCCCTGACCGGACCCGCAGATTGTAAGGGCCGCTACGACGGCAACACGGTCTTCCCGATGACCATGAAGCGTGAGAGTAAATAACCGATGCTGGCGACGATCACCGATTACAAACAGCGTATTACGCTGATTCAGAACAGCGGAATTCAGTTCCTCGACTTTGCGCTAACACCGCACATCGATGCCGATCTGCCCTATAAATTTGTGCGCAAAAGCGCCAATGGCCCGCTGCTGCGGCTGGACCACGATCCGCTGACGGGCAAATATTCCCTGCCCGTTCCCGGTATGCAGGTGGAAGTCGTGCGCCCTGAGTCCAGCTTCTCGCTGGAACAGTCGCTGAAACTGCTGGAAAAAGTGTGGCTGCCGCTGCCGTTCCTGCGCTTCACGCCACCGCGTAATTTTTCCGGCGGCCCGGACAACTGGGCGCGTATGCAGATTTTGGCGCTTGACCAACCAGACCAGGAAGGCCATACCCACCGCATCAGTCTGGCGTTCGATACCAAAGTCTATGGCGAAGGTCAGAACAATGAATTGCTGGCCCCCAATGAAAATGACATCAAAACCGGCGTCAGTTTTGCGCTGGCTTTTTATAATGACGAACTGAGTGATTTCCTCGACCTGACCTGGGTGGACGGCTGGCTACGCGAAGTGTTTGGCCAACAGGCCAGCCTGCGTGAAAACCGCAATCCACGGGATATCAAAACCGCACTGCGCGAATTTGAATATCAGGCGCACTACCTCAACCTGCTGGATATGCTGGGCACGCAGTTAGCGGTGCCAGAAATCAAAATCAGCGCCAGCACGTTGCAAGAGCCGGCCATCAATGTGGACCTGATCCTCGACGTCGGTAACTCACACACCTGCGGTATTCTGGTGGAAGAGAGCCCGGACGAAAGCAACGGCCTGAAGCAGACTTACGAGCTACAAATACGCGATCTCAGCGAACCGCAAAAACTCTATAACGAATTGTTCGAAAGCCGTATAGAGTTTGCAGAAGCGGCGTTCGGCAAACAGAACTTCTCGGTTGAGAGCGGCCGCGACGATGCTTTTATCTGGCCGTCTATTACCCGCGTGGGTCGCGAGGCCAGCCGCATGGCGCTGGTGCGTCAGGGCACGGAAGGTTCCACCGGTCTCTCCAGCCCACGCCGCTATTTGTGGGATGAAGAGAGTTACGCACCGGGTTGGCGCTTTAGCCAGAGCCATAGCCGTTCTGAGCAGGAACCGCCTGCGACCGCCCTGCCACAAACATTCCTCTTCAATGACGAAGGCCAACCGCTATTTACGCTGCCCGCCGATGAGCGCCTGCCGGTGTTTTCACCGCATTACAGCCGCAGTTCGGTGATGACCTTTATGCTTTCTGAACTGCTGGCCCAGGCGCTGATGCAAATCAACAGCGCAGCCCAGCGGATGAAAATGATCCACTCCTCCGCGCCACGTCAGCTGCGTAGTATCATCCTGACACTGCCTTCGGCTATGCCAAAGCCGGAGCGCGAGATCTTCCGCCGCAGGATGATTGAAGCCATCGGCGTCGTGTGGAAAGCACTGGGTTGGCACCCTACAGATGCACCCTTTAGTACCCCGGAGCAGCAAGCGTGCAGCCTGGTTCCGGTGCCTGAAGTACAGATGGAATGGGACGAAGCCACCTGCGGCCAGATTGTCTATCTCTATAACGAGTCGCAGGTGAATTTCGCCGGGCGCACTGAAGCCTTCTTCGCCAGCATGGCCCGGCCAGACAAAGAACTGGCCGAGGGCGAAAGTGTGGGTAAAACCCTGCGCATCGCCTCGATTGATATCGGCGGCGGCACCACCGATTTAGCCATCACCCAATACTGGCTGGATGACGGCATTGGCAATAACGTTAAAATTCTGCCACGTCTGCTGTTCCGCGAAGGGTTTAAAGTCGCGGGAGATGACATCCTGCTCGACGTGATTCAGCTGTACGTTCTGCCGGCGTTGCAAGGCGCGCTGAAAAAAGCGGGGATCGCCAATACTGAGCCATTGATGGACAAACTGTTCGGCCACGAAGGTCGCATGGACGGTTTATCCATTCTGCGTCAGCAGGTGACCCTGCAAATCTTTATGCCGGCCGGGCGGGCGATCCTGGAAACCTACGAGACCTTCGACCCGCTGGATATCGGTGCAGAAATCGAAACCAGCTTTGGCTCACTTACCGGCCAGTCACCGACACAAAAAGTGCTTGAACACATCAATAGTGAAGTCCAGCGTGAGTTACGCAGCGACGCCGAGCCCTTCGACATTTTACAGGTGCCGTTGATCCTCAACCTGAGCAAACTGCACGCCGAGTTTTTATCACCGCGCATGCAAATCACCCAGCAGCTGCGTTCGCTGTGTGAAGTCGTCGCACTTTATTCCTGTGACGTGCTGTTGCTGACTGGACGCCCTTCTCGCTTCCCTGGGATTCAGGCGCTGTTTCGCTTGTTACAGCCTCTGCCAGCCAATCGTATTCTGTCGCTCGACGGCTACCACACCAGCGACTGGTATCCATTTAATAAACTCGGCCGCATTGAGAATCCGAAATCCACCGCCGCCGTGGGCGCCATGCTGTGTCTGCTGTCTCTCGACCTGCGCCTGAACAGTTTCTACTTCAAGGCCGGTGATTTTCAACCTTACTCGACCATCCGCTACCTCGGCATGCTCGACAGTAATAATGCCCTGACGGCAGATAACGTCTACTACAGCGATATTGACCTCGATCAGCCGGACTACCAGCTCAGCCAGCAGGTGAGTTTCCAGATGCGCGGCCCGCTGTGTCTGGGCTTCCGCCAGTTGGATAACGATCGCTGGCCAGCGTCACCGCTTTATACCCTTTCAATCAGCGACCATAAGCTGGCACGGCGTATTGCCGGTGACAACGTACTGACGCTGAAATTGAAAGTCAGTAAAGCGGGTAATTCAGACAGCCCGGAAACCGTGGAGATCGCCGATGCCACACTGCAGGACGGCACCCACATTCCACCTAATCATTTGCGCTTGAAACTCAACACGTTAGCGGCCAGCGGTTCAGGTGCCACCCATTACTGGATAGACAGTGGGAGCGTATTTAAAAAATGAATTCAATAAAGCCTGAGCCTTTAACCAGCCAGTTTGAAGCCATCATCAATGGCGTCGGTAAGGCCATGAACTGGATTGATGAAAACCGGATGCTGTCACCACGTTTACATATGGAAGCAGACCGGCTGACACTCAAACTTCGCCGCCAACGTTTTAAATCCCAGAATCTTGCAATCTCAGAATCCAGTAATCCCACGATAGGTCTGTATGGTCAATCTCAGAGGGGGAAATCGTATTTGCTGAATGCCCTGATGGCCGGTGAGAATGGCAGGATAGAAACGCTGCTCGGCAATCATATTCTGGATTATGTCAGCCATATTAATCCC
The DNA here is from genome assembly GCF_049889095.1 of Ewingella sp. S1.OA.A_B6. NCBI lineage: Bacteria > Pseudomonadati > Pseudomonadota > Gammaproteobacteria > Enterobacterales > Yersiniaceae > Ewingella > Ewingella sp. S1.OA.A_B6. Next base: position 154,929 of record NZ_JBLJFK010000007.1, on the reverse strand, counting down.
AGCGATCAGGCTTGCGGGATGATCACCCGTTTCAGCCGTCAGACAGATATTATTGACCCCCAGTGCCCGGTCCAATTGGTACTGCTCAGTGAAGTGGATCTGATAAAAATCGCTGCACTCAGTGCAGCATCAGCCCCAGTGCTATGGGATCAGCAGCAGATCCTGGCGCATATTCAGAGCCTGTCTATGCATCGCCAGGCGCAGCCGGTTGATGGGCTGACCGGTGATGACGTGGTGACACTTTGGGATGCGCTGGCACGCTTTGATGCCAAAACGGACAAACCTCGTGCCCTGCACTTCTGGCCAGCGGCTGTCGATCTGGCGCCTTATCTGGGTGTTGATGATCGGGCACGTTTATTCTCAGTACTGTGGAATGAGGCAACGCTGACGACGGCGTTCTATCGCCATTTTGCACACACGCTACAACAACTTGGCAGCGCCAAGCAGGTTCTCGCGCCGCTCAGCGTGCTGGTTGACGATCACCTGCTGCCCGCTGATGGCATCATGAGTCCGCTAACGTTAAGCGGTGATTTCGAAGCAGAAAGTAATGGGAAAACCGTGGCAGTGCGCCCGGTACAAAATGACGTTGCGGGCCGTCCAGTCGATATCTCACTGGTGGATCTGACGCTGCTAAGTGTCGAGCTGCTGCTGCCGCTGATGTCCGCGCCGCAGGAGAAGCTATTCGAGCAGGTCGATCTGCTGACGTTCCCGGCGGACATCGATACACGTACCCTGGACCGTACGCATAGCCTGCTTTCCCCCGAACTTTTACACGGCAAGAATGCCTGCCTGCTGGAACGTTATACTGACTCCCAACAGGTCAATTTGCTGATGGTATGCACCGCTGCAGGCAACCGGGAGTCGGTTAAGCACGTCGGTAAAGCGCTCGACCATTGGGTAAAGCAGAGCCAGGGCGAGAATGCACAGGTGCGCAGCCGGCGTAAACCGGGATTGATCTGGGCACTGACACCGTTTGATCAACGTATCATCCATGGCGAACATTTCGATGAAGCCGTACAGCGTTATGTTGGTACACCAGGTGATGCCTGGGGCACCATGTTGGCGATGGACAAACGCGGTATAGAAAGGATGGCGACGTGGTTGTCAACGGAAATTACCGCGCATAGCAAGCAGCTCCGCGTCACCGAACAGCTCGAAGAAGTACGGCGTGAGCTGGCTGAAAACCTGCTGGGCAGTTGGCATCAGCCAGCCGGTGCCGAAGAGTTGCAAGATAAGCAGCGCATCGCAGAAAGCCTGTTAAAAGCGTTGCAAACCCGCGCCGGTATTCATGGAGAGTTGCTCGAGCGACTCCTGCCAGCCCGCGAAGAGCTACGCCGCCTGTATCTGCAACAGTTCAATGCTCAGGCTGTTACGGCGCAGAAAACGGGCGCAACTTCTCCGCAGGTGACAGAAACCTTTGGCATCGGCATCAGCATTGACTTATTCAGTGAAGAACCGGCGGAAGAGGTCGTTACCGAACAGATCGCTGCGCCCGCAGTAGCTGAAACAGATTTCGCCCATAAAGCACAGCATCACTGGGTCAATCATTTGCGCAGCTTGCCGGATAATGCGCCGCTGGTAGACCTGCTCGGTATTGGTAAACCAGGCGTCGAGATGCTGGTTGAAGAAGTGATCACCGCGGGGATCCGCATGAACGTCGCGGGCAAATTGGCTGATATCCTGGAAGAAACACCGCTCAGCGGTTCGAGTGCCGAAAGCCAGGCCGACCGTCAAGTATCTCGTGCGTTAACCGTGATGGGTGATTTTGTTGCGTGGCTGGGTTTTCTCAACATTGAAGAGTCGCAACGCCCCGACAGCCGCATTAATCGCGGACATAAAATCTTCGCCAAACCCCCTAAAACCTGGAGCACTTCACAGCGCCTGACCAAACTGACGCTGGCACCCGCCAACAATACCGCGTTTTACATCTACGATTGGCTGGTAGCACTCAATGAGGTCATCATCCACAACACGGGTTATTCCGCCGGACGTGAGATTAGCGCGCAGCAGAGAGCGAGGCTGGGGGATATTTTGCAAATGATAAAAATGTAATAACACGCCCGGTCGGAGATGGCCGGGCGTTGCTACACAAGGGCCGGTTGAATCAAAAACTTCAGCTGCACATACAGGCACTGCGTTCAGGCTGGTTGTGAAGGGTTTTACGCCAGTCACCAGGCGTCTGCCCAAACTGACGTTTAAAGCTACGGTTAAAGGACTGTTGAGAATCAAACCCCAGAGAGATTGCCACATTGACGATAGGCTCGCCGCTGTTAGCCAGTCTTTCAGCCGAAATATTTAATTTTTTTGCGCGGATATATTCGCCCAGCGCAGAGCCGGTATGCTCTTTGAACATCCGTTGCAGATACCATTTTGAGTACCCTGCCCGCTCAGCAACGGTGTTAATATCCAGCCGCTCTTCGAGGTTTTTGTCGATCCAGTCAGTCAAATCGTGAATAAAATCAGCTGTTTTCATGTTCTCTCTCCTGTCTCAATGACGAAGCCTAGTGGTTCCGGAATAGTTTTAGCCTGAAGGGATCCACAGATAAATGCAAGTATTATTGTTGCATTAAATATCTCTCAGCGAAGATCCCTTTTCTGCGCCACACCATTCCCTGAAAAAGAGCACATAAAGTGTAACAGTAATTCTTGCACTTTGATAAGTCGCTCCCTACAATCCCTCCAAATTAATGTATCTTTCATTGATACCTTAAATTAAGCACTGCCTCATTTTATCGCTGCAACGTTACGTCAGTGAACGACGTAATTCGAACCAAACCCTTCAGGCAAAGGACGTTACCCGTAGGTCATTTTCCCAAATAATGGGGTTGCATTAAGGTGACAAGAGAACGATCCCTTCAGTTGGCTGATGCCAGTGATTCGGATCAGTAAGCTTGGCTAACGCAGATGCAGCTTCAAGTATGACGGGAAAAACGGGTGTATTGCCTCGAACGGTTTACTCACTGGAAATAACAACAATGCTAAGCCTGCACAATCCCCTGGTTAACCGGAGCCACCGCGGTTCTCATATTGCGCTGAAACTTTCAGCCCTATCACTTTTGATCGCGCTGGTCAGCGGCTGTGACAACAGCGTGGCACAGAGTTCGCCGCCTCCGGCACCGGCAGTCAGCGTCGCGGATGTGGTAATTCAACCCATCAGCCAGTGGGATGACTTTAATGGACGGATCGAAGCAGTACAAAGCGTGCAGCTGCGCCCGCGTGTCTCCGGCTATATCGATAAAGTGAATTACACCGAGGGCCAGGAAGTGAAGAAGGGTCAGGTGCTGTTTACCATCGATAACCGCACCTACCGCGCCGCCCGCGAGCAGGCACAGGCCGAGCTGGTGCGCGCTCGCAATCAGGCCAGCTTGACCCGCAGCGAGTCAGGCCGTACTGAGAAATTAATTGGCACGCAGGCCGTCTCGACCGAAATATGGGAGCAGCGTAAATCAGCAGCGTCACAGGCACAGTCCGATGTGCTGGCTGCACAAGCCCAGCTGGATATGGCGCAGCTGAATCTTGATTTCACTCAGGTCATCGCCCCCATTGATGGTCGCGCCAGCCGCGCGATGATCACCGCCGGAAATCTGGTAACTGCCGGAGACAGCGCCAGTGTGCTAACCACGCTGGTATCGCTCGACAAGGTGTATGTCTATTTTGATGTGGATGAAGAAACCTTCCTGCGTTATCAGACACTGGCGCGCAACGGCCAGAACATTACTGACCCCGGTACAAAATTGCCCGTCAAAGTGGCACTGGCAGGTGAGCAAGGATACCCGCACGCCGGGTATGTCGATTTCACCGACAACCAGCTGAACGCAGGTACCGGCACCATCCGTATGCGTGCAGTGCTAGACAACGGCGACCGACGCTTCACGCCGGGGCTGTTTGCCCGCGTGCAGATGCCGGGCAGTCCGCAATTTAACGCCATGTTGGTTAACGACCGCGCCATACTCACCGATCAGGACCGTAAATATGTCTACGTGGTGGACAAAGAGGGTAAAGCTCAGCGTCGTGATGTCGAAGTGGGCCGCCAGTACGCAGGGCTACGCATTGTGCAAAAAGGTCTGTCCGGTGGCGACAAAGTGATCGTCGATGGCGTGCAGAAAGTGTTTATGCCGGGGATGTCGGTTGACGCCAAACCTGTCGCGATGATCGCCGCTAACGCTGCGCCAGCCGTTTCCCACTAAGACTCCACAGGATCCTGAATCATGGACTTTTCTCGCTTTTTCATCGATCGGCCAATTTTTGCGGCGGTGCTGTCGATACTGATTTTCGTTGGTGGCGTGATTTCTATTCCGCTACTGCCAATCAGTGAATATCCAAACGTCGTTCCACCCAGCGTGCAGGTGCGCGCAACCTATCCGGGCGCCAACCCGAAAGTGATCGCTGAAACGGTGGCAACGCCGCTGGAAGAGTCGATCAACGGCGTCGAAAATATGATGTATATGAAGTCTGTCGCCGGTTCTGACGGCGTCCTGGTCATCACCGTGACCTTCCGCCCCGGCACTGATCCGGATCAGGCGCAGGTTCAGGTGCAAAACCGTGTGTCGCAGGCGCAGGCGCGGTTGCCGCAGGATGTGATAAGACAGGGGATCACGACTCAGAAGCAGTCCCCTAACCTGACGCTGGTTGTACATCTGGTCTCCCCTTCCGGCAAGTACGACTCACTGTATCTAAGTAACTACGCCACCCTGAAAGTGAAGGACGAACTGGCACGCTTGCCGGGCGTCGGGCAAGTACAAATTTTTGGCGCAGGAGACTACGCCATGCGGGTGTGGCTGGATCCGAACAAAGTGGCCTCCCGTGGATTGACGGCATCGGACGTAGTCGCCGCAATGCGCGAGCAGAACGTACAGGTGTCTGCCGGCCAGCTCGGCGCAGAGCCGATGCCAACCAAAAGTGACTATTTGCTGTCGATCAATGCTCAGGGCCGCCTGCAGAATGAGCAGGAGTTCGGCAATATTATTCTGAAAACCAGCGATGACGGCACCCTGGTGCGTTTACGTGACGTAGCCCGTATCGAGATGGGTTCAGGCAGCTACGCGCTGCGGGCGCAGCTCAATAATAAAGATGCGGTAGGGATCGGTATTTTCCAGGCGCCCGGCTCCAATGCCATCGACTTATCTGACGCGGTACGCGCCAAAATGGGTGAACTGGCCACCCGCTTCCCAGAAGGCATGACCTGGAAAGCGCCGTACGATCCAACGGTGTTTGTTCGCGACTCCATCAGCGCGGTGGTAAGCACCTTACTGGAAGCGGTACTGCTGGTTGTACTGGTGGTTATCCTGTTCCTGCAAACCTGGCGAGCGTCAATTATTCCACTGCTGGCTGTGCCAATTTCTATCGTCGGCACCTTCAGCGTACTTTATCTGCTCGGTTTCTCGCTCAACACGCTGAGTCTGTTTGGATTGGTGCTGGCGATAGGGATCGTGGTGGATGACGCCATTGTGGTAGTGGAGAACGTCGAGCGAAATATTGAGGAGGGACTGACACCGCTCGCGGCTGCGCATCAGGCGATGCGTGAAGTGTCAGGTCCTATCATCGCCATAGCGCTGGTGCTGTGCGCAGTGTTCGTGCCAATGGCATTTCTTTCCGGCGTGACCGGCCAGTTTTATAAGCAGTTTGCGGTGACTATTGCTATTTCCACAGTGATCTCGGCCATCAACTCGCTGACGTTGTCCCCTGCCCTGGCCGCGCTGTTGCTGAAGCCGCACGGTGCGAAGAAGGATATTCCGACCCGGATTATTGACCGGCTGTTCGGCTGGCTGTTCCGTCCGTTCAACCGTTTCTTCAACAAGAATTCTGAGCGTTATCAGCATGGTGTTTCCCGAGCGCTAAATCGCCGTGGCGCGGTATTCATGGTCTATGTGCTATTGCTTTGCGCTGCTGCCTTTATGTTCAAAGTGGTGCCGGGTGGCTTCATTCCGACGCAGGATAAACTCTATCTTATCGGTGGCGTGAAGATGCCGGAAGGTGCTTCGCTTGAACGTACTGATGCGATGATCCGCAAAATGAGCGCGATTGGTTTGAGCGTGGACGGTGTCAGTGATTCCATCGCCTTCCCCGGCCTGAATGCGTTGCAGTTCACTAACACACCGAATACCGGCACGGTGTTCTTTGCGCTGAAACCGCTGAACGAGCGTACCCGAACGGCGGCGGCGATTAACGCTGAAATCAACGCCAAGATCTCACAGTTACAAGAAGGGTTTGCGTTCTCGATTATGCCACCGCCCATCCTTGGTTTAGGTCAGGGGTCCGGTTATTCACTTTATATTCAGGACCGCGCCGGTCTGGGCTATGGCGCATTGCAGACCGCAATAAATACCCTGTCGGGCGCCATTATGCAAACGCCAGGAATGGGCTTCCCTATTTCGTCTTATCAGGCCAACGTGCCACAGCTGGACGCGAAGATTGACCGTGATAAAGCCAAGGCGCAGGGCGTCTCGCTGGATGAACTATTCAGCACGCTACAAACCTATCTCGGTTCGTCATACATCAATGACTTTAACCGCTATGGACGCACCTGGAAAGTGATGGCTCAGGCAGACGGCCCCTATCGCCAGAGCGTCGAGGACATCGCTAATCTGCGCACCCGCAATGACAAAGGAGAAATGGTGCCGATCGGCAGTATGGTCAATATCACTACCACCTATGGGCCAGATCCGGTGATCCGCTACAACGGCTATCCGGCGGCAGATATTATTGGTGATGCCGATCCGCGGATACTTTCTTCCACCGAGGCGATGACCGAAGTGGCTGGACTGGCGCAGAATCTGTTGCCTAACGGCATGAATATTCAGTGGACTGACCTGAGTTATCAGCAATCCACTCAGGGGCATGCGGCGATGATTGTCTTCCCGGTGGCAATATTGTTGGCCTTCCTGGTGCTGGCAGCATTGTATGAAAGCTGGACGCTGCCGCTAGCGGTGATCCTGATTGTGCCGATGACCATGCTCTCTGCGCTGTTTGGCGTGTGGCTGACCGGCGGAGACAATAACGTCTTCGTACAGGTTGGGTTAGTCGTACTGATGGGGCTGGCTTGTAAAAATGCCATTTTGATTGTCGAGTTTGCCCGTGAGCTGGAAATGCAGGGTAAAGGCATTGTGGAAGCAGCACTGGAAGCCTGTCGCCTGCGTCTGCGGCCAATCGTCATGACGTCGATTGCTTTTATAGCCGGAACCATTCCGCTGATCCTCGGCCACGGTGCGGGAGCAGAAGTGCGTGGAGTGACGGGCATTACCGTGTTCTCCGGTATGTTAGGGGTGACGCTGTTTGGTCTGTTCCTGACACCGGTGTTTTACGTCGCGCTGCGCCGTCTGGTGACGCGTAAAGAACGTACTGAGGTAGTGGCTGCCTGACAGTCCGCAAGAAAGCAAAAAGGTCAGGTATCGCTACCTGACCTTTTTTATGCATGAATGGAGCGTGCCGGGCAATCCGGCGCGGGATCACTTAACGGAAGCATCCTGCGGTTCGCCGGTACAAACGCGCTTATCATTGCATTCGAACTGCGCCAGAGCATCTGCGACGGTGTGGCGGGCCAGAACCTCCAGCGACGCCTCTTCTGCTTCACTCACTACTGATTTGAAATACCAGCAGGCGTTAGCACTGACCAGACAACGCGCCGGGACTTCAGGACGCGCGGCCCAGATACGTTTGTCATCAATAACGGCGGTGTAGATATCCCGCAGGGTAATTTCTTTGGCCGGACGCCCCAGATGGATAGAGCCGGTGCGACCAAGCGTCGAGACAATGATACCGTTACGCGTTAGCGGTACCATCAGCTTGCGGATAAAACTCGGGTTAGCTTCCAGACTGGCGGCAAGAACCGCGCTGGTGGAGCGTATCCCCACTTTTTCGGCGACGGCAACGCTAAGTACCATCTGCATTGCTGTCGGAAAGCGAAAATCTAACATGTCATTGTCCTGATAGACGAGGTTCCTAGTGTCATCTGGCGATCGAAAATGCCAGAACCATGAACGTCAATGGACAATAATATAACAAATATTGGTTTATTTTTGAAGTTTAGCCCTGCCCGAGCGCACAGATAGACCACTATCTCCATGGTTTTTGTGAGGTTGAGCAAGGAAACGTACATTTTTGTCATCAGTCAGTTAGAAAGCCAGCTCAGTGGCCTGTCGGACGATCAGAGTCCTGCTTTGTTTTACCCGGCATCATACGCCTTAGCGCGTTATCCCGAAGGACATAGTGGTGAAACAATGCCGCGGCCGCATGCAGGCCAATCAAATAATAGCCGGTGTTGGCGATCAACTCATGCACCTCCTTAAGCTGTTTTTGCAGGATGATATTCGGCACCACGCTTTGCGGCATTCTCATGCCAAACAGCAGCCACTGGTTGCCGCTGTAGTACATCGAAAAAATTCCGAGCACGGGCAAGCTGATAAACATCAGGTAAATCAGGCCATGTACACCGATGGCGGCCAAACGCTGCCAGTTCGGTTCAGGCGGCGTAATGGCGGGTGTGACATACATGATTTTTACCAGTAGGCGGACAACCATAAGCACCAGGATGCTAAAACCCAGGCTGTAATGGAACAAATTGAAGTATTCACGTCCCGGCGTACCTTTGGACACAAAACCTTTCAGCTCCATAGAAGCATAAGTACAGACCACCAGGATAAAAACCAGCCAGTGAAGGAAAATCTGAGGCGAAGCATATTTCGTGCGCATGATGGACTCATTAGGAACATGTAACGTCACCTTAACCATAAAGGCTTAAGGCGACCTTAAGAGCACAGTTTTAGCACAGCCTCCCTAATCTTAATCTTGGGATTTTGGGATTTTGGGATTTTGGGATTTTGGGATTTTGGGATTTTGGGATTTTGGGATTATAAAATTCCGCATAGGTTTCGAAAATCATAGGATTTCAGGATTTAATGATTCAAAGATTATAGAATTATAATTCCTATGATTCTATAATTATTAAATCTCAGGATTGTAGAATCATGAGATTCAACCATATCTATACAACACACAGCCCATGTCTCATAGCACGATAATCATGGATATGAATGATGGCTACTGGAGCTGTTTTTATCCAAAGATGTTGAATACCCATCAATACCAACACTTCATCACCTTGCCCTCCCCTGCCGCTGAGGTAAATAATGATCCATCTATAACTCATTGAAATTAAATCAATGATTATAGGATTTCTGAATCTCAAGATATACAGCAGACATGGTGAATCCTTGCATCCTGGAATCCTTCGGTTATGAGATCATGATGCGTGATTATCATCCGACTCCAGGAGGATTGGATTCCAACCTTATAGAATCCTTTAATGTGACTAGTCATGGAGCATGCGCATCTTAACCTTACAGAATCCCCAGATGCTAAAATCCCAACCTTACAGGCATTAGATCATCTCATCCTCCAGGGATTTAGGGATTATTAAATTATATAATCCGGTAATCATGGGATTACTAAATCTCTGGACTCTATCATCATCGAATCTTACGCTCCCAGAATTACGGCCACTGCGTGCAATATATCTTGACTTGTGATTCTATGATTACGGGATTAATAAATCCCATAATCATAGAATCACAGGCCAGTGATTGATCAATACAAGCACCATGCTCCTGCAGAGGATTATAGAATCCCAGGATATAATAATCCTAAAATCCAATGATATTGAAATCCTGACAGGCACCCACTATAGTGGGTGCCAATCATGAGATTCTCGGATATAAGAATCACATAATCCTAAGATAGAGACACTTTCAGGATTATAGAATTTTGAAATCTTGGGGTTTGAAAATCACAGGATTATATTATCCACTAATTCATCACCAAGAGGTTGTTATGGCAGCGAAAGTTATTTCCTTCCTGAACGGGAAGGGCGGGGTAGGCAAAACCACAACGTCCATTAACATTGCAACCTGTCTCGCCAGACAAGGACACAAAGTGGTGATGGTCGATACAGACCCTCAGGGAAGCATCAGCAACTGGTACGATGAAAGCAAATGTCAGTTTGATCTGGCAGAAGCCGCGTCGGAAAAAGAAGTCTACACCGTTAGAAAACAGCTGAAAGAGTATGATTACGTAGTGATTGACGGTGCGGCGGCTATTTCAGCCATTTCCTCAGCCGCCGTGATGGTTAGTGATCTGGTGCTTATTCCGGTAACACCTTCGCCGCTAGACTTCGCTGCTTGCGGCGCAATTCTTGCCGTAGTTGAAGCTCGTGAAAATCTTCAGCCTGTGATTGCACGATTTCTTATCACCAAAAAAGTGGCCTCCGCGAAGATGTTGGAGGTGTTGAAAGCGTCCATCGCTGATACTGGCGTTCCCGCTCTGCGCACCGGTACAACTCAGCGTCAGGTTTATATTCGCACCATGATGGATGGCGGTACCGTGTTTGATACCACCGATGGCAATGCCAAAGGGGAAATCGAAATCATGACCAAAGAAATCACGGAGTTGCTGAAATGAAAATGAAACTTGGACAACACCGTCAGCTTAATACCGCGCTTGAAGCGGTATCTAAACCTCCAGCAGCAGTCAAGAAGCTACAAACGAATATCGATGAAGATCTGCATAAACGCTTTAAAACCAGCTGCTTTTTGCTGGATCGTGAAATGAAAGATGTTCTGACCGAGCTTATTGAAGGCTGGTTAGTTCACAACGAGCGCGGTTAACGCAACCCTAGTGGGCTTTGAGGCCGGTTACAGCAGTAGTCGGCATATCTCTTTTACACACTTTACTTTCCCGCTGGCGACGCTGATTCGTCGGCTTTCCCCTCTGTTTTTTCCTCAGGATCGCAAGATCCAATAACTCTTTTGTTTCTTTTTAAGTTTAAACCTTTCTCTTTAGAGACGATTTTTATGCTTTTTTTTCATAATGTTACATTAGCTTTAGTGGAGTCTTTTCCTGCTCAGTGTGGAGATCATTCCTGCTAGATGTGGATCCTTTTCATGATTAATGTAGAACTTTTTCCTGTGGATAATTTCTCGCACGATCATCAGCTTACCAACGTGGAAGGATTTTCTGTGGATATCTTGCAGCGGCTCGTTCCTATCTAAAATGTAACAGATCATCAGTGATTTAACAGCGTAAGGTAAGCGCCTCTCGTACTGTGGACTGTGCGCTTGGGTGAATATCTAAGGTGGAAAGATTTCCTGTGAAATTTTCAGCTATGGTTTCAACGTGGAGTCATTTCCTGTGACAGCGTCACCCATCCAGCCCCTCGGTATAAAACTAAGCGCAGCACTTAAGTGGAGTAATTTCCTGTATGCAGGAAACAAAAACCTATGTGGAGCTTTTTCCTGCTGAAGAAGGGAAGGGATGCTTAGCCTGGTATCCAACAGCGTTTACGGCGAAATCATCCACTTAGCGTGTTTGTGACGCTGTCACATTTCTATATGTGGAAAGATTATATGTTCCATTCACGAGCGTTCAATGTGGATTTTTTCCTGTTGAGAGTCTGCTGCTTCTATGCGGATCCGTTGTTTCCGGGGCTTTGAATACCTATATGTGGAAACTTTTCCTGCATTTCTGAAAGCTGATGTGGAGATATTTCCTGTACAAGATGCAGAGATCAAGGCTGAAAGCGTACTGTGAGGTCGATCTCAAAACTGGATCCAGCGCTATAAGGCGCTATATGTGGAAAGATTTCCTGAGTTACCGGGAGCGGATTGGCGGTCAATGTTGTGGATGCGGTCATCGTTATGTGGAAACTTTTCCTGTTAAATGGCGTACTCCTTAAGTCGATGATCCCTGGCTGGGAACCCGGATGAAAAATCTCATGTGGAGTTTTTTCCTGATCTAACTTTTAGGTTTGTCACATAACAATATGATTTTTAAAGCTTAAATAGTGAGTATTTTTGCTTTACGCCACTAATTTATATGTGGAATAATTTATCTACATTCCACCTATGGATCCTGCGACATGGAACTTAACAAACTGACCGTTGTTCAGGGAAACGACCTTCTGGAAGGCGCCTATAGCGTCACGCTGGATGAGATGCGGTTACTCAATTTGGCGCTGGCGCAAATTGACAGCAGGAAACCACAGCCTGACACGCTTTACCGACTTTTCCCTCAGGATTATCAGCGGATCTATGGCGTGAACCCCACCAGCAGCCACAGGCAGCTGCGTGAGGCTGCTGAAAGTCTGATGAAAAAGCCGGTGACCATCTACAAACCAGACACCAAAACCGGCAAGGTGCGTACCGTGCAGCTTTCCTGGTTCTCTCGCCTGGAATACGTCAGTAGTGACGACCACAGCGCGGTGGTACTGAGATTCGGTCAAGATGTTGCACCGTATCTCTATGAACTTAAAGAATCTTTTACCAAACTTAATTTTGCGAATATCGCGAAACTTGATACGCCGTTCTCTGTGCGGTTGTATGGCTGGTTAATCAAAGCCAAAAACCTCTACGGGCGTCGCAGTGGCAAAGCCATAGAAGTGACCCTTGATCTCAACTGGATGCGCGAGAAGGCTGGTTTAGCAGGCAAATACGAGGACTATCGTGACTTTCGTCAGAAGCTGCTGGAGCCGACGATCAATCGGATCAATGCCAATACCGATATCTCCGTGGTCTGGGAGCCAGTTAAGCAGGGCAGGACCGTGGTCTCGGTCAAGTTCGCTTATGTGGATGAATCCGCACCAGAGGCCAGCAAACCGCTGCGTCCGCGCTTACCGCGACGTCCGCGTGCGGTGGCAGGTTCAGCGCTGGAAGGTGAGTGGGCGCGGCGCTGCATCGCGATTTTTGAGGAATATCTCAATAAATTAATCGCTTACGATGTTGAGGAAAAAGCAACATTACCGGATCTGCGTAAGCTTTCAGGCTGGTATAAAATGATTGGCGAGAAGAGTAAGCAGAAAGACATCCTCACCGAAGTCAACGCACGCAGCAAGAAAACCGCAGCGTAAACGCACCATGGCAGACATCCGTAATAACGGCGTATTCTTCATGCAATACGCCGTTTCTCATTACATGAAACACGCTATCTTTCACATACTTTATCCTTCGTTTCTGATTTCTATTGCGCCACTGAGTTAGTGAGCACTTACTGGGTGAGTTCAGGAAATTATTCCACATAAGCTGTTTTGGCGACTTTTTCAGCAGGCTACTTAAAAGCTATAAGCCATATTTTTTTCTTTGTTAGATACGGCATAACTTCAACCTCCGTCATATTTTTAAATTGATCGCGCGCTGATTGATGAGGGATATTGGCTACACTACTGAATTCCACCTCGACAAAATTACACTATGCTAGCTTCAAACCACCTCTTCCAAAATTGCCTTCTTATTGCCCGGTACCATAATGTTAATGCTTTCGCGTTTGCCGACTGTGTTTTTAAAGAGGGTACACGCTGGCAATGGCTCCCAGGAAGGTTCAGGCTTCAGCAAAACCACGTATAGATACCGTGATTATCTGGATCTCCAAGTCACAGATAGTTTCTAATCGTTCAGGTGCTTACGGGGTTGACTGCTAGGCATGATAAATATTTTCGCAATATCTACATGATCCGGCGCCTGAAGCGTGTAGACGATCGAATCGGCGACATCTTCCGCTTTTAGGAACGCTATCTGATCCTTCAACCGTTCCATCTGGTTGCAGTAGTTCTCGTCGGCAATGTGCTCGAACAATTCGCTTTCAACCGCACCCGGTTACAGGCGAGTCACTCTAATATTGAATTGGGCGCTAATTCCATTCGCATGATGTCCGAGAAGGCGGTCACAGTACTTATTGGCGCAATATACATCCAACCCAGAGAACGTCTTACGGCCCGCAATCGACGAGGTATTGACGATGTGTCCGGATTTCTTCTCTGGCTTCTGGTGGCGAGACGAGACCTGCACGAAGATATCTTCTGAAGACTGTGCTTTGCATTCGATGAGGTGCGCGCCGGGGATATGTTGTTCAAGCGTCTCAGAGGAACTGCGTGGGGAGGATGGCATGGTACTCTCTCAAATAGCTGCATTAACCATCATATTTCCCATCGGATTTTACTTCTTTCTTTATTAAGGTGGTCAGCCCGATCGCCGACATGTGGCCACTTTTTAATATTTACTTTACATATTCACTTTGTTTAGATGATCACTCACAAGGCGGCGACATAATCTAGCGGAACCTAACGATGATGAAGGCTCTGACTGAGCGGCAACTGAATATTATGCGACAGCTTATCTCTCACAGTAGCTATGTGAGCCTGAGGTATATTTCTGAGAAAACAGCGATCTCAATGCGGACGCTCAGACGAGATATTGCAGGCATTAATGATAAACTTTCAAATCAGGGAATAAATCTCAGCGGAAAAAGTGGGCGCGGGATCACAATTAAATTCACTGATGCTCAGGCAGAAATATCTGCACGCAGAATCTTCTCAACTGAAAGTGACGAATTTAACAGTGATTTTCGTATGTTGAAGATTGCCTCTGATTTGTTAATGTTATCGCCTCAGAGTTCTTCTATCAGCGAATTGGCCGATAAATATTTTATCAGCCGGGCCTCCATTGTGAATGATCTTAAAATACTGGAATCCTGGTTACATAAATTTGACTTAACATTAATGAAGAACCGTACTGGAACCAGTATAAAAGGCAGTGACCATAATATTCGTATGGCAATGAAGGCGCTGGTTTTAAAATCAATTTATAATCATCAAGACATGATGGAAAGCCGGTTAGATGAAGGCACACTGCATGAGTTGTCAGAAAAATTTGGCGAGCAGGCTGTCCATTTTACCCTGCAATTGATTAATTTTATTGAACAGCAACTTCAGTACACGATAAGCGATCCGTACTACATTAATTTATTTACCCACATTTTGGTTTTGATTCATCGTAGCCATTCTCCTATGCAACCGACTGATTCCCGTGCAGTCCGGGTAAAAAAGGTTAACGACGAACACGCATGGCAGGTTTCACTGGCGGTGATTGAGCGTATTGAAGCGGCATATAGCATAATACTGGTTGCTGAGGAGTCCCACTCTATTTATCAGTACCTGGTCTCTTCTGGTAAAACTGGGGGTGAACCATCGGTTTACGACGATACTCTGATTTCGCAGACTGAAACCAGGTTTGCAGAGGCACTTATCAGTCACGTTGCGCAGCGTATCAATATGGAAATTGCCACCGATCAAGATTTGCTGGCTTCGCTTATCTCACATATCAAGCCGATGCTGAACCGTCTGAGATACCAGATTCGCATCAAGAATCCGCTGCTGCATGATATCCAAACTGAGCTGGGCAGCGTATTCACCGCAGTTAAAGCAGTGATAAATCAGTTGACGCGTGAATACGGCCTGGATGAAATCAGCGATGATGAGGTCGCTTATCTTACTGTTCATATTCAGGCTGCGATTGAAAACAGCATCAAAGTAAAACGGGTTTTACTGGTATGTTCCAGCGGTCTTGGAACATCACAACTCTTGTATGGACGCATTATCCGCGCATTTCCTGACTGGAAAATAATCGACATTGTGCCCGGAAAAAATATCGCTGATTCTTTGAAGCGACATGAATGTGATGTTGTGATTTCTACCATTCGTCTGGAACCGCTAGAAAAACCGGTAGTGTATGTGTCTGCATTATTTTCGGCTAAAGATATTGCAAGAGTGACAGAATGCTTGGTATCCAATTCGATCAATTAATTACCATGGAGATGGACTATGAATACTACCGTTGCTATTAACGATGTATTGCAAGAAGAGTGTATTATTCTTGATGTTGACTGCCAAAGTAAGGAACAAATTATTTCTGAACTGACTGATTTACTCTGTCAGGTCGGGGCAGTGACAAACAAAGAGGTTTTCCTTAACGATGTTTATTTACGTGAGGAGTTGGGTTCCACCGGATTTGAAAATCATATAGCTATACCGCATGGTAAATCAGTTGCTGTCGCTAAAACGTGTATTGCTGTGGGAAGATTGCGTCGCGATATTCCCTGGGAAACGATTGATGGAACCAAGGTTCGTCTGGTGATTCTTTTTGCAGTTAAAGAATCGGATAAAAATGTCGGTCATATAAAAATGTTGGCGAAAATATCTATTGCATTAGGCGATGAGGACGTTGTCGAACGTTTACTCACTGTTAAACACAGAGAGGAAATGTTTCATTTACTTCTTTCTCGTTCGGGTGCCTGACTTAAATAACCAGGATAAATAAATATGAATTGAAAAAATTATTATTTAATGAATGTGAATCGTTGGGGGGGTTCTCCCGCAGTAGCTATCCCTTTCAAAAAGTAAAAACATAATTATATAAAATCGTTTCCTTATTATTGGAGAACGTTTATGAATATTATTGCTATTACCGCCTGTCCTACTGGTGTTGCCCACACATATCTTGCCGAAAGTAATTTAAAAAAAGCGGCTAAAAAACTGGGTTTACATGTTTTAGTTGAAACACAAGGTGCTGTTGAAAGTGAATATATCTTCAGTGATGATGATATCCATCAGGCTGACGTTGTTTTAATTGCTGCTGACAAGAAAATCGAAATGTCACGCTTTCACGACAAAAATGTCATTGAAGTTTCGGTTACCCGGGCAGCAAAAGATGCCGAGGGTCTGCTTAATGCAATTGTAAACGGTGAACTTGCGCCAAGATTGGTTTCTTCCGGCACACAATCCACTGAGACTGACTCAGTGGGCAGTTCAACGAATGGCGCGGGTTCCCGCTCCTTTGTCTCACAAATTTATGTGCACTTGATCACCGGCGTAAACTTGATGATCCCGTTTGTCGTCGCGGGCGGGATCCTCATTGCTCTCAGTTTTTCCTTCGGTATTACTGCGGCCACACCAGGGGACGCAAATTTCAGCCCGATAGCCAAAATGTTGTCTGACATCGGCGGTGGGTCAGCCTTTGCCTTGATGCTACCGATTCTCTCACTGGGTATCAGCCAGTCAATCAGCGGGAAAATGGGTATTGTTGCCGGTGCGGTGGGCGGCATGATGGCCATCCACACGGGGTCTGGTTTTCTGGGGGCTTTAATCGCCGGTTTTCTGGCTGGTTACATCACGCTCTTTATCATCAATCACATTCATCTGCCGAAAGCACTGGCTGGCCTGAAGCCTATTTTGATTGTGCCTCTGCTGAGTGTGTTGCTGACGGGAGCATTGATGGCTTTGCTGATAGGAGAACCGATCAAGATGTTGCTGGGCGGGTTAACCGATTTTCTGACTTCACTGGGAAATGCCAACTCCGCTATTCTCGGGCTTTTGTTTGGGATGATGGTGGCCTTCGATATGGGCGGGCCGCTTAATAAGACGGTTTGTATGTTTTCTATCGGGCTGATGTCGAGCGGTATCTACGGCCCAATTGCAGCCTGCATGGCAGCGGGCATGGTTCCGCCACTCGGTATTGCACTGGCAACCACACTGTTTCGCCGCAAGTTCACAGAACAGGAGCGTGAAACCGGCAAAGTGACATACATTCTCGGCTTGTCTTTTATCACCGAAGGGGCGATCCCTTACGCCGTTGCCGATCCCTTGCGTGTGATACCTGCCATCGTCGCGGGTTCGGGTCTGGCTGGCGCGCTTTCCATGATCCTCGGCTGCGCCTCTCGCGCACCTCACGGCGGCATCTTTGTCATCTTTATCCCTAACGTTATTAATAATGTGCTGGGGTATCTGTTTGCAATCGCTGCGGGGAGTTTGCTAACCGCGCTGATCCTGCTGTTTCTTAAAAAAGACGTCTCCGTTCCTGCAAAACAAGGATAAATACTATGCTTTACAACATGAAAGACCTGCTCAGCGTAGCGCAACGCCACCATTTCGGTGTCGGTGCATTCAATATTGCCAGTGCCGAATTTGCACGACTGGCCGTTGAAACCGCAGAGAAACTGGATTCTCCGCTGATTCTGGAAATCCACCCTGATGAAATGGCGTTTACGGGGCCGGAGTTCATTGGCTACTTGCGTACCCTGGCTATTCAGGCGCGGGTGCCGGTTGTCATTCATCTGGACCATGGCCGAACATTAGAGGAGGTCATGAAGGCAATTTATGCCGGCTTTACGTCTGTCATGATGGATGCTTCTGCTTATTCTTTTGAGCAGAACATCCAACTGACCAAAAAAATTGTCGAAATTGCTCATACCATCAATGTCTCCGTGGAAGCGGAGCTGGGAACTATCGGTGTGGCCGAAGGCAGCGGGGAGGGTGGCAGCAATGAAATTCTTTATACCGATCCGCAGCAGGCTGAAACCTTTGTGCGGGAAACCGGTACGGACACGCTTGCGGTGGCAATAGGCACTTCGCATGGCCTCTATCCGAAGGGAAAACAGCCTAAACTCGACATCGAACGTTTGCAGCAAATTCGCAAAGTCGTGGAGATCCCGTTGGTGTTGCATGGTGGCTCTGGCAATAAGGACAGTGAAGTGGCGGAATCCATTCGTTATGGCGTCGGGAAAATAAACATTTCAAGCGATATGAAGAAAGCCTTTTTTGTCGCGCTGGAACAAGAGCTCAAGCAGGGCGGTCATGAGCCTAACGCATTGTTCCTTAAACCTATGCAGGCAGCAAGCGGGGTGGTGGCAGCCAAAATGGCCCTGTTTGATTCTGTGGGCAAAGCCGCGCTGTATCGTTAAAAAGTGAGCCGGTGCATTGATGCACCGGCTGAATTAATCTGGCACTCTCCACCAGAAACATCATTTTCGGGACCCGGTTTTTCGGTACTTTTGTGGAAACATTTCCTGTCGTACCTCTCATCCATCTTCGGGCCGATACACTATTTCCACAGTCCTGATACTCACTCGGTTCTCCAGTGCTTGCGAACGAACCCCATACTCCTGTACCCGCAGCTTTTCAGGTAAAGACCTGCCGTGCTGATAAATCTTGCTCAGCAGATCCTGTGCGATAAATTCACTTTTTTCATCGGCGCATAGTTGAGTTAGGGAAAAAGGTATTTGAACTTGGGGTAGGGGGGGGGGGGGAATTACAGCCTGCAGGGTGTAATTGTATTTTACAGCATATAATCTGTATTTGTCTTTTACAGCCTGTAAGGTGTATTGTGTTTAAAACAGCTTATAATCTGTATTATCCTTAGTGCTGCAAAGAACAGAGGCCTATGAATACGACCAATCCATTGAGCGTAAGCTACCCGTTAAAAACACTCAGCCAGTTACGACCGTTGCTTGTTGGTTTTCGGAAAGCAAAAGGACTGACGCAAAGAGAGGTGTCAGAAAAATTGGGGGTAACCCAACAGACGTATGCTCGTCTTGAGGCGAACCCTGCTGCGGCCAGCCTGGAACGATTATTCCGTGTGTTCAATGTGTTAGGTATTGAAATGGAATTTTCTTCTGAATCAAATCCAGCGGATTCCCGCATAAAGGAAACCACGCCGGATTATTTAAGTTCGCCCGCCAGAAAGGAACAATGGTGATGATATGCGTCGTGCGCAGCAACGTTTAGCAATATGGATGAACGGTATTCCTGTCGGGTACTGGGAAAAGCAGAAAGGTGAGGACCGCTTGCAGTATTTGCCAGAGTGGGACTCCGATGAACAGGGACGGCCGCTATCACTTTCTTTACCTTTCACGCCGGGCAATCAGGTTCATCGGGGAAATATCGTTCGCGATTACTTTGATAACTTGTTACCCGACAGCGAAGGGATACGCAGGCGTCTGGCGATGCGCTATCGGGCAGAAAGTCTGGAGCCCTTTGATCTGTTGGCAGAATTGGGTCGTGACTGTGTGGGTGCAATCCAGCTGCTGAACGTTGGAGAAAATCCTGTAGATTTATTTTCTATCAGACAGCATCCGCTTTCTGAGACTGCAATTGCCAATATGTTGCGCAATACGGCCTCCGTTTTAACGGGGCTAAACGATCAGGATGACGATCTGCGTTTGTCTATTGCAGGAGCACAAGAAAAAACGGCCTTGTTATGGCACAACGATCAATGGTGTTTGCCTGAGGGAAATACGCCCACTACGCATATTTTCAAATTGCCATTAGGACTTGTTGGCAATATGCAGGCCGATATGAGGTCATCCGTTGAAAACGAATGGATTTGTTCTCTGATCGTCGGGTTCTATGGGCTTCCGGTGGCCAAAACTGAAACTGCACAGTTTGAAGATCAAAAAGCGCTTATCGTTGAACGTTTTGACAGACGGTTATCAGGCGATAAATCATGGTGGATCCGTCTGCCGCAGGAAGATATGTGTCAGACGATGGGTGTTTCCCCCTTACGTAAGTATCAGTCTGATGGCGGGCCGGGTATCACAGAGATTATGGAAATTCTCAGCCGTTCAGAACAGCCTGATGAAGATAGGTACAACTTCTTCAAAGCACAAATTATTTTCTGGCTACTGGCCGCAACCGACGGTCATGCGAAAAATTTTAGTATCGCGCATCTCCCCCGAAATCATTATCACATGACACCGCTCTACGACATTTTGTCGGCCTGGCCGGTGATTGGCCACGGAAACAGCAACATTCCCTGGCAGAAATGCAAGCTGGCGATGGCGGTTCGTGGCAGCAGTAATTATTACAATCTCAACCGGATCCAGCGCAGGCACTGGGTCAAGCATGGGGAGCGGACTGGATTAGGCAAAAAACAGGTTGAGTCCATGGTTGACGACGTGATTGCAACGACGCCTGAGGTGATTGATCGCGTGGCCGCGTTATTGCCTGAATCATTCCCCTCTGAGTTAGCTGAATCAATTTTTAGTGGAATGAAACAACAACTTGCACGACTGATCGCTCAGTCCTAAAGTTCATCGCCCCTGAAATCATGCCGACAGCGTAGCGTGATGTAGTGATTCAAATAATGGTTCAGTTTGCGGTTTCCGGTTTTTTCCACCTCATGCTGCTCAGTGTGACCGCCATGACAGATAACACCGCCAGCGCGGCGACGGGGGCGAAGACGCTCCACCCTGCACGTTCAATGTACGGCATACCTTCTGCCAGAACTCGCCCCCATTCCGGGACCGGCGGCGGCGCACCAAGGCCAAGAAATCCGAGTGACGCTAACGCCAGTACGATGCCCGGCAGGCGTAACATCGCGTGACGCAGCAGCGGGCCGGAGAGGGCGGGCAGCACGTAAAACACGATGCGGCGAAGCGCGCCGACGCCCACCACAGGCAACATTTTCATATAAGGCCGCGCCTGAATTTCTGCCACCAGTGCGGCGGTATGCGCGGCCAGCGGTGCCCAGCTAACTGCGGTGACCGCAATGGCTGCGCCGGTGGCGGTCGGGCCATTAACGCCGGCGACCACTAATCCGGCTATCACCGGTGGCAGCGCGTTCGCCACTTCGATCGGTCCGGTCATCATGCGGGGAAAGGCGCCGATGGCCAAGCCGATCGCCAGACAAAT
Source organism: Ewingella sp. S1.OA.A_B6 (assembly GCF_049889095.1). Classification (NCBI taxonomy): domain Bacteria; kingdom Pseudomonadati; phylum Pseudomonadota; class Gammaproteobacteria; order Enterobacterales; family Yersiniaceae; genus Ewingella; species Ewingella sp. S1.OA.A_B6. Next base: position 133,646 of record NZ_JBLJFK010000007.1, on the reverse strand, counting down.
TAATGAAACAGCCAGCGCCTGTAAGCAAGTATTTAGCGTGCCGTGGGCCATGCGGGCGAGCAGGTCACGCCCCATCGCATCGGCACCCAAAGGCAGCGAGAACGACGGTGGCTGTAAGCGCAGATAGTCCGACGTCAGCGGATCGCGTGGCAAACCGGCGAGCACCATCACCACCAGAATGCCCAGACACAGCAGCGGGATCCACGCCCGTTGTTTATCGTCTGGCAGTGCCTGTACCGGAACCGGCACTGCACCGAGTGACAGGGTACGCCCAAGCAACAGGCGCCGTGCGCTGCCCGCCAGCATCCCGATGGCAGATGCCAGAAGAAGAAGGGTCAGCACACCGGTCTGCAAAGCGGGTAAATCACCGGCTGCCGCTGCACCCAACGTGGCACGCCCGATGCCGGGAATTGCGAACACTTTTTCTACCGCAATAGCACCACCGGTCAGTGATACCAATACCAGCCCGGTTAGCGGCATCACGCCTGGCAGTGAGCGGGTGACCACAGCCAGCGCGGTATGGCGGCGTTTTATGCCCAGTACACTCCATGTCGTCAGCCAGCTTTCGTTAAAGGTACCGGCTAGTGCATCGGAATAGATGCGCCCGAGATAGCCGCCCGCAGGCAAACCGAGCGCCAGTGAAGGCAGTACGGTGTAATGCCAACCAAGCCAGCCGTAGGGCGGAAAAAGTGGCAGCCAGACTGCACCGATAATCAGCAAAAGCGATGCCAGCAAAAACTCCGGTAATGCGGTTAGCAACGCCGCCAGAAAACCCGCCGGACGCGGTGTCCTGCCCTGCAAACCCCTATGCAACGTGCCTGCACACAATAGGAGTGTGCTCACCAAAGCCACCAGCGCCGACGACGCCATTAGCGTCAGCGAAACGCCGGTTGCCCGTAGCATGCCTGGTAAAACCGGCGTGCCTGAAACCCAGGAAACGCCAGCATCACCCCGCAGCAAGCCTGCGAGCCAGTGTGCTAGCGCATGCCACGGCCCTTGATCCAGCCCGAGGGACAGCCTAATGGCGTTGAGCGTTTCCGCTGTCGCTTCCTGCTCACCGGAACGGGCGCGCAGCAAAGAGAGCGCAGGATCGGTGTCGGAAAGCCACGGCAGCAGGCCGATCAACAGCACAATGGCCGCCAGCGTCAGCAGTCTTGAAATCAGCGGTATCAGTGCCTCGCGCGTCGCGTTCAGGCGCAAACGGCTGATGCCCACGCAGGTGCGGCAATACAAAGACTCGCTCATCAGTCGGCCTGAACTACGCGCTGCGTTGCGGCGTTGATCAGAGTGCGTTCTCGCGCATCACGAACCGCATCGCGCACATTCGCTGCCTCGCCCTGGATCACGCGTTCATGCAGCATCGGAATCGCCGCATCGGTGGCGAGGATCAGGTTTTCAGCCAGTATAATCGCGCGACGGCGCTCTTCACCGGCCGGAATAGCCGACGCACGTTGCAGCGCCTGATCGATTTCTGGACGGCAAAGTTGCGCGATATTGAACGATCCTTTGCAGGAAAAATCGCTGTAAAGATAGGCCACCGGATCGCCTGAATCCAGCACCGTGGCGCGGGACAAAATAAAGGCGTCGAATTTGCCCGCCAACGCGTCGGTCTCAATTTGCGAATACTCGCGAACAACCTGTTTGACGTTAAAACCCGCGGCGGTCAGCTGCTGTGCCAGATATACCGCCACTTCGGGCAGTTCGGCGCGATCGCTAAAAGTGGCCAGCGTGATCGTTTCACCGGCCGATTTGCGGGCTGCAACCGGATATTCTATCGGTTGACGCAGTTGTGCTGCCCAGGGTAACGCAGGGCCGAGCAGACCTTGCGCGACGTCAGCCCGTTTTTCGTAGACGTTATCCACCAACTGCTGGCGGTTAATGGCTTCGCGTACGGCGGCCCTAAGTGACGGATCCTGCATCACGCCAAGACGAGTATTGAGATATAGCGTGTTGGTGCGCGGCATTGGAACTTCATGGATTAAACGCTGATCGAGTAATGGTGCCTGTGAAACCGGAATAGCTTCAACGATGTCAGCAGTACCGGTACGCAAAGCTGCGCCGCGTGCGGTGCCGTCTGGCACAAAACTGACGTCGATACCGCTGGCTTTGGCTTTTTCGCCCCAGTAACCGTCGAAACGCTCCAGTCTGGCACTGCTGGTGCCGTTCACCTCCACCAGCTCAAATGGGCCGGAGCCGGTGTGGCGTGGGTCAACAACTCCGCTGGTGCTATAGGCTTTTTGCGATAACACCGCCAACTGCGGGCTGGATAAACGCTGTGGCAGTAGTGGGTCCGGTTGTGCGGTGGTGACGATCACGGCCTGTTCACCGTCGGCAACGGCGGTCAGCTGAACGCCATCGAGGATGCGCGGTTTGGGCGCCGCGTGCGCCGCGACGGTCAGCGCATTGACCACGGCTGCGGCATCAAGCGCGGTGCCATCATGGAATTTAACGTTAGGCCGTAGCTCGAACCGCCAGCTGCTGTCGCCGATCTGCTGCCATTTTGTCGCCAGTGCCGGTTGTGCTTCGCCGAGTGTATCCAGTACCACCAATGTTTCTGCCGTGCTCCAGCGTGAGAGTTTGAATGCGTCGTCGCTGAGCGGTGTCAGACCGGAGCGCGGCGGTTGTAACATCGCCAGACGCAGGCGCGTATCCTGGTTATTTTTGGTGGTTTTATCTGCTTCATTGAAACAACCGGTCAGTAAAAGTGCAGCGAGAAGCAGCCCGGCCAGCAGAGTTATGCGTAATATTGACATCAAAAGTTCCTTATTAGATCACAGCAGGAGGCCGTTGGCGACAGTTTCACCAGTGTGCGGAAGAGGGCAGGTGAACATCCGGTTATCCGTTAACGGTGGAAGGTAAATGAGGGATCGCCTGCAGCAACTGGCGGGTATGCGCATGATGCGGCGAAAGCAGAATGTCCTGCGTGGCGCGATCTTCAATAATCTGTCCGTGATGCATAACCAGCAGGCGCTCGCACAGACCGGCAACCATCGAAATATCGTGTGTCACCATCAGCAGTCCCATGCCGTTTTGCTGCGTCACCTGTTGTAAAAGTTGTTTGATTTGCTCGCGTAGCGGTAAATCGAGCCCGCTGACTGGTTCATCAGCAATCAGAAATTCAGGGTGGATCGCCAACGCACGTGCGATAGCCACGCGCTGCGCCTGTCCGCCAGATAATGCGCCCGCCGTGCGATTTTGCAGCGCTTTACTTAGCCCGACCTGCGCCATCACTTCGTGCATGCGCGGGAGGATCGCCCCTGTAAAACCGAGGCGTTTCAGCGGTTCGGTAATAATCTGGCTGACCGTCTGATTCGGCGGTAGCGAACCGGCCGGATCCTGCGGAATATACTGCACGCGCCGTCGGTGATCGCGCAGCGAACGCGCTGAACCGGGGCGAATATGCTCACCGTCGCAGTACACGTCGCCACTGACCGGGGCTTCCATTGCCAGCAGAATTTTCAGCAATGATGATTTTCCGCAACCTGACACTCCGACCAGCCCGATGCGTTCATAGCGACCAATGCGCAGAGACAAATGTGAAAACAGTGGACTGTGCTCAACGTGCGCCTGCCATAAAGAACGCCAGAAGCAACATGGCAGTGGTAGATGGCAGCTAACGTCATGCAGATGCAGAAAAGGTTGAGTGACCCGATGCAGCGAAGAATTCATCAGACGGTAACTCCGCACCGAGACGCAGTGTTTTTATGCGATGCTGCCTGTTTTGCGGCGTGAACCAGTCGTTGAGTGTAAGGGTGCTGCGGATTATGCAGTAAATGAAGCATGCTGGCGGATTCGACTAACTGGCCATTTTCCATCACCAGCGCATGCTGGCAAAGTTGCGCCGCGACTGCTATGTCATGGGTGATAAACAGCAGCGCGAGGCCCTGTTTCTGATCATTGCAGGCATTGTGCATCACGGTTAAAACCTGCTGCTGAGTAAGCACATCGAGCGCGGTTGTCGGCTCATCGGCGATCAGCAGGGAAGACGATGACTGCATCGCCAGTGCGATACACAAACGCTGGCGCTGGCCGCCGGAAAGCTCAGCCGGATAACGGGCAGAAAAGCCTGAAATTTCACTCAACCCGACGGCATCAAGCATCGCGGCAAGTTGTTCTGCTGTGGTGTGCGGCAGCGCGAGCCGCAACTGTTTACCAAGTTTCATCAGTGGGTTAAGTGCGGTGGATGAATCCTGAAACACCGTCGCCACGCGGCCAGCATGACTGCGTGCCACCGGATGTCGTCCGCACACCTCGATGCCATTGACGCGAATGCTACCACTGAGTTTCGCGCCCGCTGGCGGTGTGCCGGTGATGGCTTTGGCGGTCAGTGATTTTCCGCAGCCGGATGCGCCCAGCAGGCAAATGCGTTCGCCCACATTCACGCTGAAGCTTAAGTCTGCGATGCGTTTCTCTCCGGCGAGCCAAAGCGTCAGTCCTTCAACCGCAAGAACGGGCACGTTACTTTTCGCCGTGTCTGGTCTCATTTTCGTCAATCCGCTCATCAATGATTGTTATTTGATATGTAATAACATAACAAATCATGTCACTTTGATGCAAAAGATTTTATGCGTTATCTCATGCAATGATGAAATCATAAGATCTTGGGATTCTATGATTTTGGGATTCCCTGTCTCTGACATGAATTCATGTTGTCGTTTCTCAGTGGGTCCCTAATCTGACTGTTTTTCTTGCGGCTAAAGTGGGCTGTGGGCTCATCAAACATACCAATAATTAGTTACAACATACGATTATGTGGAGGAATTTCCTGCTCATGCTTCCTGCATGTTGGACGTTTTGTGTTAGTTACTGATGCTTTTTTGACAGCTTTTTAGGGAAAAATGACCCGCAGGTCAATGTTCTTACGCATCATTAGTGTGCATGTTGTGAAGCGAGTAAAATCGGTAACAGAGATGAACCATGACCAAACTAGCAACCATTAAATCACGTACTCTTTATACGCCCGCTGGCAGAAACGGTGTAATGCTGATCGAGGACTAACTGTGCGGCTTCAAGTCTGAACTTTGGGCTGAAATTACGTCTGCTATTTCTGGTCATTGTGTCACCTGCTTTGGGGCTACGAGGTGATGATATCGCCTCTATTCAGGTGGCCAAATTTAATGTGCTACTTCACTGACGATGGAAGTCAGTCTGCCGGGTAATCAGCGGATCCCGAAAGCAATCAGCAGTGAATACATCCCCAGCAGTAGCACGAATGCAACCACGCCTGCCACACCGCTCGCTTTTCTCATCAGGTGCCACGGGAACGTCACCAATAGATTCATCGCGTTAAGGGGAACGGCGTACCACTTCCATTTTTTCGGTGCCATCATCCAGAGCACAAAAAAACCGACCAGACTCAGCACGCCGTAATTGGTCACCGCCATCTCAAGATCTCCGATGTCAGGTTTGAAAGCCTCGAAAAACCCTGAAAGCATTTTGACCAGTACGCCCGTTGCGAGCAAAGAAAAGCCGCCTTCCACGATAACGAGACTCTTCGGGCGATAGCGCAGCAGCTTTTCCAGCAGACTGTATCCGTGAATAAAAATCCCGACCAGTAAAATCAGCAGGATGCGGTCACGCCATTGGTTGGGGTCGTCGCGGGTGCCCAATATGATCAGCAACAGCCAGAACCCGGTCAGAAACACCGTTCCCCAGCTCAGCGCCAGACTTGTTTCTGCCAGACTTTTCACCAATTGCGAATTGAGACGTGGCAACAGGGAAGGAAAATGCATCCGGATGTGGCTCAGCTCTTCATTGAGCGGTTTGAGGAAGTCAGGCACCCATGTTGCCCACCACGGTAGCATGGCGCCTTCGTCGGTCAACAGCCGAAAACGCTGGCGGTTTAATGCGTTGTCCTGATATTTGTTCGCCAACTGTGACCAGTAATACCTAGCCTTGGTTTTCTCAATCTGCTGATGCAGAGAGGCAAGACGCTGTATCGAAATTCCTTCGGGCTGATAGTGATCAATCTCCCAGGCCATCATCGTGGACACTTTCATCAGAAGCGCCGAATAAAACCCCTCGCGTTCGCTCAACTGCGTCGCCAGTTCCTGACTGAACACTTCGCGCAACCGCAGATTTTGCAGCAGATCGCCGGAAAGTATGGAATGCAGGCGCTTCAACCCTTCGGTTTCATCACCCATCAGTACATCAATGATGTCAGTCGCGGTATCCGTCAGGCGTATTTCCAGCTCAAGCGATGCATCGATAACCGGCGCTGTCTCCGTCAGAGGCTTAACGTGGACTTGCATTTTCCACGGTGAGGAGGTGGCCTCAAATTCGGCGATAAACCCATTCTGGGCGGAAGTTTCCGCCTTCTGTTTCGCTCCCTCAAACGCCTCCCTCAGCCGCTGATATCCCTGCGGATCCTGATCGGGCCGCGCGGTTTTAAGCTTACGGGCATAAGCGCGCTTGATCTCGCTGAGATCGTCGGTGGGGTCGATGCCTAAAACGGACCAGATGTTCATGTGGTTACTCCCATTCCTTGCGCAGATAGGCGATTAATCCTTCAATCTCTTTGCGCGCTTCGGCAATCAGCCTTGCATCCTGCGTATCGAGCACGCTTTCAAAACGATACAAATGGTCGGCGATAACCTGCCGCTGTTCGCCCAGGCTTTGTTCGTAAAACGCATTCGCTTCGGCCACCCGCTGGCGATTGACCAGTTGTTCGCGCGGATGTTGTTTGATGTTTTCCAGCCGCAGCAGGCTGGCGGAGATTTGCTCCGGCGTAAGCGAGCCGGGGGATTTTTCGATCACCAGTTTTTGCATCTTGCCCGTATGGTCGATTTTGCATTCCACTTCCAGAATGCCGTCCAGCGTGTAGGTAAACCGCACGTCCGCGCTGATTTCTCCGGCAAGGCGTGGCGGCACATCGACGGATAACGAACCGAGCAGAATGTTGTCGGAAATCCGGCGGGCTTCACCCTGATAGATGGCGATATGCAGGACTTTTTGCTGATTGGTCGTGGTGACGATGGACTCCACGCGACTCACCGGCACAAAACTGTTGCGTTCAATCAGCGGCAGGAAATGCCCGTCCTCATAACCTTCGCCTTTACGGCGCGCGATTTCGATCCCCAGCGTGAAGGGCATCACGTCGGTCAGCACGATATCGTCGAGCGCCTGATCCTGCATCGCCAGCCCGGCCTGAATGCCTGCGCCTATTGCAACGGCCTCATCGGGCTGAAGGTCACAACGCGGGAAGCGGCCAAACAGACGCGCGACGGCCTGACGCACCAGCGGCATCCGCGTTGCGCCGCCCACCAGCACGATATGATCGACCTGATCGGGGGAGAATTTGGCATCGCGCAGCGCCTGAATCACTGGCTTTTTCATCCGCACCAGCGCGCTTTCGCAGCACTGCGCCAGAATGTCAGTGGTGATCGTCCAGCTCAGCGTTGCGCCTTCGTGCTGATAGCTGACAGCGGTGTGCTCCTGCGTTGTCAGCTGGCGTTTGGCTCTTTCCGCCAGCGTGGCCAGTCGTCCCTGCAAACTGGCGTCTTCTTTATCAAGCTGCGGATGCTGCGCCAGCATCCAGCTGACCAGGCTGCGGGTGAAATCATCGCCGCCGAGGAACACGTCGCCGCTGCTGGCGCGGACTTCAATCACGCCTTCGAACATATCGATGATTGAGACATCAAACGTCCCGCCGCCCAGATCGAACACCAGAAATTTTTGTTCCTGCTGATTTGCCAGTCCGTAAGCCAGCGAGGCGGCCGTCGGTTCATTCAGCAGGCGCTCGACCCGCAATCCCGCCATCTCACCGGCGGTTTTGACCGCTTTACGCTGGATATCATTGAAGTAGGCGGGAACGGTGATGATAGCGCGCTCGACTTTGCAGCCACAATGCTGCTCCACATCGGCTTTCAGGCTGCGCAACAGCAGGGCGGAAAGCTCTTCGGCACGAAAAGACTGGTTACCGAGCCTGAACTGATGGTCAGTGCCCATAAAACGTTTGAAACTGGAGAGGGTTAAATCGGGGTGAGTGAACAAGCGGGCATGAGCGGGTGCGCCGGTCAGCATGTGTCCGTCGTCATCAAGCCCGATGACCGACGGCGTGAGGTTGTGCCCGTAGGCATTGGGTATCAGCAAGGCCTGACCGTCCTGCCAGATGGAAACCGCACTGTTTGACGTGCCTAAGTCGATCCCTATCAACATCCGTATCACTCCCAAAATAAACTTAAAAAAGGCCGAAAGAAAATCATATCGGCTAAAGTTACAGAATATTGAGAGGTTTTTGTAGCCTGTGTTAGGCGATGGTAACTTTTTATCCAGATACACATTTTTCACCGCATTAATTAACACGACGCCATCCTTCATAGATTTATTAAAGACTTTACGCAGCTTTGTTATATAAATCGGATTTAGATAAAAAATCGCATGTAAGTCACTTCCTCAGAGGAGTCGTACACTTTCTGGCATGCCTGCACACGCCATTTTTTCTAAAGCTCGGAGCATCGCATAGCCTCCCCAACCCTTCCATAATGTCTGAACGATTTTAAATACCATTCACTATTTCCGGTGAAAGCCAAAAATAAAGCACGTTGTCCCCAGAATGTTCCCTCATCGTCCTTTAATTGCCAAATGATACCATTATAAATTCTGAGTGGCCCACCTTGGCTGTTAATGCGTATTCCAGAATAACCACGAACAATGACTTCGGTCGAAAGGCTACTCACATTTTCTGTCGTTCCAGCTGTTCCGGGCTAATAGCAGCCAAATGTTTTTAACCAAGACACATTTTTTAACCAAGACACTATGAGGATTGATATCATGTTTTAATAAAGGTGATGTAATTATTAATTGAATCTATGTTAGACACCTTCGATTGTTTATGGATACTAAACGTAATTACAGTACCTGTGAAGTTAAACGCTTTGCAGTTTAATAAAATGCATGCCTCCTGAAAATATCTGGTTTTATAAGAAAGTCGAGTATGTTTGCATGATATTTTTGGCGTGCTCAGTGATGCATAATAAGACGACTTATATTCTGGCGTACTAATTGAGCTGAAAGCGTTCTTCTCTGAGCATCAGGCCAGTCAATGGTGGGTTTTAAATCTCTCGTCTTTGTTTAAAATTGTAACGATGTCGATTATAACGAATCATTGCCTGAGTCTCATAATGATCCTCAACGAAAATAAAACGGCATACCTTCCTGAGTCTTTTCCACTCACTTGCAATAGCATAAAATTTTATAAAAAAAATATAAGTAATTTTATATTCTATAAATAACTAAATTATCAATATAAATGGATTGTTTTTATTGGGACCATTAAAATTCCATCCATTCTTAATTAACGGACTGAATAACATTATGCTATTCGCCACTGCAGATAAAAACCCTATAATTTATCCTTCTACGATATATTGCATTCATATAAGTTTGACTTATTTTGAAAACAAATTAATAAATAGGAATGTAAAGGATCTTAAGTTTAAATCCATCTCAGAGTATATTAATAGCATTGTTCTTCGATTTGGGAAAATAAATCCAGATAGTTTGTCATGCCTTTATAATACCCATGCGATGGAGGCCGTGACTGGAACTGAAAAAATAATAAATTGTAGGGTATCAAGAGAAAATATGGGTATCCTTGAGGGTTACATGAAATGTTTAGATGTGTCTGCTGAACAATTAATTCGTTCTTTTTTATTCGTAGCCTCAAGTGTTGATATGTCGGTGCGCTCAAAACTAAACACAATATCCGTTTAGAGAGGTTATTGTGTTTATGATTAAATACTCGCAAGGATTATTGCGATCATGATATAATTGAGAGGGCACCATTTTGGCCTTGCTGGGGTATCACCACGGATGTGGTGATCTGTTCCTGTTAGTGATTAAAAGTTAGATTTATTCAACAAAGCTATAGGGGACATGATAATGAGATTTTGGATTATAGTTTTGGCTAGCTTTAGTATGCTTATTTTGTCCTCCGTCTTACTTCTTCCGAGAATTTTCACCCATCTAAAAAACTCCCCGGAAATCAATTATTACATTAATCACCCTGATTCAAGCTATGCGATATTCAGCCGCTGCAAACTTCATGTTGATGATGGCGATATCTGCTATAACGCATACAGTGCGGCCGTTTCACTGGCAGATTCCAAGGACTGTAGCGTCAGAGGTATTGCCACTAAGCGGCGCTTTAAAAAGTTAGTTGGGTACGGTTCTGAGAAGAAAATCAATGAAACAATTATTTCCGAGTGCAGTTTCCTCCATAATAATTAAAATTAATCCATAACATACACTTGCTTAGGCATAGATGATCTACATTATTGATAATAAAGTGATTTTTGATTCCGATGATGGAGCTCTGATTTATATTGAGACTCAGGATATCATCAGCTTGCCCCTGCCTGCCTGTCGCCTATTAGAAGTCCTGATCACATCTGAAGGGCGTGAGCTTACCCGCGACAACCTGCTTGAACACGTTTGGGACAAGCATGGCCTCCAATCCTCAGGAAACAGTCTCAATCAGTACATCAGCATCCTCAGGCGTAACCTGGCAACGTTCGAATGCAAAGATCTTATCATCACATTGCCAAAGATCGGTTTTAAGATAAACACCGCAATACGGGTTCAGGTTACCCGAGAAACAGAAGATACCTTTAAGGCTGAGCCAGTTCCACCAGTAGTCTATAGCGTTGCGCGTGGAGGGAAAAAAACGTTGACGGGGTTATTGGTTTTGCTGTTACTTATTGTGCTTGTGTCCATAATCTGGCTGCATTTCAAGAGCACTAAAAAAAATGCAGGCCTTTCTGCACAAAATAAGATATGCGAGATGATTTTTTTAGACTATATTTCAGAGAAAAATAAAACAGAAGCCATGCTGGAAGCAAAAAATATACTAAAGTCGAATGGGCTAACATGTGGGAAAGGTCAAGTGCTCATTTTTAATAAAGAACAATCCAGTATATCTGAAAGTAACTCCAGAGTGTTTTTATCCTTATGTACAAAAGAAAATAATAATAAATTTTCATCCTGTGAAAATTTTTATAACTTCACATTGGTGAAACCATGAGATTGAGTCGGGGAAATGTTGCGTATATCTATGTAGCCATTATTTTAGCCATCATTCTGTCATCCATTATTCTCACAAGAAAGTCAGAACCACTGGAGATAAACTGCAAAGCTTTCGTAAAAGTCAATATAGATCTTGGGCATATACAGGTGGCATTTTCAATTATAAAATATTTAGAGCTATACGGTAATGGTCAGGGAATTATTTTATTTGAAGGTGATGTTATCTCTGGGGACAGTAAATCATATCTTGAACGAACCGTTTACCTTAGTCACGGCGTGAAAATTGACGATAATAATTATAACTTTATTATTGATAAAATAGTCAGATCTCCATTAGACACGACTCTGGATAAAGATTTCTATCAGATGTGGTTGGAAAATACGGGGGACAACAAGTTATTTCCTGTTCGGGTAAAAAAAATACGTGAAAATGCCTATTTGATCAGCAGTCCTTATTCTCCGCAGTTTATTTGTATTGAGTGACCAAGATTTTTTGGTCACTCAATGCGTTTTATAACACTACTGAATTAGGATTCAGGCATTGCGGATGAGTGGTGAGAAGATATCTTCCATTCTTTTCCATCCCACGCATAGGTGAAAGTATATCGGGCTTTTACACTGGTATTATCGTTAAATTTAAATGTGTAAATACCAGAATCGATAGCTTTATTACACCCGATCCTGATGGCGCGGCTATCAATTTTTCCTACAGGTTTATTCTCTAGAAAATGCTCAAAGTAATCAACACGCTCAGTGTCAGTCAGTCGAACCTGATTTGATACTGTAGGCAACAGGACCAAATCACTGAGATAATTTGCAGTGACCTGTTTGGCATCTCCGGTTTTAAGTGAGTCATTCCGGCTATCAAATAAACTTTCGATCTTTTGTTTATCGACCTTTACACAATTATTGGGTTTTTCAGCCCATACAATCACCTTTTCACCCCGAAATGGTCTGAAATTACGAGCACTATAATTAACGGATGATCAACGAATTTAATACAAACTTGTCGTGAAAATTTTTTTCATGAAATTTCTCGATCGCTTGTTTAGCTTTCATTTAACAATAACGGAGCAGAACATGGGACAATCAACAATGGTGTTAGTATTACTCTCTAAATTTTTCTTAGATAAGTGTCTTGTATCCCTGGTTGAGGGTAACGCTTCACTTCTTCCGGCTCCCAAATAGTGCTTTTCACTTGATATGATGGTATGGTTTTGAACTGCCAGAGAGGGAATTCGTATAAGCTTCTGATCTTATTTTCTATACGTACTATCGTTAACAGTGGAGGTTAACTATGCGCAGATATACTCTTACCAGTTGCATATTGGTCATGCTATGTGGATGTGCCAACGAACAAACGTTTGAGATCGTACCACCTACAAATCCAACACAACGAGTGATGCCTGACTTAAATCAGGGGATCAGCCCGAGCCAACGACAGGCAATTATGAGTGGGGAACGGCCCGATTGGTCAGATCATTACCCAATGCCAATAACACCTGCTATGAAAAGAAACCAGTTTAATCATAATGGATAGCTGTTCCTTTCACCGAATTTAGTCCCGTCATAATCAGAAAACCTCGGTTTTAGGTCGACTTCTTACTCTGGCAACCGGCGGTTTTTTAGATATTTAAGAAAATAAAGAGGCATAAAATTTATCACGAACTATAAAAGCAGTACTGTTTTCCTTGATGCCATATTCAAGTAGCTGAGGAAAAACCTGACACCAAAAAGACAGCATTAAGTAAAACTTACTATTACTTTCAAACCCAAGTTTTTTCATTGCATTCCTTTTGAGTCTGCTCACTGACTTCTTGCTGAAATTACATTCTGCAGCAGTATCCTCTTGAGACATACCATTGATAATGCATGCGATAACACATTGTTCAAAACATGTTAGAATGGAAGACTCTGTGCCTAAAGATTTTGATTCAAAGAGATTCCTATGAAGTAAAGGCAATGGAGATTTTCTGAGTGTCATATTACCTTTGCAACTAAAAAGAGCATTTACCGGTTCAAGATCGCCAAGATCTGACAATAATTTCTTATTTATAATAAAGAAATAGCCTATCTCTGAACCGCAATCCAGTATAATGGCGTCGTTATTTATATCATGTACTAAGCGCTTCATTGCAAGAGTAAAAAAAATATCATTAGACAGTATGTTCACTAGCATTCTCCATAACACAAGACTATTCTCGTTAAATACGTAACGTTTCTTTGTTGAATTAATCGTAATTAGATCGTGGCATATCACGACGATATCCTCGTATACTTTATAGATACTTGATATTCATGCAAAAAGAACGATTTTTTCAAATTTTAAGGATCAATAGCCACTGCCTATTACTTATGGTGATGGTCAGCATTTCATTAACATATGCCATTTGACTTGCGGTCTATTCCTGAAGGTCTGATAAGCTAAGGGGAAATGGCTGATTAACAAATTCAATACAAATCTATGATCACAGACGGTTGCCTATCGGATTACTCCGTGGTGCGTTTAGTGTTCATTCGAAAATCGGAGGACGTGACGAGTTAATAAATAGATTATCGCGCGAAGTAATGGCTGAAAATAAAAGTCATTATTGAGTTTGATGATCGCCCGAACGATCACCTTTAATATGATTGCAGTTAAACAGTATGATGGACAGATTCGTCAGAAAGAATAATTCGCTGTCACCGATATATTTCTTGGTTCCCCATAGACAATATACTGGTTCACACTGGTGTCATATTCCTTATCGAACAGGTTATTCACATTCGCCTGTACGGACAGTTGTTTGGTGACCTCATAGCGGCTGAACAGGCTAACCAGCGCATAGCTGCCTTGTTCTGCATGAAGGGTGCCTTCCCCATCCGGACCTGAGACATCGTCCCAAACGTGAGTCTGCCAGTTAACTCCACCGCCCACAGTCAGTTTCTGCAACATCGGCAGGCGGTAGCGGGTAAACAGTTTCAACTGGGTGCGTGGCAGGTTCGGGTTCACCGCGACGTTATTTTCATCTTCGGCAATATAACGGGTACCGCCGAACGTGACTTGCCAGTTGTCGGTCACTGCGCCGTTCACTTCAAATTCAACGCCTCGGCTTACGGTGCCGCTCTTCCCTTCATAGGCCGCTTCAGTCGTGCCCGGAATGGTGCGGCCGGAGGCCTGCGCTACGTTATCCAGTTCGGCTCGGAAAACGGACACCGATGTGGTCAGGCGGCTGTTGAACCAGTCAGATTTTACGCCCGCTTCATAATTTTTACCGATGACCGGAGACAGGTATGCACCGTTGATGTCGCGGTAAGTCTGCGGCTGGAACACCGAGGTATAGCTGGCATAGGTTGACCAGGTATCGTTTATGTCATACACCAGACCGGCGTACGGCGTGATGTTGTTCTTCTCGATCTTATCCGTCAGGGTGTCAGAATTCCAGTTGGTATAACGCGCGCCGAGGATCAGGTGCAGCGGATCGGCCAGTGACAGGCGGGTGGCGACGTAGGCGGATTTCTGGCGGATGGTGTCTTCCTGCGACAAGGTACGCGCGCCCCAGTCGGTTTCGCTGAACTGACCGTTAAAGTCGTTAAAGTTGCCCAGATCTTCAGACGAAATATTTTCAAATGTACCGTAATACGTGTTTTTTTGCTTGCTGTAACTCACGCCTGTCATCAGTTCATGCTGGCGGCCTAACAGCTCGAAAGGACCGCTGGCGAAGGTATCAACAGAGTCTACTTTACGCTTACCGGTGTTATAGCCCGTTCCACCTACCACCGGATAACCGGCATAGGAAGAGACGCCCGCCCCGGTGCTTTTATCGAAGTAACCATCGATGTACATCATTTTACTGTCGATGAGCGTTTCGTTATGAGTGCCGTTCAGCGTAACCACCCAGCCATTGTCGAAGGACTGCTTCAGGGTAGCGAAGAGTTTTTTGCTCTCTTTGTCACTATAGGCCCAGTCCGGTGCTGAGTTAAAACCGCGACGGTAATTGGTTTTGCTGCCATCCGTATACCAGCGCGGCATTCCGCCCCATGTTGGGCTGTCGGTATTGGTTTGCTGGAATTCGTAACCAGCAGAAAGCAAGGTGGAATCTGTTAGATCCGCATCGACTGTGGCATAAACAAATTTCTTCCGGGAGCCGTAACGCTCAATATAACTGTTGTTGTCCTGATAACCGGTGACCAAACGGCCACGTACGTTGCCTGATTCGCTCAGCGGCGTGGAAAGATCTGCAACATAACGCTGTTTGTTCCAACTGCCATAAGTGGCGGATACATTGCCGGTGAATTCTTTGCTGTCGGCGTGCTTGCGTACCATGTTAACCGACGCTGATGGATTACCTGGGCCGGTCATCAGGCCGGTAGCACCGCGCACCACTTCGATATGCTCATACAGCGCGGTATCTGACCCGGCGTCGCCAAGGTTCCAGCGTGGCTCGAACACGGTCGGAATGCCATCGACCATATAGTTGTCGATCAGGAAGCCGCGTGAGTAGTAGGTTCGGCGATCGATATCCGCCACGTTTTGTGTAATGCCGGTGGTGTTATTCAGCACGTCGCCGAGAGACTGTAGCTGCTGATCTTCCATGCGCTGTTTGCTGATAATGCTGACCGATTGAGGAATATCACGCTGGGTCAGCGCCATCTTGGTGCCCGCCGTGGTCACCGGCACGCTGTAATCCTGCGCCGTACTGCCGGTATCATTGTCATTCTGGCCAGTGACCACCAGCGTATCCTCGGTGGTTTTTTTATTCGAGGTTTCGGCTGCCTGGGCGGAATGAAGTGAAGAGGAAATGAGCACAGCAATAACGGAAAGTGAAAGTTTCAACCCTATATTATTACTTTCATTCTTCACTAACTTTACTGCATTGATCCCTGAGATGAATAACATAATTATTTTCCACACGCTGATTTATAGTTATATGAGGCAACCACTGCGGGAGCGCTACGGACTGAAAGAACGTGAATAACAGAAATAGCCGGAGCGCAGACAGGGACTGGGAGTGCATAGATAGACAAAAACGAATGAGAATAATACGCATTCGATTTACTGGTGTAAATACTTTATAAATCTAACTTTTGGCGGTTAACAGGATGAGATTTCTAGCTTGCTGGCGAGACTCAGAAAGCCCGGGGTTAAGCAACGAGCGCAACAAGTCTATTGAGAATGCATGAGGATTTACGCATTCTAAAATGAAGAAACTTTGTTTTAACCAAGACAATGAATTGCTTAGTATGGGGCGAGTCCTTATTGCTGGACTGGTGCCTGTTCTGGCCTAGGGAATCGTTATCTATCTCATGGGCTGCGGTCGTTATCGCCATTGCCAGACAGCAGCGCATTAATCGCCGTGCTTCACCGACCTGTCATCTGGAGATTGTCATGCCAAACGAAATTTCTGCTCAGTGCCATTGTGGTGCAGTCGCCTTTAACGTTGAACTCGTCGACGGGTTTAAAACGATTCTTCGTTGCAACTGTTCATTTTGCCGCATGCGCGGCGCCGTAGTTGTATCGGCAAAAAGAGTTGAGGTAATAAAGGGCAGAGATCAGCTCACTGAATATCGTTTTAATAGCAGGGAGGCCGCTCATTACTTCTGTTCAATATGCGGTATTTATACCTTCCATCAGCGCCGTTCTAATCCCGAGGTCTATGCGGTCAATGTTGCCTGCATAGAAGGTGTTTCACCCTTTGATTTTTCCCCTGTCAACGTAATCGATGGGATCAATCATCCGAAAGACGGTGGGGCGGGGGGCGTGACGGGTTATCTGTCATATCTATCAAAATAGCTTGCAACCTATCGCCGCCGGGCAATGTATTGCCCGGTAAAACCTAAATTTTACCGAATAGCCCTAAGTGGCCAACCCACTCCTTTTGCCATACTTTACGATCTTCAAATTATCCCTACTCCAACACGCAGCGAAAACTTGAGGTGGAATTTTTATCCCCATGTCCCTGGTATTGCGCATATTGCGGATATTCGCACAGAGGGCGTGCCCGTCCTGCTGTTGCCGAATGCGTATCGATGATTTTTTGCGTACCCGGCGCGATACCTTTATCGACCCAATTATCCAGCGTGCCCAGAGAATCCCAGCTCATCGCGAAACTGCCGCCGTTATGCGCAAAACCCGGTGCAATATAGAAACGAACAAACTGATGCAGGGCTTTGTCACCGAAGCGTGCCTGCAATTTTTCGTAGTAGGCGATCGTATTTGCCGGTGGAACGGACATATCTATTGAGCCGTGCATGAGCAGGAGTTTGCCACCGCGCTGCTCGAATGCGCGAATGTCCGGGTCAGCATCATCGACCTGAGAGGCTAATTCTTGCAAACGTGCCTGATGCGCTGCCGGATCGAACGATAAGCTGTCATATTTAGAGTTATGCGTGACAATGTAACGTACAACCTGATCACCCATGATGTAAGGGAAGGACATGATCAAGTTGGCAGGTGCAGGAGCAGTACCTGGTTGTGGTCCGGTTTGACCGTTTAACTCAGAGGCTGCAATGACTTTTGACTTATTGACCCCCGTACCAAACATGCTCACCAGCGTTGGCGCATCTGCCCCCTGCAATATTGGCCATGAGGCAAAATGGTTGCCGGTGGGCAGGGTGACACCCAGTGGCTGGGGTTGGGTCATTTTTCGAACTAAGGATACTTGCACATCTGACAGGCAGGTTGGCGCGCTATCTTTCCCATCGCTACAGCGCAGGCCTTCGAGACGAAACGTTTTGTCGCAGGCTTTTATATTCGCGATGATGCCATCGCTGAGACCATCCAGTTGATCGCATACTGCATACACTGCGTTTGAAATCAGAGAGGCTTTCGCCGGAGAGATCCAGGCGCCCGGCGTATTATAAATTGCCTGGCCTAGCAGCGTGCCTGCCATGTGTAATTCGATAAAGTCATAAACCGGTTGAATGGCGATAACGCCGTCATAATCTTGCGGATAGTGCTGAACTATGGCTAGCGCCTCATGACCTCCCTGAGAGTTCCCCTGAAAATACATATGCTTGGGCCTTTCTCCATACGCCTGCTGAATCAGCGTAAGCGCCACATCGTGCGTTTTCTTTAGCTGCGCACCGGTGAAATTTTTCCAGGCTTCATCATTCATCGCAAAAGAGGCGTCGGAGATCCCACCCTGATGTCCTGCGTCACTGCCGAAAGTGGCATAGCCCTGTTTAAGCACGCCCGGAACGGCTGCTGGCGAAAAGCGCGCGGTATCTGTTTTGCGTACTGCACCATTAAACCCGCTGCCGCCCAACTGTAATGCTTTACCATTCCAAACCAGCGGCAGATTAATTTGGAAATTAATATCTGGCGCAGTGGGGTCAACCGGCTTGATCGCACCTTCGATTTGACAGTGTCTTTCGCTGGTCTGGCCGACCATGGCCACTGCATTTATCACCGCGCCATGGGTTGGCAAGCCAATCTGCGATGCGCCGATGTGGGTTTGCTTCATCATCAGGCAGTCGGCTTCGCTGAAACTTTTAGCCTGTGCGTTCATCGCCGTGCTGGTTAGCAAAGCGAACGCCGCCGCGTAAACAGAATGGGTGATTCTCATCATTTTCCCTGGTCATTGGATCGTAATAGACCGTTTAGTCTCATGTATTTCTTAATATTCTGGCCGAATGATTTTTCTTTCGATATTCATCAGACACTATATTATTCAGTGACTACTTAATATCAGTCTGGATAATTCTGTCCAAGAAACTCTTTAAACGCATCCAGATCCTCTTCTAACGCAGTCTTCATGCCTCTTCTCTCAAGCCATTTTCTGCCCCACAAACTCAAGTCTAGTATCAGCTTATGCAGCTCTTTACCCTCTTCACTCAGGGAGTATTCAACTTTAGGTGGAACCACGGCATAGACGTTTCTTATAACCAGCCCGTCTTCTTCCAGTTCACGCAGCTGCTTGGTCAGTAGCCTCTGATTAATACTAATCAGATGACGTTGCAGTTCGCTGAACCGTAGTGTTCCTTCTTTTAAAAGATGATACAGAATCACCCCTTTCCATTTTCCGCCCAGGATATGGAGAGCTGCTTCCATTGAGCAGCCAGGTGCGGAATCATAGTTTCGTAATTTTTTCATTGCATCGTTCCATGGTTACCTTTTGGTAAGTATGTGCTTATTTTTATCGTATAAACCGATTTGAGTCATATGTTACTTTTAGGGGGTTAAATATCAACCTCTTTTGGGAGTAGCAATGTCAGCTTTACTTTTTGAACCGATTACCATCAACGGCACCGCGTTTCGCAACCGTATCGCAATGTCACCCATGTGCATGCATTCAGCTTCTGATGAAGGGCATGTTAATGATTTTCACGTAATACACTATGGTGCCAGAGCTCTGGGGGGCGCCGGCCTTATCATGCTGGAGACAGCTGCGGTGCTACCCAACGGGCCGATCGGGCCTGGCGATATTGGTATTTGGGATGATAGCCATGTTCAGGGACTGACTCGCGTAACCGATGCTATTCATCGTTTTGGTGCCAAAGCCGGTGCCCAGCTTGGGCATGCCGGACGTCAGTTGGGTATCGATCTGCCCTCAATAGCGCCTTCCGCTATTCCGTTTACCACTGAATCCCGTGTGCCTCAGGAAATGAGCATTGCGCAGATAAGAGACGTCGTTGAGGCGTTTCGATTGGGAGCACGACGCGCTCGTGAGGCTGGTTTCGACGTTATAGAGATTCACTGTGCTCATGGTTATCTGCTTAATCAGTTCCTTTCACCGCTGGCAAACAAGCGTAGTGATGGGTACGGCGGCAGTCCGGAAGCCCGCTATCGTATTGTGCGTGAGGTGATCGATGCCGTGCGCAGCGAATGGAGCGGCACACTGTTTGTGCGCATTTCCTCGACGGATTATGCAGAAGGCGGCAACCGCCCTGAAGACTTCCTGATCTACGGGAAATGGATGAAGGAGCAGGGAATCGATCTGATTGATTGTTCAACCGGCGGTATTGCCGTGGTGCCGGTTAATACGTATCCCAACTATCAGGTTCCGGCTGCAGAACTTCTGCGACGTGAGCTGGGTATCATGACCGGCGCGGTTGGGCTGATTGAAACGGGACGTCAGGCCGAAGAAATTCTGCAAAACGGCCGTGCGGACCCTCATTTTTGTGGGTCGCGAGATGCTTAAAGACCCTTTCTGGGCCAGGACTGCAGCAGATGATCTTAACATTGCTATGCCAGTGCCTCCTCAATACACCCGCTACGGATCCGCATGGCAGCGTTCTCAACCGAAGTTGCCTGCTGCATCGCTGAGTTTTACCGTAGAGCAATAGCGCTAACGGCTCAGGCCTTCGAGCTCATTGCAAGGAATATCAAGCTCTTCAATGTCTCGGGTATCATCAGCCGTTGGCCAGAAACCAACGGCTTTCTTTTATATCGCATTTAGAAAATAAACCCGTGTATCAGGGTTCGGAGCAGAATACCGGCCAGTGCCCCGGGGGCGGCGTAACGGAAAATGCGTGGAAATCTTGCGCTAATACCCAGAAAAATACCGATGCCCGGGAGGTCGAAGCTGTTTACCAAAAATCCTGCGGCCCGGTTCACTTCAGAGGGCAAAAGCTTTCCGGTATGGATCAGGTCAACCATGACGCTATAACACGCTGTACCTCCACCCAGATATTTTGCCAACGCCAGTCTGACAAAGACGCCGGGAATAGAGGCAAATACAAGAGCAGGTGACAGAAAACGTTCAATGGCATTTACCGCGCCAAAGGCATCCAGCATGTTAAACAGCGCAACGGTCAGAGTCAGCATGGGCACCGCGCCGGCAGCAAGCTTCATCGCTTCCGAGCCAGAGGTACTGATAATAGCGACGATGCCCTGTTTCGGTTGGTTCTGCAGCGGTTGTGCAGAGGCTACAATGGAACCGACCGCCGAAAGAGGGCGGGCAAATACATACCACGTCAGGGCAGATGCGCTGAGGCCGCCGATAACTGAGATGAGCAGTGCCGGCGCTAATGTTAACCCAAGTGGAGACATCGGATAGAGAACATTTCCCTGCGCCATAGCGAGCACCATCGCCAGCGTTGCCGCCATATGACGATCGGATATTCCCTGTTTGTCCATCAGGGCAAGGGTCGCCAGCGGTGCGGCAAAATTGATGAAATTTATCTGTAGTAAGGCAAATGTACTCAGTCCTGTCAGTCCCAGAGGGCGGAGTAGCGGTCCGGTGATTGTCACCAGCTTTGCCAGAATTCCCCAGGCCTCAAGGGCTTTCATCATGCACAGCATGACTATCATAATCGGCAGCAGCGTATAGAGCGCAATGTCTACAGCAGTTTTTCCAGACTGCAGGATAATCTCGATGATATTCATTTAGGAACCTGCGGCGGGTACATGATGGTATCCCGCGTTATTGTTTACAGCGCAGAAATCTTAAGCGAGAAAACAGCCTCAACCTGGACGATCATGCCGAAAGGCAGCGAGCTCATCCCCGCGACAGACCGGGTATGGTATCCCGCTTCGCCGAACACCTCTGCCAGCAGGTCCGAGCAACCGTTAATAACGCCGGCATGATCAGAAAATTCAGGGGTGGCATTAGTCATGCCAAAAACCCTCACCACGGACTCAATACGTGACAGGTCGCCCACTGCATCACGTGCGGCTGCCAGCAACTGAAGAGCAGCGTTGCGCGCGGCCTGGTAGCCTTCGTCCATAGCGATATCTGACCCAAGTCGGCCGGTCATGAATGTGCCGTCGTTATGCCTGGGTCCCTGTCCCGAAAGATAGAGTAGGTTACCTAAGACGCGTGCGGGTACATAACTGCCTGCCGGCGTTGGGGCCGGAGGCAGGATGAGGTTAAGCGAGGAAATTTTTTCTTCCGGTGTCATTGTTCTGCGTTCCTGAGCAGTCAGTTAAGTAAAATTCGAGCTGCTGCTGTTGTGGGAGAGAAAATTACGCCTCGCGCAGCAGCCTGGCGGCGCCAGCAACGCGAATACTGCTTCCCCGCTCTGGATCGATGTCGACCAGCAGACGTGAAGGCACACCCATGTCCTCGCCCTGATTGATGACCAGAGAATGACCATGTGGCCAGTCAATGTCTCTTAGATAGCCGGCAAGCGCCGCTGCCGCAGCGCCTGTGGCCGGATCTTCATAGACGCCACCGGCGGGAAACGGGTTTCGCACATGAAACAGCCGGGCATGTTCTGCAAAAATAAGGTTGAAGGTTACAAAACCTTCCCGGGTTGCCATCTGCCGGCCTCTGTTCAGGTCATACTTCATATTGCGGAGAAGATCGCGATCCCTCAGCGCAAGGACCAGGTGGTCGCCACCGCCATGGGCTACGGCAGGAGGGATTCGCGGGTCTAGCATGTCGCTGGTGAGGCCAAAGAGGCTGAGAGCCTCATCCAGTACCGCAGCCTCTACCGGCAGGCTTTTGGTGGGTGGCGACATGAATGAGGCTCCCCAGGCATTCTCGGAAAAATAACCGTTAACCACTATCCGCGCACGATTAAGTATCAGTGGATAAACGCCATCGCCTCGCTGACGTGCCAGCGCGGCCCCCAGCGCAATGGTGGCGTGACCGCAAAAATCAACTTCCATTTCTGGGGCGAAATAGCGAACCCGCCACGCGCCCTCTTCGGGAGCTGCAAATACGGTTTCGGAATAGCCCAGTTCATAAGCAAGTGCCTGCATCCGGCTGGCATCCGGTAACCTCTCACTCAACACCACGCCAGCCGGGTTGCCTCCGGCACCTTCGTGCGAAAACGCCGCTATATGCTGAATATCCATAGGGTAGATCCTCGGTGCTGTACAGTGATGATCGTCGTTTCAACTTATAACAGGACGGGTTCAAACGACGCTATAAGATCGATTTCGACCACTGCGTCCTTGATGGCCAGTGCTGAAACAACCGTTGAGCGGGCGGGACGATGGTCGCCAAATGCCTGTGCATAGGCACCGTCAAAGCGGCTAAAGTCTTCGCGGGTGGTTATCCAGACGCCAACCTTGATCACGCTCTCAGACGACAGGCCGTAGTCAGCCAGCAGAGAAAAATGTTTTTTCATGATGAGTGCGGTCTGCGCTTCAATGTCGCCTGAGATATTGCCGTTTGCATCGGTGGCCAGTTGGCCAGATATAAATAGCAGGGATCCCGTACGAACGGCCGTAGAAAGATGAGGCATGCAAAAACTCCTGTGTGCTCAATGAACGACTGAACCTGGAGCGATATACGACACAATTTTTCGCTAAAGGCAGCCTGGTATTGGGGAGTCTGACATCTGCGGCGTTTGATTCAATATGGCAGAAATGCATTTCATTGATGCAGTGGTTGCAGCAATGCAATGTACAGGGGCTGGCTTAAGGTAAGCGGGTCCACGGCGGGGGTGAGAAAAGGGTGGTAAGCCATTCGGTAAAGACCTGAACCTTGGCAGAGGCATAGGGGCGCGAGGCGCGGACCAGATAAATACCGCCGTCACCATCAAAAGTCCACTCAGGTAGTACCCGAATTAGCCTGCCTGCGGCCAGGTCCTTTGCAAGCAGCCATTCGCCGGCTCCCAAAATGCCCGTACCCGCCAAAGCAGCTTCCAGCATTGCACAGCTGTCATTGGTCCGCAGCGTGCCGTTGGTTCTCACCGTTTCCACACAAGCCTTCCCGGTAAGACGCCAGAATGGAAACGATTTCAGCGCCGGATTACCCATGCAGTTGTGCCCTTCGAGGTCAGCCGGGCAGGTCGGTAGCCCGCAGCGTTCAAGATAAAGTGGTGAGGCCGCAAGAATGCGGCGGTGCTCGACGAGCCTGCGCGCAACCAGCCGGCTATCAGGCAGGTGACCGATGCGTACAGCAGCGTCAAACCCACCCTCCACCACATCGACAAAGTTGTCACTGTACTCGGCTTCAAGCGTCAGGTCGGGATTGGCGGCCATAAAATGTGGAATGTACGGTGCAAGCCACAGGCGTCCCATTGTTGCTGGTAGTGTTAGGCGCAGGGTCCCGCGCAGTTCAGTGGCGGTTTCTGCTGCTTCCTGCTGCGCCTCGCTGATCAAATCTGTTGCTTGTCGGAGCTGCTGAGCCAGCCTCTGTCCCGTATCAGTCAGCTGAATCTGCCGGGTAGTTCTCTCAACTAACCGCACGCCCAGCCTTGCTTCGAATGAGGCGATTCTTTTCGAAATAATGGTCGGATGCCGCCCAAGCAGATTCCCTGCCCCTGAAAAAGAACCTGCCACAGCAATGGCCAGCAGAGCACTGATTTCATCTGTATGAGAACTGTTGAGTCCGACCATGCAGGCTTCTTTCCTGATTGAATAATTTCATATTTAAACACTTATATATAAGTTCAGTCTATCTATGGCATGGGAACCGCCGGGGAGACTATTGTCTATTCGCCTGCGTGTTTGCCTGTATCTCTTAATCGATATGGTTAACAGACTTTATCAAGTAGTCGACGATTTTAAGGGCTGATTCAGTTTTTTGAGAGTGGAATATACTGTGTATATTATCCGTGAAATAATTCAGAGGTACTGCCATGAAAACAGTGTACAGCCGGCAACAGCAAGAAGAAAATAGGCGGCTACATGCCCTGGCAGAATTTCAACTGATAGACACGCCACCTGAAGATGGGTTTGATCGACTGACTACGTTGGCCGCCAGGCTTTTCGAGGTGCAAATCGTCCTGATCACCCTAGTGGGCCGTGATAAGCAGTTCTTTAAATCCCGTCACGGTATTGCTATCTGTGAAACCGCGCGCGACGTCTCTTTTTGCAGCCATGCAATAAAGCAGGACGATATTCTCTTCATACCTGATGCGTTAAAGGACCCACGTTTCGCCACCAACCCTTTGGTTCTGGGTTATCCTTTTATCCGCTTTTATGCTGGCAAGCCTCTTGTTACTGCAACCGGTGACAGATTGGGAACTGTGTGTCTCATTGATAGTGTACCGAGAGATACGTTAAGTCCAATTGAAGAACAAAATCTGAACGATCTCACCGCCCTGGTCATGGACAGAATGGAACTCCATCGTCTTCAATCCCTCCGCAGTGTCAGTCAACAACGATTTGAAAGTATTGCATCAACCTCTCCCGATGCGATTATTTGTTCGGACCTCATTGAGGGGATCACTTTCTGGAATGCGGCTGCGCGAAAAATGTTTGGGTATGAGCCTTCTGAAATGCTGGGCCAAACGGCCGCAAAGATCATTTCGATGAACGATATCCCCGTCTATAAAGAGGAGCTCTCCAAGCTGCGTCGCGGACAAGGTTCGACACTGGAGGGAAAGGTATTTCCGCTGCGTGGGCTCAGAAAAGCGGGCACCGAGTTTCCTGCTGAGGTCTCATTGTCCGCCTGGCGTGACGGAAAAAGAACCAGCATAGGCATAATTGTCCGAGATGTCACCGAGCGTCATGAAAGTGAAGCCCGCCTTTTTCGCCTTGCGTCCCTGGATATGTTAACGGGTCTTGCCAATCGGTCTGCCTGGTACCGGCAGCTTGTTTTGCAGAAGTCCAGTAACGTCCCCTTCACCATATTGTTACTCGATTTAGACGGGTTCAAAGCGGTTAATGACGCCTATGGGCATGCGGCGGGAGATATGGTTCTCTGCCGTGTGGCGTATCTGCTGGAAGATCTGTGTGAAGATGCTGTGATCAATGCAAGGCTTGGCGGGGATGAATTCGCGATACTACTGGCGGGTATCGAAGAACATAACATCGACACCCTTGCCTCCGGCCTCATCAACCGCCTGCTAAAACCCTTTTACTATGAGGAGACCCTTATAGAAATAAGGGCCAGCATGGGTATTGCCCATTATCCAATGCACGGCAAGGATGAGGGTGAAGTGATGAAAGCTGCAGACCTTGCGCTTTACCGCGCGAAAGCCAATGGGAAAGGACGTTATGAGATATTTCTTCCGGAGTTTCGTGAAGTAGACAGGGCGAAAAGAACCTTTGAAAATGAGCTTAATCAGGCGCTGATTAAGAAAGAGTTTATTCTGGTCTATCAGCCAAAGTTTTTCAGTGACTCACTTCAGCTTGCGGGTTGTGAAGTCCTCTTGCGCTGGGCTCATCCAACCCGGGGTGTGTTGAAACCATCCTCCTTTATTGAAACGCTGAGCGTTAGTCCATTTTCTGCCGATGTGGGAGAATGGATCATCAAAGAAGCGTTCACTCAAATGATTCAATGGCGCCGTGAGTATCCTTTTTTAACGTGCAGCATAAACCTCTTTACCTCGCAGCTTCACCACGATGGGTTGGGCTCCTGCGTTCGTGAAACAATCGGTATCTCCGCTACGCCATTTATTAATTTTGAGGTAGATGAGGCTGTACTGATCAATACCGACATGGTAGTGCAGGAAAGACTTCATACATTAAATCGCTTAGGTGTGCAAATCACCGTCGATCACTTTGGGAAATATACTGCGGCACTCAGTCTGCTGTGCCAGGAATTTGTTTCATCTCTAAAGATTGACAAGCGACTGACTCAAGATATAGATGTCAACATGCAGGTCACTAAGCTTGTCAGTGCGATTGTAGCCTCGGGCAGACAACTGGGTCTGGTGACGTCGGCAGGTGGAGTGGAAACGAAAAATCAGCTGGACCACCTGCTACTGGCAGGTTGTCAGATAGTACAGGGAAACTATCTGAGTAAAGCGCTTGATGCCGAGCAGTTCAGTGAATTGCTTCAACAATATGCGAAGAAGTGACTGGGTTGCTCTACCTTGGTAAGGGGGCATTACTCAAACAATGGTGTGAAAAATTTACTGCGCTGGACGGGGTATTGCTATGTTAACGGATCTGAATCGTGATGAAGTTAAAAAACAGGCTGCGTTCTATGCTCTGAAAAACCATGATGAGGAGCGGGACGAAGCGTTGAAGCACTACACCCGCCTGACTTGCATGCTACTGAAAGTGCCTATTTGTTTTGTCTCCGTTTTGGATGATGAAAAGCAATATATAAAATCCGCGCAGAATATTTCAATCAAAGAAACGAGTCTGAGTGACGCTTTCTGCGTACATACGGTCAATTCAGGCAAGACGCTTATTTGCCCTGACACATTACAGCATGCTGTTTTTAAAGACTTTAAGTTGGTGAAGCATGCGCCATTTATCCGTTTCTATGGCGGATGCCCTATTAAAACCAGAGAGGGCATTGTCATTGGTACGCTGTGTATCCTGAGTAGCCAACCGCATACGCTCTCTGATGAGCAGGTCGATATTTTTGAAAAAATGGCCCTGATTGTTTCTGAGTTTTTAGCCGCCTGGCATGCCGTCGGTCATATCGATATTGTCACCTTGTTACCTAATCGGCAACGCTTGCTAAAAGATATTGCCTCATTGCATGAGGGCCCTTTCAAGCTGACTATTATTGATTGTATTGACATGCCCTTTGCCTATGAAATGGCCCGCTCACTTGGGATGATGGCCGTTGAGGGTTTGCTACGGGACATGGTGGTACAACTTCAGCGCGTATTGCATCTGCCGGGGCTACTTTATGCCGTCGCCGTTGGGCGGTTTGCCTTCCTGACATCTGCCAGTGAAAACATCACATCAGAACATATCGTGGCAAGACTGCAGGGGATCCAGGCCAGAATGAACCCGCAAATCCCTCTGGATTTGAATATCCATATCGGCGACTCAGGCCTCTGCAGTCAAGCATTGACACCCGGTGAGATCCTGCGCCGCGCGGTGAGCGCACTTCATGAAGGGATAAGTCAGGGCAACAGATTTATGACGTATGATGCGCAGGTTGATAGTCAGAAAAAGAATGATTTCAGCCTCCTGACTGACCTGAAAAAAGCGCTTCATGGAGAAGAGGGACTTTACCTGGTGTACCAGCCGAAGGTTTCTCTGATTACCGACCAAGTGACCGGCGTTGAGGCGCTGCTGAGGTGGCGACACCCGCAAATGGGCGATGTACTGCCCGGACTCTTCATCCCCTTGGTCGAAAGGACCGGCCTGATGAGAGAATTGACGGATTGGGTCATTAATACGTCTATTAAACAGCTGTGCCTCTGGCGCGACAAAGGCCTCTCTCTGCCTGTTTCCATCAATCTGTCGGCCAGTGATTTTTCCCGGGCCGATTTTGCCGACGTACTTGAACAAAAAATGCTCAGCGCCGGACTTGCTCCTGGCTTGTTGGGGGTTGAGTGCTTAGAAACAGAAAAGATGCTTGAAAGTCCTTCGGCCCTCTACGGATTGGAGATGCTCAAGCTGCGTGGATTTAAGATATCGCTGGACGATTTTGGTTCAGGATACAGCAATATCAATTATTTACGTAAAATCCCGATGGATATTATTAAGCTTGACCGCTCCATTATCTTAAATATTTCTACCGATAAAGGCAGCCTGATCATTGTCCGTAATGTTATCAAGCTCCTTAAGCAGCTTGACTATGAGGTGCTGGCTGAAGGGGTTGAAGATGATCTGACGGTGGAAATATTACGCTCGTTAGGTTGCGATGAGGTGCAGGGGTATGTTTACTCAAGGCCCTTAGTGTCGGATGTGTTTGAAACCTGGTACTACGCAAGACGTGCAGGGGTGTAAGCTCGACATCAGCATATGTTTATAATCACGACTATTTCCTTCCGCCATAAGGTTTCTCCGCACTGGCGCAGCTATGCTGAACGCACGCACGCACGCACGCACGCACTGCGCCACGGCAGAAATCTATATTACGCTTTTCTGGCGCTCGCCAGCAGTACCGCGACCAGAATGAAGAGTGAGCCGAAAATACGGTTGAGTAATTTCATCTGTTTTGCAGACTTTATCCAGCCGGAAATATGCGTGGCGAGCATTGCGTAACCGCCCATGACAATGATATCAACCACGATGGTTGTCAGGCCAAGGACAACGTATTGCCCGGTTTGCGGAGCTTCCGGCAAAATAAATTGTGGGAATAATGCTGCCAGAAAAACAATGCTTTTCGGATTGGTGAGATTCACAACAACCGCACGTTTAAACAGTCGATTTGGCGACAGTATTTTGGCCATCGCGTTTAAGTCTACTGCCCCGGCGGCACGCCATTGCCCAATGCCTAACCAGATCAGGTAAGCCGCACCTAGCCATTTAAGGGCTTCAAATGCCAGTACGGACTGAGAAACCAAGGTTCCCAACCCAATGCCGACCACAACAATATGGCAAGCCAGGCCGATTTGCTGACCGGCAATCGAGAAGACTGCACCGCGATAGCCGTGGCTGATCCCCGTACTCATGGTGTTTATTGCACCTGCACCGGGAGAAAGGCTGAGAATAATTGTGGTAAGAAGATAAGTTAACCACCAGTGCAACGTCATTGAGCGAACCTCTGAATACGCTATTTTATGGAACGATACGCTATATTTATTCTCACTCAAACGACTTAATTCACCCATTAACGCCATTTTCACCCCCTGAATGTATTGGCTAAAATGGCAGGCGTAGCTCTGCTATTTTTCACTCTCCGCTCGCTTTGTGACTCCAGACTTAATAGGTCTGGAGTCACAAAGCTTTTGCGTCTGATCCGCCGAGTTGTTATAACTACGGCCCGGACTTTAGCCTGTTGAAATCGCCAGAATGAATGCTGATGTGACTGAACCCGATATCGCCGCCGAGCAGGTTGGCCGCCATGTGATCCATTTTCTTTCGCAGATCAAAAATGCGTCGTTGGCAGAGCTGGATAACGTCGACGAGGAAGTCAACGCTACCGTCGAGCAGGCCATGAAGGTGTGGATAAAACTGTCGCTGATGATCACCCGCCGGCGGCCTGAAATCGCGGTTTCCTCGTTACTCAATCACGTCCTGCCAGCGATCGGTCAGTTACCGCTTAATAAAGTCAGCCGCCTTCGGCTCAACCGTCTCTTTAACGTGCTGCTGGCAGAAGGGAAAATCGCCGAAGCCAAACGTGTTTTTGCTTTGTGTAAACAGTTTCTAAGCTGGGCAGAAATCCAGGGATACCTGGAACATTCGCCGATCGGCTCGATGAAACGCCGCGATGTCGGCGGGCGAAATACGCCCCCGCGCGAGCGTTCTCTGACCGATGCGGAAATCTGGATTTTCTGGCATAGTCTTGATTTATGGTGTATTTCAGAGCAGTGCCGCTGGGCGCTGCGGCTCTGTTTGCTCACGGCACGACGCCCTGATGAAGTTGTGCGCGCACGCAAAGATGAGTTTCACTTACGCATTGGCGTATGGCGGCAGGGGCTGCGAAATAAATCGCGGCGCGACCACAGTTTGCCGCTGACACCCTTGATGATCCGCTGCATCCAAGCGCTGCTTAAAGCCAGCCCCACCGACAGTCCCTGGCTGGTGCCATCTCCGGCTGACGGGCAAAAACCGCTGTCGCGTGGTGCCATCACTCAGGCGCTGCGGCGCGTGGTCCGTGCTGAAAGAGGGCCAGGTATCGAGCCGTTCACCACCAGGGATCTGCGTCGTACTGCTCGTTCAAAACTAGCATCACTCAGTATTGCCAACGATGTTGCGCGTAAAATCATGAACCATTCGCTGGAAGGGATCGACCGGGTGTATGACACTCATGATTATCTGCCGCAAATGAAGCAAGCGCTGGATGCAATGTCCACTGATATCGAACGTATTATTTCCGCTGGGTCCTATCACTCTTTGCGCCATCGCTTTGAGGGTGAACCCTTGCAACTTTCTGAACGTTCCCTGCTGTTTATGCTCGATTAATCGGTAATTATAGCGATTAAATTGTGTCAGAATTTCTCATGAAAGCGTGATTAAATGAATAAATGCTACACTTTGCAGTTCATTTGCTTCGTCAGTTAACAAAGGAAATATCCATGAATCCCCCAAAAATAACCACAACCGGGTTACCTGAGCCGACGCAAACATTACGTCTGAACGGCAATAGTGCTGCCGAAAAACGTCATGAAATTCTTGAGTACTTTAACCAGACCTGGGACCTGTACGAAAGCTTGTTCAACTGCCTGGAAGATGAACGCGCTTACTTTAATAAAGCCATTTCCCTGCGTCATCCGCTGATTTTCTACTTCGGTCATACCGCCACTTTTTACATCAATAAGCTGATGGCAGCAGGTTTGATTTCTCAACGTGTTGATGACGGTATTGAGGCAATGCTGGCGATTGGCGTGGATGAAATGAGCTGGGATGACCTGGATAACAGCGAATACAGTTGGCCAAGCGTCGCGCAGTTACGTGATTATCGCGGCAAAGTGCGCACTGTTTTAGCCAATTTCATCGAAAATATGCCTTTAGAATTGCCGCTCAGCTGGGAAAGCCCGGCATGGGTGATCTTGATGGGCATTGAGCACGAACGTATTCACCTTGAGACGTCCAGCGTGCTGATCCGCCAGTTGCCGGTGGAATGGGTAAAACCCCAGGCGCACTGGCCAGCTTGCACGCATGTTCGTGAAGACCGCACTACGGTGCCGCAAAACTCGCTGATTAACATGCCGGGCGGGCAGTTAACGTTGGGGAAAACAGATGCTACCTACGGCTGGGACAACGAATACGGCACAGCGCACAGCGATGTGAAACCCTTTAAAGCCAGCAAGATGTTGGTCAGCAATGCGGAGTTTTTCGAGTTTGTGCAGGCCGGTGGTTATCAGAATACACAATGGTGGGATGGAGAGGGTCAGGGCTGGCGCGATTTTGCCAATGCCGCCATGCCGACATTCTGGGTCGGTTCTGCGGCGCAACCGGAGGATCTCAAACTGCGTCTTATGGCCGGGGAAATTCCAATGCCGTGGGACTGGCCTGCTGAAGTTAATCAGCTGGAAGCGGCTGCATTTTGCCGCTGGAAAGCTGATGAAACCGGTAAATCGATCCAACTGCCCACCGAAGCAGAGTGGTATCTGTTGCGTGAGCAGGTAGAGGGCGATCAGCCGGACTGGCAGCAGGCGCCCGGCAATATCAATCTGGCATGGTGGGCCTCTTCTTGTCCCGTAGACCAGTTCCCTCAGGGTGATTTTTACGACGTTGTAGGTAATGTCTGGCAGTGGACGACTACGCCGATCAGCGGCTTTGACGGCTTCCGCGTCCATCCACTCTATGACGATTTCTCGACGCCGACCTTTGATGGCAAACATTCGATCATCAAAGGGGGTAGCTGGATCTCAACCGGTAACGAAGCGCTCCGCTCCGCCCGCTATGCTTTCCGCCGTCACTTTTTCCAGCATGCGGGTTTTCGCTATGTCGTGTCGACGCATCAGGAAAAACGAGTCGTAAACCCGTATGAAACTGACACGCTGGTATCGCAATACCTTGATTTTCAATACGGGAAAAGCTATTTCGGCGTGGATAACTATGCTCGCGCCCTGGTGGATATCGCTGAAAAACTGTGCGATAAACGTCATCGCGCCCTGGATATTGGCTGTGCTACCGGCCGCGCCAGCTTTGAACTGGCCCGCTTGTTTGATCAGGTAACCGGCATGGATTATTCCGCGCGCTTTATCGACGTGGCTCTATCGCTGGCCAGCGGCGAGGCTTTGCGTTATCTGATGCCAGAAGAGGGCGATCTGATGGAGTATTGCCAGGCGCGGTTGTCGGATGTTGGGCTCAGTGCCGAGCATGCGGAAAAAGTGCGCTTCATGCAGGGCGATGCCTGTAACCTGAAACCGCAGAAAGACCCGTACGATCTCGTGCTGGCGTCGAACCTCATCGATCGCCTGCGCCAACCGAAGCGCTTCTTGCAGGATGTTGCATCGATGCTCCGCTCCGGCGGTTTGTTGATACTTTCATCGCCTTATACCTGGCTGGAAGAGTTCACGCCGAAAGAGAACTGGATTGGTGGTGTGCGAGAAAATGGCGAAGCGCTTACTACGCATCAGGCACTGCAACGCCTGCTGGCCGCTGATTTTACCGAAGTCCAGCCTCCGGTGGATGTGCCTTTTGTGATCCGCGAAACGGCACGCAAATATCAGCATACCGTGGCGCAGGTAACGGTGTGGCGTAAACGCTAAGCAACGGCATGGCAGACGTGTCGGTCAGCACGCCTGCCACACTCATCATCTTGTTGACCTTCCCCTGGGAGGAAGGTTTAAACTTCTCTCCAATATAACTCTTCAAGGGTAGGGCAATGGCTCTCCATCCAGGTTTCAATCCATCCACATCCTTAATGACTCGTCTGAGTCTGCCGGTCGAAGGCATGAGCTGTGCATCATGCGTTGGCCGGGTTGAGCGCGCGTTGAAAGCGGTCCCCGGTGTGCAGTCGGCTGCGGTTAATCTCGCCACCGAACGCGCTGATGTTACCTTCAGCGGCCGGGCCGATCCGCTGTCGGTTGTCCGCGCTATTGAAGGCGCTGGCTATGTCGTCAGCGAAGAGACCACCGAGCTCGCGATCGAAGACATGAGCTGTGCATCCTGTGTGGGTCGGGTTGAGAAAGCGCTTGCACAGATCCCAGGCGTGCTCGAGGCCAATGTCAATCTGGCGACCGAGCGCGCACGTGTGCGTCATCTCGCCGGCGTTGTCTCCACGGCCGATCTGGAAAATGCGGTCAAACAGGCCGGTTACCCGTCCCGCCGTTTGTCGGCCGAAACCGCCAATGCGGACGATAAAGACACCGAACGTCGTGAAAGTGACTCACGGGCGCTGCGGCGCTCATTACTGGTTGCCGCCATCTTCACTTTACCCGTTTTCATCCTTGAGATGGGTTCCCATCTGATCCCCGCTGTGCACCATTGGGTGATGGGAGCATTGGGTCAGCAAACCAACTGGTATATCCAGTTCGTGCTCACCACCCTTGTGCTGTTTGGGCCGGGTCTTCGCTTTTTCCGCAAAGGTGTACCGGCATTACTGCGCGGTGCTCCTGATATGAACTCGCTGGTTTCAGTCGGCACGGCGGCCGCTTACGGCTATTCACTTGTCGCCACTTTCGTCCCTGGCGTGCTCCCGCACGGCACCGCTAACGTCTATTTCGAAGCCGCTGCCGTTATCGTCACATTGATCCTGCTCGGACGCGCATTGGAAGCGCGCGCCAAAGGGCGAACTTCGCAGGCAATTAAGCGGCTGGTCGGGCTGCAGCCCAAGACTGCCTGCGTTGAGCGCAACGGCGAGACGGTTGATATTCCGCTTGATCAGGTGACAGCCGGTGACATTGTGCTTGTCCGACCGGGCGAAAAAATCCCAGTCGATGGCGTGGTGGTTGAGGGAGCGTCTTATGTGGACGAAAGCATGATCACCGGCGAGCCAGTGCCGGTGTCGAAGGGAGAGGGCGCTGCGGTCGTCGGTGGGACGATCAATAAGACGGGCGCGTTCAGTTTCTGCGTTACCAAGGTCGGTGCTAATACGGTGCTTGCGCAGATCATCCATTTGGTCGAGCAAGCGCAGGGCTCCAAACTGCCGATCCAGACGCTGGTTGATAAGGTGACCATGTGGTTTGTCCCGGCGGTGATGGTTGCGGCCATGTTGACCTTTCTGACCTGGCTGATTTTTGGTCCGTCCCCGGCGCTGACCTTGGCGCTGGTGAATGCGGTCGCGGTGCTCATTATTGCCTGTCCGTGCGCCATGGGGTTGGCCACGCCGACCTCAATCATGGTCGGTACGGGCCGCGCGGCCGAGTTCGGTATTCTCTTTCGCAAGGGTGAAGCCTTGCAGGCTCTGCGTGATGTGAGCGTGATTGCGCTCGATAAGACCGGTACGTTGACCAAAGGACGTCCCGAGTTGACCGACCTCGTGCTTGCAGAGGGCTTCGAATACGATGACGTCCTCGCGCTGGTTGCGGCGGTCGAGAGCCGGTCTGAGCATCCTATCGCCGAAGCGATCGTCGCAGCCGCGAGGCATCGGGACATCCGGCTTGCGCCCATTGAAGACTTTGACGCAACGCCAGGTTTTGGCGTGCTGGGCAAGGTAGCAGGACGTACTATTGCCGTCGGCGCAGACCGTTTCATGGCGAAGCTGGGCCTGGACGTCGCGAGCTTCCTGCCGATTGCAGTGCGGCTTGGCGAGCAGGGTAAAAGCCCGCTCTATGCCGCGATTGATGGCCGTCTGGCGGCAGTGATCGCGGTCGCCGATCCGATCAAGGAAACCACGCCCGAGGCTATCAGGGCGCTGCATGCGCTCGGACTTAAAGTTGCGATGATCACCGGAGACAATGCGGCGACCGCGTCAGCGATCGCCATGCAACTCTGCATTGATGACGTCGCAGCCGAGGTGATGCCCGACGGCAAGGTTGCCGCGTTGAAGAAATTCCGGGTCAATGGCGCGCGAGTCGCTTTCGTGGGTGATGGTATCAACGACGCCCCCGCGTTGGCCGAAGCCGATGTGGGGCTTGCCATCGGTACGGGAACCGATGTAGCGATCGAGGCGGCGGATGTGGTACTCATGTCTGGAGACTTACTGGGTGTGTCGAATGCCATCGCGCTCAGCCAGGCAACAATTCGCAATATTAAGCAAAATTTGTTCTGGGCTTTTGCCTACAACGCCTTGCTTATACCGGTCGCGGCAGGCGCGCTTTACCCACTGAACGGCACCTTGCTTTCGCCGATCTTTGCCGCTGCCGCGATGGCGCTCTCCAGCGTCTTCGTACTCGGCAACGCGCTGCGGCTTAAGCGTTTTCAGGTGCGGACTCACACGGAAAAGTCGTCACTTAAAGAAAAGTGAAAGAAATTGAGTTCCTAATGGATTCAGAGACGTTTATCAAGTCTGTAACGATTAACGCGTCTCTTATGTCTGTCAGGACGCATTCTAAGCAATGACTAGCCTGGATAAAATCTGAGTGCGGCACACTTCCAAAATTTCATCGGCTAATGTCGAGTCATCCGGGCAAGCGCGTGACAACACTAATGCACCAAGCATATGAGCAAACGTATCGATCATCGCTGCACGCGATCCGTTTTGAGTGAGTTCCCCTTCTGTTTCGCCACCTTGCTTAAAAGCGGCAAGGCTATGTTCAATTCCTTCCTCAAAAGTCGCCTTGATGTTCTCTGATTGACGCGCTGCGTCTCCGCAGAGGGCTGCCAGCGTACAGCCTTGGCTCAGAGCGTCACGGTGTTCCCGGGACAAGTAATATTTGACGAACTCGACCAAGTCTAGCCCGCCGTTATTCAACACACTCTGAGAAATTCCGTTCGCTGCCGCTTCTGACATCAAATCGGCTTTAGACCGGAAGTGTTTGTAGAACCCGCCATGGGTGAAGCCAGCGGTGTTCATCAACTCCGCGACCCCGACACCATCATAACCGCGCTCCCGGAATAAAGTAGCGGCGGTTTCAACGATGTGTGCCCGGTTCTCCTGAGCCTGCGCTTTGGTTACTTTCATGCACTATCCTTTTTCGTCCAGCAAGAATATAAGGGATCAATCTTACATTGATGTCGGTCATAATCAAAGCTTCAAATGGTTTTAGATTATAGTGGCAATCAAAAGTGTTGACACTTTAGATTATGACCATCATTATTATTTCTCATTTATATATGGAAACTAAAAATTCACCACTCGTCGTTTTTTAGCTGTCCTTGTGCTGAGTGAACAGCATTGCTGCTTTAGACGCTGGCGTTGCTGCATTTTCAAACATAAATCCCATTATTCAGAGAACAACTTATGACCATTACAAATTCTACCGTGCTCATAACGGGTGCATCCAGCGGCTTCGGCGAAGAGTTCGCCAGGCAGTATGCACAACGCGGCCATCGTCTGGTGTTAGTTGCACGTCGACTGGATAAGTTAGAAGCGTTAGCCAAAACTCTGCGACAGGAATACAAAATCGAGGTTCTGGTTGAACAGGTTGATCTATCGAACATCGAGGCGGTGACAGAACTCCACCAACGTCTCACTGCGCAAGGCGTGGCGGTAGATGTGCTGATCAACAATGCGGGACATGGTCTGCAGGGGCCTTTTCTTGATAACCAGGTAGACTCCATTCTCTCGATGATCCAGTTGGATATCACCAGTCTCACGGTCATGACACGCCTTTTTGGCGAAGATATGAGAAAGCGTAAGCGCGGACAGATCTTACAAGTCGCGAGCATCTTAGCCTTTCAGGGCGTTGAGCATTTCGCGGTGTATTCAGCTGCCAAGGCCTTCGTACTTCGCTTTGGCGAAGCATTACACCGTGAATTCAAACGAGATAATGTTACGGTGACAACGCTGTGTCCGGGGTTGAGCGATACGGGCTTTGCAAGCGTAGCGCAGCAGAAAGTTACGCCGTTAATGCGGATGACCATGATGCAGGCTCCTCCTGTGGTACGTGCCGGTATTCGTGCATTGGACGCTGGTCGTATGAGCGTGGTGGCGGGTTTTGCCAACAAGTTAACCGCTATCTTTATGTGGGCTACGCCCCGCAGCATCCATCAGGCTGTTTTATCCCGGATTATGAACGCCTGAAGAGTAACTTCATGAGGCAGAGATGAAATGCTAAAGTGAACCGATAGTATGCCGTTAGGCAATGGCAGCCTTCTGATGATGATTCTTAACGGCTTACCTGCTTCAGGGCTTCCATAACTAATGAGAATGCCGGGGAGTGCTGTTTTCTGCTGGGGTAATAAAGGTAATATCCCGGAAATGGGGAGCACCACGATTCCAGTACCCGTATCAGACGTCCTTCTCCAATATGTGTCTCAAACTCTTCTTCCGGTAAAAATGCAATGCCAAGCCCGGTTAACGCTGCGTCTACCATGTGCGCCGAAGTATTAAAAGTCAGTTGCCCGTTGACCCGTACGTTCACCGGCCCTTGTTCATTGTCGAACTCCCAAACGTAAAGTCCTCCAGACGTCGTCTGGCGCATATTGATGCAGTTGTGATGCAGCAAGTCATGTGGCGTCTGCGGTACAGGATGAGTATTGAAATACTGCGGTGATGCGACAGCTGCCATTCGCAACTGCGGACTAATTGGCATAGCAATCATATCTTTATCGATGGTATCGCCCAGACGCACGCCAGCATCAAACCTATCGGCGACGATATTGCGAAAACCGTGGTTGGCGTCAAACTCCAGTCTAATATCAGGATATTCTCGCAGCAGCCGGGACAATCTAGGTAATAGAATCGTTTTCAGAACATGCGGGCCGCAGGTGATACGTACCAACCCTGCGGGTTTATCACGCATCTCTGTCAACATGTCCAGCTCTGCTTCAATCTCATCAAAGCGGGTACCAATCGCCTGTAATAGCCTCTCTCCCGCCGCCGTTGGCGATACATTCCGCGTTGTGCGCGTCAATAGCCGTATGTCCATGCGGTTTTCCAGACCCGTGATCGTTTGGCTAAGCGCTGGTTGTGTGACGCCTAATTTCGCAGCGGCGCGTGTGAAGCTGCCTTCACGCGCTACGGTGACAAACGCCATAAGGTCGTTGAGATTACGTTTCATTGAGCCTTCTTCAATTTAATTTATAAGCTTGGCTTATAAAGGCATTAAGTATTCATTAGCTAGTCAGAATATACCCCGCGTGTAAAATTTTCATCAAGCAATGGTGTTGGAGACTAAATTTATCACCCGTTTGCGATACCCCATTAACTGTCTGTTATATCGGTCTTTGTTGTTGTGAATAAGTACAAACCCGAGCTTATTCAACGCTATCAGTACGTAATGAAAAAGGTAATAAAGTGATGACTGCAAAGGCAAAAAATTCCCCCGAATCGCACTGGAACGGTGTGTGGGCAATAACGATGTGTGTGTTTGCACTGGTGGCGTCGGAGTTTATGCCAGTGAGCTTGTTATCACCGATTTCTCAGGATCTGGGGATCAGCGAGGGGATGGCCGGGCAGGGGATCGCGATATCGGGTGCATTAGCCGTGTTAACTAGCCTGTTGATCTCCAGACTGGCCGGGAAACTGAACAGAAAAGTGTTGCTTTTAGGAATGACAATTCTGATGGCGGTTTCAGGTGCGGTGATCGCTTTAGCGCCCAATTACCTGACGTATATGTTCGGTCGCGCGCTCATTGGCGTCGCTATTGGTGGATTCTGGTCAATGTCGGCAGCTGTCGCTATCCGGTTGGTCCCGCAGAATCGGATCCCTCGCGCCCTGACGATCTTTAACGGCGGCAATGCCCTGGCGACGGTGATTGCGGCTCCGTTGGGCAGTTATCTGGGCTCTCTTGTGGGTTGGCGTGGCGCTTTCTTTTGTCTTGTACCTGTCGCTATGGTGGCATTTATCTGGCAATGGATCAGTCTGCCTTCAATGACCGTAGATAACAGCGGAAAACCCACTGGGAATGCCTTACACCTGCTCAAAAATCGACTCATCGTGATAGGCATGATGGCTTGCGGACTCTTCTTCATGGGACAGTTTGCCCTCTTTACTTATGTACGCCCATTCCTTGAAACGGTCACCAGAGTCAACATATCCACGCTGTCACTCCTTTTGCTGACGATAGGCATATCCGGTTTTGTCGGGACATTGGTTATCGGCAGGTTTCTGAGAATGCGTTTTTATCTCACGCTTATCATCATTCCACTGGTGATGGCATTGATCACCATGATGCTGATGGCATTCGGTCATAGTCTTTGGGCCATCGTACCATTACTTAGCCTTTGGGGATTGGTTGCCACGGCTGCCCCGGTTGGATGGTGGTCCTGGGTTGCGAGAACGCTTCCTGATGATG
The DNA here is from genome assembly GCF_049889095.1 of Ewingella sp. S1.OA.A_B6. Classification (NCBI taxonomy): domain Bacteria; kingdom Pseudomonadati; phylum Pseudomonadota; class Gammaproteobacteria; order Enterobacterales; family Yersiniaceae; genus Ewingella; species Ewingella sp. S1.OA.A_B6. The sequence continues at coordinate 94,205 of NZ_JBLJFK010000007.1, read as the reverse complement.
CTGAAGCCGGCGGCGGTTTGATGGTCGCAGTGGTACAACTCGCCATTGCATTGGGGTCTACCGTAGGCGGACTTGCTTTTGACCACATGGGTTGGCAGAGCACTTTTGCCATCAGCGGCGTGCTGCTTTTTCTGGCTTCCTGTCTGGCATTGATGACTTCCCGTATGGAAAACAATCTGGCCCTCTGAGCTGCTCAGGGGTCAGGTTGATGAGAAATTGCCATTCGCTATAAACACCAGTGGAAGGCGAATCATTTTATTAACCGGGCGAGCTAGTGCCTTCCCAATACGATTTTCAATTGAGGATATTTCCATGAGAGTTTTAACCATGTTGTTAGGGCTGTTAATCAGCTCGTTCGCCGCAACAGGAGCTGACATGTCTAACGGTGCAGATAACTTTTATAAAAGCGGTAAAGTCACTCAGCAAAAGGTGACCTTTAAGAATCAATATCAGATGAAGGTTACCGGGAACCTCTTTATTCCTAACAACTTGAATCAAAATGTAAAAAACCCAGCAATTATAGTCGGTCATCCAATGGGGGCAGTAAAAGAGCAAAGTTCAAATCTGTATGCGCAGAAAATGGCTGAGCAGGGGTTTGTGGCGCTGGCGATTGATATCTCTTTCTGGGGTGAGAGTGAAGGGCAGCCACGTAACGCGGTGGCGCCAGATATCTATGCGGAGAGTTTTAGTGCTGCGGTGGATTACCTCGGTACACGTCCGTTTGTAGACAAAAATCGTATCGGCGTTCTGGGGATCTGCGGAAGCGGTAGCTTCGTCATCAGTGCAGCTAAAATTGACCCACGCATGAAGGCGATTGCGACAGTCAGCATGTATGACATGGGGTCTGCAAATCGTAATGCACTCAACCATTCTTTAACGTTGGAACAGCGTAAGCAAATCCTTGCGGAAGCAGCGGAACAGCGTTATGCCGAATTCGCCGGCGGCGAAATTAAATATACCAGTGGTACTCCGCAAACGATCGACGAAACCTCTCCACCGATTGCGAAAGAGTTTTACGATTTCTACCGTACCCCGCGTGGCGAATTTACGCCCAAGGGTTCTGCAGCGACGCTGACGACGTATCCGACGCTGACCAGCAACGTGAAGTTCATGAATTTCTATCCGTTTAACGACATTGAAACGATTTCGCCGCGCCCTATGTTGTTTATCACTGGCGACCAGGCACACTCAAAAGAGTTCAGTGAAGACGCTTACAAACGGGCTGGCCAACCGAAAGAACTGTACATCGTTCCCGGTGCCGGTCACGTTGACCTTTATGACCGTACCGATTTGATCCCATTTGCTAAGTTGACATCGTTCTTTAAAGAAAATTTAAAGTAAATAAACGCCAATATCGTATATTTAGCCGCTCCCAGGGAGCGGCTTTTATTTCAGAATGCCCGTAAATCTGAGATAGGAATTCCGCTATGAACGTTACATTGAAAATTTTGTGTAAGACCGTGGCAAAGATAATGATTATCGGCTCTGTCATGGTTTTATCTTTTGCCAGTCACGCTGGTTCGCAGGTCAATAATCCACAATATATATCTGATCATGCTATGCAAATTCAAATGAAAATCAACGGGAAAAATTTTAGACTTGCGCTATACGATAGCCCCACGGCCAAAGCATTCGTGAAACAGTTACCCCTGACGCTGTATATGTCTGAATTAAATGGCAACGAAAAGCATGCTGAATTGCCTCGTGCATTGCCAATAAACGAAATCAGGCCAGGCACTATCCACGACGGAGATCTTATGTTGTACGGTTCGAAAACATTGGTTCTGTTCTACTCGATGTTTGACTCATCATATCGCTATACGCCTATTGGCCGAGTCGAAAAATCGGACGAATTTTCGACATTACTCGGTAACCATAATGCTTCGATTGAGTTTTCTGTCTTTCAGATAAGCGCAACCCTGCCAGCAGCGCACCAACAGCACACCCGATAGCTTCAAAACAACGTAAGAACGTCGTTTTCTCCTAAAAGGCTCAAATAACAAATATTTTATGTATATTGTAATACTCCGGTATTATTTCATTTGTATCCTAATTTTTTGTTAAAACGTCCCCAAGGAGCAAATCCAATGCGTTATATCGTGTTGTTTTTATCATCATTATTTATGGTTGAATCTGTTTTCGCCAACTCGGTCGTTGCCGTTTCGGTTCCGTCATTTTCCTCGGCTATGAACCAGCGCCTGGCAGTGATGAAGGATGTTGCCGGTTACAAAGCGGAGCATCATTTACCGGTAGAAAACCTCGACCGGGAGCAAAAAGTGATTTCTCTGGCTAAAGAAGATGCGATGGCTGCGGGCCTTGATCCTCAGTCGGTGGTGCCCTTTATCCAGGCTCAGATGGATGTTGCGAAAGCGGTTCAATATCGTTATCTCGCAGACTGGTTATCCCAGCCGCCAAAGGACTGGCATGCAAGAAGCCTTGAAGAGGTGAGAACGATTATTTCAAGCCAAGATAACGTAATACTTCATTCGATCAGTCAGAGATTATTAGTGGGCAGGATGAGTGAGGCAGACAAGTTGGCTATTTTGAGCGAGTTGACAGCGCCGCATTTAAGTGACGCAGACAAGCATCGCCTCGTTGACACTATGGCGGAAATCAAACGCCGGACTTAGAAGCTAACCACGGTCTTGTGACAGATTGCACAGCGCTGAGGTTTAGGTAAACGGGAGATCATGTTCCCGTTTATCTAAACGACTAGCCCATTCTGCGGTAGTTATTTTGAGGCTGAGACTCTTCTTTAGTCGTTTACTCAGCCTGCTTTTTGCGCCACTCATCGCGTGTTAGAGTAAATAACAGGCTGGGCGGTGCATCCTTCACATCATGTATTTCCTGGATATAACGTAGTCCGGTCTTTTGGAGAACTTTCTGCGAAGCCAGATGGTTTCCTCTTACTACCGCGGAGATCTCACTGAGTTTTAGCTCATCAAAACCATACCTTACTGCGTGTTGGGAAAACTCTGTCGCGAGTCCTTTTCCCCATGCCTCAGTGGCAAAGCGATACCCCAGGTTATTGATATCGGTGTTGGCATAACGGCTAATACTCAGGCCGCCGAATCCGATGATTGTCCCCGGATTATCTTGTAGCGCTATAGCCCACGTCCCGAAACCTTGGTGTTCCCAGTGGCTGATCCAGCGGGTCAGAACGGTTCGCGCATGGTGAATGTCGGGATAAGGTCCCGCAGGGTTAAACATATTTGTCGCCGGATCACCGTAAATACTGAAAAGCGCGGCTGTGTCAGATGAAATAACCGGACGAAGATGCAGGCGTTTTGATTGGGTATGCAAATTGACCTCACATTGAGTCGTGCAATGAGTGACATCGCGGTTTTTGTTGGTAGGAAAGATCATCTTGAACATCGATGTTATCAATACGTTCAATTCTTAATATTTATTTATGAAATATAAATCCACAAGAATTTCAACATTATGAAAATTTATAAAAATAAATATAAGAATAAACTTATAGTCGAATAATAGCATTTAATGCTTAAATTTCCTTAATGTTTACCTGTTTTCATAAGTCTACTAATTCGTTTAGAATCTACTACATTTCCGGTAACACCTATCCTTATCAAGTGGATAATAATTTCGGTGTTGCCGATGCAAATTGATTGCCAAACCAAATCTGGAGTTAAAGATGAAAATTAAAAGCTATGCTGCAATGAAAGCCGGTCAGGCTCTCGAGATGTATGAATATGATGCCGCTGATTTAAATGCAGATGAGGTCGAAGTTGAGGTCGAATACTGTGGTGTTTGCCATTCTGACTTATCGATGATTGACAATGAGTGGGGCATGTCAACCTATCCTGTTATTGCTGGTCACGAAGTTATCGGGCGCGTTTCGTCATTAGGGGCGTCGGCTAAGAACAAAGGTTTATCCATTGGCCAGCGTGTGGGCATCGGCTGGACCGCCAAAAGCTGTCAACACTGCGATGCCTGCATTAATGGTGAGCAAGTTAATTGCGAAAGCGGAACGGTTCCTACCATTGTGAATAATGGTGGCTTCGCCGAGAAGTTGCGGGCTGACTGGCAATGGGTCATTCCTTTACCTGAAAAATTGGACCCTTCAGAAGCCGGTCCGCTTCTTTGCGGCGGCATTACGGTCTTTAAGCCGCTGCTAATGAGCAATATTACTGCAACAAGTCGCGTTGGTGTTATTGGCATCGGCGGATTGGGCCACATTGCGATTAAAATTTTGCGGGCAATGGGGGCGGAAGTTGTTGCATTCAGTTCTACACCTGACAAGAAGCAATCGATTCTTGATATGGGTGCTGATGAAGTCATAAATAGTCGTGATCCTGATGCGTTGAACCGTCAAGCAGGTCGTTTTGACCTTATCCTAAGTACTGTTGCAGTTGATCTCGATTGGAAACCTTATTTCACCGCACTGGCTCCTAAAGGTAAATTTCATACAGTCGGTGCAGTAATGAAGCCGATTCAGGTCAGCGCATTTGATTTAATCGTTGGTGATAAATCGATTGCAGGTTCGTCTACGGGTTCACCTGGCCAGCTTCGTTCTCTGCTGCGGTTGGCTTCACGCGCTGATATTTCGCCAAAAGTAGAATTCTTCCCAATGTCAAAAGTCAATGAAGCTTTAGATCATGTGCGAGCTGGGAAAGCGAATTATCGTGTGGTGTTGAAGGCGGATTTTTAAGCTGATGGCGATTTAACGTTCTATTTTTAAAAGAGAGAACACTCATATTTTCTGTTTTCTCTTTTTCCCTAAAAACGCAATAACGCTTTATATTCATGGGGATTTTTTTTGCGATTAATTTCACAGTAAAGCCCTATGGTCAAGTACCTTACGTATGACCTGTTAGGCATTGAAAATGAAGGGTACGCAGAAGCTATATTGAGCACGGATGTTTATATTGTTTAAATTATTTGTATGTTGTAACTAAAAATACCGTCACACCATGCCGCCGTATCCTGGCAGGGGAGAATCGGACAAAAGTGCCCGACTCCAGCCCAGCGTGGCGACAAATGCCAGTAGCGGGTTCCGGCCCTGTCTGATCACCGTAAAATCCACCTGCATCTGCTCACCGGGCTGCGTCTCGAAACGCACGATGGCATCGTTCGGCTGTTGCTTAAGCGGAAGCAAGAAAGCCGTCAGCATGCTGTATCCACCGGAATACCCGCGAAGTTGGATCTCGCTAAGCATAACGCTGGCCGGTATCCAATGGGGTGTGGCAGCCTCAACCCGCTCAAGAATATAGGGCTTAAACGGGTCCCGCTTCCCGGGCCAGGGAAGACATGCAGAATAACGGGCTGGCCAGTAAATTCTTCATTTTAGGAATTTAGGAAGGCACTTTGTAACCAAACGGTATTATTTTAAATGTAAGGTATCTGAGCCACATTTATTGACACTTAGGAAGCAAACAAAAGCAATATGCTTGCTGCACTATGACTTGTCATCGCACTTTTAATCATTGATATCAGTAGGATATAGTATGCAGCTTCATGAACTGATGGACCCGCAGTATTCTGAAAATCCCTTTCTTCTCTACCGTAAGCTCCATGAGCAGGGTCCGCTTATCCGGGCCAGCGAGAATGTAATGATTAGCGGCAGCCACGCCATTGTGGAAGCTCTGCTAAATGACCGTTGTGCTGGTAAAAACTACATTGAGAGCGTTCGGCTGCGTTTTGGCGATGAATTTGCAGAACTGCCGGTATTCCAGGGGATCAACAGAATGTTTCTCGTCATGAATCCTCCTGAACATGCCCGGTTGAGGGGGCTTATCATGAAGTCCTTCAGCACAAAAGAAATTCAGCCGCTTAGAGAGATGACCCTTACTGTGGGTAACGCTCTGGTTGACGCGTTTATTGACCGAGGCTCATGCGATCTGGCAAAGGAATTTGCGTTCCCTTTACCGGTCCGGATCATCTGTCGAATGTTAGATTTGCCTGAGGCCGATGCCCCGGGACTTGGCAATGCCGCATCGGCACTGGTAAAAATTTTCGACCCACAGATCACAAAAAGTGACCTTCTGAAGGCCGGGGAAGCTTTCTCCAGGCTCCACGACTATTTCAGCGCCTTAATCATTTCCCGTCAGGAAAATACCGGCAATGACCTGGTGTCACTTTTCCTGGGAAGCGAGAACGAGGGCGACAGGTTACAGCACGATGAAATTATCGCCAACGTCATACTGCTGTTTATCGCTGGGCACGAAACCACATCAAACATGATATGCAATGCCGTGTTGGCTCTGCACAACAATCCTAAAGAGTTAGCGCTGCTGAGGCAGGACGAGACGCTGATCCCCGGAGCCGTTATCGAGTGTCTACGGTATGACAGCTCCGTTCAGATGTTATACCGCACGGCGCTGGAGGACATTGACGTGATGGGACATCATATTAAGCGGGGAACCAACCTTTTTCTTATCCTGGGTGCAGCCAACCACGACCCAGCTGTATTTTCCTCACCGGAAACTCTGGATATCAGGCGCAAGGAAGGACGCTGTCTGTCTTTCGGGGGCGGCATACACCACTGCCTGGGATATCGACTAGCGCTTGCGGAAATGGAGGCTGCGCTGTATGTCCTTCTGACCCGCCTGCCGGCAATGCAGCCGCTGATGTCCGGCGTCAAACGTAACCACCGGGCAAACCTGCGTGGCGTTAGCTCGCTGCCTGTCACGTGGTAAAGTAGGGATGCTGTAGATCATTATGGTGAAGAGCTTTATGTATACAGGGTTGGGGGGCCAATAATCTGTCACCAGATGCGTCGTCGTGGCAACGGCTGGGATAATGCAGTGGCAGAATCGTTCTTGATGTTTGCAACCATATAGCTCAATTAACTAACGAGAGATTTCAACTGTGAACATGCCTACAACAACCTTAGTTACACTCATTTTTTCGGCCTTGGCATTCCCAGCATTCGCTGGCCAGTCGACACATCTTGTTAATCTTGATGAAGTTAAAGTCGCATTGAGCAACGGAGCCGATGTGTCTATGAATATAGATCTGACTAAATGTAAGCCAACAGTTAGCACAACCACACCCGGTTCAGTTCAGGGGGGAGTTAAACTTAGTTCATTTCGGATCACATCGGACGGTATCCTTAGCTTCTCCGATAGTCATACAACAGTTGACTCTAATGGAAAACCAATCTGGCAATTTATCCGATATCAGGTAAAGCCTGATCAAACTGTCGCTTTCTCTGCGTTTTTCTTTTCTTTGCCTTCCTATACATCAGTCCGACCAGAGGTCAACTACGGCTGTGCTGTTAATCAAGGCGTTACATTCTTTGCAAACTATCGATAATTGGCTTGGCGGACCATTTGTTAGTACCGATGTAAAAATGGGTATTTCTGGACAGCATTGCGCTATTTCGCGTCTAACGTGAGTTTTCGTTTCACTGAGCGCCAGACGTCGCTTCCTGCTAAATGAATTTTTTGTGAATGAACATTCTCAAAACTTGAACATCAGTCCAACATTTGGCATGATGCACGCCTACTCCCTTTCCCGCTGGTTACACTCATGGTTTATCTGTGTAAAGAAGACCGTAAAAACGCCATATTAAAAGCGGCTGCACGCGTGGCGCTGGACGAAGGTCTGGCGGCAACCACAGTTCGTCGTGTGGCCAGTGCTGCCAATACGGCAACGGGGCAGGTACATCACCATTTTTCCAGTGCCGCCGCGCTGCGGGCAGAAGCTTACCTGTTGGTGATGCGCAATCTTCAGCAGTCGATCGCGGCCAGCAGCGCCTGCCTGACACCGCTTGAGCGCATTCAACTTTACCTGATAGATGCCAAGGATGAGGAGTACATCCGTGCCATTCACCTGTGGCACGAAGCCATGTTGTTAACCGAACAAGATGAGTTAATGCGAACGGCTTTCGCCAGTTCTTTGTCTGACTGGCACAGACATGTCAGACAGGTGATTAACGATGGTCGTAAGAGCGGAGACTTTACAGATGGAGAGTGTGCGGATGACATCGCCTGGCGGCTGATTGGACTAAGTAGCAGCCTGGATGGTATGTCGCGCCTGACGTCTCTTGGCCTTACTGAACAGCGCCTGGCTTACAACCTTAACCGCGCCATTGACATCGAATTACGCCGTTTTTCCGCTTTTGACGCCGTTTTGACACAAGGAACCGTCTGATGTTTACTACCTATTTATACCTTAGTATCGCCATAGTGGCGGAAGTGATCGCCACCAGCAGTCTCAAAAGCTCTGAAGGTTTTACCCGCCTATTACCAAGCATTTTGTGCATTACCGGTTATGCATTGGCCATTTTCCTGCTTTCACTGACGCTGCGCACTCTGCCGACCGGTATCGCATATGCAATATGGTCGGGCGTCGGTATCGTACTGGTATCGGCGATAGGCTGGGTCTATTACGGACAGAAACTCGATACACCGGCTATCCTTGGCCTGAGTTTAATCATTGCGGGCGTCATCGTAGTGAATGTATTTTCAAAATCAATTGCGCATTAAGCCATGCTACAAATGACAGATTTACCGTGCTGCCGCGCGGACTTTAATTTCATCATCAGGACAGTCTGGAGTTCATTTTGTACAACATAATAGAAAAACCCGATTTTCATGACGAGCTCATTAAAGAGCTGTTGTACTGGATTGAAGTGAACCTGAACGATCGACTGACCATGGAAAGTGCGTCGAAGAAAACCGGCTATTCGCCGTGGTATCTGCAGCGGCTGTTCAAGAGTAAAACGGGCTATGCGCTGGGGAAATATATCCGAGATCGCCGCCTGACAATGGCTGCAGTAGCCCTGCGCCTGACCAATATGCCGATCCTGGATATCTCGCTTTATTACTCCTACGACTCACAGCAGACGTTCACTCGTTCGTTTAAAAAGAATTTCGCTGAGACCCCGGCCGTATTTCGCCGCAACCGCGAATGGAGCATGGGTGGGATCACCGCGCCTCTGCTGATAGATGAGTTTCCTCAGCCTGATTATGAAATTGTTGAGCTGCCGCAGATGGCCTTTGTCGGCCAGACCACGCGTCATACCTATCCGATTGAGGCCCTGTTTAATCCGAAAAACCACGTTCACCGCGACGCATTACATCAATACCTGAAAGAGCCCGAGTCATTGCAGGGCGAAGTTTGGGGATTGTCTGACTGCGGACCAGGCGAAGAACAAAATTCGATGATGGATATGGTCTACACCGTCGGACGTGAAAAAATTGCTGGTTATAATGATGACCAGAAACCCACGTTGACGATCCCAGCAGGGCGTTACCTGAAAATTGACTATCCTTATGAACTTGGGCGTCTGAATGACTACATTCTTTACGTTTACTCGGTGTTTTTACCGACGCTTGGTTTGCAGTTTCGCATGAGCCATGACCTGGAAAAATATTCACAGGCCGCCGCGCGAAACGGTATTACCTGCGAATATTATATTCCGGTGGCATGAGTCATTATTGCTGCATGACTTCCTTTATATGACCTTGACACTTTCCATCACAGGTTCGGCATTGTTTATGGCGCGGCTGCAAACCGGGAAATTCAGGTAAAGCCCGGTCATCACGAATTTGTTCACCTTTGGACTCAATATGACAACCGATAACCCCGGAGTGCTTTTTCATCAGCGCTTGGCGACACTCGTCCTTACGCTGAATATTCCCCCGCAGGTGGCGGACAATCAGGTGCTGGACCGTGTGGCATTGAGCTTTCGCAAACTGCTTAATTTTCTGGCGCAGGAGGACGTGCCCGGCCAGACGCTGTTTGACGCCCAGGCCAAAAGCATGTTGATCAGCACCCTCAGTGACAATTTTGCCCAATGTCAGGAAGGCGGGTTATTCAGAAATGACATGTCGTCCCAATGGCTGGCCCGATGCTTTGTTGGCATGCTGGACCAGATAGTGCAGGAGCCGGCAGACGCCGCCCTGCGACATCAGCAAAGCGTGGCCTGTGCAAAAATACTGTGCGAAGGGATATGGCCGGGTGCGGTTGATTCCCGGGTTTGAAACCAATAAAAAAACCGCGATGCAAAATCAAAATTCTGCTCTGAATGCTTTATGTTCTGTCGTCTGACTTTACACGGTATGTAGGCAACACCAAACGGAAGAGAAATCATATTATGGCCAGGTTTAGCGGGAAAAATATTGTCATTACCGGTGGAACAAGCGGTATGGGCCTTGCCGGTGCGCAACGTATAGCTTCTGAGGGCGGGCGAGTTGTTGTTACCGGTCTTAACCCAAGCCGGCTTGCAGCTGCCGCAGAGCTGTTGCCAACTGGCTCGCTGACGCTGAGAAATGATGCAGCTCTGGAGTCAGATATCGACGCTCTGGGCACGGCGCTGGAGCCGTGGGGCAGGATTGACGGATTGTGGCTGAACGCCGGTTACGCTGAGGTTGGCGCTCCAGAGTCGGTCACTGCAGAGGCTTTTAACAATATGATGAACGCCAACGTCAGAGGGCCAATGCTGCAGCTTGCCAGGCTGTCCCCTCTGCTCAACTCAGGGGCATCTATTGTTGTCACTTCATCATCATCTACTTATGAAGGTGCAGCAATGACCAGCCTTTATGCCGCAACGAAAGGCGCCGTTGTTGCGATGGCCCGCAGTTGGGCTTCTGCTATGGCCGCAAGGAATATCAGGGTGAATGTGCTGGTACCTGGTCCGATTGAGACGAATTTTCGTCACTTCATGCCGGAAGAGTCACGTCATCAGTTTGAGGATTTTGTGGTCAGTCAGGTGCCGCTGAAAAGAGCAGGCACTGCCAGTGAGGCTGCGGCGGTCGCACTTTTCCTGCTTTCTGATGACGCATCTTATGTTACAGGCAGCCAGTATGCCGTTGATGGCGGACTTGTCCGTTACTGACGCACCAACGGGCAAACCATCCGACTATTCGGTTAAGGAACCGAAATTTGTCCAACGATAACATCCACCGTGCTTTGTTTAGACGCCCATGGGTGAACACAATTCAACGAGTGTTCCATCAGGGCAACGGACATATGAGACGGTTTGACCCCAAGGCTTGACCAGGGGCTCTTTGATGGCTGTGGCTCCGGAGCTCACTGCCTGGGAGTGCGCTTTGGCGACAGACTCTGTGACAAGCGCAATCTCAATACCCAAAGGAACAGGCGAGGTATCGGCTGCCACATAGCCTTCAGGAAGGTGGGTGTGGCCCAGGTGATGAGCGGCAAAGGCTAGCGTCGTTTCTCCGGTATCAAGTTCACCATAGTCATCCCCCTCGTGAACAAAGCGGGTCTTGAGCCCAAATGCTTTCCCGAAGAATTCAAGTGATGCAGGCACATCGGCGACGTAGATAATTGCGTATCCAAATTTCATGTGTTGATCCTTATCGAAAATCATTCAGCGTGGTAAGTGACTGAGAATAGCATTTCAAAAACTATTTTCGAGAATTTGAATGCCATGATTTTCCAAACCACATCAGATAACTGGAATAGTGTTAACAGCCAATGTCATGAGTAAATGCAGACCGAGTGATCACTTTTGTGTAAAACGGACTGTACTGGTCTGAAATATTTGTGTAAATCTGCACTCCCGGCACCTGGCCTTTAGCGGATAATACCAATATATCCATGTACACCCATGTAAATACCTACAATTCCAATGACAGCACTTGAAAAGTAAGGGGCTTTTTTGGCGAAGGTATTAAAGCCGCTCCAGCGTTTTGCAACCTGGCGAACGCTCACTGCTGCACCAACACCAACAGTGACAAGAGTCAGGGCAAGCCCAATACTGAAACAAACAACCAGTGTTGCCCCTAGCGTTAAGGCTTTAAGCTGGATGCAGAGTAGCAATATTGTAATTGCTGCCGGACAAGGGATAAGTCCCCCTGTCAGGCCAAACAACAGGATCTGCCAGTTTGTCACTTCTTTTCCGGTAAAGCGGCGCTTAATGTCATTGGCATGAGCCAGTTCGTGGGCGTCCTGGTACTCTTTTGAGTTCACATCCAGACCTTCCAGTGTGGTGTGATCGTGCTCATGAAACTCTGCATTGTAATCATGGACATGCCCACGATGGCCTAATGAAAGCAGCACACTAAAGTTATGTGGCTCTGGGATCGATAATTTAGATACCAGACATATATCATTATCTATAAAATCAAAAACCTGTGAAAACTTACCTGCTTCTCGATTAGTGATTAATGAAACATCGCTGGCTTTCCATTTTCTGCCACTTAGTGTGCGCAAACGCCAGTGTGGAGGCTGTCCTTCCTCAAAAATAGATAATTCAACCTGACCATGGCCTGTATCGATCAGGCGTGTCTCATTATGGTGATGATTTTCTTCGTTGTCCTGCATTCCCTCCAGCCAGTTTTTTTCACCTTTCCAGGTACGCCAGAACATCCAGAAGGCAGTGCCAAGAATGACGACACCAGAGACCAGCTGTAGCCAGGGTTCGGCAGACTCAGCAGTGAACTTATTGCTGATATACATTCCACCAAAGGCAATAAGCCATACGATTGCCGTGTGTGAAATGGTTGCCGCCAGTCCAAGCATCACAGCCTGCCGGACAGTACCTTTGATAGCAATAATGAACGCAGCCATCATCGTTTTTGAATGCCCAGGTTCCAGCCCATGAAGTGCGCCAAGCAAAATGGCGCTCGGAATGAAAAACCATGCGTTGCCTTGCTGAAGAAGAGTTGTAAATTCGGTCATGGGAATAGTTATTGGTTTTTAAATGATGATTAGGATGCTACTACCTCTCAGCATCAGATACTACCCCCCAGTATAATTATAGTGCTATGATCAAATTAGATTTTTGATAAATGAGATTTCAGTATGTCGCATACAATTCGTGATAAACAAAAACTTAAAGCCCGCACAAGCAAGATTCAGGGACAGGTTATCGCCCTGAAAAAAATGCTTGATGAGCCGCATGAGTGTGCCGCCGTGCTGCAACAGATTGCAGCCATACGTGGTGCAGTGAATGGATTAATGCGTGAGGTGATCAAAGGACATCTGACAGAACATATTGTACATGAAGGTGACGAGGCTAAGCGTGAAGAGGACCTTGAGGTAGTTCTGAAGGTACTGGATTCGTATATTAAGTAAGATTATCTATCTGCTCCACTACGCGTGACTGATGCAAGCCTGTACAAAAAACAGGCTTGGCGTGAGATATTTCCCGTTTTCCAGGCGATCCCAGAAATAGCTACCGTCCACAAAATCGCATTGAATCCTATCACCAGTTGCTTTCGGCCATTGCCCAGGTTGGCGGCAAAAAAGAGTTAAAAGGGCTGAACGATATTGAAATCTGCAATCAGTACAGGCGGCGACTTGCCAGTGTAGTCATCTACTTTGTGTTTTTTGCTGTTCGGTAAAGCGGCGGAAAGCGTCGAGGGTTTCATCGCTGACGTGATGTTCAACGCCTTCGGCATCAAGGCGGGCGGTTCCAGGGCTGATACCCAGCGCGATAAAGAAAGCTTCAACCACGTTATGACGTTCACGGTTCTCTGCCGCCAGTTTCTCACCTTCCGGCGTCAGAAACGTTCCACGATATGGCAACTGGTGAACCAGTCCGGCGCTGGCCAGACGTTTCAGGGTTTTCGCCACCGTCGGCTGCGAAACACCGAGACGCGCGGCTAAGTCTACCTGTCGCGCTTCACCAAATTCACGGATTAAATCCGAGATCAATTCAACATAGTCATCCATTAATTCCCGTCGATGTGCCTCGCGCACCTGTAAAAAACCCTGAGCGTGCTCTTCAGCATCCAGTAGCGGATTCAACTTCTTATTATTCACGATGCTTGCCTCTTTCTTGCTCAATGGTTTTTTACCTTGGCCGCTTTGACAGCGACAAGGCGGGCCATTGTAAACCAAGCGGCCTTCAGTACCAATTTTTGAAAACTTCACCTTGGCTATGTAATATAGCCTATGCTATAAATGAATAATAAATCACCATCATCTACCGTTGCATTCTCAGGAGGAATTTCATGGAAAGAGACCGGAGCCCTATAACTCGTAAGGTTATAAAGCAAACCGCGTTCAGCCAAACGATTTCAACATGGCTGAGTCATTCGCCGTTTAGCCTGAGGTTGATGCTGGTTAGCATGCTTGTGGCACTGGTGAGCGGGACTGCGCAGGCAGATGAAAAAGATAAAACGAAGTTCAAGGTCGTCACCACCTTCACGGTGATTCAGGACATCGCTCAGAACGTAGCCGGGGACGCTGCTACGGTAGAGTCAATCACCAAGCCTGGTGCGGAAATTCATGATTATCAGCCTACCCCGCGCGATATAGTCAAAACTCAGTCGGCCGACCTGATCCTGTGGAACGGCTTCGGTCTGGAACGCTGGTTTGGACGTTTCTTCGAGAATATCAGGAATGTGCCATCCGCCACGGTCACCGATGGCATTACACCCCTGCCAATTCAAGCCGGACCGTACCTCGGCAATCCCAATCCGCACGCCTGGATGTCTTCTAAAAATGCGCTGATCTACGTGGAGAACATCCGTGCGGCGCTGGTCAAATATGACCCAAACAATGCGCAGACCTACGACCGCAACGCCAGAGAATACGCAGAAAAAATTAGCCAATTGGATGCACCATTGCGTGCCCGGTTAGCGAAGATCCCCTCCGGCCAGCGCTGGTTAGTCACCAGCGAAGGAGCGTTCAGCTATCTGGCGAAAGATTATGGTATGCGTGAAGCCTATCTGTGGCCGATTAACGCCGAACAGCAGGGTACGCCGCAACAAGTCAAAAAATTGATCAACCTGGTGCGCCAGCAAAATATTCCGGTGGTATTCAGTGAAAGTACCATTTCAGACAAACCAGCCAAACAGGTCAGTAAGGAAACGGGCGCAAAATACGGCGGCGTGCTGTATGTCGATTCACTCTCCACCGCCAGCGGCCCGGTACCCACTTATATTGATCTGCTTAAAGTAACGGTGGGCACGATTGCAGAAGGGTTCGGGCAATGAGTGACGCTGTACTTCATCTCAACGTTGATAATATTTCAGTCACCTACAGCAACGGCCACACGGCGATACAAAACGCCGGATTCCAGCTGCACGGTGGCTCAATTTGCGCACTGCTTGGTGTGAATGGCAGCGGGAAATCCACCTTATTTAAAGCCATTATGGGGATAATCCGTCCAACGCAGGGCAGCGTAACGCTTGACGGGCTTAACGTCGCAAAAGCGTTAAAGCAAAACCTGATTGCCTATGTACCGCAGTCGGAAGAGGTGGATTGGAATTTCCCTGTGCTGGTGCGTGACGTCGTCATGATGGGACGCTACGGCAAGATGTCGTTTTTGCGTATTCCGTCAAAAGAGGACAAACAGCAGGTTGACTCTGCGCTGGCTCGCGTCGGCCTGGCGGACCTGGCACAGCGCCAGATTGGTGAACTGTCCGGCGGGCAGAAAAAACGCGTATTCCTGGCGCGCGCACTGGCGC
This sequence comes from Ewingella sp. S1.OA.A_B6, assembly GCF_049889095.1. Taxonomy (NCBI): domain Bacteria; kingdom Pseudomonadati; phylum Pseudomonadota; class Gammaproteobacteria; order Enterobacterales; family Yersiniaceae; genus Ewingella; species Ewingella sp. S1.OA.A_B6. The sequence continues at coordinate 78,852 of NZ_JBLJFK010000007.1, read as the reverse complement.
AGCAAGGCCGCGTGATGCTGTTGGATGAGCCGTTTACCGGCGTCGATATCAAAACTGAAAATGCCATCGTCGAATTACTTCGTCAGCTGCGTGATGAGGGCCATCTGATTTTGGTTTCGACGCATAACATTGCCAGCGTGCCGGAATTTTGTGACCGGGCGGTGCTGATTAATAAAACCGTGATTGCCAACGGTCCGCTGGAAACTACGTTTACCGCGGAAAATCTCGAAAACACGTTTGGCGGCGCGCTGCGTAACATCAGTTATCTGAACCGGGATCGTCCTTCACCGGTAAGGCTGGCGCAATGATTGAACTGATGATCGAACCCTTTCACTACAACTACATGGTTAAAGCCATTTGGGTCAGCGCCGGAGTTGGCGCGGTGTGTGCTTTTTTATCCGCCTATTTGATGCTCAAAGGTTGGTCGCTGATGGGCGATGCGCTGTCACATTCCGTGGTGCCGGGCGTCGCGGGCGCTTATGCGCTCGGCTTTCCTTACGCCATTGGCGCATTTGGCACCGGCATACTCGCCGCGCTGTCGATGACATTGTTAAGGCATTACACCAAGCTACGGGAAGACGCGATCATCGGCTTCGTTTTCTCGACCTTCTTCGCCCTCGGCCTGCTGCTGGTCTCGCTTAACCCGACATCGGTGAACGTTCAGTCAATCCTGTTCGGCAATATTTTGGGCATTGATGACGCTGATGTTTTGCAGGTACAGATTATCGTCGGTATCTCGCTGCTGGTGCTGTGCGTGATCTGGCGGGATCTGCTGGCGATATTTTTTGATGAGGCACATGCAGTTTCTGTTGGCCTGTCTCCGCTGTGGCTGAAAGTGATTTTTTTCACCATTTTCAGCGCATGTAGCGTGGCAGCATTACAAACCGTTGGCGCTATTTTGGTGATCGCTATGGTGATCACGCCAGGTGCCACGGCCTATCTGCTCACCGACCGGTTTTCACATTTGTTGATTATCTCGCTGGTTATCGGTGCAGCCACCAGCGCAGTGGGTGCCTGGCTCAGTTTCTACCTTGACGGCGCCACCGGCGGCGTCATTGTGTGCCTGCAAACCGCCGTGTTCCTGCTGGCCTTTCTGTTCGCCCCGAAACACGGCTGGCTGGTTAACCATGCTTGCATAAAAAGCCGCATAAAGAACCGCACAGGGGGCGATGCATAATGTCGTGGATTGATCTGCTGATGGAGCCTATGGGTTTTGCCTTTATGCAACGCGCACTGCTGACGGCTGCGGCCATCAGCATTGTCTGCGCGATTTTCTCCTGCTTTCTGGTGCTTAAAGGTTGGTCGCTGATGGGAGATGCTATCTCTCACGCAGTCTTGCCCGGCGTGGTGCTGGCCTATATGGCCGGTATTCCGCTGGTCATTGGCGCGTTCAGCTCCGGCGTGTTCTGCGCCATTGCCACGGGTTTTATCAAGGAGCATTGCCGGGTTAAAGAGGATTCAGTGATGGGCATTGTTTTCTCTGGCATGTTTGCTGCAGGTCTGGTGCTATTTTCCAGGGTGAACACGGAACAGCATCTGAGCCATATTCTGTTCGGCAATGTACTGGGAGTAACGGACGGCGAAATGTTGCAAACGCTGATCATCGCGGCGCTGGTTACCCTGGCTATCCTCATAAAATTTAAAGATTTGATGCTGTTTTGCTTTGATCCCATACAGGCGAAAGTCGTGGGGCTGCCGGTGCGTTTCTATCACTATGCGTTGTTGTGCATGCTGGCACTGACTATCGTGGCCGCGTTGCAAGCCGTGGGCGTGGTGCTGGTTGTCGCAATGCTGATCACGCCTGGCATTACGGCATTTCTCCTGTGCAACACCTTGCCAAAAATGATGATGATTGCAGTGACGACGTCACTTTTATCCGCTGTCAGCGGTACTTTCATCAGTTTTTATATCGACGCAGCTACCGGCCCGACGATTGTGCTGATTCAGGCCCTGTTGTTCCTGCTGGCGCTGGTAGTGCATTTATTGCAAAAGAAGGGGATGGCCCCCGCGGCAGTATGAATGACCATTGGTGCATCAGTGGCATAGTCGCTGCGTAACTATAGAAAGCTGAAAAGATTATTTTAATAATCCGGCGTTTCACGGTTAACTGTTCTCAACGAAGAGCAACGTGAACCCGTTTTTCTTCAAAATTTCATTAACCAGAGAGTGCTTTCATCATGTCGCTGAAAAAACGGTCAAGGCAGTCAAATTCATTTTGGCAACGCGTCAAGCAGAAGTGCACCAGTATGCTTATCAGCGAATCCGCACAGGATAGTAACCGTATGATGGAAGCATTAATGCCAACAGGAAATTTATATGGTATCGAAATGGGAAATATCGACCCGGCCTGGTATCGAGAGAAATAACCTTGGCCATCGGTTGATGCGCATAAGTTATTGGAATGAACTGTGCGGGCTCATAACCGAATTGGTTTGTTCTCCTGGTTGTGCAAGCAGTAAGGAGTACGTTGTTCTGTAAACTCATCTAAATGTAATTATTTCTCATTTGTGGAGCCCATAGCTGCCTGAAGTTGTGGGTTTTTTATTGCCCGTCGGGCAAGTAAATCCGATATCAAGCCCTCAATTTTGTTCAGAAACCAACACCGCTTGGGTATCCGCTTCCAGGGCGCGGAAAATGTGCTCCTGGTCAGCGGGATAACAGATGTAATCTCCAGCGTTCAGGGTGAACGGCTCCTCCACCAGCCCTACCAGCGCCTGTCCCTGAGTGATAATGATATGTTCGACAGAACCCGGTGAATGTGGCAGGGAAGCGCGATCAGCACCCGGCTGGGTCATCAGCAGATAGATATCCCGGCGGGCGCCCGGGGGACATGTCGCCAGCAACACCGCTTGGTAATTCGCCAACTCCGCCACCACCGAGGGCCCCTCACCGCGCCTGATCACCTGAGACTGATTGACCTGCGGCTCCATCAGTCGCGCAAATGGGATTTCCAGCGCGACGCAGAGCGCCCACAGCGTCTCCAGACTCGGATTGCCATTACCGGCTTCGAGCTGCGACAACGTTGACTTGGCAATACCTGCCCGGCGTGCCACCTCTGCCAGAGATAGGCCGGTACGCTGACGTTCTCGCATCAGGGATGCGGCAATAATGCTAATCGGTTGAGTCATAAATAATCCTGCTAAATTTATCATAACGAACGATCGTTCGCCTTGAAAACCACGCACCATTTGTTCATTATAACAGCCTGGTCGTTCGTTATGGGATAGTTTTTATGAAATTCAGCCGTTTTTCTTCGCTCAGCGCGGGTACGGTCAAAGCCATTATGCTGGTATGTCTGGCCGACGGAATTGTCGGGATCTCTTATGGTTCGCTGGCCACGGGCAGTGGTTTTCCACTATGGGTACCATTGACGTTGTCGTTACTGGTGTTGGCGGGGGCGTCAGAATTTCTGTTTATTGGTATTGTCGGGGGCGGAGGCAGTCCAATTACTGCGGCGATGGCCGGGTTATTGATTAACGCGCGGCATCTGCCGTTCGGTATTGCAGTCAAGGACCTGGTCGGCCGTGCTCCGATGAGTTATGTGGGCTGCCATATCATGAATGATGAAAGCGTGGTGTTTGGAGTATCGCAAGCCTTGCAAAGCCAACGTAAAGCCGCCTTCTGGTTATGCGGTCTCGGTATTGCCCTCTGCTGGCCACTGGGTGTGGTGATTGGCGGTTCGATTGGCAAATTCATTCCAGATACACAAGCTATCGGCCTGGACGCCGTATTTCCTGCCATTTTGGTTGCGTTGATCCTGCCCGCGTTGAAAAATGCCAAAACCCTTATTTCCGCTTTGTCCGGCGCGCTGATAGCCCTCGCCGCTGTGCCTTTTGTGCCGGTCGGCATGCCAGTACTGTTCTCACTGGCAGGGTTAATCGTAAGGAGAAAAAAATCATGAGCCAAAATTTTTTATTGATCGCAGGTATCGCGCTGCTGGCAACAGGAACTTATTTACTGCGTATAGCTGGCTTTAAACTCGGCTCCCGCCTGACCTTTACCGAAAACAGCCGGGCACTGATCGCCGATGCCGCGACAACATTACTCCTCTCATTGGCCGTGATCGCAACGTTGCTGGAAGGGCAGGATTTTGCTGGTTTTGCACGACTGGCGGGCGTGGGGGTGGCGGCTATACTGGCCTGGCGTAAAGTGCCACTGATTGTCGTGATCCTGGCAGCGGCGGCGGTGACAGCCGGTTTACGCTGGCTGGACATCTCCTGAGTTACTCCGAAGAAGTTGAAGCAAGTGGGCGGTGGGGATAATTTCGCCATTGCCAGATATAACGGTTTTCATTCAGGAGGAAATAAAACACAATACGGCTCACAAAAATGACACTTCCTCTGTCATGCACGCAACTATAACGTCACCAAAAAGTTACATACTTTCATGCAAACACAACCTGTCTCACGCAAAACTGAATGGCTTCGCGTCATTATGCTATCCGTCGCCGCATTTATTTTTAACACCACAGAGTTCGTTCCAGTCGGTTTGCTGTCGGATATTGCCCGCAGCTTTTCGATGGAAACCGCGCAAGTCGGGTTGATGCTGACCATTTACGCCTGGGTAGTGGCACTGATGTCGCTGCCGTTAATGTTGCTGACCCGCAACATTGAACGTCGCCGATTGCTGGCGGTGATTTTTGTACTGTTTATTGGCAGCCATATTCTGTCGGTGATGGCATGGGACTTCCCGTCGTTAGTGCTATCGCGGGTGGGTATTGCGCTGGCGCACGCTATTTTCTGGTCCATCACTGCATCGCTGGCGATCCGGGTCGCTCCGGCGGGTAAGAAAACGCAGGCGCTGAGCATGCTGGCCACCGGTACGGCGCTGGCGATGGTGCTTGGCTTGCCACTCGGACGAGTGATTGGACAGTATCTCGGTTGGCGTATTACTTTTGCGATCATTGGTGTTGTTGCGGTGGTTACCTTGTTATGCCTGCTGAAATTACTGCCAAAATTGCCCAGTGAGCACACCGGATCGCTTGGCAGTGTTCCCATGCTGTTCAAACGCCCGGCGCTGGTATCGATGTATCTGCTGCTGGCACTCATCGTCACTTCGCACTATACGGCTTACAGTTATATCGAACCCTTTATGCAAACCGTCGCGGACATGGGGGAGAATTTCACGACCTTTTTGCTGCTGGTATTTGGCGGTGCCGGTATTCTTGGCAGCGTGTTATTCAGCATGCTGGCCAATAAATTTCCCTCCGCATTTTTGGTTGGGGCGATCGCTATCGTGGCACTGAGTATGTTGCTGCTGTTCGTGGCCGCGACCCATGCGGTGAGCATCTCTATTCTGTCCGTTCTTTGGGGCATGGGGATGATGGCCATTGGGCTGGCGATGCAGATCCGCGTTCTGACACTGGCGCAGGATGCCACTGACGTGGCGATGGCGCTCTTCTCTGGTATATATAATCTGGGCATTGGTGCCGGAGCCTTACTGGGTAATCAGGTCAGTTTACATCTCGGCATGGCAAATATTGGTTATGTTGGGGGATTGATGGGGTGCATCGCGCTGGTCTGGTGTGCCTTTATTTTCCGCCGTTATCCACAACTTAGCGCCGAGCACTAAGTACTCAAAACGCCACTGAAAATTAGTTTTAACAAAAAAATTACATCCAAAGGTGTGTCCGTACTGACAAGTACTATAATGCCAGGATGCCCGATATTCTCTGGCCCACTGATCTTGCGAATCCCCATTTATGTATATGAAGAATAAGCAGCCTTTGCCCGCAGTAACGCTGGCAGCAATTGGCGTGGTGTACGGCGACATCGGCACCAGCCCGCTCTACACTCTGCGCGAATGTCTCACCGGGGAGGCGGGGATCAACATGACCCAGAGTTCTATTTTCGGTTTTTTGTCGCTCATTTTTTGGCTGCTGATGCTCGTCGTCTCAGTGAAATACATTGGCTTTGTTATGCGCGCAGACAACGACGGTGAGGGCGGCATTCTGACGCTGATGTCGCTGGCGGTGCGTCATATCAACCCGCGCTGGTTTACGGTCACGGTATTTATGGGGCTGGTAGGCGGCAGTTTCTTTTACGGCGACGGCGTGATAACGCCAGCGATTTCTGTATTGTCGGCCATTGAAGGACTGGAGATCATTGAACCTTCCCTTGATCCTTTCATTATTCCCATGTCGATTGCGGTGCTGACCCTGCTGTTTATTATCCAGAAGAAGGGGACTGGCAGCGTGGGCAAACTTTTTGCGCCGGTCATGGTGCTGTGGTTTCTGTCACTCGCGGTGCTCGGCATCAGTGGGATCCTGAAAAACCCAGGCGTATTGCAGGCGCTTAATCCGTACTGGGCGCTAAATTTCTTTATTGAATACAAAGGTGTCTCTTTCTTTGCGCTCGGCATGGTCGTGCTGGCGGTAACCGGTGCCGAAGCACTGTACGCAGATATGGGACATTTTGGTAAGAAACCGATACGTATCGCCTGGTTTCTGCTAGTCGCACCTTCGCTGGTGTTGAACTATTTTGGTCAGGGCGCTCTATTAATGATGCACCCCGAGGCGATTAAAAACCCGTTCTTCCTGCTGGCACCGGACTGGGCGTTAGTTCCATTGTTGATCATTGCTACTTTTGCAACAGTGATTGCCTCACAGGCGGTTATTTCTGGCGTATTTTCACTGACTCGCCAGGCAATGAGACTGGGTTATCTTCCGCCAATGCGCATCGTGTACACCTCCGATGTGGAATCCGGACAAATTTATATTCCGGTGGTTAACTGGCTGCTTTACGTTGCCGTGTTGATTGTCATCATCAGCTTCAAACACTCAAGCGATCTGGCTTCGGCTTATGGGATTGTTGTCACCGGCACCATGGCGCTGACCTCCGTGCTATTGAGTATTGTGGTGATCAAAAACTGGGGCTGGAAGCCGCGCTGGGGACTTTTGTTGATGGCAGTGATGCTGTTGGTCGACATTCCGCTGTTTGCCGCCAACCTGACTAAACTGTTCTCCGGCGGCTGGTTGCCGGTGGCGCTGGGACTGGGCATTTTGCTGATCATGATGACGTGGCACACCGAACGCTCACGCCTGCTGCGTCGCTTGCGAGAGGATCCAGATGCACTGAGTGCGCTTATCACCTCACTGGAGAAATCCCCACCGCTAAGAGTGCCGGGTACGGCGGTGTTTATGTCGCGCGCACCGGATGCAGTACCGCTGGTATTGCTGCACAATCTCAAACATAACAAGGTACTGCATGACCGGGTGATCTTACTGACCATCACCAGCGCCGATGCCCCCTATGTGCATAAACTCAAGCGCGTCACCATTGAGCATCTTTCACCGTCGTTCTGGCGCGTGGTGGCAAGCTATGGCTGGCGCGAAACGCCGAATCTGGAAGAGGTTTTTTACCGCTGTGGCCAGGACGGATTGCGCTGTACCATGAGCGATACATCGTTCTTCCTGTCTCGTGATACGCTGGCGCTGGACAAACGACCGTGGTATCTGCGAATCCGTGGCAAGCTATTTCAGATGTTACAGCGTAACGCGTTACGGGCACCCGACCTGTACCAAATTCCGCCTAACCGGGTGATCGAGCTGGGTGCCGTGGTGAAGTTTTAAGGGTAATCTGACGGCACGTTGCCGTCAGGCGTATCGCCGTGATAATCCGGCGGGACATCACTTTGCGGATAAGCAGGCTGGTAGTCCGGCGGGACGTCAGACTGACGCGAGTCAATCTGTTGAGCGTCGCTGTAGGCGACAGGCACCTTATTCCCTTTTGCGTACATGCACTGGGTATAGATCACATCGTATTGGTCCTGCAAATCACCGTTGCTCATACCTGCAGTGTTACTGCCCATCGCACTACCGACTAACAGGCCGCTGCCCGCGCCAATCAACGCACCGGGACCGGCCCGGCCTGACGCCGCACCAAGTAATGCCCCCGCTGCAGCTCCTACAATCGTACCGGTCGCAGCAGTACTTGCGGCACTGTTCGACGCGGCCTGCGCGCCACCGCTGACGCTATTTTCCGCCGTGTTGCGACACAAGATATCGTCCTGCCTGAACTGTCCGTAACTTTTACTGCTGCCAGGTAATACCGTGACATCCGGGCCGGAAGGCGGAGAGACACAGCCGGAGAGAACGGCCAGCAAAGCCAGCGGCACCCTCTGATATAAACGTTTCATGGATTATTCACTCAGGCTCAACGGCCTACGACTACTTTCATCCAGCCACGCGAGCAGCGCGGCACACGCGGGTAATAACCCGCCGGGTCCTGGCAATAATAAGCGTAGTTTGGGGTTTTCTCTACATAGACCTGTGGCTGCGGTGGCGTTACGTAGACCACCGGTGGCGGAGCATAATAGATCGGAGGAGGTGGCCCCCAGGGTACGCCAATCACTACATTAGGGCCACCGTACCAGCCGTGATTATAGCCATGCCGATAATAGCCATGTCCATAATAGCCATAAGCCATCGAGGCCTGGGTGACCGACATCAGCGTCACTGCGGCCAGGATTAACATCAACAGCCTTTTCATCACGCACCTCAATAAACTGCTTGTGACAGCATTCTGGACTTTGGGCGCAACGCCCATCGTTGCAGCTGAATATACGCGGGTATACGTGTTTTTTTACGCGGGAAATCAGGGGGAATACGCTAAGTTATCGACAGTAATTGTGTAGAAATGTAGATCAGATAGCGGGGAAGGAAAATCCTTCCCCGTGCGGGTGATACCGTAACCAAAGTCATTAGCGGAACGGTGGCTCGTTGAAGGTCCGCAGCTTGCGGGAGTGTAATTTGTCTCCCTCCTGACGCAACAGATCGATGGCATGAATGCCAATTTGCAGGTGCTCTGAAATCGCCCCTTCATAGAAGTGATTGGCCTGGCCGGGCAGTTTGATCTCGCCGTGCAGTGGCTTGTCAGACACGCACAGTAAGGTGCCGTAAGGAACACGGAAGCGATAGCCCTGAGCCGCAATAGTGGCACTTTCCATATCTACCGCCACGGCCCGGCTGAGGTTAAAACGCATCGCCGAGGCCGAGTAACGGAGTTCCCAGTTACGGTCATCAGTCGTCACCACGGTGCCAGTGCGCAGGCGCTGTTTGACTTCCTCGCCCGGCATTCCACTGATCGCTTTGGTCGCGTCGTATAACGCGCGCTGTACCTCGGCAATGCTCGGGATAGGGATATCGGGTGGCAATACCGCGTCCAACACGTGATCATCGCGCAAGTAGGCGTGGGCCAGCACGTAGTCTCCGATCTGCTGGCTTTCACGCAGGCCACCGCAGTGGCCAATCATCAGCCACGCATGTGGACGCAATACGGCCAAATGGTCGCAAATGGTTTTGGCATTGGACGGCCCGACGCCAATATTAACCAGCGTAATGCCTTTGCCATCGCGGGCGATCAAATGGTAAGCGGGCATTTGATGCTTCTTCCACGCCAGATCTGACACGGTCTCTTCCAGATTGATGGTCTCCGGTGTGACGTAAGCGCCACCGGCACAGGAGAGCGCGACATAAGGGCTGGCAGGGTCGACAATTTGCTGACAGGCCCAACTGACGAATTCATCCACATAGCGGGTGTAGTTGGTAAACAGTACGTAAGGCTGGACGTGTTCCGCCGGTGTGCCGGTGTAGTGCTTCAGGCGAGCTAATGAGAAGTCCGTACGCAGGGCGTCAAAATGCGACAGCGGAAAAACGGAGGAAGAAGGGGACAAACCATCAGTGATCTGATCGCCGATTTGAGAAAGCTCGGTGGTCGGAAAATGGTGCGCCAACGCGGCACTCATGGTGCGGTTGAGATTCAAATCAGAACCGTCAATCACAAACGGGAAGGGGATCTCAAGCGGCGAAGGTTTGACCACAAAGCTGGCGCCATATTCACTTTCCAGCAGCGCCAACTGATCGGCCAGATAGTCCCGAAACAGCTCCGGGCGCGTAATGGTAGTGGTGTATTTTCCCGCCCGTGGAAAACGACCATAGGCGCGCGATTTAAACTGATTTTGCGCCGCACCGTCCCAACTGACGCTGAGTTCAGGGTAAGTAAATAAACCGGCCGACCGCAGGTTGAGGTCTGGCAAGGAGCCATCCGTAATAAACTCACCAATCGCCTTACGCAGGGCAACAACCGCGGCGCTGTAAAACACTTCCAGTCGATCCACCGCTTCGGCGGCGGTCAATTGAGTATCAGAGTTGCTTATGTTCAAAGTGTTTCCTTCCAGATTTATGCTACATAACACAAAGTATGTCACTGATTAACACAGGATCCGAATCGGAACAATCGTTGCTGAACAATCGACTAACCCTTTTATCTATCCTGCTCCATACTTCATTTCCCTGTCATGATAAATGGAGTAAGGCATGCAAAATCCCACACTGTTGCAATTCTTTCATTGGTACTACCCGGATGGAGGAAAACTGTGGACAGAAGTCGCTGCGCGCGCCGACTATCTGGCAGAGATTGGCATCACCTCAGTTTGGTTACCACCGGCCTATAAAGGGGCTTCAGGTGGGTTTTCGGTCGGTTATGACACCTATGATTTATTCGATCTGGGTGAGTTCGACCAGAAAGGCTCCCGTGCCACCAAATATGGTGATAAAGAGCAGCTATTGGCGGCGATCCATGGCCTGAAAGAGCGGCAAATCGGCGTGATCATGGACGTGGTCCTTAACCATAAAATGGGGGCCGATGAGAAAGAGCGTATTCAGGTTAACCGCGTCAATGACAATAACCGCGATCAGATCGACGAAGAGATGATTGAAGCTGATGCCTGGACGCGTTTTACCTTTGCGGCACGGCAGGGGAAATATTCAAAATTCATCTGGGATCATCAATGTTTCAGCGGCGTAGATCATATTGAAAATCCGGATGAAAACGGCGTGTTTAAAATCGTCAACGACTACACCGCAGAAGGCTGGAATACCGAGGTTGACTCTGAATTCGGTAACTATGATTACCTGATGGGCGCCAACGTTGATTTTCGAAATAAAGCGGTGGATGAGGAACTCAAATACTGGGCCCGCTGGATGATAGCTGAAACCGGCTGTACCGGATTCCGGCTGGACGCAGTGAAACATATACCGGCCTGGTTCTACAAAGGCTGGATCGATCACATTCAGGCCGAAGCTGAACAGCCGATGTTTATTGTGGCGGAATACTGGTCACATGAAGTTGAAATCTTGCAACAGTATATTCATCAGGTCGAAGGGAAAACCATGCTGTTCGACGCACCGTTACAGCTCAATTTTCATCATGCCTCACGCGATGGCGCAGACTACGATTTCAGTAAAATCTTCGATAATACCCTGGTCGCTGCCGATCCCGCGCACGCTGTCACGCTGGTGGCTAACCATGATACCCAACCGTTGCAGTCTCTCGAAGCGCCGATCCAACCCTGGTTTAAACCGCTGGCTTACGCATTGATTTTACTGCGCGAGCAGGGCGTACCCATTGTGTTTTATCCCGGCCTGTTTGGCGCAACCTATGAAGACACGGGCAGTGACGGCAATATGCATGAAGTGGAATTAGAGATTGTTCCACATCTTGAGACCTTAATTAAAGCCCGGCAAACTTATGCCTGGGGTGTACAAACTGATTACTTCGATCATCCAAACTGTCTGGCTTTCAGCCGCAGCGGCACAGAAGACCATCCCGGCTGTGTGGTGGTGATGTCCAACAGCGAAGAGGGTGAAAAAACGGTCACGCTGGGCGAAGGGTACGCGGGTAAAAAATGGCAAGATCTGCTCGGCAATCGTCAGGAGCAAGTCGAATCCGACGATCAGGGCACCGCAGTTTTCCGCTGCAACGCAGGCAGCCTCAGCGTCTGGGTGATAAGCGAATGACCTAACCTCCTTGCCATCAGCCCAACGTCGCCTTTAGTGCAGGGCAAGTCTGGGGAAATAGGGCGGTGAATTCTATTTTTTCAGGCTGGCCTGGCACGTTCAATACAAGAGTTGCGCCGTGAAATTAGCTATATACGTACCAGGCAGGTCTTCACGATCGATTTTCATTTTTGCATAAATGGTATAAGTGCGTGAAACAGAACTATTGGCAGCCAGACTGTAGCTGTCGCTAACAATGCCGCTGCCTGTATTGCTCCAAATCTCCTGATAACTTTCCGAAGTATAGAGCTGATAGCCGGCGTTATGATTTCCCGCAGTCATTTGATGCTCAGCATTACCTGCCGGATTGTCTATCAGAATCTGGTAATTTACATTGGCAGGTGCATTACCAGTACGGCAAACTACGGTCAGTGTGGCGGTGCTTAGCCGCACTCGCCCGGCAATACCCTCCAATGACCCGAAATTGAGCGGCGTTGCAGAAATATCGCAGTTATAGGCTAATGCCGGTGCACAGAGCAACGAAAGCATAAAGCCGACCATGGCACGTAATAGCATAATCAGGCTCCAGTATGACAAATCAAAGGTCCGATTTCCGGTATGGTGCCGACCTTAGGCCGATAATCGAATGTTAACGAGCAGTCCGGCTGGCCTTTGACCAGCACGTTAAGCGAGTTGTGCTCCGCCAGCCCCTCAAAGTACGTTATGCCGTCATAACCCACCATCGCCTGCACTCCGCTATTGGCTAGCGTGGCTAGGCTGCCAATAGGTATCGGTGCATGATGCGCATCAACCAAGCGTAAGGTGGCGCCATTGGATTGATGAATGGGGAATTTTGCCAAAACACCAGAGCGTTCTTTTGGCGTTATATCAAGTGTGTCACTCTCTAGTGACACATCCATCGGCACATCATTGGGGTTAATGGACAGACTGTTATGCTCATAAGCGCGAAGATCTTCGATAAAGAGCAAGCCGTCTTTGTTGGTTCTTCCCACAGGACGGTTTTCCTGTAAAACCTCGATCCCCGACAAGCCATCGGTATCCACCACGGCAAAACTGTCTTGTATAGTATTCGCGGCGAAAATATGGCCATCCATCATAGCAAGGGCGCCCCGAACTGTACCGCGCTCCGCCATACCCGCCTGACTCTGCTCGGCCTGCATCCCCAGCAATCCCCAGTCAGATTTATATTCAGCCCCGGCAGTCTGCGTGGATATCAAGCCGTTTTGTTTCGTCAGGCTCCAACCAATATCGCCACGCTGAACTGCAGATCGTCGCAGCTGCAAGGTTTGATAACTTTCCCCTCCGCTTAGGCTGGTGCTCGCACTCACCATTGTCTTCTGCCCCATCGGCAAGGAAATCCCCACAAACAAGCCGGTATTATTTTGGTAATCAAAATCATGTAACACCGTTACGTAACCGAACGCGCCCAAAAATGGCAAAGGGCTTGAGTAGGTGGCCGATAGGGTTGAGGTCTCTATTCGCGTTGATTCATAATTATAATCATTGTAATAATTGACCAGCCGTTTGGCGTAAACCAGCCCGAAAGATCCTTTACTCGCAATGGGGAAGCCTAGATTGGCGCGCAGGGTAGTCCCAGGTTTACCGTCACCATAAGCAGCGGCCAGATCATTAAAATTCGACCCGGCTTTCAATACACTGACACCGTAGCTAAACACATGCACGTTACGGGAAAAGCTTAATCCGTACTGACTCGCCTGTTTCTGTACGCTACCCCCCACGGCCAGTGACGCGGAGAACACCCCCAGATCGCTTACAAGCATATCGGCGCCAAGACCGCCCATCGCCACTTTATCACTGGCCTCCAAATGACTTTCCATGGTTAGCCATGGGGTAACGCCTCGACGGTAGGTTGTGGAAGCAGCGCTACCAGCATAGTCATTGGAACGACTGGCATACTTTCTGCGCACCGAACCGACTTCTAGCGAAAAAGAATCCAGCCCTTTTTGCAGCAGGGTATTACTGGAATAAAACTGCATCGTCTGGTTTGTCTGCCGGCCGTTAGCGTCTTTAACCACCATCGACACTTCGCCGCCGCCATCGGTTACCGGTAGTTGATTGATTTCAAAAGGACCGGGTTGCGCCTGCGTGGTCATCTGGTGTAACCCGTTAACATAAATATCGACTGATGATGGCACGGCTACTTCACCACTGATCCCAGGACGCGGAGAAGTCACCAAATCAGGGCGTAACCCGAAATTAGTGGTCATCTGCATGCCAATCATGCGTACTGGGCGGGTCCAGGCTAAACCGTCATTGATATAATCACCGGTATTCCAGGTGCGCAGCGTCGTTACGTCAGAAACTTTATAGGTGCTGTTCAACCGAACCGTACGGTTCAGATAGGTATTGTTGGTCTGGAGCACGTTATTACTTAATACGCCGCGATTATTGAACAGACGCAGGTCCCCCAGCAGGCTGCTGCTAGTCTGCCCGGCATAGCGAGTGAACTCCGTGTCGTAATTCAATACCGCACCGGCATCGCTGTGTTGTGGCAAAGTGTTGACCTGTGAAAAATTGGCGGTTAACTGCTGGGCAATTTGGTTACTGACTGGCACTTTTATAAAAAGTGCTTGTGCATTTGCGTCGAACCGCCAACTCCAGCCCGGTATATTATCGAGCGAAATTAATCCCTCTTTTTTACCGCCAGGTTCACCATTAATGATCAATCCTGATGCGGTAAGTTGCTCGCGCGTTAACAGCATTGAACCTTGCCGTTGAATAACTTCCTGAATGTTGTTGTGATCCTGCCCGTTGACCACAATATTGAGCAGCAAACTCTGTCCCGTGTCCGTCTCGGTGCTTATGGCCATCGCTGGATACAACAGCGCCATGCCCAATATCCCGCTAACCCAAAAAAATGCGGTGGTGATATCAATTATTCGGGCCGATATTCACCCACTGATCTGACTTATTCTGAGGGCCTGGATTAATGACATGAATCCTTGAACCGGTATTCAATAAATGACGCTGATCTTGGATCACCCAACGGCGCTCATTGCCCGCCAATATATAGGGCATACCGGGACCGGACAGTTTGAGGGGCTCCCCGTTTGAAGAAGTCGCACGAAGATTAGACAACATACTGTGTCCCAGACCTCGATTAGCGGCCACCAATATCAGGTTTTCTCCCTCCCGTTCAACGCGCCACTGCACATTAGAGACAGCAGGAGCACTGCCAGAGGAAAACACCGGCACGGTAAAGCGCAGCGTAAGCTGAACTTTGCTGCCAACCCGATCAGGTATCTGATCGAATATAATACGATAAGACTCTTCACCGTTGCTCACTGGAGTCCTTAATAGCAAACGCACAGTCTGAGATTTTCCAGGGGCAATAGTCGCAAAAGGCGGGCTCACGGTAAGTTTTGAGGTGGGTAGAAAACTGTCGTCATTGCCCTTCTGCACCCAGCTGTAAGCACGTATTTGGACTAACGCCGGGGTATCAGAAAAATTGGTTAAGGTAAAATTGGCGGAACGATGCTCAGACGATAGATTTTGACGAATGGGAACGATGTTCAATTCCTGGGCAGGCGCCTGGGGCACGATGGCTCCCAGGACTACCAGCATCAACGCCCGTGCAAGAATGTTTTTATTGAGCATTCGGCTGGTCTTTTATCAGTAGGTCACTGTCACAGCAACGGTATCAGTATAATCTGTAGCGACTTGTGCATTGAGCTGGTTGGCGGCAATCTGACCATATACAGTCACGTTCTGGGCTGCGCCATCACCGGTGCCAGCTACCGTATCCGTACCGGTAGTATTGCCCCAGGCTGTTGTATGAGCCAAATCACTATACAGACCATAGTTCAGCGTGGATTTTGTCGTGGCGCTGGTCAAAAGACGTTTTGCAGTAGTGGCTGATGCGCCTGTGCCCGCACTGAGAGCTAAAACATAAGGTGCCGCATTGGTACAGGTGACCGACAATGTCGCTGTAGTGGCTACTGCTGTGCTACCGGTAAAGGCAGGAAACGTCAGTGGGGTAGTGGAAATGGTACAGGCTGATTCAACTGCGGCAGTGACTGCAACATTGGAATTCTGTGTACCGGCGGCAAATGCTGTTACAGGAACAGCAAAACCAAAACAAGCAATAGAAAGCGCACCAATTTTGAAAGTGTTAATACGGGACATGATATTTCCTTGAATGAAACAACCAATTATTTGAATGGAGTTGGCTTGTTAGCGGTTCCATTCCTCAGAGAGATAATAATAAATATCGCTCTTAATGGGTGATTTAAACCAGCGCAAATACGGACTAGATAGCTGCAATATCGGACAAAGGCGGAAATAATCACTTCATTTTTCGTGATCCGGACAAGAAGAAGCGAGTAAACATAATTCAGCAAACCATAAAGGTCTATTTATACCATCAAAGAACTCAAAATATAAACTATGCTTCACGCTCTGACAGCTTCCTTCTCTGGCTTTAACCCGATATTTTTGTGGTGAGACAGTAATATACTTTTTAAAAATTCTGGCTAATTGCTGACCATCATGCATTCCACATCGCCTGGCTATTTTATCTACCGGCAAGTCACTTTCAATCAGAGACTGACGGGATAATTCAAGGCGAATTAAAAGTAAAATGAGATAAGGAGGATAGCCAACTTCAAGAGTAAAATGACGCCGAAAATTGCGCTCACTCATCGATAAAAATTGCGCTGAACGCTCCATGCTCAATACTTCATCAATATGCCCCAGCCACCAGGTAACAATTCTGTGAGCAATACTATTATGTTTTAAAAAGTTTACTACAACAGATGGCGCAGCAATTTCAGGCGAAGTATGTAAGGAAAAAGCCCAATTGTTAGATTGCACCACTGAGCTATCCCCCACAAGTAATGTAGCTATTTCGTTCAGGTTTACGCTTTCATTAGTGGTGATGAGATTGCCATCTACCTGAAAAGAAACACCTGATATTACATGCACATGAGGATGATTCTCCGCTAACTGCATTGCGGTGCTTGCCAATGTTGTGACTCGCCGATAATTTAACAATCCACTCTGTGCAAGTAACAAAACGCCCGAACCCAAGGCTATGATGCTATCAGCATGAGCGCACATGCCTCGTAACCAGGAAGATATTATCCTGGAGGGATTCATGACCGGGAAGGGGCAGTGGGCAATGATTAACAGCCCCGCAGGCACCTCGTCAGTCTCTGCGATGTGTTGAGTATCGACATTGAACATTAAGCTTGAGGTTGATGATATTCGTCCTCCCGCCAGAGAATATATTTGTATCGCGTACTGGACTTTATGGCTACGGGTGATGTTAGCGATTTCATTCAATGAAATGATTGATTCTATTAATTGAATAGCTTCCCCAAGAAAACCGCCAGGATAAACCAAAAGATTAATTATTCTATTCTCGATAGTTATACAAGGAGACTTAACACCTGTCATCCTCTGCTTAACTAAATGTGGCGGCGCGTTGATTCCTAACATTATCACCTACGATGCCAGGCCATGACAACAGCTTGGATATTGAAGAGTATATTTATTCCTTGGCAGGTATTTCATTTGTTAAATTTATTGCAACAACGTTTGCATTTCACATAACGGCACTGCCTTATTAAGATATCCTTGGGTTCCGGTAATAGGGTGTTGTTTTAATCTTTTTAACTGTTGTTCGCTTTCGACGCCTTCTACAATAATTTGTTTAGTATATAAACTGAGCTTTCTGATTAATATGGGAAACATTCGCGAGTGACC
Source organism: Ewingella sp. S1.OA.A_B6 (assembly GCF_049889095.1). Classification (NCBI taxonomy): domain Bacteria; kingdom Pseudomonadati; phylum Pseudomonadota; class Gammaproteobacteria; order Enterobacterales; family Yersiniaceae; genus Ewingella; species Ewingella sp. S1.OA.A_B6. The sequence goes on along the minus strand of NZ_JBLJFK010000007.1, from coordinate 61,328 downwards.
GTGTTCCCAGAAGAAGTTTTTATCAATTTTTACGCATTCAAAACAACCCGCTTGAACAGCTTCCATGTTGCTATTACCCGCCCCAAGATCATCAAGCCATAGGTGGTAAAGTCCACCGAGTGTTTTTAATAAAGGGTTGCGAATGCCATCAGAAAGATTGGGGAAATTTTCGGAAATCTCCAGTCTGACAAAAGGCAACACATTCAATAACGCAATAACCTGTTGGTTTTTAAGGATGATTCCTGCCATGTCAAAATCAATATTGATGCTGCATACCAGGCCAGAGCGTAAGAAGAAAGCGGCCTGATTTTTTATCTCGTGGAGCTGGCTAAGCAGCAACTGACGCTTTGAATCCACTTTCATCCCGATGATGAACTTTGCGGCATCCAGTTTGCCTTCCAACATCCCGCGGGTACTGAAGCGTGTTAGCACTTCAACACCCAACAGAGATCCATTCCTGCACACAATGGGTTCAGCTACATATTCACAATCGATCGAAAAGCATAACTTCTGCATTTGAAAGTCCACAATATAGTATAGTCACTAGTATTGATCACTTATATCAATTAATAAAGTGATATCAAATGGTTTTATCAATAGATTGTGGCGATTAATAACGCTATTTTGATCGTTCAAGCTTATTGTTAAAATTTTAATCTTTTGATTTTTAAATAAAAATACACAATTATCGATATCGATTGCAGTAAGCTGTCCTCTTGGGGATATTAAACGAATATTAAACGTCTCCATCATTTCAAACGTTCAAATTCTCGGTGATAAAAACGTAGGTACCGGAACCCGCTACATTTTTCACGTAGCCGCATCAGAACTCGTAGCCTGAAATCCTGCGTAAGAAGGTGATTACTGGGTGATTCATTTTTCGCTGCCTGAGGTCTCATGCAAATGTCGCCATAGCACTTTTCCCTGCGCATCGACGTCAAACACCACCGTTGAATAACGTAATGTCTCGGCCTGCCCGGGTAATTGTTGGCGTTCTTGATAGGCCACTACGGCGTGATCTGCGCTTTCAGCCATTAAAACAGCGTGGTCTACCTGAATCTTTAATCCGGCCTTTGTGCCCCGCTGAGCGGCAAAAAATGCGCACAGTTTTGGATAATCCAGCGGATGGCCGGTCAGCGTTACCATCGAATAATCCGGGCTAAAGCGTGCCAGTAACGCGTCACAAACGGACTGTGGTGCATTCACATCACTGAACCAGCGCTGGATCAATTCATGGGCGTCGAACACTTCTTTCATAAAACGGTTCATACTTTTTCCTGTTGTTTGAGTTCCTGAACTATCTCATGCCCCGGCAATTTCAGGCATAGCATGGCAGGCAATAAGACGCTCGCAGCGGCGATACTGAAACTCAGCCGGAATGCATTTTGTGGCACGTAAATTTGCAAAATGCTGAGCATGACGCTAACCAGTGTCACACCAAGACAAAAACTCATCTGACGGTTGATATTCCACAGCGCACTGGCGTTCGCAAGTTGCTGCGGTTGAATACGTAGAAATGCGCAACTTTGCGCCGTGCTACTGCATAAACTGCTGCCGAACCCCATCAGAGCGAATGCGGTGACCGCCAACCATACCTGCCCGGAAACGCTGAGCAAGGCCAGTAAAGCGATCCCGCAGCCCTGAATCAGACAACCTGGAATAAATAGTGCCCGCGGCCCCACGCGGTTAAACATCTTTCCGGTCACGCTGATCGCAGCAAACGATGCCAGCGACCAGGGCACCATCAGACTGCCCGCTTGTGCTGCAGAAAAATGCAGCTCATTCTGTAAGTACAACATGGCGATCAAGCTGACGCCGGTGAACACACCGGGAATACATTGATATATCAGCATCGCGATACGCAGCAGCGGATCCTTCATCAGTCGCAAATCCAGTAATGGTTGTGACTGATTCAGCACCTTTCTTACAAAGAAAATCGTCAAAATCAACCCCGTCAGCAGCAAAACTGACCCTGAGGTAATATCTCCCGTTTCGCCCAGCCGTGTCAGCCCAGTTAATATCAGTGCCAGGGAAGCTCCTGCAAGTAAAAATCCCGCCAGATCAAAGCGTCCGGCAGATTCCCCCGGCGTATCCCGTAACCAGAAAAATGCCAGGATCCACGCCAGTATTGCCAACGGCAGACTGGCGACAAACACCCAGCGCCAGCTTAGACTGTCAACGATAACCCCACCCAGTGCCGGAGATAATGCCGGAGCTATCAGGCCGACCAGCATGATCATCGCTGAAAGCCTGGCACGCTCATGGCTAGGGTACAGCGCATAAGTCAGCGTTTGTCCAAGCGGGATCAGCAATCCACCACCCAGCCCCTGTACTGTCCGCCAGACAATCAGCGACGTCAGGTTTTCCGCATTTCCCGCGCCCAATGAGGCGAGCATAAAAATCATCAGCGAGGCAAGGAACACCCTTCGCGCACCGAAGCGGGCGGCAAGCCAGCGACTAAGCGGGATCACCAGCGTCAGGCCAAGAATATAGCCGGTGCTAACCCATGCCAGCGCACTGACGGGTGCCTGAAAATGCCGGGCGATGCCGGGGTAGGCCACATTGGCGATAAACATGTTAATCAAATCAACGAAAAATCCGAGTAAATACACCGCGGCAACGCGAGTCCGGTAATTCATACCTCTGTCATCCACTTATCCTTGGTAAGGCAGGCAATGTAGCGGAGAAATTTGTACGGATATACGCAGGTAACCCAGTTACACTGTCAAAATTATTTTGACAGTCAGGGCTATATAATGCTGAATTTACAGCGACTGGAGATCTTCGTCGCCGTCATCACTGCGGGCAGCTTCACCGGAGCGGCGGCGTCGTTAGGCCTGACTAAGGCCGTGGTGAGTTTCAATGTGAAGCAGTTGGAAAGTGAAACCGGCGTAGCACTGCTTACGCGCAGCACGCGGCGGCTGGCGCTCACGGACTCTGGAGAGCGCTTCTATCGGCGATGCCAGTCCTTATTGCAGGAAGCTGAATCGGTACTCGATGATGTGCGACGCGATCACGGCGGGCTGAGTGGTCAGTTGCGGATCACCAGTACGCCGGAATACGGCGCGCGGGTGGTGGTTCCAGCATTGGCGGCTTTCGCGGCACTGCATCCACAATTACGAATTCAGCACGTGGCGTCTTCTCATCACGACGATCTGATTACCGGCCGCCTTGATCTGGCGATACGTCTCGGCCAATTGGCGGATTCAAGCCATCATGCCACCGCCCTGGGCTGCTTTGGAATAGTGCCGGTCGCTTCGCCCGCCTTTTTGCAGCAACAGGGAAATATTGACACGTTAGAGAAACTGGCGCGGTCAAACTGGATTCTCCACAGCCGCCTGCCTTTGCCGATGAGCTGGACGATCAGTAACGGTCATGGAGAACCCGCGTTGTTTCGCGTTACTGCGCCACCGGTGATTGCTGCCGACAGCGCCTCTGCGGGGCTAGCTTTTGCACTGGCCGGTGCCGGCGTTGCATTGCTTCCCGAGTGGCTGGTTAACGCGGACATCGACACAGATCGTTTATGCCATTTGCTACCCGATCATCGTTTTCCCACGCAGGGTATTTTTGCGCTTTACCCCAATACCCGCCACGTACCGGAAAAGGTGCGGCAGTTTATTGATTTTTTGCGGGTTCGGCTGGCGCAATAATCAGCGCATGTGAAGGTTTAACTCAGTTAACACGACGCGAGGGCGTCAACATCACCTGAAACTATCAGCGTCAGATTTTGTGAGATTTTTTCTGCAGGCCAGTTCCACCACGCGATTGTCTCCAACTGTGCGATCGTTTCACTGTCAAACCGGTATTTAATGACTTTGGCTGGATTGCCGCCCACGATGGCATAAGCTGGCACATCCCCGGTGACGACAGACCGAGAGGAGATTATCGCGCCGTTGCCGACCTCCACTCCTGGCATAAATAACGCCTCATACCCTATCCAAACATCATTCCCAATGACCATATCACCTTTATAGGGGAGGTCTTCTGCAGCAGGCATGACCTTTTCCCATCCATTCCCAAATATTTGAAATGGAAAGGTGGATACGCCAGAAAGCTTATGGTTTGCACCGTTCATGATGAATTTTACACCACGGGCGACTGCGCAGAATTTACCGATGATTAGCTGGTCGCCGATAAATGGGAAGTGGTACAGCACATTGCGCTCGAAATCTTCAGAATCCTGCGGATCATCGTAATAGGTGTAATCACCAATAATGATATTCGGATTATTGATGGTATTTTTGATAAAGCAGATTTGAGGAAAACCTGTCATCGGATGCTTATTATTAGGATCAGGACCAAACATGTTATCTCCTTTGCAGTACTTCCTGATTATTCATTTCCCTTACGGTTTCATCATGGATCATACCGATACAACACTGCAATAATGTTGGCCTCCGCACTGTATATTGGCGTGTTCAATGTTGGTATTGCACAGGGCCAGGTGGCGGATAGACCCTGCGAATCACTGATTAAACATCTGCCTATGCCAGTTGTCACCTGCATACTTATCGGTGCGCGTTGCCGTTCTGTGACAAACGCGCACTCAATAAAGTCAGTAAAACTCGCCTCTGTGCCGCAATAATGACTATTTCACAGCACCTTCGGTCACGCCGCTGATAAATTTCCGCTGGAAAACCAGAAATACTGCGACGATCGGCAGGATAGCTATCATGGCTCCGGCCATCAGCTCAGGGATATTCAGGGTATTTTTATTCTGGAAAAACATCATGCCGATCGGTAGCGTGCGCAGTTCATCTTTATTGACCAATATCAGCGGGATCAAGAACTCATTCCAGGTCCAAATAAACAGCAGCAGCGACAGCGTTGACAGTGTGGGCTTGATAGCAGGCACCAGAATACCCCATAAAATCTTGTTGCGGCTCGATCCATCCATCACGGCGGCTTCAATCAATTCTTTGGGCACTTGCTGAAATGCAGTGGCGACCATCAGCGTACTGAAAGGTATGGAGAGTGCGATCTGCGGGATAATCAGCGCCAGATAGGTATTCGTCAGGCCCATCCAGTGCAGTTCATGATAGAGCGGGATGATAAAAGCTTCTGAAGGCAGCACCATGCCCAACCCCAGCAGAAATGCCAAAAACTTTTTACCTGGCAAGCGTAAAAATGCAAAACCGAACCCAGACAATATCCCGGCGAAAAGACTCACCACGATAACGGGTATTACTACAATGACCGAGTTCAGAAAGTAAACATTGAAATGTCCCTCACGCCATGCTGAAACATAATTTCCCAATTGTAGGCTACCCGGCAGGGTAAATGCCCCCTGAAACAGTTCCGACTGCGTTTTGAACGATGTCATCAGGGCCAGCAAAAATGGCAGAATAGTCATCAATGCAACCAGCCAGATAACGCCGCGAGAGAAAAGAGATGTGCTACGCATTAACGACGCTCCCTGAGTGCAAGATGAATCAGCCCATTAAGAATAAACACCATTACCATGCCAATAATCGCCACGGCGGAGGCATAGCCAAAATGACGTAAGTCAAAACCCTGCTGATACATATAAATGTTGGTCACCAGCGTAGAAGTACCCGGTCCACCGCGAGTCATCACATAAACCAGGTCGAAGGATTTGATACCAGCAATCACCGTTAGCAGCAGAGCAACGCGGATTTCTGGTTTAAGCCCGGGCAGGGTAATGCGCATAAATTTCTGCCGACGGCTGGAGCCATCAAGTTCGGCTGCCTCGAGCAGTGAAGGGTCCATGCGCTGCAAACCGGCCATAAATAGCACCAGGCAAAAGCCGAAGAAATACCAGGTAGCCACTAAACCTACGGCGGGCAGCGCCCAGTCAAAGTCACCCAGCCAGGCTATTGCCAATTGCGGCTGGCCGATGGCACGCAGCAGTTGGTCGATAGGCCCAAAAGCGGGGTTATATAACCAGCGCCACACCACGCCCAGCACGGCCATCGGCATGATGTATGGCAGAAAAAACAGAATACGCAGCAGGCTGCGCTCAACGTGGCGGCGAGTGTCGTTAAGAAAACTGCACAGCGCAAGGCCGATAACTATCGGGCAAAGCGTATAAAACAGCAGCAGCATGGCGTTGTTGGCAATCGATATCCAGAACGTCGCGTCTGCAAACATATTCACAAAGTTCTGCAAGCCAATGAATACTGGCCATGAGGTGCCGTCCCAGGTGGTAAAACTCGCCCAGATTGAGAACAACAGAGGGGCCAGCAAAAATACACCGTAAATAAGGAGGGACGGCAAAACAAAAAGCATATTTTTCAGCATTGATTTATTGAGCATTGATACGCCTCATGTTTACGGTACTGGCGATATGCCCGCGAGCATATCGCCACGTTCCTCACCGTATTTCGATTTAGTGTTTAAGGGTTTTCAGATACTGCTGGTAATTCTCGTCAAGCTTCTCGGTTAATTGCTGAGGAGTAAGTCTGTCGGCCAAAAGCAGCTGAACGTTGGCATTTAGCACATCACCCATGGTCGGCGTTGCCCAGTCGACATAATGGCCCAGTCCATCAGTAGCGTTGACCGCAGTCCAGACCTTATAGATGTCGGCCAGCAGTGGGTTGTCAGCAGGCAATTTGGCATTCTTGTCAGCCGAAGCGGGCAGGAAACCGGCGTTCAGCCAAGCTGTAGCCACCTTATCGGAAACAATATAGTTGATATATTTTGCCGCAGTGTCCTGCTGCGCCTTGGTTTTAGCCGTAATAGTGATAGAGAAAGGCAAGTCAGTACCTCCCACCATCAACGGCGCTTTTACGCCCGGAACGGCAGGCATCGCCGAGAAGTGAATGTCTTTGTTCGGTTTGAACTGCCCCATGTACCAAGTGCCACTGATGAAGAAGGCGGCCTGACCGTTCTGGAACAACGACGCGGCGTCATCGCGGCCCATGCCCTGATAGCCCGGGAAGAAATACCCTTTTTTATTCCAGTCCTGCATGGTTTGTGCAGCTTTTACCAGCTTTGCGTCTTTAAAGGTGCCGCCCACGTCGTAGATCAGGTCGTCCAGCGTTTTACGGTCGCTGCTCTCGATCTGTTCTTCCCACAGCGTGGAAAGTAATTGCGCGCCAACTGAACCATCAAGCAAGCCGAGCATAATCGGTACGGTGCCTTGTTGTTTCAGCTTAGCCAGCGCGGCCTCAAACTCCGGCAGGGTTTTAGGTACCGGGATCCCAGCTTTATCCAGCACCGCCTTGTTATAGTACAAGCCGACCATTTCGCCGAGGCTGGCAACGCCGTAAAGGTGGCCGCTGCCAAAATCTTGTTTATCAGACCAGCGGTTACGTTTAAGAATTGAGCTTGGGAAACGCGTTTCCCAGCCATACTGTTTTGCGTAGTCGTCCATAGGGAAAAGAAGCTTCTCTTTCACCAATGCGCCCATGTCCCCGCCCCCCTGATTAACCTGCGCGACCTGCGGGCCTTCGCCTGAAGAAAGGGCGAGCTTGAGTGGAATGCGCGTATCGTCGAAGGAGTGAACCGTGCGGCTAATTTTCTCTCCCGGGTTTTGCGCCTCAAAGTCCTTAATCGCCTGATCAATGACCGCGGTTTGTGACGGATAGTTATAGATATCCCACGCTGCGATTGTCTCGGCATGGACCGGATTCAGGCTCAACCCGACAGTAAGTGCAAGTAGCGATAGCAGGGTGCGAGGTGCACGATTGCCAGCGGTTTTACGAAAATGATGTGGTGCATGCAAGGCTTTAGACATGGTGGTGTATTCCTCTCATCCGACACGAACAGGCATCCTTCTCTCTGGCAGCAAAAGCACATCCGGCACTTTTCATTGGCTTTTTGGCTTAAAATTCACATGACCATCAATACTTACTTTAATCATAAAATAAAGTCAAACAGCTTTTCTTACTGTTCAAACCATCACGAAAACCCGATCTACTACTGTCAAAGTCTATTAAAAGAACGCTTAAACGCTGAACTACAGGCCAGTGACAGGCGATTTATTTTAATAAACCCTATCGTGCTGCGTGAATTCTCTTAACCGGCATAATGACTATAACTTATTGCCAAACATAGGATAAAATTATGTTTTCATGCGAATGAAAGCGCGTAAAACCTTTGATTAAGCGCTGTAATAAAGGATAAGTCGTCTGGGAGAAAATAGCCGGTAATCAGTTTTTCTTTTGGGTAAACCTGTGATCGGTGTCATAGGTTGGATAATTCTAAAAAATACGAATTATTATATATTGCAAACTAAGTACTCATTCTTTAGTTTAAAGGCAGGTTTTTTATACAATCCTTGGGACTTATTATGCCAACGTCGTCTGTTATTATCCGCCAGGTTGAAACTGGCGACCTCGAAGCTCTTTCGGCTATCTGTTTGAAAACCTCCGACGCAGGCCAAGATGGCACGGCACTTTACAGCGACCCCAGCTATCCGGGGCTGCGTTTTTCCGTTCCTTACGCGGTGTTTGAACCCGAATTGGCGTTTGTACTGTGTCAAGATGCCCAGGTATTAGGCTATGTGGTTGGCACCCGCGATACCGTGGCGTTTACCCATCACCTTGAACAGCAGTGGTGGCCGGAACTGCGCAAGAAATTTGCTGAGCGGCAGCCTGTAGCACCGCTCGACGACAAGGTGCTGGAAGCCATTCGCCAGCCTTCCCAGGCCTCTGCAGAGCTGACCACCGATTATCCTGCGCATCTGCACATTAATATTTTGCCGTCGGCACAAAAGAACCATCACGGCCGCAGGATGGTTGAAACCGAATTGAATGCGTTACGCGCTGCGGGCGTGAAGGGCGTTCACCTTGGCGTTAGCCTGCAAAACGAGCAGGTCTGCGGCTTCTATTCCAAACTGGGATTCAAATTTCTGATGCGCAGCAATGCCATCTACATGGGTTTAATCTTATAAGAGAGGGCTTATGGCTAATCTGCAGCTCAAAGCAATCAAGAAGTCCTATGACAACGTCAATGTCATTCACGGCATCGACCTTGAAATAAAAGACGGCGAGTTCATTGTTTTTGTCGGCCCATCTGGCTGTGGTAAATCAACACTGCTGCGCATGATCGCCGGATTGGAGGAGATAACGCAGGGGCATTTATTGGTTGATGGCGTTGATATGACACATCAGCCCGCTACCGAACGCGGTATCGCCATGGTGTTTCAGTCTTACGCTCTTTATCCCAACATGACCGTGCGCGGTAACCTTAGCTATCCGCTGGAGGTCTCGAAGCGCCCCAAGGCGGAGATCAAACGGCTGGTGGCGCTGACGGCACAAAAGCTGCACTTGAACGAATTGCTCGACCGCATGCCACGTGCACTTTCAGGAGGACAGCGCCAGCGCGTTGCTATTGGGCGGGCGATTATCCGCGAACCGCGCATTTTCCTGTTTGATGAGCCGCTGTCTAACCTTGACGCCGAGCTGCGCCTGGAAATGCGGATTGAAATCGCCAAACTGCATGAGTCATTAGGCAACACCATGATTTACGTGACCCATGACCAGCTCGAAGCGATGACTCTGGCGGACCGCATGGTGGTACTACGACAGGGCGTCATTGAGCAGGTTGGGGCGCCGCTTGAGCTTTACCATAATCCCGATAATATGTTTGTTGCAGGTTTTATTGGTTCTCCGCGCATTAACTTTATGGCGGCAGAAGTAGTGACTACCGTAAAAGGGCAGGTTCAACTTCGCGTCGCGGAACTGGGGATCGACAGCCTGATTATTCCGGTACAGCAAACGTTGAACGAGGGGGAGAAGATGTGGCTGGGGGTTCGACCAGAGCATTTTGTTTCTGCGGACAGTGCAGACTGCCACTTCAGCGGCACGCTCACTTTTGCAGAACACCTGGGGCACACCAATTATCTTTATCTTGATTATGCACAAGACAAAACGTTGGTGATCGAACAGCGGAAGCTTGAACAGCACATAAACGGTGACCGCGTCACTTTTGGGATTAATGCCCAACAAAGCCTGCTGTTCGCGCAAAGTGGTGAAAGAATTCGCTAGTTTTCCCGTATTCCATCTCCTCCTGATTGTCGGAGGAGATGGCGTTAAAATTACTCTTCGTCCGCCGATGCCGCTAAAATATCAATCAGCTTATTCACAGCAAAGCCTGCAGCCCCCAGCGCCCACATACGATTAGAATCGGTCAGGAACATCAGCGGCGTGAGCTGTGGCGTCAGTTTCAGGCGGTTTACCTGGAAACTCATGGTGACATTCTCTAGCAGGATACGCGAGGCCATCGAAGGTTCCATAGCCAGATACACCACGTCTGGATCAAGCGCGATGGAAAGGTTGGCCAGCGAGATGCCAAGGTGATGGCCGGCTTTCGCCAGAATTTCGAGCGCCGCAGGAGAAGGGTGTTGGTCAATGTCCAACAGATGAGTAATAGCTGGCGCATCAGCGTGCTGAACCGCCAGAGCGTTTAGAATGGCGCTCGATGACGCCACCTCTTCCAGATTGGTGGTGCCATCGCCAATCAACCCGTTTCCAATCTCACCGGCGTTACCGTGCCTGCCCCGATAGAGCTGGCGTTCGATAATAATACCTGCGCCAATTCCTTTACCGTAAGTGGCAATAATCGCCGACTGCGCACTGCCCAGTTGACCAAATACTAGTGTTGCCAACGCCATAGCATTGGCATCATTTTCTATATATACGGGGATATGAAAGCGTTCGGCCAGAATGTTGGCAATGGGCACGTTGGTCCAGTCAAGCACCTTGGATCGCACGCACGAACCGCTGTCGGGATCAACAATGCCCGATAAGGCCAGTCCGATAGCCCCCACCTTGTCGGCATCAACGTTCTTTAAAAATTTTGCCAGCGCGTCGCTGAGCTGCTTGGGCGTCATCGCACCGCTCGGGATCTGCTGCTCGCCAATCAGTTTGCCGTTAAGGTCAGTCATCACAATCAGGTTACGTTCGGCATTGAGCTGAATACCCACCACCGCGGCCTGATCGGGATCGAGCCCCAACAAAATTTTTGGTCGACCTATCGACTCGCGGCGCAGCCCAAGTTCATGAATGATACCTTTCGCCAGCAGCCGGTTGGTGGCCTGTGAAACGGTCGACATACTCAACCCACTTCGCACTTTCAAATCAGACTGGCTAATCGGTGAGTTTTCAACAATCAGGCGCAGGAGACGCGCCGATACATTGGGAGCAATTTTTTTGGCGGCAGTCATAATTTTAGGAGGTCATCTTCTTTGTGAGGGTCCCTGTCCGGTAAAGTTACCACAAGTGATTGTTTATGTGCTGCAAATAACAAAGCACCCTGCAAGGCATCACCTTGCGGTATAACGATCTTTTGCTGTAATTCGGGTGAAAGATAGCGCGTGACAGGTTGGGCAATCCCGCCCATTAGACAGACTTTTGCCTGACTGGTTTTAACCAAAAAAGAGAGCAGCCGATCGATATCCGCCGCCAGTGTTTTGACCAAAGACAACGCATTAACGTCGTTCAACGCTGCATGCTCGAATATTAACGGAGAAAATGCTCCCCACCGGGCGGGCGTTGCGGAACAGGTCCATTCCAGCATGGCTTCAGGACTGTTGAAGAAGTGTGCCATGAGGGTTTGCGTCAAAGGTGAGGGCACTGAAAGCCCTTCGTGGCAGCGCAGGGCGAGCCGGAGCGCACTGCGACCTAACTGAGCGCCAGAGCCATCGTCTGAAAGCGCAAATCCCCACCCGCCTACGGAATGGAAATCCTGGCCGTCGTAGGCCGTACCCTGACTTCCGGTACCAACAATCAACACTGCACCCAGTTCACCGGCATGCGCGCCCAGGCAGGCTATTTCAACGTCGGAGGCAATGTGCTGACGCAGAAAAGGCATAGGCCAGTCACGCGCCTGCTGACGTATGCGCGTGACGTTAGCCCCGGCAAAACCAAAAGCGGCGGATGTCTTCTGGTACGTATCTTTCGATAATTTGGCCATCATGAAGCAGTTTTCAACTGCCGTTAATGCTGCCGCGATCGCCCCTTCAAAGTCGCTGAATATGTTGGCTGAACCCGTGCTGCAGTTTGCCAACACTCTTCCTTGCTTATCGGTAAGTCGCGCTCGACATTGAGTTCCACCGGCGTCAATTCCAACGAAATATTCTGGTTGCAAAATTATCCTCCTGTCTGACGCCGCACAAGCCTTTCAAGCTATTGAAACACATGACCTGTGATGAGCCAAAAGATAGGGCAAAAAAACATAAATCGCAATAGTAAAAAAACATTGAAATTAATTATAAAATTAAATAATTATATTTCATGATGTTAGATTAACTTAGCGATTTAAGTGAGATTCAATTTATTGACATTACTTTTGTCACCGTAATAAGTTAGTGGCTAATCATTAGGCAACTGCATGCTGCGCCAACGTTCTTTCTGCGCAGACATCAGCATCGTGCTCACCTTATAAAGGCAGCCAGGGGATAAAACATGAAAGTAGGCATTGTGGGTCTCGGTTTTCGAATGTCCAACGTAGTTAACGAGTTTAATAAAGTTGACCCCGAATTCCGCATCGCGGGTTACGTTGATCCTGCACCCGCCGGTCTTCCCAACCTGCACACATTTGGTATTGAGCCGGGGCAATCCTTTGCATCCCTTGACGACATGTTGAAAAACGCCGATTTCGATCTGTTAATGGTCGGCTCGCCTAACTATCTTCACCTGGAGCACGTCAAAGCCGGTCTTGAGGCAGGCAAAAGAGTGTTTACCGAAAAACCGGTGGTGATTAACGAAGAGCAAACCATGGCAATGGCCGCACTGGTTAGACAGTACGGTTCAGACCACATTATCGTCGGTCTGGTGCTGCGCTATTCGCCGCTGTTCATTGACTTGATGCGTGCTAAAGAGCAAGGACAATTGGGTGAAATAGCCTCAATTGAAGCCACCGAACACATTCGCCCCTTCCACGGCGCATTTTTCCAACGAGACTGGCGCCGTTATGAAAAATACGCAGGTCCTTACATTTTGGAAAAATGTTGCCATGATATCGATCTCTATCAGGGATTGATGGGCGAGAGACCAGTGAGGGTAGCCAGCTTTGGCGGACGTAAATCTTTCACGCCAGAGCAGGAGCCACAGGGTGAGTTCAATGCCAGCGCCGAGCTTTACCATATCAAACCTAGCGGATGGTCCAGCACTGACGCGGTGTTTACCAGCGATGCTGACATAGTGGATTATCAGACCGCGCTGATCGAGTACAGCGGAGGTGCGACCCTTGCTTTCCACGCCAATCTCAACGTTCCCGACGAATTCCGCCGCTTCTGCGTGATAGGAGCAAAAGGGATGGCAGAGGGAGATTTTGTACGCAACTTCTTCCGCGTACACGACGCACGCTCGGGAGATAAAATTGTCTCAACCGAATATGAAGGGAATGCCTATGACGGCCACTATGGGGCCGACGCCTTGATGGCGGAGCACGTAGTTAAACATCTTAAAACCGGCAGCCCACTCAATGTCTCAGTGATTGATGCGCTGGAAGCCGGGTTAACGGCGATTAAAATCGACGAAGCGCGAAAAACGCGTTCAGTGATCGACCTGACCGAAAGCTGGCAACGTTTCGACCAGCAGTTAGGACGCCAGCCATAAATGATTCTTCCTTCACCAGGGAAACCTTTACGGCAAAATCGTTCCTAAGCGGGATCGGAAGTAAAAAGCTTCCGATCCCGCTATATCACCCGACTCAATTACTTGGGCTCTCATTCCTGTTCACTGAAACCCGTCCGTTTCCCAAAGCGGACTCTCCCTTGCTGCGCTGTTGTAATCTGGCTGACGCTCACGGTTACGGATGTCTGTTGACAGAAACCGGTTAAAGTGGTTGCATTGCACAACTATAATAACTCGCCGGGAACTCTACGCATGAAAGCCGAATCTCCGATCGTCGACGATATCCGGTTAGCATCCCGACTGATGGTTCGGGAACTGGGTTTTATGAATACCACATTGGCCGCGACAAACTATTCTCCTTCAGTTGTCCATAGCCTGCTTGAAATTGAAGCCAGGGGAAAAATGACCGCCAAACAGTTGGTGGATGTACTGTGTTTAGAAAAATCGAGCGTTAGCCGGATGCTGGCGAAGCTGGTCATTGCGGGGGAATTAGTTGAAACCGCCTCTAGCGAAGACGCAAGAGTGAAAGAACTACAGTTAACCTGGCTAGGCCAGGAGAGTGTCAGCAAGATACATGCCTATGGTAAAAACCAGGTGATCTCTGCGCTGGCAAAGCTCAGCCCTGATCAGCAACAAACGGTAAAGGAGGGCATTTCGGTTTACGCTTCCGCACTGCAATCCTGTCGTAAAGATAATGTTGAAATAACACCGCAACGAATTGATATAGAAACGGGTTATCAGCCGGGAATGATTGGCCGTATTTCTGAGATGCACGTCCATTACTATTCCACACATCATGGATTCGGCCGCTTTTTTGAGGCAAAAGTGGCCGCAGGACTGGCCGATTTTACGGGCCGCCTTGATGAAAACTGCAACCAGATTTGGACGGCAACGCTGAACGGGCGAATAGTCGGCTCTGTCGCCATTGATGGTCAGGATCTTGGCAACGGCGAGGCGCATTTGCGCTGGTTTATCCTTGATGAGAGCTGCAGGGGAACTGGCACAGGCAAACGGCTTCTGAGTGAGGCGATTAAATTTTGCGATGAATATGGGTTTATTTCTGTGCAGTTGTGGACGTTCAACAAACTGACAGCCGCCCGCCGTCTTTATGAATCTATCGGCTTTGGACTGGTCAAGGAATGGCAAGGTGAACAGTGGGGAAATAGCATTATGGAACAGCAGTTTACAAGAAATTAACTGTGATGCTCCGAGTTGTCTGAAGGGGGGCATTTTAAACTTGTTAAAAGGTGACATTATAATATTGGTGTTACATATTTGGTGCGCATAACATTGATTATGTTAAATGTACTATGTGTTATTGAAAACAACCTTTCTACCGTTAACGTTTGAAGGGATCCACTATGAAACTGTCCGCTCTTCCTTTCCCACTGACTTTGCGCCGCTATACGTTATTGGCACTGCTCTGTACACCTTGGTTAACCAACGCCGCAGATTTTTGCTCACCATCACCCGATAGAAATTCCCCCGCAGCAACCTCCTTACTTCGCAGCGTTGATGCACATCTGGCGAATAATCCTGATGCTTTACCCCATCTGCATACGGAAGGAACCTTGCTACATCGAGGCATTCGCGACGAAAGCGAAGTAGCAGAAAAAGACCTCCCGCTGATGCGCGACGCTGCGTTGGCATGGCGCCTCAATGGTGATAGCCGCTATCTTAATCAAACCAGTCGTTATTTGGCGGCGTGGGTCAACACCTATCAACCTAGTTACGATCCTATTGATGAAACACATTTTGAGAGCTTGATCATCGCCTACAGCGTGACTCAACATGCTTTAGCACCTGACCTGCGTAATGCGACCCAAACCTTCTTGCGCCAAATGGCTCAGGGTTATGTCAAACGCATTATACAGGCCAAACAGAAACCCCATCCTTCCACGATTTTCATGGATAACTGGCAAAGTCATCGCATCAAATTAGTGACCATGATTGCCTTCGTGCTGGACGATAAACCGTTACAAGAACAGGCTAAGATGCTATTCAAACAGCAAACTGGCGAGAATATTAATGCCGACGGTTCGGTCTTCGACTTTTATGAACGCGATGCTTTGCACTATGTAGTGTATGACCTTGAGCCGCTGACGATGGCAGCGCTGGCAGCCGCTCGGGGAGGACAGCACTGGTCTTATCTGGGGCATGACAGGGGGGGCAATTTGGCACAAGCACTCGATTGGCTAGTAAGTTATGCAGATGGCCGTAAAACGCATCAAGAATATCAACACTCCAGCGTGCCTTTTGATGCGGCGCGCCGTGAAGCCGGTGAACATGGTTTTTCTGGCCCATGGGCCGCGAAAAGTAGTCAGGGATTATATTGGATGGCATCTCACCTTGACTCAAAATATAAGCCGTTGGCACAACAACTCGCCCATAATCCCCCTGCTTGGCTGAACGTCTGTTGGCCGGAGTAAGGGAAAGCAAGAAAGAGAATGGATTCCATCAATAACTGTTTTCTTCGTGTTTATTTCTTCTCCTTGTAACCGTTCTTAACGGTGAAATAAATGAGATTAGGCACTTCGCAGCCGGGCCAATACTTTCTTGCGATCGGGCATATTTGACGCCCCCTCTCGTTCCACAGCGAGTGAGGCAAAGGCCGAAGCAAAAGTGGCTGCCAGGGGGAGAGACTGACCGTTGGCCATCGATGCGGCCAAAGCACCATTAAAGGCATCGCCTGCTCCCGTCGTATCAATGCTCATTGCCGGGAATGCCGGGATATGCTGGAATTGTTGATTTTCATAGAGCAGTGCGCCTCGCGATCCCATGGTAATAATCACCCGACGAGCCCCCAGTGCAAAAATAGCTTGTGCAGCCTTTTTACCGCTTTCAATATCTGTAACTTCAATGCCCGATAATTGAGATGCTTCTGTTTCATTCGGTGTGATCACATCGATATATTCGAGTGCCGATAACACCTCGGGAGAATAAGGCGCAGGGTTCATAATGATTTTTACCCCAAGCTCGCGCGCAAGTTTCATTGCATTTAGCGTTGCTGAAAAATTATTCTCCAATTGCAGCAATAAAACGCTTGAATTTGATAGCTCTTCGCGCAATTCGTAGATCTCTTCTTCACTGATGGTTTTGTTAGCGCCAGAATGAATTGCTATCATGTTTTCACCATTTTCCTGAGAAACATAGATAATGGCATTGCCCGTTGGTTCAGTTTCAGATTGATAAAGTTTAAAAGAGTAAATATCTGAAGAAGAAAGGTGATCCATAGCAAATTGGCTAAATTGGTCTTTGCCGACTTTAGAAACAAAATGTACTTTTGCGCCGGCACGACTTGCTGCCTGAGCCTGATTAGCGCCTTTGCCTCCAGGGCCTAAAGTGCTTCCTTCAGCAAAAATAGATTCTCCGCCTTTAGGGAAACGAGTAACTTTAGCAACAATGTCGACATTAAAAGAACCAAGAATACAAACCTTATCCTTCACTTTTTCACCCTTTCCTTTTTTATTACTTTCACACGCAATATGTTTTAAAATGGATTCAAAATCACTGGCGACATCAGAAATTAAACGTGATTGCAGGCTCTTTCGAATAATAATGGCTCCGCCATGACATCGTTGAACCATTCCCTGGAATGACAACGCATTTAAATCACTACGGATTGTTTCCTTAGTGACATTAAAATACAGGGCGAGATATTTCACTGTTGCTCTGTCATTCTCGTCAAGAAAACTCAGAATTTTTATTCTTCTTTCTTCAAGAAACATAGTTTGCTCCCTCGTCGTGTAATTGAGGATACGAAACGAGGTGATGGCATAAAGTGATAACCATCATGTAAACATTAAAAAAGCAAAAACAAACAAAAATTTAACATAAAACATCAAATTATCGTTTTAACAATCCAAAAACGGCTTTGTTGAATCAATCGAATTTTTGGCGGCAATCAAGATCAGACATCTAAATATGGACGCGTATTCAATACGTTGAAAACTGTCGCTTCGATATGTAACCGCGCTTTCTCTGGCTAGACTGCACGTTCAGCTAATCGCTGAAGTTGATAAAATGTGATCATTTGTAGGTAACATAGAGCAGCAAAGCGGGCTGTGATGTCCGGGAAAATCCCGTCTCAAGCATACTATTGCCCATGCTGTTAGCACATCACGGAAGAGTTCAGCTTCATATCGATTACAGTCCTTATTAAGCAGAATGAAATCAGAAACAGCGCTGACGCAGGCTCTCTTTGAAATGATGTTTGCATTTCGACACAATAAATCTCGCCGGTATGACGGCGTTTTCTCGTTATTATTCTGTCCTGGAGTCGCGATACAGGCTTCACTGTGCCGCTGGTGCACCAGACTGGCCGTGAAGCATGCTATAAGTTGATCGTTTTAGACGGGAAAAAATATGCGTCATTTTAAATGGGTAATGTTATCGGCTTTTGTATTTTCCTCTGCACTTACGATGACCGGGACGGCGTTTGCGGCAAAAAATTCTCATGAAATAAAATCTTTCTACGATGCCTCGAAACTTTATACACTAGGCAGCGTGGTACCGGACCTCTACCGGACTAAACCCTATGAGATCGACGAGTGGCAAAAACGTAATTTGCCTGCGCCAGAGGCGAATAGCCACTGGACCTACATAGGCGGCAGCTATGCGCTGATCACCGACGCAGAGGGCAAAATTCTCAAAGCGGAATCTGGCGATATATTTTTCGAGTAAACCTAAAACCCGAACCGATGCGATAAGAGGTTTCTGCGGCATACCGGCAAGCATGTCGCTATTGATGATTGATATCAAAGAGTAAAGGTAAGTTAAGACGAGGGGAGTTCAGCAATCGCTGGAGCAGTCCTTAAATGATAAAAGCCCTGACAATATTATCGCCAGGGCTTTTAAGGGACTACATTATTAATAATTAACATTAATCAACTTAATAACTTAGTACTACTTCAAAAGATGTACATTTTTTACAGGATATATTATTACTTTCTCTAACGCTGTCCTCCGATATTTTGATGGAATAAGGTCGTGATCCTGTAACTTTCATTGTGTTATCTCGAGAAGATATAACAAAATGAGCACATCACCCTCGCGATATATACTTTTTGATGCGTTGCCTTACTTCCGTCGCGACATTCTCGATTTCATACTTAACGTACCCAAATCGCGAACATAACTATTAATAACAAGGCCTTACATCATCGCGGTACTGACCCACATGCGATTATACAGATTTACTGCATGGCCTTGGAGCGTCATCGTATGAGTTAAGTGTTAAAACTCAGTATCGATTATCCCAAACTACAATATATCGTGGCCTTTATCGCACTGTATTTACTTCTAAAGTATAACTAGTTTTCAGCTAGTTGAACACCACGCTAATAAACATATTTCTGTCGTTTCCGTTGGTGCTGAGTTCTAATCTACTCGTTCTTTGCAGGGTGTCAACACTGTTTTTAAGCACATGTTTTTATGTTCAGTACAGTAATAATAAAGATTACAGGACCGCAGGGTTGTAAGTAAGTCATGGGCTCAGGTATGATACGAGAATATATAAAACATATACAAACCATATACTGAGGGGCCCTCAATGGGCATTATCAAAATATCTGAAATGATGCATGAAAATCTGCGCATCGCCAGCCTCGCGTTCACCCGTTCGATGAATGCTCAGGCGGAACACTGGATGAAAGTGGGCATGCTGATGGAGATGCACCCGGATCTGTCTCACCGCGATATCTGTCAGTTGCTGGTTCGCGCAAGTGCAGGATCCACGGAGAACTTCGATGGTATTAAAACCCTGCTAAATGATGGTGTCACCGCAAGGAAAACAAACAATGACTGACAACACCTTTATCAAATCCTCAGAGGGTATCGCAAAAGCGCGTATCGCCGGAGGGCTTGCCGCCCGCGTTCTGCAAATGATTGAACCGCACGTCCAGCCCGGCGTTACCACCGAGCATCTCGATCAATTATGTCATGATTTTATCGTCAATGAGTTACAAGCGATCCCAGCCAATATCGGTTATCACGGCTACCAAAAGACTACCTGCATCTCAGTCAATCATGTCATCTGCCACGGTATACCCTCGGAGAAGATCCTTAAAAAAGGCGACATCGTGAACGTTGATGTGGCCCTGATCAAAGACGGTTGGTACGGCGACACCAGCCGCATGTTTTATGCAGGCGAACCCTCAATTTTGGCACGCCGTCTGGTTGATACGACGCTCGAAGCCATGAACGCCGGTATTGCCGTAGTGCGCCCTGGCGCTACTTTAGGGGATGTGGGTTATGCCATCGCCAGCGTAGCTGAACGGCAGAACTTTACCGTGGTGCAAGAGTATTGCGGCCACGGAATCGGTCAGGGATATCACGAAGAGCCGCAGGTGCTGCACTATGGTCAGCCAGGCAAAGGGCTTATGCTTGAGGAAGGCATGCTGTTTACGATAGAGCCGATGATCAACGCCGGTCAGCGCCATTCGAAAGTCTTAAAAGATGGCTGGACCGTGGTGACCAAAGATCACTCGTTGTCGGCTCAGTGGGAGCACATGGTGCTGGTGACCAAAGAAGGCCACGAAGTATTGACGCCGTGGCCTTAAGCTTTTTTTCATTTATTCCAGAGGGACTTATGTCCCACTGTTTACAGACGTTAATTATTTCTGATACTGCGCATCCGTAACATGCTCAAGCCACTCAACCGGGCTGCCATTTAGCGATTCTGCAATAGCAATGTGCGTCATGGCAGTCTGGGATGTCGCACCATGCCAGTGTTTTATGCCTTCAGGGATCCAAACAATATCGCCCTGATTCAACTCTTCAATTGCCTCTCCTTCTTTCTGGATCCAGCCACGACCCTGCGTGACGATCAGCGTCTGTCCAAGCGGATGGGTATGCCACGCAGTGCGTGCACCAGGCTCAAATGTCACAGTAGCGCCTCCAACACGGGCCGGTTCAGTGCCGCTGAAAGATGCGTCAATACGCACTATGCCAGTAAAGTACTCTGCCGGACCGACTTTGGAAGGTTGGGTACCGCTACGAATAATTTTCATGTTTTCCTCTGATATGTCATGCGATGTGATCACGTTACCGAGATTGGTATGTATTAACGATAGGGTGAAGTCAGCAAGAACTTATGAGCTTGAGTCATAAATAGTATTGCAAATCGGCTTCTGCTCACCTTGTATACGGCGGTAGAATTGTCACATGAGCTTCATCTGTAACGTCTGAGGACAAGAATGAGCACACTACCGCCTTCTCACGATTGGTAGAAGCGTTACGGTATAAGAAATAGCAACCGCTGAAACTGGGCAGATAGCAGGATGACCACTGATGTGCACCCATTCTACGCATCGCTTACCGGGCCTATGTCTAAAATGTCTAAGACGATTCCTCTGAGATTCGCACCCAATGCATTCATCACGACAGAGATATCAGTTATATTACTGCCCTGACCACTACGTCAGGCTAGAAATCTCACATTGATGCATTAAAGGATAACGTCGCACTATGACTCACCGTTTCACCCTGGCCGTCATTGCGGCCGCCATTACGCTGACCGGATGCGCCAAGCACCCTACTGGCGAGCCTGCAGCCAACTTCGCCAGTGGCGATACGCTGGTCACCGTGGCACATATTTCTGGCAAAACTGACGACGGCACCACGGTTTTTGTCACCGTTGACGGTACCGATGCTGCTGCGCTGAAGAAGGGCCAAAGCGTCGAGTTACACGTTCCCGCAGGCCAGCATCAGGTCGGAGGTTATGCCCGGACGCTGATTGGACGCGTCACTATTGCACCGGTTGAAATCACCACTACCTCCGACGCTGCAAAACACGTAGCGTACAGCGTGACCAAAACCAAACCGGCATTTTCAGAGCTAAACACCGACACGACACCTGCTCAGCAGCAACCGCCGGCATAACGCATTACGCCCATTGCCTGATGGCGGAAGGATGCAGAACTGAGTGACATCACTCATCAAGCTCTTCCGCCGCATCTAAGATGCCGCTCATCTGCATGCAGACGTGGATCATCCCGTCAAGCTGCACAAAATACACTTCATCACCCTCTTTCTCTCTGTCTTTCTGCACCACGACCCGGTCACATCATTGATGCGCTGCAACTCATATCAGCGAACAGAGTTATTTAGCCTTCCTCGTACTAGCAAACTAGTCAAGCGTATACATTGATTTCCAGATGCACTATATTGCCGCGCTTAAGGACCGTGCCACAGAAAAAACGCAGGTTTTTTACCCTGTTAGTTTCTGCCCTTTTTGACAGGTTCATCATGATTAAAGCCACGCGAGGATCCGCACTATGGCTACGCT
Organism: Ewingella sp. S1.OA.A_B6; assembly: GCF_049889095.1. Lineage (NCBI taxonomy): Bacteria > Pseudomonadati > Pseudomonadota > Gammaproteobacteria > Enterobacterales > Yersiniaceae > Ewingella > Ewingella sp. S1.OA.A_B6. The sequence goes on along the minus strand of NZ_JBLJFK010000007.1, from coordinate 39,497 downwards.
TACAGTAAATCCCCCGCAACGCTCATTACTGGGCGGTGCGATGATTATCGGAGGCACCATCATTGGTGCAGGGATGTTCTCTTTGCCGGTAGTGATGTCAGGTGCCTGGTTTTTCTGGTCAATCGCCGCACTGGTGTTTACCTGGTTCTGTATGCTGCACTCCGGTCTGATGATTCTGGAGGCTAACCTGAATTACCCGGTCGGCTCCAGTTTTAACACTGTGACGCGAGACCTGCTAGGTAACCACTGGAATATGCTTAACGGCATCACCATTGCCTTCGTACTTTACATCCTCACCTACGCTTATATTTCAGCCAGTGGCTCAGTTCTTCAACATACAATGCGTGAAATGTCAGTCGACTTTTCGCCGCGTCTCGGCGGCCTGCTGACGGCGCTTGCCGTGGCTTTCATTGTCTGGCTAAGTACCCGTGCGGTGAGCCGTATGACAGCCATTGTGCTGGGCGCAAAGATCATCGCCTTTTTCCTCACCTTCGGCAGTCTTCTGTGGCACATCAAACCGGTCAATTTGCTCAACAGCGTGGAGTACAATCCGAGTTACGCGCCTTATGTGCTGGCGACACTGCCATTCTGTCTGGCGTCGTTTGGTTATCACGGCAACGTACCAAGCCTGATGAAGTATTACGGCAAAGATCCGCAGATGATTAAAAGATGTCTGCTACTTGGCACACTCATGGCGCTGGGTCTGTATATCATCTGGATGCTGGGGACGATGGGCAATATTCCTCGCCCGGCGTTTGTCGGCATCATCGAACGCGGCGGTAATATTGACATACTGGTGCAGTCGCTAAGCCAGATCCTCAACAGCGCCGGGCTGGATCTGCTGCTAACTATCTTCTCAAATTTCGCCGTCGCCTGTTCTTTCCTTGGCGTAACGCTGGGGCTGTTTGACTATCTGGCCGACCTGTTTAAATTCGACGATAACCGGATGGGTCGTCTTAAAACTGCGCTGGTGACCTTCATTCCACCCATTATCGGCGGCGTTATCTACCCGGATGGTTTCATCTACGCCATCGGCTTTGCCGGTTTAGCCGCTACCGTCTGGGCGGTGATCGTTCCTGCATTGATGGCCCGCGCATCGCGCCAGCGCTTTGGCAGCCCGTGCTACCGAGTGTGGGGCGGTAATAAAATGATTGTGCTGGTACTGCTGTTTGGTTTGCTCAATGCCGCAGTACATATTCTTTCCAGCCTCAATTGGTTACCGCTTTACCGCTGACGTGCAGCAGACAAAAAATAAAGTGAGCCCCAACTACCGCGATTTTTTGCGACAGCAATAACACTGACTCCTCTCTTCAGTCATGTCGTGAGGGTAGCATTTAAATCCCTCGTACTTCGTTTGAGCTATAGCATTGCCTTAAACATGTATTTATAATACATGTTATTCATTTAACGAGGACTCATCATGAACTATCGCGACCAACCTCTTGGTGTTCTGGCTGTTGCTATACCCCGTGCTACACGCTTATTTCGTCAGTACGATCTCGATTTTTGCTGCGGGGGAAAACAAACCTTGCTGCGTGCTGTGACTAAAAAAGATCTGGATATTGATGTAATTGAACAGCAAATTGCCGAAATTGCGAAACAACCGGATACTTCAACTGACTGGCAAACCGCTCCACTGGCTCAGCTGATTGATTTTATCATTCCGCGCTTTCACGACCGCCATCGCAAGGAACTGCCTGAACTGGTGCTAATGGCAGAAAAAGTCGAGCGCGTACATGCTGACAAAGCCCCCTGCCCGCGTGGCCTGGCGGTTCAGTTGCAGCTTATCCTCGATGAACTGAGCAGCCACATGATGAAAGAAGAGCAGATTCTGTTCCCGATGATCCGCGCGGGTATGGGCAGTCATGCAGGCGGTCCGATTTCTGTTATGGAAAGCGAGCATGATAGCGCTGGAGAAATTCTGGAAGAGATCAAACATCTGACCAATAACGTTACATCGCCCGAAGGCGCATGCGTTACCTGGCGTGCGCTGTACGCAGGGATCAATGAGTTCATCACCGATTTAATGGAACACATTCATTTAGAAAACAACCTGTTATTCCCACGAGCACTGCGCGGAGAATAATAAGAGCACTGCACCGGTTCGTGAAGCAGCGCTACAGAAGCAATCACCACATTTTAAATAATAAGTCCTCTGCGTAAACGGAGGCTTTATTCATTATCAGCTCAGATCAGCTGCGCTCTATGGCTTTGGTCGCGAGATCTAATGCATCGGTAATTTTATACAGCGTGTCCTGTTCGATTGGCCCTTTTGCCAACCGCAGATTTAGCGCCATGCGGATATTATTAATCGCTCTTTGCATTTCAGGAATACTGCGGTTATTGGATAATATCGCCAACGAATGCAGCCGCTCTGTCACCGTACTCAGCAGTTCCCCTTGTTGAGCGAGCGATTCTGCGCCTTCTGCGGTGATCGTATACTGCTTCTTTCCCTCCTCTTCCTGACTGACACGGATCAGCGCCTGCTCTTCCAGAAAAGTCAGATTGGGATAAATAATACTGGCACTCGGTGTGTACTCGCCTTTGGATAACGCTTCTATCGCTTTGATCAACTCATAACCGTGCGCGGGACGCTGTTGCAAAAAATACAGCATTAATAACCGGATATCTCCGGTTTCAAACATTCTTTCGCGACGATGTTTGCTCATCAGCATTACTTGTTATGCCAATAAGCCACACAGCGCACATACGCAGGTTCCAGGCCTTTTGTTACCGTGAAATAATCTTGCAGACCTTTCACAAACTTGCCTTCGCCGGTTGCCCAAACGTAGTAATCATTTTCCGGAAGTGACAAGCTTTTCACTTTTTGCAACACGATATCGTCTTTCCGATCCCCCCTGGAGTCATCGCTCACCACCCACTCGATGTTGAACGCAGTTTCATCCTCTAAATAACTGATGCAACTGGCTTCTTTGACATTAACCAGCACGGTGACTTTAGCGTTCGACGCTGCCTGTTTCAGCTCGCCAAGACGACGTTTCAGCGCCGGAAGGCCGGTTTCATCGCACAGATAGAGCTGCCATTGATAGTCGACAGGAATGAGCAACGAACCACGCGGGCCACCGATAATCAGCGGGTCGCCCGGTTTTGCATGGTCCGCCCACTCGCTTGCAACACCGCCGTCGTGAATATAGAAATCGAGCGTCAATTCGTTAGCTTGCGCATCAAAATGCAGCGGCGTGTATTCACGGTTAATCGGGCGCGGCCCTTCGCCCCAGACAATACCGTCTTCGGTAGCGGCAGGCAGAGTGATCACATCACCCGGATTGGCTGGGAAAAACAACTTAATGTGGTCGTCAAAGCCACGGGAATTAAAGCCTTTAAGATCTTCGCCGCTAAGGACGATTCGCTTGAAACAGCCGGCGATATTTTTGCTGTGCTTAACGGTAAGGTGGCGGAACGCGAGCTCGTTTTTCACACGAACAGGCAGGTTTGTAGCAGGAGACTCCGTACGATGCTGTTCCATTTTTTTCTCTTTCAGGAAATTAGTCACCGTTAAAGATATATCTTAGTTATATTTTACTCAACACTAACGCAGTAAGGAAAGTGAAAAAAATAGCCATCGCGAAGGATGGCCATTACATCGTGCTAAAGATTCTTTCCGTTGGAGGTAATGACATCCTGATACCACGCAAAGCTTCTTTTCTTCGAGCGCTCCAGCGTGCCGGTGCCGTCATCGTTTTTGTCTACGTAGATAAAACCATAGCGTTTGGCGTATTCACCGGTGGTGAATGACACGCAATCAATGCAGCCCCACGGCGTGTAACCGAGCAGCTCAACGCCATCCAGCGCCACCGCTTTTTGCATCTCTTCGATGTGCGCTTTGAGATATTCAATGCGATAGTCATCGTTCACGCTACCATCCGATTCACGTTTATCCAGCGCACCGAAACCGTTTTCCACGATGAACAGCGGTTTCTGATAACGCTCGTAAAGCTCGGACAAACTGTAGCGCAGGCCGACCGGGTCAATTTGCCATCCCCACTCGGAGGCTTTCAGGTTCGGGTTAAGTTTGCTGCCTTCAAAGAAGGTTAACGCGCTATCGGAGCCACGGAATTCTGGCGAAACGATATTCGACATGTAGTAGCTGAACGCCATGTAGTCCGCGCAGCCATTCTTCAGAATATCGTCGTCACCGGATTCGGTTTCGATCACGATGTTTTTGCGTTCCCACTCTTTAAGCAGATAGGTCGGATAACGGCCACGCATCTGTACATCGCTGAACACATATTTCTGGCGCATTGCTTCTTGCGCGAACACTAAATCTTCCGGCTTACAGGTCGCAGCATACAGCGGCATCATATGGATCATGCAACCAATCTGGAAATCTGAATTGATTTTATGGCCGTGATTGACCACCAGCGCACTGGCGAGGAACTGATGATGAAATACCTGATACATCGCCTGTTCTGGATTTTCGTAGTCGGTGAAAATCACGCCCGAATTACAGTAACCGAACAGCGGATATTTCCAGTTACGCTGGTTGTTGATTTCGTTGAAGGTGATCCAATATTTCACCTTCGCCTTATAACGCTCCATGACCACTTCACTGAAACGCACAAAGAAATCGACCACTTTACGGTTGTGCCAGCCGCCGTATTTTTTCACCAGATGGTATGGCATTTCAAAATGAGAGAGCGTGATCACGGGTTCGATATTGTGTTTAAGCAGTTCATCGAACAGATCGTCATAGAATTGCATACCGGCTTCATTTGGTGTGTTTTCATCGCCTTTCGGGAAGATGCGCGTCCAGGCGATCGAGGTGCGAAAGCATTTGAATCCCATCTCAGCGAACAGGGCGATATCGTTCTTGTAATGCGCGTAAAATTCGATGCCTTCGTGATTCGGATAGACATATTCCGTCAGCACGCCGTCGGTCATAATGCGGTCTACGCCATGCGCGCCTTTGGTCAGCACATCAGCAATACTGACGCCCTTGCCACCCTGGTCCCATCCACCTTCAACCTGATGCGCAGCAACCGCGCCGCCCCATAAAAAATCTGTCGGAAATCCTTTTTGTGACATACATCCTCTCTTCTGGAAAATTATTGCGAACAAAGAGTAATAACAAACAGTCAATAACGTTTATCTACCGCACACCGCCGCGCAGGAACATATCCACGGCGTTTTTGACCATCTGTCGGATCTCAGGGAGATCCATCGGCGCAGGGTTTTGCTGATAAATGCGCATATTAGTTTCCGCAGTCACCAGCGCCAGAAATTGCAGCGCTCGCAGATGCGCATCCGCTTTAGCCAATTGCCCTTTCTCCATAGCCATTGTCAGAAACGCAGCCAGCGATTCGATAGATTCACTTGGGCCAGCGTCATAAAACAACATGCCTATTTCGGAATGTCCCGCTTCTGCGATCACCATGCGATACACCGCCAGCGCGGTGCCGTCATTAGTCAGCACCAGCAACATTCTTTCGCCAAAACGGGTCAGCACGGTTTCTAAATCAAGATCGGGGAACGGCGCAGCAAGGCCCTTCACCGCGTCGGAAAGATGTCCCGTGCTGAAGGCCTTGACCACCGCCACCAGGATCGATTCTTTCGAGGGAAAATAACTGTAAAGCGTGGCTTTTGATCCGCCGAGGCGTCTTGCAAGCTCATTCATTGAAGCGCGTTCATAGCCCATTTCTTTAAACAACGTGGCGGCAGCCTCGATGATCGCTTCCCGGCGTGCTTCGGTACGAACTTTCATCCTCACTCCTGATTAATATCGCCTGCTCCGGCGGAGACATAAAAACCCCCTCAGGGAGATAAACTGTACGGTACAGTTATTTCCTGCATCCACTCTAACCGCGGGTTTGTGGGTTGTAAAGTATACGTTACTTCTACTCATTCGACTCCACCGTTCCGCTTACCGGTTGAATAACCGGATTCCCTGAACGATCCTGCAACACCTCAACTTCAACGCCATAGGTTTCGGCAATCAACCCGGCGGTCACCACCTCGCGCGGTTTCCCGGCTGCCTGAATTTCCCCCCGCGCGACCACCAACAAATTGTCGGCGTACTGGCAGGCGAGATTAAGATCGTGCAGCACTTTGCCACGTATTTTACCCGGCAATAACGTGCGTCCACCAAACTGAATCTGTCCTTCCGCCAGCGCCAACTCGCCAAATATCGCGTTCAACAGCGTGGTTTTCCCGGTCCCGTTCGGTCCAATGATGACGTTGACGCTCCCGGTCTCAGGGCGGGTGCTGACCCCATCAATAATGCTGCGCCCTTGCCGATGAATACTGACATTTTCCAGCTCAATCATAGGGTTTTCCTGCGCGGTGCGAAGAAGTGGCTTAACCATTCTGGTGCGAAATTTCCCCATAAGTGAACCGATGTGTACATTTTATTGACATGTTAAAAGCTTTACTTCATAAATACACCGTACCGTACGGTTTTAGATGAAAATAAACCAACATCCCGCTGCGATTTTTTACATATAAGGTAAGACACATGTCCGCGTTAACATACCGATATTCTATGGCAGCATTGATTTCATTAGTTTTTCTATCGGGGTGCGCGAGTACCCAACCAGTGGCCTACACCGGGGTCGCTTCATCCTCTCAAATGAAACCCGATACTCAGGATGATTCAGGACATATCGCTTACAGCTACAACGCCCCGATCGACTGGAATAAATACTCCCGCGCGATCCTCGATCCGGTCGTGATTTATCAGGGGATGGATGCGCAGTTTGACGATGTATCTCCCGTGCAAAAACAACAACTGGCGACCTATATGCAACAGCAGTTCGGCAAAAGTGTTGGTGAGCGTTTTCCGCTCACTAATAAGGTCACGCCCGGCACGTTGCGTATTCGCCTGACGCTCACCGGTGCCGAAACCACCACACCGGTGATTGGGGGGTTGTCCAGGTTTGATTTGGTGGGCGGGCCGTACAACATCCTGCAGTCCATCCGTGGCAAACAGGGCTCATTCACCGGCTCAGTGAGTTATGCGGTGGAAGTTTACGATGCCTCATCCAATCAACTACTCAAAGCCTATATCTCTAAGCAGTACCCAAACTCGCTGAATGTCGGCGCAAACTGGGGCTCACTGAGTGCGGCAGAAACCGGCCTGGATAAAGGCGCTGAACAGCTGCAAGAACAGCTGAAATAAGCAGGACTCTGTGATGAAAATCTATCCGCAGCAGGTGATTTGTAAACACTGTGACAGTCTGTATACCCGAAAAGCCGTGCAATCCGGCGAGGCGGCACATTGCCAGCGCTGTCACGCAGTGTTGTACCGGGGAAGCTGGCTGAGTCTGGAACAATGGTTTGCCTTAACGCTAACAGCGGGGCTGTTTTTTATTATTGCCAACCTGTTTCCTGTGCTGGAAATCCAGTTCCACGGACAATCGCAAGCGGCAACGTTAGCAGAAACCGCAATGGCGCTGGCGCACAGCTACGCCTCGCCAATGGCCATTCCGGTAGCGCTGCTGATCATCGTTTGCCCGTGTCTACAAATCCTGCTGCTGGGTTGGGTGCTCTATCACGCCTGCCGGAAAAAAGCCGCACCGGGTTTTGCCGCCGCGATGCGGCTTTTGGCCGGGCTGGCGCCGTGGAGCATGGCTGAAGTGGCGCTGCTGAGCATTCTGATCGCCGCCATCAAACTCTCCGATCTGGTACAAATCTCCACCGGTCCCGGCACATGGGCGTTACTCGGTTTATGTATGTTATTGCCGGTGATTAACCATCAAGATTTTCATCCCCTGTGGATGTTGAAAACCTTGAAAGAGAAACGCTAATGACATCGGTCAGACGTGCGTTACCTCAGGGCATCGTGCGATGTCACGTTTGCGGACTGGTCTGTGAACATGTGGCGGGGGTGCATGATTTACCCTGCCCGCGCTGCCACGCAGCACTGCATCCACGCATACCTGACAGCCTGAGCCAAACCTGGGCGCTGTTACTGACCGGTCTGTTGCTGTATCTGCCCGCCAATTTATTACCTGTGATGTACAACAGCTTCGCCGGTCAGGGCAGCGAAAGCACCATCATCGGCGGCATCGCAGGGTTCTGGTCATCCGGCTCTTACGGTATCGCCGTGGTGATTTTCATCGCCAGCATCATGGTGCCATGCGCTAAGTTTGGGATCCTGAGTTGGCTGTTGATCGCCACAAAAAGGCGCGGTGTTTCCGGACGCATCCGACGTTCGCACCTTTTTCGCCTCACTGAACATATCGGTTACTGGTCAATGCTCGATGTCATGGTAGTCGCTTTGATCTCCGCGCTGGTGCAGTTCCCCGGTTTCAGTACAGCCGAACCGCGCATCGGCATTGTCTTTTTTGGGGCAGTGGTGATTTTCACCCTGCTGGCAGCAATGAAGTTCGACCCGCGTTTGCTCTGGGAAAACAATAAGAATGACTGAACACCACGCACCGTCACCTGAGATCGTCCCCCGTCGCCTGCGCCCTTCGCTAATCTGGCTGGTGCCGGCTATCGCGGCATTGATCGGCTTGTTCTTGCTGATTCAGTTGTGGGCCTCCTCAGGACCAGAAGTTTCTATTACCTTTCAGACCGCCAGTGGCTTACAAGCCGGTAAAACAGAAGTGAAATACAAAGATGTCACCATCGGATTGGTGAAATCCATCGAATTAAGCCCCGACAGCCAGCGCGTATTGGTGACCGTTTCGCTGATGAAAAACGCGGAGAATTTGGCGAAAGCAGACACCCGTTTTTGGGTGGTGCGACCGCGTATCGGCATGGAGGGTATCTCGGGGATCGACACCCTGGTTTCCGGCGCGTATATCAGTCTGGATACCGGAACATCTGACAAATACGGATCCACGTTTAAAGGGCTGGAAACCCCGCCCACCGTTATTAACGGCATGCCGGGTAAACAATTTGAAGTGGTGGCCGACGATCTGGGGTCGCTGGATATCGGCTCGGCGGTTTACTACCGGCGGATACCGGTCGGTCGAGTCTCTTCCTATGCGCTGCGCCCGGACGGCCAAGGTGTCAGTTTGAATATTTTCATCGACGCGCCTTACGATCGGTTTGTCACTCCCTCCAGCCGTTTCTGGAATGCCAGCGGCATAGATTTGTCACTGAATTCAGAAGGCTTACAGCTTAAAACACAAACCGTGGCCTCGGTCATTGCCGGCGGCATTGCTTTTGCCAATCAACCCGGTGTCAGCGCCGCAAAATCCCTCTCCGGCCACAGCGTCTTCACGCTGGCAGATGGTCAGGCCTCTGCGATGGCACCACCCGACGGTACGCCACAAATTCTTCAACTGCGCTTTCAGCAGTCGCTGCGCGGTATGCAAACCGGCGCGCCGGTTGAGTTTTCCAGCGTGAAATTAGGCAAAGTCACGGCAATTGCTCTGGATTTCGACCCTTCCCGCTCGCAGTTTATTTCGGTGGTCACCATTGAGATTTACCCGAACCGTTTAGGCAGTGTCCTGGATAAATTTCCGAAGCCTGAAAAAGATGGTCAGAAACAGGCTGCGGGTATCCTGCGTGACCTGGTACAACACGGCCTGCGGGCACAGGCGCGCGCCGGCAATCTGCTCACCGGACAGCTGTATATTTCGCTCGATTTTATCCCCAACGCCGCGCCAGTATTCTTTGATCTCAACGTCCGGCCTTTGCGCATTCCCACGCTCAATGGTGGCTTTGATCACTTGCAGGAACAGGTCGCGACGCTGATCGGCAAAGTGTCGAAAATGCCGATTGAGTCGATCGGTAACAACCTCAACGCAACGCTGGGGAATCTTAATCAGACGCTGATTCAGGTGAATGGCCAAGTCTTGCCGCAAACCACCCAAACCTTGCGACAGCTGGATAAAACGATGGGCAGCGCACAGAACCTACTCGCAGCCGATTCTCCACTGTTGCAAGCCCTGGCCGAATTCCAGCGCACACTGTATTCCCTGCGCACACTCACCGGCTTACTTACCCGCCAGCCGCAGGCACCGCTGACCGGCAGAAATAATGACGACAAGGAACAACCATGAACCTCACCGCTGTCATAAACACCGCCTGCTCTTTGCTGCTGTTAAGCGGTTGTGCCCCATCCACACCACACTATTACACGCTGGTCACCGAATTTGAGGGTACACCGCCTGCCTTGGCTGCTGTGCCATTTGTGATCCGGTTGCATCCGGTGTCCATACCTGAACAAGTAAATCAGCCACAGCTGGTGACCCGCAAAGGTGACGGCGAAATTGTCATGTCCGACAATGCCCTGTGGGCATCACCGTTGCCGGAAGAAATGCGCAGCGCACTCACAGGGCAGCTAGAACGCGCACTGAATACCGTCGAAATTACAGGACTGACACCACCGCAGGACAAACCGGTGGTCGGTATCAGCATAGCGGTTCAGCGGTTCGATGCATGGCCGGAGAGACATGCCAGTATTGAAGCCACCTGGAGGTTGAGTTTTGATGCGGGCACGGCGGAGGAATTATTACTCACCTGCCGGACTCGGCATCAACTGGTAACGCGTGGCGGTATTCCAGGTCTGGTCGTCACGCAGCAAGAGCTGATGCATGAGATCGCACAAGACATTACAAGATCGATAAAACAGCGCCGGCTATTCGATGGGTGTATGCATCCCCCAGCCGCGGGATGACCTATCCGATCCTGTCGCTGATTGTCGAGCATAGGTATGCCAGCGTGGCATAAATTGACAGCAGTAAAAAAATTTCGATAATGCGGGCAGGTTCTGGCTATCTGGCTAACAGAAGAAAGGACATTCGCGCCATTGAAGAAAAAATGAAAACAAGCTCGGAAAATAAGTTTTCACAAATTATTAAATATATTCATAAAGCAGCAGATAAAATACATCAACTTTAGCTAGATAATTTTAACGACCGCGCTTTATATTTAACAGGATATAATTTTCATGTCCCATTGAGGATGTTATCTAATGCGTCATTGACCGCAGGACATCGAGCTTATTATCGGCGTCAACGTGATATTGTCATTATCGTAGTTAATGCCGAAGTTTCTTTCAAATGCATCCCAACCAAGAGAGGTTACCTTTAGGGCTCTCGTATCCGGTAGTCGCCTTATCCAATTCCTGTCAAAAAAAGCATGCATCACTTGTGCGCCGAGAGGCCCGGAAATGTGATACTGCCTTTCTGTCCAATCGAGACATCCACGAATATTATTTATCTTCTCTACGTCCCTTTCCGTTAGTTCAATTCCTTGCTCCTCAAACCACGTTACACCCACATCAGTCAGAGAATACTGGGAATCAGCACACTGCATAATCAGACGGCGATTGAGCATACCCTGAGTAATAGCAACGCCTACTTGCCCGGCCAAATGGTCATAACAACAGCGAGCAAAACGCAAATCTTTAGCGGCAGGGCTGGGAGTCGTTAACCAGGGAGATGTCACCGGGCCCACGGAGGCCAGGCTCTCAAGTAAATGCGCAATGTGTGGTCCGGCTAACCGAAAATAACGGTAGCGACCGACAGATTCCATGCTGACCAACCCGCCATCACGTAACTTTCCAAGGTGAAAACTCGCGGTTTGTGCCGTCACACCCGCCGCCTCTGCCAATGCACCGGCGGAGAAAGCTTCCCCTCCTGATAGCATGATCAACATCACCGAACGAACAGGTTCTGCAATGAGATGAGCCACGACTGAAATTTGAAATTGATTCATTATTTTACAGCATCACTTTAGGGGCATTAGGGGAAAATTCATACTTCGATTCTGGTCGAACCGTGGTTTGTAAGTATAACGGTATAATCCATTACCCTCATAGCCACCTGATGCTATTACATGAAAAATCTTTATACCAATCAACAGTGGGTTCTGCTCGCGACCAGTCTGAGTTATGTCATCGTTATATTGGATACCAGTATCGTTAATGTGGCTCTCTCGTCGATCGCGCTAAGTTTGAACTCGACGGTATCCGGCCTGCAGTGGGTAGTTAATGCTTATACCTTGACCTTTGCGGCCCTGCTGCTAAGCGGGGGTTCTCTGGGAGACAAACTCGGAGCCAAAAATATTTATCTTGGTGGGCTGCTGCTATTTGCCATCGCCTCACTGATTTGCGGATTCTCCTCAACGCTTACTGTCCTTATATTGGCAAGAGTATTACAAGGAATAGGTGCCTCACTTCTCGTCCCCGCCTCGCTGTCGCTAATCAACGAAGCTTTTCCTCAATCGCATCAACGTGCTAAAGCAATCGCTGTCTGGGCCGGGTGCGGAGGATTGGCAATGGCCGCAGGTCCGTTGTTTGGCGGGATCGTTATTCAATTACTGGGTTGGCGAAGTATTTTTCTGCTAAATGTGCCCGTCGCACTGTTAGGAATGGTGATGACCATGTGGGTCACCGCACCACCGCCGATGCAGCAAAAGAGATCTATGGACCTCGCAGGTCAGCTATGGGTGATCATAGCGCTGAGTACATCGATGGCCGTACTTATTCAGGTTTCCCAACTGGGGTGGCAGAATAACTGGATACGCTTTGGCATGTTAATCGCGTTAGTTTCATGGGGAGGTTTTATTCGGGCAGAGCAAGCACACAAGGACCCTATGCTGCCTTTAACCTTATTTCGGCTTCCTCTATTTTCAGCATCTGTCGTTGTATCTTTAATGTCTGGGTTGGTTTTTTATGGGATGTTTTTTCTGTTAAGTCTGTATTTTCAGCAAGTCCGGGGCTGGTCGCCCTTTAATTCTGGTATGGCTTTTCTACCTTTAACCGTAATGGTCACAACAGGCAGTTTTATTTCTGGAAAACTGAACAAAATATTCGGCCCTCTTTGGCTGATATCAGGATGTTGTATTTTATATGTCGTTGGTTTTATCGGTCTGTTTAACTTGAGCAACAATGTCCCCTATTGGAGTATTGCTCTGTTCTTTCCGGCATTAGGTCTGGCGGCTGGGATTATTACCCCAGTGGCTACCGCTTCGCTGTTGAGTAATGTGAAGCAGGAACAGGCAGGTGTGGGTGCCGGCGTACTCAACGCCGGCAGACAAACAGGAGCAGCGCTTGGCGTCGCCATTTTTGGCGGTTTGATGAGTGCATTTCAGCCACTCTCCGAAGGGATCACTATCGCCGTTATTGTCGGTATCGCGTTGTCACTGCTCGGTGGAGTGTTCTGGGCTGCAATGCTGATCGGCGCGAGGAGAAAAGTAAAACTGAAGTGGCACACAAAAGTAGTGCCACCTGAATAGAGTGACATCTTTCCTGAACCGCCAGAGAAAATCACCACAGGGCAGGCCTTAAGCGAATTTTTTCAGTATTCTGATGGCAAGCTCTATACCTTGCCCACGCTCCTCACTATAGTCATGGCCGTCCTTCTGCGCATCCTGCAGCATGACGGTACGTGGCTTGACAGCAAAGGTAAATCATTCCTGACAGTGGGATCCCGCCGAGTACAATGCCCAACGTGATTTTCATCCACACATAGGTTTCAGGCGAGGCGTACTCCAGCAGAATCGTATTGAGCAGCCGCGAGAGCACAAACGCCAGATAGACACCGCCAAACCACCAACCGGAGCGGTTGATATCGTGCATACGGCGGATACCGACTGCGAGCAATGGCAGCGCAAGGCCGAGAGCAAAAACGCTGTAAGCCATTCCGGCATACAACACACCCATATACGGGTCACCCGCCATGGAGAAGAATGAGACTACACTCATGACCAGTAGCATCATCAACAAGATATTGCCCAGCGTGAAGATCCAAAACTCCTTTCGGGTCGCCCTGTCCTCAAATTGCACATAGCCTTTCCAGCCCTGTACATAACAATCCCATACAGTCATTCCGTCACTTCCTTTTGCCGACTTACTTATTTTATTAATGCTCAAAAAATCTGAGAGTTTAAAACGTTGCTCACTGGCCGCGCAGTTGAGAAGCAAGCTGATCCAACTGATCGGCTATCTTATTCAGATCTTTGTCCTGCTCTCCCGGCGCGCGGGTTGAACTACGCACCACCAACTTTGCCGGTAAGACTTTGGATACCGTCACGTCATTGTTGGCCGCCAGCAGGCGTTCGACCGCTTCCTTGCTCTGCAAATCGAGATCCAGCGATACGGTGGTCAACGCTGGGTGGAAAAACGCACTGTCGTAGGTGTCATCATAGCCAATGATCGACACCTGCTGCGGGATCGCCACGTTGTGCTGATGCAGTGCGCTGATCACCCCGAGCGCCATCTGGTCATTCCCCACCAGCATCGCCGTAAACTGCGGCGTCTCACGCAGTATTTGCAGGGCGTTGTAGTAGCCGCTTTTCGCGCTCCAGTCGCCGTGGATCACCGTCACCGGCTGCAATCCTTTCTCTGTCAGCGTCTCCTGCCAACTTTGCAAGCGCAGGCGCGATGAAACGGAATCCTCCGGCCCCGCCAGCAAGGCAAACTCCCGGTGCCCTAACTCAAGCAGATATTCCACGCTAGCGCGTGAACCGTCGGCGGGATTGAAGCAGACGTTAAACACCGTACTGGTCGGATCAACGTCGAGGAACAGACAAAGAATGTCACGGTTATTCTCAAAAATCCGCTCCGCTTCGTCGCTTTCCAGCGGAATGTTGATGATGACGCGATCGACACGCTGAGATTTCAGTTCGTTGATGGAATTCTGAATGCTCTGGTTAACGTCATCGTCAATCATCGAAATCAGCACCTGATAACCAGCCTGATAAGCATATTTTTTGACGGAAGCGGCAATCTGCGAAGGTGCATGCAAGGCCAGCGAGGTCGTCACCAGCCCGAGAGTGAAGCTCTGCTTGCCCACCAGTTGCTGTGCCAGACGGTTAGGCACGTAGCGCAGAACCTCAATCGCCTGCTCAACTTTCAGGCGTGTGGCGTCAGAAACGTTGGCTGACTTGTTCAAGACCCGTGAAACCGTCTGATAAGACACACCGGCATAGCGGGCAACATCTTCTAACGTCGAACTTTTCGATTTCATTCTCTTTCTCTGCATCAAACCTGTGAACGTAGCTTACCCCCACATTAATCGAGTCAAACTACGGGATCTCATCTAAAAGTTCAATCTGGAGAGTCCGACACGCTATAAGTTATACGTTAACATTAAATAATCTTGTGATTAAAATCACTAAGCATTTATTTTTAACCCATAAGTTATAGATCTAACTCACAATTCAGAATGTGTAAAATTGATCATTGTTGTTTCTGGGTATCTTATAGATTCTCTAAATGTGAACGTCATACAAACCATAGGGAAAAATAATGAAATACAACTTACGCGCTCTGGCTGTGGCGGTCTCTCTCGCCATCACGGCAGGCCCTGCAGTGGCAAACGATATTGATTTTCATGGATATCTGCGTTCCGGACTTGGCGTTTCCGGCAGTGGCAGCTTAGAGCAGTACCAGAAAAACAAAGTCGGTCGCCTGGGTAACGAAAACGACACCTACGGCGAAATAGAATTAGGCAGTGAAGTCTACAAAAAAGACGATGTCAGCTTTTATGTCGATTCCATGGTCAATATGGTGTCAGACGGCTCAAATGATAACGAAAGCACTCTCAACGACGATGCACAGTTCGGGTTGAGTCAGTTGAACTTGCAAATCAAAGGGCTGGTACCTTGGGATAAGGATGCCGTGATCTGGGGGGGTAAACGTTATTATCAGCGCCATGACTTACATATTATCGATACCAAATACTGGAACATCTCAGGTGCCGGGGCCGGGGTAGAAAACTTAAAAATGGGTGAAGGCGCGCTGTCTGTTGCCTGGATCCGTGGCGATGCCAATGACGTTGATTACCGCGTAGAGGGCGACAGTGATGTGAACATCAACTACATCGACGTGCGCTATGCCGGTATCAAACCGTGGAACGGCGCGTGGATGGAAGTCGGTGCCGACTACGCCATGCCAAACCTGACGCACGACCAGAAAGAGTACGGCGGCCTGTATGACGCGGATAATGGCGTGATGCTGACCAGCGAAATAAGCCAGGACATGTGGGGCGGCTACAACAAACTGGTTTTACAGTACGCGAACAAAGGTCTGGCGCAGAACATGGTTTCGCAAGGCGGCGGCTGGTATGACATGTGGAACTACACCAATGACGCAACGGGTTATCGCGGCATCATCACCGGTCTGATTCCAATCACCAGCAAATTCAGCCTCAACCACGTGCTGACCTACGGTCACGCAGAAAACATCACTGATTACACCGACACGACCGAACTGGTCTCTCTGGTTGGCCGTGCGCAGTACCAGTGGACGGATTATGTGCGTACCATCGGTGAAGTAGGTACTTTCTACCAGAAAGATGATTACAAGAACGGTTCTAACTTAAAGCAAGGCGGCCAGAAATACACCCTGGCAATGGGTCTGGCGGCCGGTCCTGAATTTATGTCACGCCCTGAACTGCGCGTATTTGCATCATATTTGAATGATTCAGAGCACGGTGATACGTTTGAGGATCATACTAAATCCGATACCTGGAACTTTGGGGTTCAGGTAGAGGCCTGGTGGTAATTTCCCCGTCGAACAAATACGGTCTGTGTCTGTAGTAAAAGCTGTGTCTATCGTACCTTTTGTGTCTAAAGTAAAAGCTAGAAATAACCTCATTGTCTTAAACGCCAGGGTTTAACGTATTTTCTCTTGTAGGGGATCGTGACGTTTTTTGTACCCACACAGCAGCATTATTATTATTTAATCAGTTATGCGTAAAAAGTAAAAAGGCAGCCTGTATTACTGGCTGCCTTTTTATTACTTCTGACATATCTTAAATAGCACTAACTCAATACAAAAATATAATTAATTACTTTTCAAGCCAAATTTCTCGGTCATGAGTTTCTTCAGGCTGTCGGACTGCTTACCGAATATTGCATGCACTTCCTGACCGATAATTACCACACCAATTGCGCCGGTCTGCTGGATAGCGCCGGAGTTGACGCGCTTTAACTCTTTGACCGTCACACGCAGACGGGTGATACAGGCATCCACGTGAATAATATTGTCGCGGCCACCGAGCGCATCAATTAATAGGGCCACATCCGTTGCTGGCGGGACTTCAACTTTCGTGTCTTTATTTTTAGCTGAGAACACATGCATAAAGTCTTTTATATTTACCACGATAAATACTCTCCTGCAGGAATGAAAAAAAACGTGCAGCAGGGAATTCCCCGCTGCACGTCATCGATGAAAAATTACTTATTTAACGCTGAAACACGGCGCGTCAGGATCTGGCAACCAAACGCAGGCAAAGTCATCTTGCGCGGCAGTATTCCCCCGTGAACCATGTCTTTATAGTCATCCGGCAAGGCGATCGTCTGGCTATCCACCGTGTAGTTTTGCAAGAAGATAAACTCGCTTTCACCGTCGGTACGGCGCGCAGCCGTCACGCCTTGCGGCAGCGACGTATTAATGGCACGCGGCAAGTTCATCTCCTTCGCCAGCAAGGTGAAGAAATCGGCATGGAACTGCTGGTCGTTGCGCGACGCCACATAATACGCCTGCCCTTTTCCATACAGATTAACCGTCACGGCCGGAAAGCCCGCATAGAAGTCTTCGCCGTAAGTCGCCAGCGCAGCAGCACCTTCCAGATGGATCACTTCACACAGCTGCGATGCCCGATAAGGTCCACTTAACCCCAGCGCATTGCCTTCTACACCGGCGACACTGTTGTGCTGTTCGTCGGTCAGACTGTCAATTTCTTCCGCCCAGATACCGAGCACAGAACGCAATGGCCCTGGGAATCCATTGAGGAAGCACAGGTCGGTTTCGTTAACGATGCCGCTCCAGTAAGTCGCGACAAAGCGCCCGCCTGCCTGAACGAATTGATTGATCCGCTCACCGACGCCTTCACGCACCATGTACAGCATTGGCGCAATCACCAGTTCGTAACCCTGTAAATCACCGTCGGCGTTGATCACATCGACCGCAATGCCCTGCGCCCACAGCGCACGGTAATGTTCCGCCACGGTGTTTTCATAATGCAATCCGGCGTTGCGCGGCCCCAGTGCATCGTCCATTGCCCAACGGCTTTCCCAGTCGAAGATGATGGCAACGTTGGCTTCCACGCGGCTGCCCGCCACCGGCGCTAACGCCGATAACATCGAGCCAAGCTCAGAGACTTCGCGGCCCACGCGGGTGTCAATATGCCCGACGTGATCGACCACCGCCCCGTGAAACTTCTCGGAAGATCCCCGGCTTTTACGCCACTGGAAATACTGGACAGAATCTGCACCGTGTGCGACCGCCTGTAACGAGGAGAGAATGTGCATCCCCGGTTTTTTCAGTTTGCTGGTCGGCTGCCAGTTGGTGAAACTTGGCGTCGATTCCATCAGCACAAAGGGTTTGCCCTGCTTGAGCGTACGCATCAGATCATGATACATCGCGGTATACGCCGCGAGGCCGATATCATCCTGACGGGTGTGCCACATCGGGTAGCTGTCCCAAGAGATGAAATCCAGCACGCTGGCGAGTTTCCAGTAATCGTAATCGTAGAAATACTCCATGAAATTAGTGGTCGCCGGTAATGCCGGGTTTTCCGCTTTCAGTGGACGAATTTCTTCGCTGCAAAAGCGCATTACCTGATCGGTATTAAAACGCCGCCAGTCGAGATTCAGGCCGTGAACGCCGCTTTCGCCCTGCGGTGACGGCGATTCGAGCTGCAACCAGTCGGTGTAAGTGTGGCTCCAGAAGGTGCTCCACCAGGCTTTGTTCAGCGCATCGAGCGTGACATAACGCGCTTTCAGCCAGTCGCGGAATTGGCCCTGACAGGCATCGCAATGGCATTCGCCGCCGTATTCATTGGAAATATGCCAGCCAATCACCGCAGGGTGGTGCGCGTAGCGTTTTGCCAGCGCACCGTTCATAAGCTGCACTTTTTCACGGTAAACCGGTGAACTCATGCAGTGGTTGTGACGCCCACCGTGCAGCGCTTTGACGCGATCGCGCGCGACCCGCAGCACTTCGGGATACTTCTGCGACATCCACGCTGGGCGGGCACCGCTTGGCGTAGCGAGAAACACCGAGATGCCATTGTCATGCAGCCGGTCCAGTAGTTGATCCATCCACTCAAACTGGTAGCGACCTTCTTCAGGTTCCAGCGCTGACCAGCTAAAAATCCCCACTGACACTACGTTGCAGCGCGCTTCTTTCATCATTTCGACATCACGAACCAGCACCTCTGGGTGGTCCAGCCATTGCTCAGGGTTATAATCCGCGCCGTGTAGTAGCCCGGAGATTTTACTGCTCAGAAGAGGAAACTTCGTCATGTTTAATCCTTTAAATCCTTAAAAAATAGTCAGTGCTCCCCGGCCAATTTGACCGGGGAAAAGTAGATTACTTGAAGACCTGAATGGAAGGCAGAACCTGACCATCACAGCTGAACAGCGCCTGGTTTTCGCGGGCATTGCCCTCTTTCCAGTGGTCGTTGATGTAGGTCATACCGGCAGGCGTTGCCCATCCGGCACCGTTCACCGGCAGCCAGGTTGGCTCCCAGTAGAACAACCCTTTGCCACGGTTACCGGGTACCGCTACCAGGCTTTTGATCATATCGCTGAGGAAGTCAGCCTGCCCTTGCACGGTGCCCGGATACCCCCCATCTTTGGCTTCTTTTTCGGTGAAACTGTTTTCAGCAGCATCACAGTTTTTGGTGCTGTAGCCATAGGCGACTTCCACCACGATCACATCTTTGTTGTAGCGCTTGCTGATGTCGTCCATGTTGGCTTGCAGCGCGGAAATCGGACCATTCCAGTAGGTGTAGAACGACAGGCCGATCACGTCGTAAGGCACCTTGCGCTGATTGATTTCATCGAACCACCAGCGGAAGGTGTCATTCTTGGTGCCTTCGGCCAGATGCAGCATGATTTTGATCTTCGACGGATCTTTCTCATCGGCTTTGACGCCGGAAATTGCCGCGTTCAGCAGCCCAGCCAAGCGATCAAACTCACCACCGCCCTCGCCCCAGCTTTTGCCTTCCGGCCACAAAATCCCGCCGTTCATTTCATTACCAACCTGCACCATATCCGGTAACACACCTTGCTGGCGGAACTGCGCAATCACCTCACGGCTGTAATCATGAATGGCGATTTTCAACTGCGGATAATCCATTTTCGCCCAACTTTTTGGTTTGAACTGCTTACCTGGATCGGTCCAGAAATCGCTGTAATGGAAATCGAGTAAAATCTTAAAGCCCTGCTGTTTGGCACGTTTCGCCAGCTCCAGCGTGGTCGCCAGATCGTTATTACCGCCGCCATACGGCTTGCCCTGCGCATCTTTGGGATCGACCCACAAACGCAGGCGCACATAGTTGAAGCCATTTTGTTTAAGGATCACCATCGCGTCTTGTTGCTTATGGTTTTGGTCGTAAAACTTGCCGCCGTGTTTTTCCACCTCAATCAGCGTGGAAATGTCCGCGCCTTTGATGAAATCCGCCGGCACGTTGGCGACTTTTTTAATGGTGACATTTTCTGCTGCACAGGAAAACGACAGTGCCAGCAACAGGCAGGCAATCGTGCTTTTATTGAAAATCGTTGTATTCAAGAAAGTCATGATGATTATCCTTTGGTACTGCCAGCGGTCAGGCCGGAGACGAAGTATTTTTGTAAAGCGAGATAGAAAATGGCGACCGGCACAGCGATCAGCACAGCCCCTGCAGCGTACAGGGTGTAATTCGCCCCCATTTTTTGTGAGACCAGGTTGTACAAGCCAATGGGCAGCGTGTATTTGTCCGGCGTACGCAAAATAGTGCTGGAGAGAATGAAATCGCCCAGCGGCCCGGTGAAGGAGAACAGCGCGATGACCGCCAGAATCGGCTTCGACAGCGGCATGATGATCTCGATGAAGATGCGAAAGTTGCCTGCACCGTCCATCCGTGCCGATTCATCCAAATCTTTCGGAATGGCATCCAGATAGCCTTTCATCAGATAGGTATTCATCGGGATCATGCCGCCGACATAAATCAGCACCAGCGCGAGATGGCTGTTGATCAGACCCAGCAGTTGCGCCAGCACAAAGATGGCGATCAGCGCCGAAAACTGGGGGATCATCTGCAGTAGCAGGAACAGCATCAGCCCGTCTTTACGCCCTTTAAAACGAAATCGCGAGAAAGAATAGGCAGTGAAGCTGACGCAAATCAGCGTCAGAACCATGGTCAGAAAGCTGATTTTCATCGAGTTCCAGTACCAGCCGACGTAATTTACATTGCCATTAAACAGATCTTTGTAATGCTGGAATGAGAGGTTTTCCGGAATAATCGACGTGCTGAGCAGGCTGTTACCGGCATTGAGCGATGCGCCAACGGTCCAGATCAGCGGATAAATAATAATCACTGCCACGATCAGCAACAGGAAATAACTCAGCGAAAGGCGGATAAATCGGCTTCTCTTAATACTGTTGTTCTTACTCATCACCCTGCTCCCGCTTACGCCATATCATCTTGTTTAAATGAATTGGTTGAACGGAATTGCCACAGTGCAATACCGACAACAAATATCGACAGCAAAATCGTAATGGTCGCGGCAATGGCATATTGCGAAGATGACATGGTTAATTTATAGATCCATGACACCAGAATATCCGTACCGCCCGCATTCGATCCGGCCACCGCCGGGCCACCGTTATTAAACAGATAGATAATATTGAAGTTATTAAAGTTGAAGGTGTATTGCGTGATAATGATCGGCGCAATGGAATACAACACCAGCGGCAAAGTAATGGTTTTTAATTTAGTCCAGGTACTGGCCCCGTCCATTGTCGCGGCTTCATACAAATCATTCGGGATCGCCTGCAATACGCCAGTCGTCATTGCAAACACAAACGGGAAGCCCAGCCAGGTCTGCATCATGATCAGCGCGGTTTTAGTCCAGAATGGATCGGTCATCCAGGCTTTAGGCTCAATGCCGAGTGCTGCCAAAATCCCGTTATTGATCACCCCAAAGGTGTCATTGAACATTCCGGCAAACACCAGAATCGTCACGAACCCCGGCACCGCCCACGGCAGGATCAAAATAGTGCGAATCAATGCTTTGAAGCGCAGATCTTTCTGGTTCACCAGAATCGCCAACATCACACCCACGGCGCATTGCAGCGTGGTGGCGAGCAGCGTCCAGACTACCGTCCACTGCAAAACGTCCAGCAGCGTTGAGCGCCAGATATTCAGCGTGAAGATATTAATAAAATTTTTGAACCCGACCCAGTCGACGAGTTTAGCCGGTGGCGTGTGGTACAAATTGTAATTGGTAAACGCGATAGAGAACCCGAAGATAATCGGGAAAACCACCACAAACACCAGCAGAATAAACCCCGGCGTGATCATCAAATAAGGAAAACCTTCGCGCAGCAACAGGTGATATTGCTTTCTGACGCTGGGTAATTCTACGCCCAGATCGCGCCGCTTACCGTTTAACCATGCATCGCGCAGACTCCAGTAATAGAACGCGACGCCAAACGCGGCAATCAGTACGCTGATAATGCCTTTGGCCAACAAGAATATGGAATTATCACGTGGGACTTCTTCGCCCAACGTATACAGCCCCAATAATCCCTGCTGCAAAAAATCATAAAAGACACCGGCGAAGCAAAACAGAATGATAAAAAACAGAATTCCCTTAGCCCATTGTCGGTTATAAAACTGACCAAAACCGGGAATTAACGCCACAGCCAATGCCAGCGGGGCATGATGGCTGGCCGTTACTGGCGCGTGGTTTTCCTCGTGGAGACGCATAGACACAAAGATATTCCTTTCACTGGTGAGGGAGTGAAATCACTCCCTCTTTTCAGACCGGCAGTCGTTTAGTTTCATCGACGACTTACTGATTGCAACTGACTGATTGCGTACTACTCGTTGCTGGCTTTTGCCGCTTCGATTTGCATCTGGATATTTTTCACTGCGTCATTTAATGCCGCCTGCACAGGCTGTTTGCCGGTTACGCCGAGCTGGATGCCGTTGTTGGCCGGTCCCCAGACTTCCTGCATTTCCGGTACGCCTGGCATCGCGGTGGCGTGCGTAGATTGCAGCGCAACGGCGTTGGCTTTCTCATCGTTCTTGATCATCGGATCGTTCATCAGTACGGTCAGTGCGGGAATTTCCTTGGTCACTTCATAGCGCACCTTGGCGTACTTCGGCTGATTAATGAAAGTGATGAATTTCTCCGCCAGCGGTTTTTGCTTACTGTAGGTTGATACCGCATAACCTTTCACACCGAGGAATGAGCTCATCGGCTTGCCATTCGGTAACAGCGGTAACGGTTTCACGCCATAATTAATGCCTGCCGCTTCATAGGGCTGGAATGCCCACGGGCCGGTGATGACCGCCGCTGCTTTCTTCTCAGTAAACAGAGAATCGATGGCGTTCAGGCCGTTATCGCCGGTAATGCCCGCCGGGAATAAACCGTCGGTATAGAACTTTTTCAGGTAGGTGACGGCTTCAACACTGCCCGGTTTGTTCAGGCCGATATCTTCAACGTTAATTTCACCTTTCGCGTCTTTGCCGAAGATGTAGCCACCCATCGAGGAGATCGCGCCGTAGGCGTAATACACCTCATCGAATTTGGCTAACAGGCCGTACTTCCCTTTCGCCTTTTCCTGTTTGGAGAAGGTGTAATACTCCTCCAGCGTGTCAGGTGCCTTCGGCAGCAAATCTTTGTTATAAATTAGCACCAGTGTTTCAACCGCTTTCGGTACCCCGTAGATCTGACCTTTCAGTTGGAAGGCTTTGATCGCCGACGGCGTGAAGCTATCGGTAAAGGCTTTGTCGAGCGTGAGCGGAGCCAGCAACCCCTGAACGACCGCAGTACCGACCTGGTCATTAGGGATCACGACCACGTCCGGGCCGATCCCTGCCGGACCATCAAGACGCAGTTTCTCGGTTTGCTGTGTGTAAGGTGTTTCCTGTACCACGACTTTGACGTTGTTCTCTTTTTCAAAGTCTTTAACGGCGTCGGATATACCGGAAGACTTCTTAATATCTTCCCAAATAAGTAACTGACCCTCGGCTGCCCGGACGGCCTGGCTGCTAAGGCTTAATGACATCAGTACCAAGGCAGTAAGGTGGGTAATTTTCATTGTTGCTCCTGGATGTGAAGGTATAACATTTTTGTCGTTTTTTGAGACATGTTCTGACGACACCCAATCAACAACCCGTGACTAACACCCTTTAAATAGTGGGTTAACGGTAATTATTGTCGCCATAAAATCTGTGTTATACGTTAAACTTAAGAATCAAAAATCACTATCAAAAGATGTGTATTGTGTGATCTTAACTGCAAAATTCGAACAGGCCTGTGCAAACGCTTACACAAGGTGGTTATAGTCCAAAACATCAGCTGTATGAATCTTCATGAGGCCAAAAATGTCCAGCATCAGACTTAAAAATGTGGTGAAGCGTTTCGATAAGACCGTCACGTTGCATAACATCAATATTGATATTGAAGACGGCGAATTTACGGTATTCGTTGGACCATCAGGCTGCGGAAAATCCACATTACTGCGCATGATTGCCGGGCTGGAAGATATCACTGAGGGGGATGTGTATATCGGTGAGCAGCGGGTGAATGATGTTGATCCATCACGCCGCGGCGTGGCGATGGTGTTTCAGTCTTATGCACTCTATCCGCACATGACGATTGCGGAAAACATGGGCTACGGACTGAAAGTGAACGGCGTACCGAAAGAAGAAATCCGCCATCAGGTTGAAATGGTCGCCAAGACCCTGCAACTTTCACATCTGCTGGACAGAAAACCGAAGCAACTTTCAGGTGGCCAGCGACAGCGTACCGCTATTGGCCGCGCGATTGTGCGAAACCCGCAGGTGTTTATGTTCGATGAACCCCTTTCCAACCTTGATGCCGAGCTGCGCGTAGATATGCGTCTGCACATTTCTAAGCTGCATCAGGAATTGAAAACTACCATGGTGTATGTCACCCACGATCAGACCGAGGCTATGACGTTAGCCGATAAAATTGTCGTGATGAATTACGGAAAAATCGAACAGACCGGCGCGCCGATGGACTTGTACTACAATCCGGTGAATAAGTTCGTGGCGGGTTTTATCGGTTCACCAAAGATGAATTTCCTGCCCGCAGAAGTGATCGCCTGGCAACCGGACCGGCTGGAAGTCCGCCTGACACCGGAGAAAACGCTAATCCTGGCACTCAACACCAGCGAACTGGCGGCCGGTGATAACATCACTCTGGGGATCCGCCCGGAGCATTTGCTGTCCCAGGAAACTGAAAACAAGCTGGAATTTAACTGCGAAGTGGTCGAACGTCTGGGCAACAGCACCTACCTGTTCGGCCAGTGTTACGGTACCGACGGTTTTAAAATGCTGCTGCCGGGCGACATGGCGTTCAATCCCTACCAGAGTCTGACCACCTGGTTTGATGCGCAGCGTTGCATGGTATTCAATACTGACGGTCTGCGTATCAGCGCCGCCAGCCTATCTCACTTGCATTAAGGATCCAAACCGCCCTTCACCGGGCGGTTTCCCCCGCCAAAACCTGTGGCAAAAAAACCCTTCACAACGCTTCTCTGATGCCAGAGAAGCGTTAATATGTTTAAGAATGGGCGCTATTATTTCTGCATTGTCACCAAAATAGGCTTCTTCACGAATAAACCGTAGCTTAGTGCGCCTAGCATTAATAGACCGGCACCAAGGAAGAACACGTTGGTGAATTGTCCGGTCGCATCTAAAATAATGCCGGTTACGATCGGGGCACAAGCTGCACCTAAGAATCCACCAAAGTTTTGGATCGCACCCATTGATGCAACCTGTTCTTTGGGAGCGATATCAGAAGCCAGCGTCCAGATAACGCCCTGAGGCAGCTGCGAGAAAAAATAACCAATTGACAGTAGCGCGATGCTTAACGTGGTGTCATGCACGAAGGGGATTGGAGCAACAAAGCACGCCGCCAAGGCTGCGCCAACAACAATCGGCACTTTACGCGCTGTAATGGTATTAACACCACGACGAATCAGGCGATCGGAAATAACCCCGCCACATAACACACCAAAGATGCCGGCCAGGAACGGAATAGCCGCCAGCCATCCTGTTTGTTTTAAGCTAAAACCCAGCGATTTTTCAAGATAGCTAGGTAACCACGTTAGATAAACCCAGATTGTAAACATTATTGAGAAGTTACCAATCACCATAAACCAGGTCGTTTTATGTTTAAATAAAGCGCCCCAGCTGGCTTTGTTATTTCCCGCAGCCGCTTTCACAGATTGCTGTATTAGCTGTGAATTCGCATGGATCAGTTTCTCTTCACGTTCGGTTGGATTACGGTAAAACTTCAGCCATACCAGCAGCAGTGGGATACCAGCTAAACCGATAGCGATAAACATGCCGCGCCATCCCAACGTCAACAGTAAGATGGTAAGGATCGGTGGGGCAATGGCATTGGCAATCTGTGAACCGGTATTGATAATCGAGGTAGGCAGTGCTCGTTCCTTATCAGAGAACCAGCGGTGGGTGATTTTAATCCCCGAGGTAAAGAACGGTGATTCTGAAATACCTAACAAAACACGCAACGTATAGAACATCGAATAACCATTAACAAAACCGGCCAGCACCGTGAAGGTTGACCATAAACCGACTCCCCAAGAGAACATTCTCTTCGGGCCAAATCGGTCAACCAACCAGCCTGCCGGTAAATTTGCTAATGCATAAGGCCATAAGAAAGCCGACAACAGCAGGCCCATTTCCGTGGAACTAAAACCGAACTCTTTAGAAATAGTTGTGTTAGCAATACTTAAGTTTGCTCGGTCGAGATAATTAATTACCGCTGCCATTAAGAGAATAAAAACAATGCCCCAACGTAAGCGAGTTACTGGCGCAGTGGCGTTAACTTGTGGAATATTTAAGGAAGATGTCGCGTCTTTCATGAGTTTAGTTATCCACTATTTGTTATTCATAAAAATGTCATCTGAGCCAGTTTCAAACAGGCTCAGATGTATTTTAATGACAGCTTTACGAATGAACGTCTCGCGATGGGTATGGCAGCAAGGGCGATGTAAGTCTTGCGGAAAGAAAACGGCAAACATGCCGGGTACCAAATGAATGAGCGACTCATTATTTAGATCCTGATAAAAAACAATATCCTGCTTTTCTTTGCGATCTTCAATGACCTGATGCTCCTGGGTGCCGCGCGCTACGCCTATAGTTTCCTCCCCTTGCAGCAGGAACTGAATATCCACAAAATTGAAGTGTGACTCAGATCTCATTTCACTTGCCGGAAGCGTATTCATTTCCTGTAAAAGACAAAACATCTTTTCAGGAATAATGTCATATTTCCCTGGTGTTAGTGTTGAAAAATTAGTTTGGCTAATAAAGTCAATGCCTTTATTAATAATAGGATGGAACGCATCTCTCTCACGTTCCCAATCACGCTGACAACATATGATCATGTTGAATAATCCTTTTATATTTATTTATACAGTACGTTATTTTTGGCAAGTAATGTAAGTGTCGAAAATAATGCACAGTTAAGGAGCACGATGATCTTCCTGGACGACTTTTTCGTACCATGTAAAACGCAGAAAAATGTATTTCACATGGCAATAAAATTAATGTGACAGATCCTAACGATAATTATTTAGCGACAATTTTTTGTTGCCATGTTGCTGTTCCACTCCGGATCTGATCCAATAACACCGTCAGGCCCCAGAATTTTTCCAGCACATTATCTTTGTTCACCCGACAGAACTCACTCTCGAAAGTCCCTAAACGTTGATGATAAATTTTGGCGTTCTTCGGATAGCCCAGCGTTTCAGTCACTGCCGCCAGCGACAGAAAAATTGCCAACTCCTCCGCCAGTTTCGGCTGACTGCTGGCGTGATGATATAACCAGCTGTAAAGCTCAGGATGGAAGTTGGTAAACACGCCACTGAAACCTTTCGACCCTGCCTGCATGGCCGGGAAGGCAATCGCTGCATTAGCATTGATAATATTGAGTGGCGTATCCGCCACCAGCTTCACCCGACGCGTAACAGTTTCGAGGTCACAGCTGACATCTTTCAATACGACAAAACGCCCTGTATTCGCACAGTAAGCCAGTTCCTCGTCGGTCAGAAGACGGCGATAAGGCGCCGGACACTCGTATAACCCCAGAGGCATAGATTCTGGCAACGCAGCCAACAATGCGTTCAGGGTAGCGAAGAATGTTTCACTGCCCTGGTTTTTTGGATCCAGATGATTGGTCACCAACACCAGCGCATCAGCACCGGTTTTCGCCATCTCAGTCAATTCATTGATTTGACTGTCTAGATCATCACTGACATGACCAGAAGCAATGACGGGGATACGCCCCGCCACTTTTTTAACAACAAATGCGGATAGCTCGACGCGCTCACTCAGGCTGAGAAACTGCATTTCACTTGACTGACACACCGCAAAAAGTGCATCAACGCCCTTATCAAGATACCAGTCGATCAGCTTGCCCAGCCCCACGTAATCAATGTGGTTATCTTCGTTAAAAGGGGTCAACATCACCGGCACAATACCTTCAATCTTTGTCATTGGAACTCCTTGTGATACTCGAATAGCATCATATGTAAACGATTGCGTCGCCATGACGATGACAGCCACAAAACTCAACATTGCGCCAATCGGGCTAATACCTTTGCATGATCGGACATGTTGGCTCACCTTCTGTACCTTCAGAATAATGCCTTATATCTGATCAAAGAGTGACGTTGCTCATAGCTTGGTTGGCAAAACGGAAGTAAACAAAAATCAAAGATCATGGGGATTTTGGCACTAAGATGTCGTACGTATGAGAGCCATGAAGGCCGATGGCGTATTGACTGGCCACGCCTTCGTCTACGCGCTGGCCGTCGCCGGTAAAGGCGGGGGATTGATTTGCTCGAGTTAATCGAAAAAGAGAGGCGGGTCGCCATGACGCTGACAGGCGCGAAAATCATTGGCGACAGCAGTCAGGAATCACTGGTGGCAGGCAGAATTCGCTCAATAAAATTCGAAAAAATGCCGGTGGGTTATCAGCACCACCGGCATTTTCATCAATACGATATCAGGCTGTTAGCGGGTCAGTGCCACTATCCCAAGCGTTACGGCAGCAACTGCGGCCACACCACCGGCGACGGCGCCTGCGGTATCCCAGTTGTCCTGCGTAGTGCCTTTCATGCAGGTATTGGTGTGCACCAGACGTCCTTCCGAGTCGTATACCGGAACGCAAGGAGATTGCGTGGCGCACCCGGCAAGCAGTGTGGCTAAAAGCCCGGCGATAACTAATTTGTTCATAGAATTCCCTTCCTGGTTTGACTCTCTGCAATGGCAGGCTGAGTGTTAGGCAATATTATCACTAAAAATCGCCCACCAAATTGAGTCAATATTTACAAATTATGTTGAATGTAAGGAAGGCCAACACAGCATAATGAGTAGATAAAAGCAGGGGAAGATAGCCCTATCTTCCCCTTATCTCTCAGACATCGGGGTGATTGTTTCCTTCTTCGATAAACTCTTCGTCAATCTCGTCCATATTTCCCTGATGTTCGCGACCAGAGAAAATGTTCCAGCAGGCGATAAACAGGGCGGCGATCAAGGGGCCGATGACGAAGCCGTTGATACCATAAATTTCCATGCCACCCAGCGTTGAAATCAGGATGAGATAATCAGGCATTTTGGTATCTTTGCCGACCAATAACGGACGCAGAATGTTATCAACCAGCCCAATAACGACAACAAAGAAGGCGACCAGGAAAATACCCTTCCACAGCATTCCTGCACCGAATAAATAGATGGCCGCCGGTACCCAGATGATGGCAGAACCTACCGCCGGGATGATGGACAGGAAAGCCATCAGCGCTCCCCATAGCAGACTCCCCTCGATACCGGTGAAGTAGAAGGCCAGACCACCTAAAATCCCCTGCACGATAGCCACCACAACCGTACCTTTAACAGTGGCACGGGCCACGGCGGCGAACTTCACAAACAGATGATGTTTAATGTCTTTGGACAGCGGCAAGGACTGCATGGTCAGGTTAACCAGATACGCCCCGTCTTTAAGCAGAAAGAACAGCAGATAGATCATGATGCCGAAACCTACCGTGAAACTGAAGGTGCCCTTTCCTATAACAAAAACGCTGCCGGCAAGGTACTGCCCGGCTTTAAGCGCAGCACCTGACATTTTCTGCTGGATTTCAGCCGTGCTGTCCAGATCGTGTTCCGTCAGGAATTGACGTGCCCACGCAGGAAAATGTTGCAGCACGTCTGCCAGAATCGTGGGCAACTGCGTGTTATTGTTCTGCAACTTGGTGTAGAGAAGATTAAGTTCAATCGCCAGAGAAGAGCCAAGGAGCGCAAGCGGGGTAAATACAATCAGACAAATCACTATCACGGTCAGAAACGAGGCCAGCCCGTTTTTCTCGCCAAGATACTGCCTTATCCGCTTGTTCATCGGATGGAAAATAACGGCCAGTATGACGGCCCAAAGTACGGACGAATAGTAAGGTCCCAGTACATCCAGAAAAGCCACGGTTACAATGAAAAGGATCAGAATAAAAAATCCTTTTGAAATACCTTCAAACTTCATATCAATTCCTCAAAGCACGCATTTTCCGGCAGATAAATCCACGGGGAATTTTACAATCAGCGCTAGGCTGCAAAAAACCTCCTGAATGGCGGATTTATTTCTGCCAGTATTTCTGTCAGGTAGAAGGGCCAAACTCATGATCAATTTACACTTTTTGACCAATCGAATGAATGTGCCTTATCTTGCTCCGTGAGAGTATAGATACAATAATGAAACTGTGGGCAGTGAGAGATGCAAATGAGGTGAAGTTGGCAGGCCAGCTAAGCCTCTAACAAATTGACTTTATAAAGAATAATAAGAGAATGTCTCTTTACGAGCGACTAGCCTATAGAACCGGAGTCTACCATCGTTTTTTCACTCAGTTTTCCTCCCGTCAAGACAGTTAAAAAGGTCGTCGCATGGGCTGCTGCCGTTCTTTTACTTGCCAGTTGCTCCTCCGCGCCACCGAGATCGCTGGTCACCCCACCTCCTGCGGTAAATATGCAACCACTGCCAACAAAATCTGCTCAGAGTAATGAGCCGGTGCGCGGCGTCTGGCTGGCGACGGTTTCCCGCCTTGACTGGCCACCGGTGGCATCCATCAATGCAAGCAGTCCTGCCATCCGCATTAACCAGCAGCAGCAAGCGCTGACCAGCAAGCTGGATAAGCTGAAAAGTCTCGGTATCAATACCGTGTTCTTCCAGGTTAAGCCTGATGGCACGGCTCTGTGGGCATCAAAAATTTTGCCATGGTCAGATATGATGACGGGTAAAATTGGTGAGGATCCGGGCTACGATCCGCTGCAGTTTATGCTGGATGAAGCACACAAACGTGGCATGAAAGTTCACGCATGGTTTAACCCCTATCGCGTATCCGTTAACACCAAACCTTCAACTGTTGCAGAGCTTAACAATACATTATCTCTGCATCCCGCCAGCGTGTTCGTACTGCATCCCGAGTGGATCCGCACTGCTGGCGATCGCTTTGTGCTCGATCCGGGCATCCCGGAGGCGCGAGACTGGATCACCAGCATCGTGGCAGAGGTCGTTACCCGGTATCCCGTTGACGGTGTGCAGTTCGATGACTATTTCTATGCTGAATCCCCAGGTTCAAGCCTTAACGACAGCATAACGTTCAAAAAATATGGGCAGGGATTCGCTTCGAAGGCAGACTGGCGGCGCCACAATACTCAGCAGTTGATTGAACAGGTTTCGCGCACCATCAAGCAACTCAAACCCAATGTCGAATTCGGTGTCAGTCCGGCAGGCGTGTGGCGAAATCTTTCCCATGACTCGGCAGGTTCCCAAACTCAGGGAGCAGCGGCCTATGATGAAGCTTATGCCGATACCCGCCGCTGGGTACAGCAAGGGTTGCTGGATTATATTGCCCCGCAACTATACTGGCCTTTCTCACGCAAAGCCGCCCGTTATGATGTACTGGCCGCATGGTGGGCAGAGGTGGTGAAACCCACTCACACGCGCCTGTACATTGGCATTGCACTGTACAAAGTCGGCGAACCGTCAAAGAATGAGCCGGACTGGATGATCCGTGGTGGCGTACCGGAGCTGAAAAAGCAGCTCGATCTTAACGAGTCCATGCCGCAAATTAACGGCACTATTCTGTTCAGAGAAAACTATCTCAATCAGCCGCAGACTCAGGAAGCCGTCAGTTATCTTAAAAGTCGATGGGGAAGCTAACCTTAGGTTTTGCGATACTGGCACCAACCCTCGGAGCCGGTAACTCTGTTTTTTCAGCCCACGTTTATAAGTGCCAAAATCATTCGGGCGCTTATAAACGTTTCATATCTTTATCGACACTGTTTACCACAGCAGCACCCTCACTTCACCGTTCGCTTTCTCGCCCTAATAGAGCAAAGGCAGAAAGCGGGATAAGAAGGTGAATTAACGGCTACGCAGCATATATCTAAATGACGTGCCGCATGCAGCATCTGACCGTCCAGGGATAAAGTGAATCTTTTCAGCGCAAAAATCCATCAGCAAGCGAGTAAATGCATCAATTAACTGGTTCAATTTTCATCTTGTGCTAAACCTTAAACAGGTTTAACGACAAGGAGTAGCTTATGAAAACAGGTTATCTTTTAGCATCAGCAGTCATTCTCTCCACCTTGCTCGCAGGTTGCTCCAGTAACTATGCGATTCAGACCAATGACGGGCGGACCATAGTCAGTGAAGGTAAACCGAAGATTGACCGGGATACTGGCCTCATCAAGTACAAAGATGCCTGGGGAAAACAGCGCCAGATCGCTCAAACCGACGTAAAAGTGATGTCTGAGCTGGGTAAATAGTGTTTGGTTAAAACATCAGGGCGCAGCGTATTGCGCCCTGTTTATGCATTATGCCGTGACTTGCAACAGCAATGTGAACGGCCATCGATAATCTATCCCCTTTTCACTGATCTCGGCTAGTTTGTGGCAAAAAGATGATTCAACAAGCCCGCCTCAGTGACGTTGTTCAACGCTGGGTCAGATCCTGCGTAGTGTCATTTCAATTCTTAGGAGTATTCTGTGAGTGGGCCATAAAGCTTGACGCGCTTTTTTTTTACACCTAAAGTGAACCGTACGGTACGGTTCACTTTAATGGGATGAAATGAATATGACTCGATTATATTTAGTAATGTTGTGCATCACTATGTCCTTCGTAATGACGGGATGCGTATCTTTGTTTTGAGTGTTTAATTTGGAGACTACAATGATGACAAACGTGAAAAGTATCTACTTTACTATGTGCACAATGGCTATTTTTTTACTTACAGGCTGTCTATCTTTAGGCACTCATATTTAACCATGTTCGGCTGCAGTTATTACGCCTAAAGATAACCAGAAATGCACTCCCCAAGATAGGGTAATTCCCTTATTCTTGGGGCACCACCATGATACGCATAAATTTATCGACATTTAAATTCTGAAAACCAGACGTAAAAATCATCAAAATACGCAGATGAGATGCATACATATAATATTTCCACATACTACAAATAGTAGTAATTAATTATGACACTTATATTAATTTATTAATATGTAATAACGTAATTCATTAAAAATCACTCACCGAGGTTATATTTTAAGATTATTCTACATTCTTTTCATCAAAATTGACTGATTTAATGAAACACAGGAAAAGACCTGTAGTATTAATGGTGGTAAACATTAGGCATCTCCTGAACAAAAGCCATAGAAAATAACCCATTAATACTAAAGACAATTTCAAATCACGATGTCTTTAATGAACTAAACATCCATTAAACGTGATGGTCACTTTTTCAGGAAGAAACCCCACCAAGACCTTATTGAAGATTATTGTCAGTAACGCATTAATGATCAGAAACCGCGTATTTATAATACCAGGATGAATGCAGGGTTTGAGTCTCCCGATAATGTTAATTATTACCCAAAAAAGGTGTAAAAATGACTAACAAAAAAATACAGTGGAATGGTGGTTTGCAGCAAGAAGCCATCGATATCTTATCAAACTACGGTGGTATGATCGTTTGCCCAACAAAAGTTGGCTATATCATTATGACGACCGATGCCCAGGGTCTCAATCGCAAATTTTCAGCGAAAGAAAGGAACCGCAATAAACCTGGCGTTGTGCTGTGCGGTTCTATGGAGCAACTGAAGCAGCTGGCTCAGTTAAATCCTGAAATCGAGCAGTTGTACCAACAACACTGGGATAAAGATGTATTGCTGGGTTGTATCTTACCCTGGCAAGAAGAAGCAAAAGCGCGTATTCCAGATGATGGTTCCAAAACGATGATGATGGACCAACGTGATACGAGCTGCTTCGTAATAAAATTTGGTAAGCCTGGTGAGATCCTGGCAAAAGAACTGTGGGAAAATTACGATAAGTTCTCTTTTGCCAGCTCAGCAAACCCATCAGGTAAAGGCAACAGCGGGAAGGTAGAAGGGATCGGCGAGCGCATTGAAGAACACGCCGATTTAATCATCGGGGCCAATGAATATGTGACATCGATTCAACCAAACGAAAGCGAAAAAACGCGCTACGAACAAGGTGTGATGGTGTCAATGGTGGATGCAGATGGCAAATTAATACCGGAGCAAAAAGGTCAACGCAATGTAACGCCTTGTCCGATGTTGATCCGTAAAGGCCTGGACGTTGATAAAATCATGTCCATGATGTCTGATATTTTCCAGACCTGGGATTATCGCCAGGGCAACTACTATTAAATTCTGCTCGCGGGTGCTAATCGCACCCGCTTTGTGCGGAAAGCGAGCTTATAACATTGTCAGAAAGTCTGAGACAGCTTTCGTCATTTCATTGATGCGTGCTTCATTACGCCGATAGTAGGTCCATTTTCCTACTTTAGTTGCTTCAACGAGACCTGCTTCATACAGGACTTTAAGGCAAAGAGAAGTCGCTGGCTGTGACAAACTGGCCTTGTTCTGGATGAGGCTGGCACATACACCATAAAGGTCATATTCATATAACTGACTGTATCCCCCAAAAGCGTCTTGTGGATCTTTTAGCCACGTCAATACTGCCATACGCGTAGGATTGGACAGTAATTTCATGGCATTTTCAGGTGACATGCAGCCTCACAAAAATCAGGAGCGATAAACCGGGTAGTCAGTATAACCTTTACAGGTGCCCCCATACAGCGTGGAAGCATCAACAGGGTTCAGCTCCACCCCTTCTTTGAAACGAGCCGGTAAGTCCGGATTAGCGATGAAAGTTCTGCCAAAACCAAACAAATCACCCCATCCGTTTTCGAGGATATATGCAGCTTTTTCCATGGTATATCGCCCTGAATACATGATGGGTGATCTGAACGCTTCTCGCAGAGCAGTTCTAAAGCTCGCAGGTAGGTCGGGGCTGTTGTCCCAGTCGGCTTCAGCTATAGACAGATAGCCGATTTCCAAATCACTGAGCATTTTTGCCGCCAAGATATAGGTTGTATGCGGATCGCTTTCCACCAACCCCAGATAAACGCGATCTTCATCCGTGCTGGTAAAGAGCGGAGCAAATCGCACACCCACCCTGTGACGACCAAAAACAGAGCTCACCGCAAGGATAATTTCTTTAAGGAAACGCAGCCTGTTCTCTAATGAGCCACCATACTCATCAGTACGTAAATTGGTATGTTCGGAGATGAACTGATTAATAAGATAACCATTTGCAGAATGTAACTCCACGCCATCAAATCCCGCCGCTTTCGCATTTACAGCAGCCTGACGATATAACTCAACGATCTCTTTTACCTCTACGGTGGTAAGTTCGCGTGGCTCGCTGGGAGAGGTAAGCATTCCTTCGCCAAGACCGGTTTCAATAAAAACGCGAACGCCGGTTGCTGTTACCGCCGATGGCGCTACAGGAGCCTGTTTCCCCGGCTGAAGTTCATTGTGGGATACGCGACCAACATGCCAGAGCTGGCAGTAAAGTATTCCACCTTCCCGATGCACAGCCTCAGTGACTTTTTTCCAGCCAGTAATTTGCTCATCACTGTAGATACCTGGAGTCCAGGCATAGCCCTGTCCACGCGGCTCTATCTGTGTTCCCTCGGTGATCATAAAACCCGCAGTTGCGCGCTGACGATAATATTCAACCATCAGTTCACCAGGGACATTACCTGGTTGATCGCTGCGACAACGTGTTAGCGGAGGTAAGGCAATACGGTTACGTAGAGTGAAGTCGCCAAACGGTAGCGGAGTGAATAAATTACTTTGTGCCATAACGTTCCAGATTCCTGAGTGTGAAAGTCGCACCATTATATTTAAACATTTAAATGTGTAAATATAATTTTAACTATTCATCTCATCTGACCAACTCAGGTGTAGCTCCGCGCGATGCATAAAGTGAAATTATTATCAGCTACTCTAGCTGCCGCCTGATAATGCCAAATGGAGCGTCTGAGACGCGCTCGGGCAGAGCAGATCACTCTTCCTGTTATGTTGGTTTGGATCCCGTTAGAGCCCTATTTGATTAATAGGCAAATTATGATAATTTTTTGCAGATTTTTGACACTGCTTTGAGGGAGGTTTAGGTGTTGGGTTGGAGAGTTATGATTGGTCTACTGTTCGCTACAATGATTGGATTTGCCCTGTTTGGTTTTTTGTTCTCCCTACTGCAATTGCAGTGAATAGCACCCATGCGGTGTTGTGGCATTCATATCATTTTTCTACATTCAATCAACGAAAAAACCCGCTCAAGGCGGGTTTTTTAACACTAGAATTTATTTGCTCAGGCTTTAGCCTTCAACGCAATTACAAGTTCCAGCGAAATTAACGGCGATTAAATCGCAACAACGTTGGCAGCAGACGGACCTTTAGCACCATTTTCAATGGTGAATTCTACTTTTTGGCCTTCGTCTAAGGTTTTAAAATCGCTGCTCTGGATAGCAGAGAAATGTACGAATACATCTTTGCTGCCGTCTTCAGGAGAGATAAAACCAAAACCTTTACCAGCATCAAACCATTTTACTAAACCAGTCATTTTGTTAGACATAGATACTTCCTTTAATTTTTTGAGCCACTTAATGTGGCGAACATGGCCTGTTTTTCAGAATTTACTTATTGGGCACTTAGGAGGCGGCTCATGAAGAAGGGTATCTAGGGATAACGCTTGAACTGAGGACTGCTTTACTAAAACTGCTTTCATAAGGTCTGTGTTCCAAACCGATGTCGCATATTATGCTTGGTTTGATTCATTAAGCAAGCATTAATCTTTAGTAATATAAATGATATGGCAGCACACCCTCTACGACGGTGAGCAGATTTACCTTGTCACTGCCTTCGCCGACCCGGCTGGCGCGCCCGCCAATCGTGGTGATATAGAAAATCAGGAATGAATCTCTTACCCGCGCCGCGCATCAGCGCGTTCAACCATTGAAATGATCGTGTTAAACAATTCACCTTTTGCCTCTTGCCCGCTAATTTCCCCTCTCCCGGCGGCGTACGACAATGCTTCAGCCGCCCCCAGCATGGCCCAAAGACCCGCCGACGTGATGGACTCCCCTGTTGCGAAAGGAGTCAGTATGCCGCGGCACTTCTCAACGAAAGTCGCTTCATATTCGCGTTTTATCTTTTCCAGTTCGGGCGCGCCAGTCAGGGCGGCGATCACCCCAGAGATCTCACGCCCCTGAGACAATACACAATCAATATAGGATGAAGCGATCACTGTGGCTTTATCCACCAGCGTCTCTTCACTGCGTGCCAGCGCAATATCCATCAACGCGGTTTGACGCTGGTCATAATCCTGATAGAGCACAGCCAGCAGACCTGAACGCGTACCGAAGTGATCGTACACCACCGGTTTTGTCACGCCGGAACGCTCGGCAAGGTAGCCGAGTGTTAATGCTTCAGTTCCCTCTTCACGGATGACAACCCACGCCACGCTTAAAAGTTGCTCATAACGATCTTCTCT
The DNA here is from genome assembly GCF_049889095.1 of Ewingella sp. S1.OA.A_B6. Taxonomy (NCBI): domain Bacteria; kingdom Pseudomonadati; phylum Pseudomonadota; class Gammaproteobacteria; order Enterobacterales; family Yersiniaceae; genus Ewingella; species Ewingella sp. S1.OA.A_B6. Next base: position 1,673 of record NZ_JBLJFK010000007.1, on the reverse strand, counting down.
CGATAACCGTACACGAGGCCTTGAAGAGGCAATCGGTTTTCTATTTTCACTGCTTGACATTGCTATATACCAAAAGTAACTTACCAATAGTATATATACTATATAACCCGTCCTCCTCATCTACAAGAAGGAATTTACACTATGCACGCCCTTATCGTTGTTTCACATCCGCTCAATGACTCGTTGACACACACTATCGCCCGTAAGATTGCCGGGAGTATTTCTCAGTCCTCTTCGGGTCATACCGCTGAAATTGCCGATCTGGCCACCGAGGGTTTTGACCCCCGGTTCACGACAGCGGATATGTCTGCATTTAATAAAAGATCACCCCTGCCGCACGACGTTATCGCCGAACAAACGCGTCTCGACCGCGCTGACGCATTAGTGCTGGTTTACCCGATTTATTGGTGGTCAATGCCGGGACAACTCAAAGGATGGATTGATCGCGTGTTCACCAATGGCTGGGCATATGATGATAATGGCGGAGGTAAAGTGGCGAAGAAATTGTCACACCTTAAGGTCCATCTGGTCGCGATAGGCGGCGCAGATAGGCGAACATTCGCCCGGCATGGCTACTCGGATGCTATGAAGACTCAGATTGATCATGGGATTTTCGACTATTGTGGCGCACCAGTGGTAACGTCCGAGCTATTTTTTTCGGCAGAACCGACGGATATCGGCCTTCACCTGGACAAAGCACAGGCGATAGGCAGCAGCATTTTTACCACAGGCAAGACTGAGCATGCCTGCGCATAATGGCCTGATTGCCCTAAAATCGCCCCCGCAAGCCCCTGTATTGCCGCCGTAGCAGCCTTCAGTTGGCCATTAAAAGTAAGTGGCTGGAACAGGGATTTAGCACAGGCCAGCCGGTGAGAGTTACGGCGGAGAATGGCTGTTTGGTTATCAGAACCGGACTGAACGCTTAAGGAGAAGCACATGAACATCACCTTTACCGCTCAGCCGTTTCCTGAGTTAACGCTCAGTGGCCATTTACTGGCCGATAACGGTTTTACGACCGACACGCCGATTAAGCTACAGCTCAGACAACAGGCGCTGTGGATCACCATAGTGACCGATCAACATGACTGGGATGCACTGTGCGAGGCCAGCCAGTACAATCACGACCTTGGAGCCGACTGGGTACGCAACGACGGCAGCCTGGTTATTTCGGACGGCTGGCTGACCCAACTCCACATCAGCCGGGCGGAGGATGTGGATATCATACCCGCGCCTAATGTGATCATTGTCAGGCGCAGAACGGCTGGGCTGAGTGCTTAAAAGTAAAATCCCGGCGTAGGCCGGGATTCGAACATTTTTAAGTTTTCAATAAACATTGAAGTTGTTTTAAAGACTCCAGTATGTCGGGATCATTAGGATCAATGCTTTCATTTCTAAACAATGCAACAGCATAAACCTGCTCTAAGACAAACCAATATTCATGAAATTCATTCTTCCATTCAATATCAACTGATTGCAAGCAGAATAATAAACCTTCTAAATTATCAATCAGTTTTTTAAGTGATATTTTATCCAAAAAATATAAGTTTGATCTCCTCCCTGAAAACAGTGCCAGTCTAAACTGAAGTATCCGGTCTTTCTTTCATCTCACTGAGAGGCATATCAACCATGAAAAAGACCCGTTATACCGAAGAACAGATAGCCTTTGCCCTTAA
>NZ_JBLJFK010000006.1:0-181974 GCF_049889095.1 Ewingella sp. S1.OA.A_B6 | reverse complement strand
TCGCTGACTACTGGTACAAATACGTTGGCCTGAACGGCGCAGTGGTGGGTATGACCAGCTTCGGCGAGTCAGCCCCGGCGGAAGAGCTGTTCAAAGAGTTTGGCTTCACGGTAGAAAACGTTGTGGCGCAAGCTCAGGCGTTATTGAAGTAAGTTGAATTAGAGAAATCTGAAGGCATCCATCGGGTGCCTTTTTTATTGCTCCAACTTATGATCCATCTCCCATTTCTCACCGCAAATGACATAGGTCAAACTGCGAAATAGCCGCCCCGGTTACACTCTGGTTTCTAAATTATTGTTTAATGTTGTCGGTGTATGGGAAAGAGTGGCATAAACGCGGTCTCAAGGTGAAGTTGCAGTAAAACGCGGTTTAGTGTTGCTGATTTTCTCTGTGAACTGATGCGAAAATGCGGTAGAAGCAGGCAGAATATTCCTTTTATAGACACTTTGGTTTATGCTCAGCTGAACCGTTTCAGTTGGCTGTTGTGAGTGCAAATTCACGCTTGGGCATTGAACGTGCTGATGTCGTTGCAACCTTTTAAGGTCAGACATGTCAGAAAGGTTGTTGAGAATGATTCACCGTTACTGCGCACTGCATTACTATAGGGGTTACCGCCAAAAGGTGATCACCGTGTAACAGGGAGAGGTATGCCAATACGTATTGCAATTAATGGCTTTGGCCGCATTGGCCGTAGCGTATTGCGCGCGTTATACGAATCCGGGCGTCGGGCGGAAATCAGCGTTGTTGCTATCAACGAGTTGGCCAGCCCTGAAGGAATGGCTCACCTGTTAAAATATGACTCCAGCCACGGGCGTTTCGCGTGGGACGTGCGTCAGGAGGGCGAAGTCTTGTATGTCGGCGACGACAGCATCCGTTTGTTGCATCAACCGGACGCCTCCCGGCTACCCTGGGGCGAGTTAAGCGTTGATGTGGTCCTCGACTGCACAGGTGTTTATGGCAGTCGGGAAGATGGCGAAGTGCAGCTGGCTGCGGGTGCGAAGAAAATCCTGTTTGCGCATCCTGGCGGTCACGATCTCGATGCCACCGTCGTTTATGGTGTAAACCACGACCTGCTCGAGCGCCAGCACCGTATTGTCTCCAACGCTTCCTGTACCACGAATTGCATCATTCCTATTATTAAGCTGCTGGACGACGCTTATGGCATCGAATCCGGCACGGTGACCACCATCCATGCGTCGATGAACGACCAGCCGGTGATTGACTCTTATCATGCGGATTTACGCCGAACGCGCGCCGCGAGTCAGTCGATTATTCCGGTCGATACCAAACTTGCCGCCGGTATTACGCGCATCATGCCGAAGTTCTGCGATCGCTTTGAAGCCATCTCAGTACGGGTGCCGACCATCAACGTCACGGCGATAGATTTAAGCGTTTTTGTCGGGGGATGTGTGACGGTAGATGAGGTTAACCAACTGCTGCAAAAGGCCGCAAATGGCGCTTTTCGTGGTATTGTGGACTATACCGAACTACCATTAGTCTCAACAGATTTTAACCACGATCCCCATAGCGCCATCGTTGATGGTACGCAAACTCGGGTGAGTGGACAGCACCTGATTAAGACGCTGGTCTGGTGCGATAACGAGTGGGGCTTTGCCAACAGAATGTTGGATACAACATTAGCAATGTCCGCTAGCGGTTTCTAGTACGGCGTTTCTGGCCACCGGCTGGAAGTGCCCTCAAGCAACTTTAAAGAGAATCAACGAGAGGATTCACCATGTCTGTAATTAAGATGAGCGATCTGGATTTAGCGGGTAAACGCGTACTGATCCGTGCGGACCTTAACGTGCCGGTTAAAGATGGCAAAGTGACATCTGATGCACGTATTCGCGCGTCATTGCCAACCATCGAAATTGCCTTGAAGCAAGGCGCTCGCGTAATGGTTACTTCGCATCTGGGTCGTCCGACTGAAGGTGAGTACAACGAAGAGTTTTCTCTCCTGCCCGTTGTTAACTATCTGAAAGATAAACTGTCTTCTCCTGTTCGTTTGGCTAAAGATTACCTTGATGGTGTTGACGTTGCTGAAGGTGAATTGGTCGTTCTGGAAAACGTTCGCTTTAACAAAGGCGAAAAGAAAGACGACGAAGCGCTGTCTAAGAAATATGCTGCCCTGTGTGACATCTATGTGATGGACGCATTTGGTACCGCGCACCGCGCGCAGGCTTCTACCCACGGCGTAGGTAAATTTGCACCTATCGCGTGTGCCGGTCCGCTGCTGTCAGCAGAACTGGAAGCACTGGGCAAAGCGCTGAACAACCCGGCTCGTCCGATGGTGGCTATCGTTGGTGGCTCAAAAGTGTCTACCAAACTGACCGTTCTGGATTCTCTGTCCAAGATCGCTGACCAACTGATCGTTGGCGGTGGTATCGCCAACACCTTCGTGGCAGCACAAGGTAACAACGTCGGTAAATCCCTGTACGAAGCTAGCTTGGTTGATGAAGCTAAACGCCTGCTGACTATTTGCGATATTCCAGTTCCGACAGACGTTCGCGTCGCGACTGAGTTCTCTGAGACCGCAACGGCGACCGTGAAGTCTGTTAAAGACATCAAAGACGAAGAACAAATTCTCGACATGGGCGATGAGTCTGCTTACCGCCTGGCTGAGATCATCAAAAACGCTAAAACCATTCTGTGGAATGGCCCGGTTGGCGTGTTCGAGTTCCCTAACTTCCGTAAAGGAACCGAAATTGTGGCGCAAGCCATTGCTGACAGCGAAGGCTTCTCTATCGCAGGCGGCGGCGACACTCTGGCAGCAATAGACCTCTTCGGTATTGCTGACAAAATCAACTACATCTCTACTGGCGGCGGCGCATTCCTTGAGTTCGTTGAAGGTAAAGAGCTGCCAGCGGTCGTGATGCTGGAAGAGCGTGCTAAGAAGTAATGAACCTGACAGGGCAGCATAATGCTCCCTGTCTTCTATTTCGCGCGAGGGGCTGCTCAGTGGAACTCAGGCGAAATAGCAAACCGATTCAAATCCATCTACGGCCGACGATACAGGACAAAGAACCATGTCTAAAATTTTTGATTTCGTAAAACCAGGCGTCATCACTGGTGATGATGTGCAGAAAGTTTTCGCTATTGCTAAAGAAAACAACTTTGCGCTGCCAGCAGTTAACTGTGTAGGTACTGACTCTATCAACGCCGTTCTTGAAGCAGCTGCGAAGGTCCGTGCACCGGTTATCGTACAGTTCTCCAACGGTGGCGCGGCGTTCATCGCAGGTAAAGGCCTGAAAACTGACGTGCCACAAGGCGCGGCAATTCTGGGTGCGATCTCTGGCGCACTTCATGTGCACCATATGGCTGAACACTACGGCGTACCTGTTATTCTTCACACCGACCATTGCGCGAAGAAATTGCTGCCATGGATCGACGGTCTGCTGGACGCGGGTGAAAAACATTTCGCCCAAACGGGTAAACCGCTGTTTTCTTCACACATGATCGACCTGTCTGAAGAGTCTCTGGAAGAAAATATCGAAATTTGCAGCAAGTACTTAGCTCGCATGGCAAAAATCGACATGACTCTGGAAATCGAGCTGGGTTGCACCGGCGGTGAAGAAGATGGCGTTGATAACAGCCATATGGACGCCTCTTCACTGTACACTCAACCGCAAGACGTTGATTACGCTTACGAAAAACTGAACGCAATCAGCCCGCGCTTCACTATCGCTGCGTCATTCGGTAACGTTCATGGTGTGTACAAACCAGGTAACGTTAAACTGACTCCAACGATTCTGCGCGATTCTCAGGATTACGTTTGCAAGAAACACAACCTGCCACACAACGCGCTGAATTTCGTGTTCCACGGTGGTTCTGGTTCTACTGCGGCTGAAATCAAAGAGTCTGTAGGCTACGGTGTTATCAAAATGAACATCGATACCGACACCCAATGGGCTAACTGGGAAGGTATTCTGCACTTCTACCAGAAAAACGAAGCTTACCTGCAAGGCCAACTTGGCAACCCGGAAGGCGCAGACAAGCCGAACAAGAAATTCTACGATCCACGCGTGTGGTTGCGTGCTGCCCAGGCGTCTATGGTGACGCGTCTGGAACTGGCATTCAAAGAGCTGAACGCAGTAGACCGTCTGTAATTTCATTCATCTGACCTTATGGCCAGATTGTAATAATTATCATCAAGGGGCTTCGGCCCCTTTTTTATTGGCTGCTTTCCGGCCACAATACCTCCGCCATAAGCGTTTTCGCCTGAATCCCCGAAGAGAGAGCCATGAAGCCAAAATCTGTCACCCTGGATGATGTTGCGCGCCACGCTGGCGTTTCCTATCAGACCGTTTCGCGGGTGCTCAATCAGGCAGCGCACGTATCGTCGAAGACGCGCAATAAAGTTGAGCAGGCAATGGCTGCGCTCAACTACGTGCCGAACCGCGTTGCGCAGCAGCTGGCAGGCAAACAAAGCTTCACCTTGGGTCTGGCAACCACTGACCTGGCGCTTCATGCCCCGTCGCAAATCGCCTCTGCGGTGAAAACCCGGGCTAACCAGTTAGGGTTTAACGTGGTGATTTCGATGACGGATAACCTGAGCCTGACCGCTTGCCGTGCTGCGGTGAGCGAACTGATGTCGCAGCGTGTTGATGGCATACTGATCAACGTGCCGTTATCGAACGACAATGCGGCTGCGATGGCTCAGCTTTGTGGCAACTTGCCAGCCCTGTTTCTGGATGTCGATCCGCAAGCTGATGTGTTCAAAATACTGTTCGATCCCCACTGCGGGGCGGAGCAGGGTGTGGAACATCTTTTGTCACTTGGACATCAGCACATCGCCGTGCTGAGTGGCCCGCTGGAATCAATTTCTGCGCGACTGCGTTATGAAGGCTGGCTTGAAACGCTGGCGAAGCACCAGATTGCGGCTTGTGCGGTTGAGCACGGTGACTGGAGCGCAGCATCGGGCTACCAGCAGGCATTGTTACTGCTGAACCAGCCTGTGCGGCCAACGGCGATTCTGGTCGCCAACGATCAGATGGCGCTGGGTGTGCTGCGGGCAGTCCATGAATTTGGTCTGCGCGTACCGGAGCAAATCTCGATAATGGGTTATGACGATACCGAAGACAGTGCATTTTTCTTCCCGCCGCTGTCTACCATCAAACAGGACTTCCGCCTGCTCGGGCAGGAAAGCGTGAATCGTCTGGTCGCTCATCTGCATACCCACGGCGATCACCGCCAGTCATCACTGTTACTGCCGACCTCTCTGGTCGAACGCCATACCACGGCCAAACCAGGTGAAGTACATGTTTCACAGGAATCGTTGTCTCAGGAGCTGATCCGCATCGCGCGTCAGCTCAGCTCGCTGTAATTCTCAAAACTCAGAACGCATCGATGCGGAATCTGTGATCCGCGTCTCTTTCCTGCCTCCCTTCGCTTTACTTACTGCTTCGTGTTACGCATCTTTATTCATATTGTGAGCGCATAACAATTTTTTGTGGAGGATAAACGATGAGTAAATCAGTGGGCGAAAAACTGTCATCGCTGGCTGTGGTTTTGGCCCGTCGTGACTGGGAAAAGCCGGCATCGACGCAGTACAACCGCCTGGCCGCGCATCCGCCTTTCAACAGCTGGCGGGATACAGACGAAGCCAGACAGAATGACGTTTCTTCACATCTTCTTTCCCTGAACGGTGAGTGGGGATTCAGCTACTTCAACCGTCCCGAAGCCGTGCCGGAACAGTGGCTGCAACAGGATTTACCTGATGCTGACCGGATTCAGGTGCCGTCGAACTGGCAGCTTGCAGGGTACGATGCGCCGATTTATACCAACGTTCAGTATCCGATTCCAGTAAATCCGCCGTTTGTGCCGGAAGAAAACCCTACCGGTTGTTACTCGCTCACAGTCGATGTTGATAACACATGGCTGAACAACGGGCAGACGCGCATTGTGTTCAACGGTGTTAATTCTGCTTTCTACTTGTGGTGCAACGGCCAGTGGATCGGTTATTCGCAGGACAGCCGTTTACCGGCTGAATTTGATCTCAGCGGTGTGCTGCGCGCGTGCGAAAACCGTCTGACGGTGATGGTGCTGCGCTGGAGCGACGGCAGCTACTTGGAAGATCAGGATATGTGGCGCATGAGCGGGATCTTCCGTGACGTCACCCTGATGCACAAACCGGCTGAGCAGATCACTGATTATCAGGTGCGTACGCATCTCTACCACGGTTTCACGCAGGCCGAGCTGGAAGTGCAGGTCAGCGCTGCTGTGCCGCAAGAAACGGCCGCAGATTATCAGGTATGCGTTCAGCTCTGGCAGGGTGACAACGCAATCGCAGAACATCGGCAGCTACTCGGCAGCGAAACCATCGACGAACGCGGCAATGCATTCGACAAAACTACCGTGCGTCTGCCGGTCAGCCAGCCTGCGTTATGGAGCGCCGAGCAGCCTGCGTTGTACCGTGCGGTGATTTCTCTGATTTCGCCAAACGGCGAGTTAATCGAAGCGGAAGCCTGCAATGTCGGCTTCCGTCAGGTGGAAATTAGTAACGGGCTGCTGAAAGTGAACGGACAGCCGGTACTGATCCGCGGAACCAACCGTCACGAGCATCACCCTGAAAACGGTCAGGTGATGGATGAAGCAACCATGCGCCGCGACATTGTGCTGATGAAACAGCACAACTTCAACGCAGTGCGTTGCTCGCATTATCCCAACCATCCGCTGTGGTACCGGCTTTGCGATGAGTACGGCCTATACGTAGTTGATGAAGCCAATATCGAAACCCATGGCATGCAGCCGATGAACCGCTTATCAGACGATCCTGTCTGGTTCAACGCCTACAGCGAGCGCGTTACCCGCATGGTTCAGCGCGACCGAAACCATCCGTGCATCATCATCTGGTCGCTGGGCAACGAATCTGGCCACGGCGCGAACCATGACGCGATGTACCGCTGGATTAAATCTGTCGACCCGACTCGTCCGGTGCAGTACGAAGGCGGCGGCGCCAACAGCGCAGCAACCGACATTATTTGCCCTATGTATTCCCGCGTGGAGCAGGATCAGCCGTTCCCGGCCGTACCCAAATGGTCGATTAAAAAGTGGATCAGCATGCCGGGCGAAACGCGTCCGCTAATTTTGTGCGAATACGCACATGCCATGGGCAACAGTTTTGGCGGCTTTGATCAATATTGGAAAGCTTTCCGCCAGTTCCCGCGTTTGCAGGGCGGTTTCGTCTGGGACTGGGTCGATCAAAGCCTGACCCGAACCGGTGATGATGGTGTTCGCTATCAGGCCTACGGCGGCGATTTTGGCGATATGCCGAATGACCGTCAGTTCTGCATGAACGGTCTGGTGTTCGCCGACCGCACGCCGCATCCGTCACTGTTTGAAGCGCAGCGCGCACAGCAGTTCTTCCAGTTCACACTGGTTAGCACCGCGCCCCTAACGCTGCAAATTCAAAGCGAATACTTGTTCCGCCACAGCGATAACGAGCAGTTGGTCTGGCGCATTGAGCGCGACGGCGAGTTGATTTCACACGGTGATGCCGTGCTGAATATTACACCGAACGGCTCTCAGATGCTGGAACTTGGGCCGATCCCGCCAGCCGAAGGCGATTTGTGGCTGAATGTTGCCGTGCACCAACCACAGGCGACCGCCTGGTCGGAGGTTGGTCATCGCAGCGCGTGGGATCAGTGGCAACTGCCGCAGGCGCTGAGTCTGCCGGTGCCTGAAAAAACTACGGCTGCCGTACCGGTTCTTGATATGCAGGGTGATCAGATTTTCGTATCACATGGCTTACAGCGCTGGGCGTTCAGTCGGCAAAGCGGTTTGCTGGAGCAGTGGTTTGATGAAAAAACGCCGCGGTTGCTCTCTGCGCTTCGCGATCAGTTCGTGCGCGCGCCGGTGGATAACGACATCGGCGTCAGCGAAGTCACCCGCATCGATCCGAATGCGTGGGTAGAACGCTGGAAAGCCGCCGCTATGTACCAGTTGGAATCCCGTTTGTTAACCATTTCGGCCGATCAGTTGCAGGACAGCGTTGAGATCGCCACTTCACACGCTTTTATGGCGGGCGACGAAACGCGGGTACTGAGCCGCAAAATTTACCGCATCGACAATCGGGGCGAACTGCATATCGACGTCGACGTGCGCGTCGCTTCAAACGTGCCGTCACCTGGTCGGATCGGGATGACCTGTCAGTTGGCTGATACCGCAGAGGAAGCAAGCTGGCTGGGGCTGGGGCCGCATGAAAACTACCCGGATCGTCGTCTGGCTGCGCAACACGGCCGTTGGACATTGCCGCTGGACGCGTTGTACACGCCGTACGTCTTCCCGACCGAAAGCGGTTTACGCGGCGACACCCGCGAACTGGATTACGCCGGGTGGCAGTTGCGCGGTAATTTCCACTTTGGCCTGAGCCGCTACAGCCTGCAGCAGCTGATGGACACCAGCCATCGCCACCTGTTGCGTGAAGAGCAGGGCACCTGGCTGAACATCGACGGCTTCCATATGGGGGTCGGCGGCGATGATTCGTGGAGCCCGAGCGTCAGCCCGGATTTCCTGCTGACCGCCGGTCAGTACCATTACGCCTTCACCTGGAAACGCATCTGACATCCCGCGCCGTGGCGTTAATACGCTGCGGCGCAGCATTCAGTCGTAAGGAAACTGCAAATGAATTACATGAAAAATACCAATTTCTGGATGTTCGGGCTGTTCTTCTTTTTCTATTTTTTCATCATGAGTGCCTATTTCCCGTTCTTCCCGATCTGGCTGCACGACATTAATCAGATCAGCAAAAGTGATACCGGGATTATCTTCGCCAGCATTTCGCTGTTCTCATTACTGTTCCAGCCGGTGTTTGGTTTACTCTCGGATAAGCTGGGGCTGAAAAAGCATCTGCTGTGGATCATCACCGGAATGCTGATCCTGTTTGCGCCGTTCTTTATCTACGTGTTCGGCCCGTTGCTGAAAGTGAATATCTATCTGGGATCGGTGGTCGGCGGGATTTATCTCGGCCTGATTTACAACGCCGGTGCGCCTGCGATTGAAGCCTACATCGAGAAAGTCAGCCGCCGCAGTAGCTTTGAATTTGGCCGTGCGCGGATGTTCGGCTGTGTTGGTTGGGCGCTATGTGCGTCAGTGGTTGGCATCATGTTTACCATCAATAACGAGTTTGTGTTCTGGCTCGGCTCGGGTTGTGCGGTGATCCTCGCCATTCTGTTGCTGATTGCCAAACCGGAAGTCACCTCCAGTGCGCGGGTGGCAAACGATCTGGGTGCTAATACCAAACCTTTCAGTCTGAAGATTGCTCTCGAACTGCTCAAAGACCGCAAACAGTGGTTCCTGGCGCTGTACGTGATCGGTGTCTCCTGCACCTATGACGTGTTCGATCAGCAGTTTGCCAACTTCTTCACTTCGTTCTTTGATTCCTCGTCTGAAGGTACGCGCGTATTCGGTTATGTCACCACCATGGGCGAGCTGCTGAACGCCTGTATCATGTTCTTCGCGCCATTGATAGTGAACCGCATCGGCGGGAAAAATGCGCTGCTGTTGGCGGGTGCGATCATGTCCGTTCGCATCATCGGCTCCTCCTTTGCGTCTAGTGTGCTGGAAGTCGTGGTGCTGAAAACGCTGCACATGTTTGAAGTGCCCTTCCTGATTGTCGGCTGCTTCAAATACATTACGTCGGTGTTTGAAGTGCGTTTTTCTGCAACGATATATCTGGTGACGTTCTGCTTTTTCAAGCAGTTGGCCATTATATTTATGTCAGTTTTCGCCGGGAATATGTATGACCGAATTGGTTTTCACAGCACGTATCTGATCCTCGGACTGGTGGCGCTGACCTTCACGGTGATCTCAGCCTTTACGCTGACCGGGCGCGGTCCTTTCCAGGCATTCAAAACGCCTGACAGACTAAAAAGTAGCCGCGTAAATTCCTAATTTACAGCGGTCTTAACGCCGAGGTTGGAACTTCATCGCATTGTTAGTTAACCTTAATACCACTTGCTGCCCGTATATCGGGCAGTTTTGGTTTCTTGCAACCCGTCAGGGTACTATTTTGGGATACTTAAATGGATGATTTGAACGTTGTGGGTAGCATTAACAATGCTGGCAACTGGCTGGTGCGAAATCAAGATCTACTGCTGCATTATGCGGTGAACGTCGTGGCCGCTATTGCCATTTTGATCATCGGTTTGATCATTGCACGCATACTTTCTGGCGCAGTCAGTCGGGTAATGACGCTGCGAGGTATTGATCCGACCGTTTCCAACTTCCTGGCTGCCATGGTGCGTTACGCGATTATCGCTTTTACCCTGATCGCGGTACTGGGACGTATTGGTGTACAAACTACGTCGGTGATTGCCGTTATCGGTGCCGCCGGTTTGGCTATTGGTCTGGCGTTGAAAGGGGCTCTGTCCAACTTTGCCGCAGGTGTGCTACTGGTGATTTTCCGTCCGTTCCGCGCCGGTGAATATGTCGATCTGGGCGGCGTGGCGGGTACTGTGACGCAGGTGCAGATTTTCTCTACCACGCTGCGTACCGTCGACGATAAAGTGATTGTGGTGCCGAACGGTAAGATCCTTGACGGCAATATCATCAATACCTCACGTGAACCGAACCGTCGCACCGAAATCATCGTCGGTGTGGGTTACGACTCTGATATCGACGTGGTGAAAAAGATCCTCGGTGACATTATTGCTGTCGACAAACGTATTCAGCATGAGAAGGGTGTCACCGTCCGGTTGAACGAAATGGCCGCATCAACGCTTAACTTCGTGGTGCGCGTCTGGACGACCAATGGCGATGCGATGGAGGTTAACTGGGATCTGCTCGAAGCCTTCAAACGCGCGCTGGATAAAAACAATATCAACATTCCTTATCCGCAGATGGACGTACATTTGTACCGCGTTGCCGCAGCCGCGACCAGCCAGCAGGAAGCGCAGCGTTCAATCGAACAGAAAGGCGTGGCGGAATAATATCGCCGTTTCTGCATGACCCCTGAAGCGCCTGCGGGCGCTTTTTTTGTGGCTGCATCAGGTGATAATCAAAATTAGAAATTCTAATGGCGGATTAGAATTATCAATTTCCGCTAATGCATGAGCTCACATACACTGCGCGTTATTCACCTTTATAACCGATTAAGGATAACCACGTGCTGGCAATATTCCTGCAGGGATTGGCGATGAGTGCTGCGATGATTTTACCCATTGGGCCGCAAAACGCATTTGTCATGAATCAGGGCATCCGCAAACAGTATCATCTGATGATTGCCACCCTATGTGCCATCAGCGACGCCGTGCTTATTTGTGCCGGAATATTTGGCGGTAGCGCCTTGCTGAGCCAATCGCCGGCACTGTTGGCCGTGGTCAGTTGGGGTGGTGTGGCTTTTTTACTGTGGTACGGCTGGGGCGCATTTCGCACCGCCTTGAGCAAAAAACCCGAACTGGCACAGGCTGAAGTGGTGAAGCAAAGCCGCTGGAAAATCATGATCAGTATGCTGGCTGTCACTTGGCTGAATCCGCATGTCTATCTCGATACCTTCGTGGTGCTGGGCAGCCTGGGCGGTAGCCTCAGCAGCGATGAGCGCTCATGGTTTGCGCTCGGCGCGGTTTCGGCGTCGATGCTGTGGTTCTTCGGTCTGGCGATCCTCGCGGCGATGCTTTCACCCTGGCTTAACACCGGGAAAGTGCAGCGCATTATCAATTTTGTCGTGGGGGCGATCATGTGGGGTATCGCCTTGCAACTTGCCCGGCAAACCGGCCTTTTTTAAGATTTTGTCACTAATCTTAGTTCCTGGTGCCATCGAATATGCTACGGTTTTGCAGTTAACAAACGTAATGCCATATCTGAAATGATTAAAGGAGGCACTGTGAAATTGAAAGCATTGGCTATGGTCGCAATGTTGGGATTAGGAACGTTACCTGCTGCACTTCAGGCTGCTGAAGTCCCTGCGGGTCCACATGTGGTCACTTCAGGGACCTCCAGTGTTGATGCAACGCCGGACATTGCGACGTTGGCGATTGAGGTCAGCGTTTCTGCCAAGGATGCCGCATCGGCCAAAAAACAGGCTGACCAGCGTGTGGCCGAATATTTTGCCTTCCTGCAAAAAAACGGCATTGAAAAGAAAGATATTAACGCCGCTAACTTGCGTACTCAGCCAGAATATAACTACCTGAAAGATGGCAGCAGTGAGCTGAAAGGCTACCGTGCCGTGCGCCAAGTCCAGGTTACGCTGCGTCAACTCGACAAACTGAATGATCTGTTGGACGGCGCATTAAGCTCCGGCCTGAATGAGATCCGCGCCGTTGAACTGGGTGTTGCAAACCCGGACAGCTTCCGCGATCAGGCGCGTCAGAAAGCCATCGATAACGCCACACAGCAGGCAAAATCATTGGCGGAAGGTTTCCACGCCAAACTCGGCCCGGTTTACAGCATCCGTTACCACGTAGCGAACTACCAGCCAATGCCGGTAGCGCGTATGTATAAAACGGCGGAAGCCGCAGGCCAGAGCGATGCCGCTCAGACCTACGAGCAGCAGAGCATTCACTTCGATGATCAGGTTGATGTGGTGTTCGAAATTCAGCGCTGATATCCGTCTGAATGTATGAAAAAACCGCTGCGGCGGTTTTTTTGTTTCCTGCGGACGTCAGTCCCGATCGACTGAAAACGTCACTTCTTTTTGCGCCTCCAGTACGCGTAGCCTTTCCGTCAGCGCCTGGCTGATCGACATGTAAGCCGAACTCCCCAACGCAAGACGGAAAGGGGGTTGCAATGTGTTGGCCGCGGTGATCATCGCATCGACCGTTTTTACCGCATCCCCCTTAATGGAAAAATCGCCGGATGAAAGGGCACGGCGGACATCCCCAGCGGGTGTTTCTTCGTAGCAAGCCATTGGCTGTGCATGGTCCAGCCCATCGGCAAAATTCGTTCCGGTCGGGCCTGGCTCGATAAGCAGGAAATCAATACCGAAAGGTGCAACCTCCTGAGCTATGGATTCCACAAAGCCTTCGATACCCCATTTGGTCGCATGATAAAGGCTGAAGTTTGGATAGGCGATCTGCCCACCCTCTGATGAAACCTGCACAATTCGCCCACCACCCTGCGCACGAAGATGGGGTAACGCGGCGCGAATAAGCTGAATCGACCCCACTAGGTTCGTCGCGATTTGCCTCTCAATTTGCTCGTCGCTGGCTTCTTCACCGGCGCCGAACAGGCCGTACCCTGCATTGTTTACCACAATATCAATGCGTTCCATGCGGGAGAAAGCTTTCGCTAAGGCCGTTCTGATTGCCTGAGTATCGGTCACGTCGAGCATGATGACATGCAAATGATCGCCGTATTTTCTAAGCAGCTGATCCAGCGCGCCTGGTTTGCGCAGCGTAGCTACCACCCGGTCACCATGTTCCAGTAATCGTTCGGTGAGAATGCGGCCAAGACCGGTGGATGTGCCCGTAATAAACCATGTTTTTGTCATGTTACCCATCATCAAATAAGTTAAATGTCCGGCATTGAGGATAGGTCAATGTTATTGTTGCGTTAATACCCAGTAAACTGCATGAATAGATGAAAATAAAACACCAATGAATAAACCTACCTTTGCTGAATTAAGAGCATTCATGGCCGTAGCCGAGCACCGAAGTTTTCGACGTGCGGCCGATCTGCTGGGAGTGACCCGATCCACGCTCAGCCACACGGTGCGTGGGCTTGAGGATCGCCTGAATGCGAGACTGCTTCACCGGACTACGCGTAGCGTGTCGCTCACCGAGGCAGGGGATCGTTTTCTGAAACGCCTTGCTCCTCTGATGGGTGATCTTGATGCGGTGATCGGAGATGTTGCCGGAGAGCAGGGACGACCGATGGGGGAATTACGCATCAACGGCAGCGAAGGGGCTATCCGTTTGCTGTTGCGTAATATCGTGCCCGAATTTATGGTGCGTTACCCCGACGTGTCACTTGATCTCGTGGCTGAAGGGCGGCTGGTGGATATCGTCGAACAGGGATTTGATGCGGGTATAAGGCTGGGGGAGGCAGTGCCGCAGGATATGATAGCGATCCGGATGAGCGCGGATATGCGGTTTCTCGCTGTGGCTTCCCCTGGCTATCTGGCGACTCACCCGGCACCTGAAACGCCTGACGAGCTGGCCACCCATCAGTGTTTAAGACAACGGCTGCCAAGTGGTAAACGCTACCGGTGGGAATTTCGCTATCATGGGCATGAAGTGGCTATCGATGTGCCGGGGATACTGACGCTGGATAATACCCAACTGATGTTGGAAGCGGCTTCAGACGGACTGGGTATTGCTTATTTGCCAGAAACTTATGTGCATACTGCGCTTAATGAAGGACGTCTGGTGGCGGTGCTTGAAGATTGGTGCCCCGTGATCCCGGGGCTGTTTCTTTATTTCTCCGGTAACCGACATGTGCCAGCGAGCCTGAGAGCCTTTATCGATCTGCTCCGTGAGAAGAGTCGGTGAAATGCTTCCATCCTGCCGGACGGTTATTGCGGTAAATCAGTCCTGACGCAACACCTTGTGGCCATGCGCCAGCAATGCGTCGGTCACTTTGCGCATCATGCGGCTTTCCGGCGCAAAGCGGTGCCAGAACAGCATCCGGCGCTGGAACAGGCCCGGCGTGAGGTCGATCAGTTCGCCGCTTTCCAGTTCTCTTTCAATTTGCAGATGAGGGATCATACAGCAGGTGGTGCCCTGACGAGCCAGCTGCACGAAGGCTTCTGACGAGCTAACGATATGGCACGGTACGCTGCCCGGTGACAGATCAAAGTTCTGTTGCAGGAAAGCCTGATGCATATCGTCGAGATGGTCAAAGGCGACTGCGGGCGCTTTCAGCAGCGCACTACGGGTGACACCATTAGGGAAATAGCGCTCGGCAAAGGGTTTCGAGCCGACGAATAAATAGTCCAGCGCGCCCAGTTGATCCACCAAGCAGCTCGGCAGAGGCTGGGGTTGAATACTCACCGCACCAACGACTTCACCACGGCGCAGGCGTTCTTGCGTGCGAGTTTCGTCTTCTACCTGCAAATTGAGGCGAATAGGGGAGTCAACCAATACGGATTTCAGCGCCGGCAGCAGCCAGGTTGCCAGGCTATCGGCATTGACCGCCAGCGACAGCAGCAGAGGCGTGTCATTGCTGTCGGTACCGCTGTCATTACCCAGCCACTCCTCTTCCAGCAGTTCTACCTGATGCAGCAGCGCCAGCAACTTCTGTCCCTGTTCCGTCGGACGGGGCGGCACCGTACGGACCAGCAATGGCTGGCCGAATAAATTTTCGAGCTGCTTAATGCGTTGAGATACCGCCGATTGAGTGATGCAAAGTTTCTGCGCCGCGCGCTCGAAACCGCGCTCGCGGATCACCGCGTCCAGTGCTTGCAGCGTTCTATAGTCTGGGCGTTTCATCGGAGTTCTGTCTCCTGGATTTGATTTATCCAAATACTATGCCATAGATTTGCCGCTTTAGTGGCGGACAAAATCTTCACGGTGATCGGATGAATGAGATGATAAGTGTGATCTGGCGCGGATCCGGATGACCCAATTTTAGAGGACTTGCATTATAATCACTGGCACTGTTACTTCCACGAAACCCTCCGATCACAGAGCAGAGAAGCCATGATGACTCAGGAAGAATTAAAGAAAGCTGTCGGTTGGGCCGCTTTGGATTATGTCACTCCCGGCACTATTGTTGGTGTTGGCACCGGCTCTACGGCAGCTCATTTTATTGATGCACTCGGCTCTATCAAACATCAGATTGAAGGCGCGGTATCAAGTTCAGATGCATCCACCGCCAAACTGAAAAGCCTCGGCATTCACGTTTTTGACAGCAATGAAGTGGACGAGCTCGAGGTGTATGTCGATGGCGCTGACGAAATCAACGGACAGATGCAGATGATAAAAGGCGGCGGTGCCGCGCTGACCCGCGAAAAAATCATTGCAGCCATTAGCAAGAAATTCATCTGTATTATCGACGCCTCCAAGCAGGTAGACGTGTTGGGTAAATTTCCGCTGCCGGTGGAAGTGATCCCGATGGCGCGCTCTTACGTGGCGCGTGAGTTGGTTAAGCTCGGTGGCCTGCCGGAGTATCGCCAGAATGTGCTGACCGACAACGGCAACATCATTCTGGATGTGCATAATCTGTCCATCCTCGACGCCATCGCACTGGAAAATAAGATTAACGGCATTGCCGGCGTGGTGACGGTGGGTCTTTTCGCCAATCGCGGCGCAGATGTCGCGCTGGTGGGCACTGCTGAAGGCGTAAAAACCGTCACTTTGAAATAATTGATGCCCAGGCGGTTTTTAGCCTGATACTTGATAAGCAGAAGATCTGGCTGCGTGGTTTCTGACGCAGCCAGTCTGTATGCGGTTATAACTCAATGTTATGAATATGATAATTTTCCGGTTGAATCATCTTTTCTTCAAAAGCCTAAATTTGGTGACTTATGTCACGTTTCTCTTTCATACCTCGGTATCATCCGGCCCCGTTTTTCTTACCCAGCATTAAATTCTAAAAAGCCCTGCGCTGGCTGTGCCTTCTGCTGGGCAACAGGCAATCGTTTGTATTGATGATGGCGAATTTTTTGTTATGTTGGCTGTGTTACAGCCTTAAGGTCGCCACGTCAGAAGTAATAAATCGTCGGTCGCAAACATCGTCAGTCAGAAAAATAGGGTCGGGAAATGGCAAAAGTATCACTCGAGAAAGACAAGATTAAATTTTTGTTAGTGGAAGGCGTCCACCAAAGTGCGGTTGATTCACTCCGCGCAGCGGGTTACACCAATATTGAATTTCACAAAGGTGCTTTGGATGTCGAATCGCTGAAAGAATCGATTCGTGATGCACACTTTGTTGGACTCCGATCGCGTACCCAGTTGACTGAAGATGTTTTTGCCGTGGCTGAAAAGTTGATTGCCGTGGGTTGTTTCTGTATCGGTACTAACCAGGTTGCTCTGGATTCCGCTACCCGCCGCGGGATCCCGGTATTCAATGCGCCGTTCTCCAATACCCGTTCCGTGGCCGAAATGGTGCTCGGCGAAATGTTGCTGATGATACGTGGCATTCCCTCAGCCAACGCCAAAGCCCACCGTGGCGTGTGGCATAAACTGGCGGTTGGCTCGTTCGAAGCACGTGGCAAACGTCTTGGGATCATTGGCTACGGCCATATCGGTACACAGCTCGGTATTCTGGCGGAAGGCCTGGGCATGCAGGTGTTCTACTACGACATTGAAAGCAAGTTGCCGCTCGGCAATGCGCAGCCGATTGCGAGTTTGAATGAACTGCTGAAAACCAGCGATGTGATCACGCTGCACGTACCTGAAACGGCAAATACCAAAGACATGATTGGCGCTGACCAGTTAGCGCAGATGAAGCCTGGCGCATTGCTGATTAACGCCTCGCGCGGCACGGTGATTGATATTCCTGCTCTGTGCGATGCGCTGCGCAGCAAGCATATTTCCGGCGCGGCTATCGACGTATTCCCTGAGGAACCGGCCACCAATAGCGACCCGTTCCTGTCGCCGTTGTGCGAGTTTGATAACGTGATCCTGACGCCGCATATCGGTGGTTCCACTATGGAAGCGCAGGAAGGGATCGGTCTGGAAGTGGCAGGCAAACTGGCGAAGTACTCTGACAACGGTTCAACATTGTCAGCGGTTAACTTCCCGGAAGCGTCGCTGCCAGCGCATGGCGCCAGCGCCAGCCGTCTGCTGCATATTCACGAAAACCGCCCAGGCGTGCTGACCAGCATCAACCAGATTTTCGCCGAGAAGGGCATCAATATCTCCGCCCAGTATCTGCAGACCAGCCCACAAATTGGTTATGTGGTCATCGACGCCGAGACAGACGTTGCTACACTGACCGACGCACTGCAATTGATGAAGGCAATACCGGGAACCATCCGCGCACGTCTTCTGTACTAATATGCTGGTCATACTTCGAGCTATAGCGGCGTTGGCTGCCACTCGAAGGATTTATAGAACATCAACATCGATAGATTTTTTCAAGGCGCCTGCGGGCGCCTTTTTGCTGGTCTTTATTCACCACTTCCACACTCTGCCAGGGGTAATAACCTCGGGCAGAGGCACGTCCCACTTCTCCACCGGTAAGTCACTGACCTGCTGACAATCATGCGCCAGTCCAATTGGATAGGGTCCGCCATGCTGCCAGTGCTCAAGCGTGCGGTCATAGAAGCCGCCGCCCATGCCCAAGCGTTGGCCATGCTGATCAAAAGCCACCAGCGGCGTCAGAATAATATCCAGTTGCGAAAGTGGGACGACCTGTGTGACGTCTAACTGCGGCTCGAGTATCTTCAGCCGGTTGCGGATGAGCCGCGTTTCTGGCGTGTAGCGGAGAAACAGTAGATTACCGGGGCTGAAAGGATGTAATACCGGCAGACAAAGCTGCTTGCCGTCCTGCCACAGACGTAAGGCCAGCGGTGCGGTATCGAGTTCGCCATCAAAAGAGAGAAACACTGCGATCGTTGAGGCTACATTAATGCGCGGGTGTGAGGCAACGCGTTGAGCGGCCTGATGCGAAAAATGGGATTGTTGTTCGGGGGTAAGACTTTTTCTGCGTTGGCGGATTTCAGTTCGAAGCGTTTGTCTGGTTAAAGCATGCTGAGGAGTGTGCGACATAGATACAAGAACCAAAAGGATTGTACCGGGAAGAAAGAGGGGATCTCCGAGATGCCGTCGCAGGCTGTAACCCTTGAACCCATGGTTCAAGGTGAACGCGCTGTCGCAGTCTTTAGGCTTCTCGGACGGGCCGAGCATGCGCACCGATTACGGATCATCACATTCTGTTGGTACTAATTATCGGCTCAGGGGACGGGCCCGCTGGCGAACATCTCAGAGAATTCTTTTACTCGTTGCTGACTGCCTGTGACAAGCGAATCAACCCCTTAAGTTATTCGTAAATTGCAGTTATTCGAAAGGTGCCCCTTCACGTTCAGAGATCTTACCTTGTTCGAGCAATGCCTGCTCTATGGTCTGTTGCAGCATCCGAATACGTTGTTCCATATTGGAGGCATAATCACGGGTTTTCAACCGTTCCTGAGCAAGTTCGTGACACACATTCAGTGCCGCGATAAAAACTAATTGCTCTGTATTGGTGACTCTAGTGCGAACTTTAAGATCTTGCAACCGCTGATTAAGATCTTCAGCAGCCATGTTCAATGCTTCTTGTTGTTCTGGCGGACAATTCACTCGTAACGAGCGGCCAAAAATTTGAATATCTACTGGTTGTGCAGACATGCCACCTTCCTGCCTTCTTTGAACGCCGCCCCAACCTGAGCACTGTGTCTCGACACAGGATGTTGGAAGCGACTTCACTATAACTATCTCAATACCAGGTTACAACCCTATAACGAACTAAGTGCTGGATATTTGTCCAGTGCATTTGCCGGCCAAAGTAAGGCTTAACAACTGCCGTTCGCTGGTCTGCTAATCTGGTACTACGACTGACCTTGGTGGTAGCATAACACGAACTTAACCGGCCAACGATGGCGAATACGCATGTCTATTGATAATACTTATCCTACTTATGATTCGTTGGAAAGCGCACTGAAACAACAATCAGTCGCCCTGACGGCAGCAGAAATGCACGGGCTGATCAGCGGCCTACTGTGCGGTGGCAACCGTGACGGCAGTTGGCTGACGCTGGTCCATGATCTGACCAATGAAGGTATGGCGTTCCCGCATACGCTGGCTGACTTACTGCAACAACTGCGAAAAATCACCGCAGATACGCTGGAAGATGACAGCTTTGAATTCAAAATGCTGATGCCTGATGACGAAAAACCAATCTTTGAACGCGCTGATGCGCTTGCCGGATGGGTTAACCATTACCTGCTCGGCTTAGGCATGATGCAACCGAAACTTGCCAAAGTGAAAGGCGAAGTCGGTGAAGCGATTGACGACCTGCGCAGCATCGCGCAGCTTGGCTATGAAGAAGATGAAGATCAGGAGCAACTGGCCGCGTCTCTCGAAGAGGTGGTCGAATACGTCCGCGTTGCCGCGATTCTGTGCTTTGGCGAATTCAGCCACAGCCATCCGCTGGCACCGGAAAGTCCACGCACATTGCATTAAGTTCTTCATGAATGGCTTTATAACCATGAACTAAAACGGTTTCAGGAGAAGGTGAGATGACTTTGCACGAATACCAGAATCGTCGTCAGGCGCTATTAGCCAAGATGGCGCCGGGCAGCGCCGCCATTATTTTCGCCGCGCTAGAAGCAACACGTAATGCCGATAGTGAATATCCTTTCCGTCAAAGCAGCGATTTCTGGTATCTGACGGGTTTTAACGAACCAGAAGCGGTGCTGATCCTGGTGAAGAGTGATGAAAACCATAATCACAGCGTCCTTTTCAATCGCGTACGCGATCTGACGGCGGAGATCTGGTTTGGTCGCCGTCTTGGTCAGGATGCGGCACCGGTAAAGCTGGGCGTCGATAAAGCCCTGCCGTTTGACGACATCAACGATCACTTGCACCTTCTGCTGAACGGCCTTGACGTGGTGTACCACGCACAAGGTTATTACGCCTATGCGGACGAGATAGTCAACCGCGCGCTGGACACCCTACGCAACGGTTTCCGTAAGAACCTGGCCGCGCCAGACACCGTCATTGACTGGCGTCCCATCGTGCATGAAATGCGGCTGTTCAAGTCGCCTGCCGAGATTGCCATCATGCGTCGCGCCGGTGAAATCACCGCCCAGGCCCATACCCGTGCGATGGAAAAATGCCGCGCAGGTCTGTTTGAATACCATCTTGAAGGCGAAATTCATCACGAATTCACCCGTCACGGCGCGCGTTATCCTTCCTATAACACCATCGTCGGCAGCGGTGAAAACGGCTGCATTTTGCATTACACCGAAAATGAATCTGAACTGCGCAGTGGCGACTTAGTACTGATTGATGCCGGTTGTGAATATAAGGGCTATGCCGGTGATATCACCCGCACTTTCCCGGTCAGTGGCAAATTCAGTAAAGAGCAGCGTGAAATCTATGACATTGTGCTGGCGTCTGAATATAAAGCGCTGGACGTTCTGCGTCCGGGGAGCAGTATTCAGGAAGCCACCGAAGCTGCGGTCCGCGTGATGATCGCAGGGCTGGTGAAGCTGGGGATCCTCTGCGGCGACGTCGAGACACTGTTCATCGAGCAGGCGCACCGCCCGTTCTTTATGCATGGTTTATCGCACTGGCTGGGGATGGATGTGCACGATGTTGGCCATTATGGCAGCGTCGATCGCAGCCGTACGCTGGAACCCGGCATGGTATTGACCGTTGAGCCGGGCCTGTATATCGCGCCAGATGCCGATGTACCAGAAGCCTATCGCGGCATTGGTATCCGCATCGAGGACGACATTCTGATCACCGCCACGGGCATTGAGATTTTCACTGGCGACGTCGTTAAAGAAGCCGATGACATTGAAGCGCTGATGGCGGCGGCACGGAAATAATATGAGCATCATTATTGTTGGCGGCGGAATGGCCGGTGCCACGTTGGCGCTGGCGGTTTCTGCTCTGACCGCAGGTCGTCTGCCGGTACATCTGATTGAAGCCTCGGCGCCTGCCAGCGGGACACATCCAGGTTTTGATGCCCGTTCGATAGCTCTGGCACAAGGCACCTGCCGACAGCTGGCGCGCATCGGGTTATGGTCCGCGCTGGCGGATATTGCCACGCCTATCAGCGACATTCATGTCAGCGATCGCGGCCACGCTGCTTTCGTCAATCTCAACGCCGCGCATTATGGCGTTGAGGCACTGGGGCAGGTGGTTGAACTGCATGACGTCGGCCAGCGCCTGTTTGCCCGGCTGAAAGAAGCGCCGGGCGTAACGGTGCATTGCCCAGCGAAAGTGGTTGAAGTCAGCCGTGCGCAAGATTCTGCGACGGTTACTCTGGACAACGGCCAACAGCTTATAGCGCAGGTACTGGTGGCGGCCGACGGTACTCATTCTCAACTGGCGAAAGCCTGTAATATTTCCTGGCAGCAGGAGGATTATGCTCAGGTGGCGGTGATCGCTAATATTGCCACCAGTGAACCGCACCGTGGTCGCGCGTTTGAGCGCTTTACGGCGCACGGCCCGCTGGCGCTATTGCCTATGTCCAAAGGGCGAAGCTCGCTGGTGTGGTGTCATCCGCGCGAAGCCAAAGCTGAGATCGACGGCTGGAGCGAAGCGCAGTTCCTCGCCGAACTACAGAAAGCCTTTGGCTGGCGGTTGGGGAAAATGCAGCAGGCCGGTGCGCGCTTTAGTTACCCGTTACAGTTAAAAACGGCTAACAATCACATTAGTCATCGTCTGGCTTTGGTCGGCAATGCCGCGCAAACGTTGCATCCCATTGCCGGGCAGGGTTTCAACCTTGGTTTACGCGACGTGATGACGCTGGCTGAAACGCTGGCTGACGCGCATCGTGCGGGACAGGACGTCGGCAGTTATCGCGTGCTGAGCGGTTATCAACAGCGCCGTCAGCCAGACCAGCAGGCTACGGTTGGCGTGACTGACGGTCTGATCCATCTTTTTGCCAACCGTTACGCGCCTTTGATGGTGGGCCGCAACCTTGGCCTGATGGCGATGGAGGGCATCGCGCCATTGCGTGATGCTTTTACCCGACGGACGCTCGGCTGGGTTAGCCGTTAAGACAGGCTTTGAGCCTCACAGGAAAAATTATGCAATCTTTTGATGTGGTTATTGCCGGTGGTGGCATGGTTGGCTTAGCGTTGGCCTGCGGATTACAAGGCAGCGGGCTGCGGGTTGCGGTGCTGGAGAGCCAGCAGCCGGATCTCAACTCGGCCTTACCTGAACAGCCTGGCCTGCGCGTATCGGCGATCAACGCCGCCAGCGAACGTTTGCTTAAGCACGTCGGCGCATGGGGAAATATCATGGCGCAACGTGCTAATGCTTATCAGGGCATGGAAGTCTGGGACCGCGACAGTTTCGGAAAAATCGCCTTCCGCAGCGAAGAGTATGGCTTCAGCCATCTCGGCCATATCATTGAAAATCAGGTGATTCATCGCGCTCTGTGGCAGAAAGCGGCGCAGTCGTCAGACATTACTTTGCTGGCTCCCGCGACGCTGAAAAACGTCGCCTGGGGCGAGAACGAGGCTTTTATCACGTTGACTGATGATCGCCAGCTTAGTGCCCGTTTGGTGGTGGGAGCGGATGGTGCTCAGTCATGGTTGCGTCAGCATGCCGACATCCCGCTAACCTTCTGGGATTACCGCCATCATGCGCTGGTAGCGACTATCCGCACCGCTGAGCCGCATCAATCGGTGGCGCGTCAGGTATTTCATGGCAAGGGTATTCTGGCGTTTCTGCCACTGGCCGATGCGCATCTGTCGTCTATCGTCTGGTCAGTCTCACCGGATGAAGCGCAGCGTCTGGCCGGGTTGCCGGATGAAGCGTTCAACAAAATACTCGCCGCCACTTTTGACCTGCGCCTCGGCGTTTGTCAGGTTGAGAGCGAGCGTCAGACTTTCCCACTGACGGGCCGCTATGCGCGCAGTTTTGCAGCCCAGCGTCTGGCGTTGGTGGGCGACGCCGCGCATACCGTGCATCCGCTGGCAGGTCAGGGCGTCAATCTTGGCTTTATGGATGCCGCCGAACTGGCTTCTGAAATCAAGCGCCTGCAACGCGAAGGCAAGGATTTCGGCCAGCATATGTATTTGCGCCGCTACGAGCGCCGCCGCAAACACAGCGCCGCGCTGATGTTGGCGGGTATGCAGGGCTTCCGTGAGCTATTCAATGGTGAGCATCCGGCCAAAAAATTGCTGCGCGATATCGGTCTGACGCTGGCCGATTCCCTGCCGGGCGTTAAGCCAAAACTGGTTCGTCAGGCGATGGGCCTGAATGATTTACCAGAATGGTTGCAGGAAGATTCGCTTCGATTGAAATAATCTAATTCCAGATACATTTTTGCATTACATTTTTTAATGCGAGGCCAGAGTTCTCATTCTGCAAATGGTGAGAAATCTTGCCTTCACGTTATATAACATCGATATTTTGGTGGTTCATTTGTAGGTTTTGCGCCACAAACCCCATTTTTCCAGTCAAAAACTCTGCACAATCCCCCTAAGACGTTCCTGACTTTTACTCACTCTGCATATTTTATCTTATGGTTAGCGGACGTCTTCAGTGATAAGTTCAGATAAAAGGTATCGTTTGCGCTTCCTGTCATCAGGCAGCCTTTTCGTCATGAGGGATAAGATGGTTAAGCAGACTCAGCTCTATGAACAACACGTTGCGTGCGGTGCGCGTATGGTCGATTTCCACGGCTGGATGATGCCGTTGCACTACGGTTCACAACTGGATGAGCATCATAATGTGCGTCAGGACGCCGGTATGTTTGACGTCTCGCACATGACCATCGTCGATTTGCACGGTGCCCGTACCCGTGAATTTCTGCGTTATCTGGTGGCCAACGATGTTGCCAAACTGACCGTTCCTGGCAAAGCGCTTTACACCGGCATGCTCAATGCCTCCGGTGGCGTGATTGATGACCTGATCATCTACTTCCTGACTGAAGACTATTTCCGCCTGGTAGTGAACTCCGCCACCCGCGAGAAAGATCTGGCATGGATTTCGCAACATGCCAAGACCTACCACATCGAATTGACCGTCCGTGACGATCTGGCGCTGATCGCCGTTCAGGGACCGCAGGCCAAAAAGAAAGCTGAAACCCTGTTTACCGACGCACAAAAAACGGCTGTTGCGGGTATGAAGCCGTTCTTCGGCGTGCAGGCGGGTGACTTATTTATCGCCACCACCGGTTATACCGGCGAAGCGGGCTACGAAATTGCCTTACCGCAGGAACAGGCGGCGGATTTCTGGCAAAAACTGCTGGCGGCGGGCGTGAAACCTGCCGGTCTGGGCGCACGCGACACGTTGCGTCTCGAAGCAGGCATGAACCTTTACGGTCAGGAGATGGACGAAAGCATTTCCCCACTGTCGGCCAATATGGGCTGGACCATCGCCTGGACACCGGAAGACCGTGATTTTATTGGCCGTGCTGCGTTGGAAAGACAGCGAGAGCAAGGCACAGAACAGCTGGTTGGCTTGATCATGACCGAAAAAGGCGTATTACGTAATGAGCTGCCGGTGCATTTCACTGATGCAGCAGGTAACGCGCAGGAAGGCATTATTACCAGCGGATCATTCTCGCCGACGCTGGGCTATAGCATTGCACTGGCCCGGGTTCCGGCCGGTATCGGCGAACACGCCGTGGTGCAAATCCGTAACCGTGAGATGCCGGTGAAAGTGACCAAACCCGGTTTTGTGCGTAACGGAAAACCGCTGGCACAATAACAAATTTGTCATCGTCAGTTAGCCAACAAACACTTATTTCAATACCCGGAGTCATTCGAACGAAGGATGAAGGGGATTTAGGAGAAAATTATGAGCAACGTTCCAGCAGAACTGAAATACGCCGCATCACACGAATGGGTACGTTCAGAAGGCAACGGCGTTTACACCGTTGGTATTACCGAACATGCACAAGAACTACTGGGCGACATGGTGTTTGTTGACCTGCCAGAAGTCGGCCGTGAAGTGACCGCCGGTGAAGATTGCGCCGTGGCTGAATCCGTCAAAGCGGCTTCTGACATTTACTCGCCAATCAGCGGTGAAATCATTGCCATTAACAGCGAGCTGGAAGGTTCCCCAGAGCTGGTAAACAGCGCGCCTTACGGCGACGGTTTCCTGTTCCAGATTAAAGCCTCCGACGAAACAGAGATCGCCAAACTGCTTGATGCAGGGGCGTATGCCGCTTCTGTAGACGAATAAGTAGAACCGCCCCGCAACCCGTTCGTGGGGCGTATTCAAGACCCGTAGCTTTTGTCAGTATCCCAAGACACCTCCAGCAGATTTCAGGAATGCGTAGCAAATGACTCAGACTCTCAGCCAACTCGAACACAGCGAAGCGTTTATCGGCCGTCACATCGGTCCGTCTTCCCAGCAGCAACAGCAAATGCTGGAGGCGGTCGGTGCAGACTCGTTAAATGCCCTGATCCAGCAAATTGTGCCGGTCGATATCCAGTTGCCGGGGCCACCCGCAGTGGGTGATGCGGTAACAGAACATCAGGCGCTGGCTGAGCTGAAAGCCATTGCCAGTCAGAACCAACGCTATAAATCCTATATCGGTATGGGATATACCGCCGTGTTGATGCCACCGGTTATCCAGCGCAATATGCTGGAAAATCCGGGCTGGTACACCGCATATACCCCGTATCAACCCGAAGTGTCACAGGGTCGTCTGGAATCTTTGCTGAACTTCCAGCAACTGACGCTCGACCTGACCGGCCTGGATCTGGCTTCTGCCTCTTTGCTCGACGAAGCGACTGCGGCTGCCGAAGCCATGGCACTGGCAAAACGCGCCAGTAAACTGAAGAATGCCAACCGCTTCTTCGTGGCTGACGACGTGCATCCGCAAACGCTGGACGTGGTGCGAACCCGCGCCGAGACTTTCGGTTTCGACATCATTGTTGATAAAGCAGAAAAGGTACTCGAGCTGGAAGGTGTGTTCGGCGTGCTATTGCAGCAGGTCGGTACCACCGGTGAAGTTCACGACTACCGCGCCCTGCTGGCGGAGCTGAAATCCCGCAAAATTATTACCAGCGTTGCTGCCGACATGATGGCATTAGTGCTGCTGGCCGCTCCCGGAACTCAGGGTGCTGACGTGGTGTTTGGTTCTGCACAACGTTTCGGCGTGCCGATGGGCTACGGCGGCCCGCACGCGGCCTTCTTCGCCTGCATTGACGAATTCAAACGCTCTATGCCGGGCCGTATCATTGGGGTTTCCCGTGATGCCGCCGGTAACACGGCCCTGCGCATGGCGATGCAGACCCGCGAACAGCATATCCGCCGCGAGAAAGCCAACTCCAACATCTGTACTTCTCAGGTACTGCTGGCTAATATTGCCAGCCTGTATGCGGTATTCCACGGTCCTGAAGGCCTGAAACGCATTGCATCACGCATTCACCGTCTGACCGACATTCTGGCCACTGGCCTGAAACAGGGCGGTTTGACCCTGCGTCACAGTACCTGGTTTGATACGCTGACCGTGGAAGTGAAAGACAAAGCCGCCGTGCTGGAACGCGCGCTGAGCTTCGGCCTGAATCTGCGGACTGACATTCACGGGGCAGTCGGTATCACGCTCGACGAAGCCACCTCGCGTGAAGACGTACAGGTTCTGTTTGCTGCTCTGCTGGGTGATGACAACGGTCTGGGCATCGACACGCTGGACAAAATCGCGTCGACTGACAGCAATGCCATTCCTGCGGCGATGCTGCGTATCGAGCCGATCCTCACCCATCCGGTGTTCAATCAATACCACAGTGAAACCGAGATGATGCGTTACATGCACCGTCTGGAAAAAAAGGATCTGGCGCTGAATCAGGCCATGATCCCGCTGGGTTCCTGCACCATGAAACTGAACGCTGCCGCCGAGATGATGCCAATCACCTGGCCAGAATTCGCTGACCTGCACCCGTTCTGCCCGACTGAACAGGCAGGCGGCTATCAGCAAATGATCGGCCAGCTGTCACAGTGGCTGGTGCAGCTGACCGGTTATGACGCCGTTTGTATGCAGCCGAACTCCGGCGCGCAGGGCGAATATGCGGGCCTGCTGGCGATCCGTCGTTACCACGAAAGCCGTAACGAAAGCAGTCGCCACATCTGCCTGATCCCAAGTTCTGCGCACGGTACCAACCCGGCATCTGCCCAGATGGCGAGCATGAGCGTGGTGGTGGTGGCCTGTGACAAACAGGGCAACATTGATCTGAACGATCTGCGTGAAAAAGCGGCACAGGCGGGAGATGAACTCTCTTGCATCATGGTGACCTACCCGTCAACGCACGGCGTTTACGAAGAAACCATCCGCGAAGTCTGCCAGATTGTTCATCAGTACGGCGGTCAGGTTTACCTTGATGGCGCGAACATGAATGCCCAGGTCGGCATTACTACGCCGGGCTACATCGGTGCGGACGTTTCGCACCTTAACTTGCATAAAACGTTCTGTATCCCACACGGCGGCGGCGGTCCGGGCATGGGCCCTATCGGCGTAAAAGCGCATCTGGCTCCGTTTGTTCCGGGCCACAGCGTAGTGCAGATTGACGGTGTGCTGACGCAAAATGGTGCAGTTTCTGCGGCACCGTTCGGCAGCGCATCGATTCTGCCCATCAGCTGGATGTACATTCGCATGATGGGGGCTGAAGGTCTGAAGCAGGCGAGCCAGGTGGCGATTCTGAATGCCAACTACATTGCGACTCGTTTGAAAGACGCTTTTCCGGTGCTGTACACCGGTCGCGATGGCCGCGTGGCGCATGAATGTATTCTGGACATCCGTCCGCTGAAAGAAGCCACCGGCATCACCGAAATGGACATCGCCAAACGCCTGATCGATTTCGGTTTCCACGCGCCAACCATGTCATTCCCGGTGGCGGGTACGCTGATGGTTGAACCGACAGAGTCTGAGAGCAAAGTAGAAATCGACCGCTTTGTCGATGCGTTGCTGGCAATCCGCGCTGAAATCGACCGCGTTGCCAAAGGTGAATGGCCACTGGAAGACAACCCGCTGGTCAACGCGCCACACGTACAGGCAGAACTGGTCAGCGAGTGGTCACACCCGTACAGTCGTGAACTGGCAGTATTCCCGGCTGGCAGTGATAACAAATACTGGCCGGCGGTGAAGCGTCTCGATGACGTTTACGGCGACAGAAACCTGTTCTGTTCATGTGTACCGATCGGGGATTACGAGTAAGACTCGTTGTTTAGCTGAGGCCGCAGCTAATGGCGGCTTTTGCTAATCACGTCACAACCAACGTCAAAACCGTGGGCGTCGGCCCACACCGACCAGAGACCCGCTATCGCGCGGGCCTCTGGACTCCGCGCTCTATTCACGGCGTGCTACCGCTTGCTGGCAATGTTTCAGCTACACCCGTTATTGCCGCGAAAGCTTGCCGCGGCGCGGTTCCCTCTCTCGGTCTTCGAGCCTCTGGTCTCGAAGCCGCTCCGTTCGGCAAGCTTTCTGAAAGCGGCCACTGGCTTTTAATTCCCAACCTCGCTATCTCTGATTAAAACAAACCAAAACACGCACTAAGAATTCAAAGGTAATCTGTTTCTGCTTTTCAAAAAGGTGAGATGGCGCGCTCAAAAATCTTGCTGAACGGAGCGGGCTGGAGACCCAAGGCTCCAGCACCGAGTGAAGGCACCGCGCAGCGGCAGGGTTTTGCGCCACCCGCCGGAGTACCAGAATACGTCCATCGTTCCAGCGGTAGCGCTTGTTTTAAAAAACGCGGGAGTCCAGAGGGAGAAGATTTATTCTCCCTCTGGTCGGTGTGGGCCGACGCCCACGACCTTGACCTTAAGGCCGGTTTGGGTGGCAACCCAAGGTCTTGATGTTGAATTTAAACTACAATTTGCTCACTTTCCCGAAAGGAGTCCCCTATGAAAATAGCACTCGTCACCGGCGCAAGCCGCGGCATCGGTCGTGCCACGGCGATATTACTCGCCGAACAAGGTTACGCCGTCGGTGTCAACTATGTCAGTAATCAAGCCGCCGCGCAGGCCGTTGTCGAAGAAATCACTGCCAATGGCGGCACCGCCATCGCTCTCCAGGCCGATATCGCCGATGAGGCGCAGGTGGTGGCGATGTTCAAACGCTTGGGCGAAGAACTCGGTCCGCTTACCGCGCTGGTCAATAATGCCGGGATCTTATTCCAGCAATCGACGATCGAAAATCTGACTGCCGATCGCATCAATAAAACGCTTTCCACTAATGTCACTGGCTATTTTCTGTGTTGCCGAGAAGCGGTGAAAATCATGTCGCATCGCCATGGCGGAAAGGGCGGAGCGATTGTGAATGTTTCCTCGGCGGCCTCCCGTCTGGGGGCGCCGGGTGAATATGTGGATTACGCGGCATCGAAAGGCGCGGTTGATACTCTTACCACCGGTCTGGCACTGGAAGTGGCGGCCTACGGTATACGTGTTAACTGCGTGCGCCCCGGTTTAATCTACACCGACATCCACGCCAGCGGCGGTGAGCCTGGGCGGGTGGATCGTCTGAAGGCCAATCTGCCGATGCAGCGCGGCGGCCAGCCAGAGGAAGTGGCGCAGGCCATTGCCTGGCTGCTGTCAGAGTCAGCCTCTTACGTCACCGGCAGTTTTATTGAGCTGGCGGGCGGCAAGTAAACTCCGTCTCCTTTCTTTTCAAAGCGCCTGCGGGCGCTTTTTTATGTCAAAACGGTCACATACACATAAACGGTCATTTTCGGGCAATCTTCGAATCGTGGATTTGTGACCGTTTGCTGAAATCCCACGGTGCGTTTGCACATCAAATGACGATTTAATGCCGTTCCCGCCACAGATCCAAACTTTAACATTTCATCTTCTCTCATATTTTCGTGACAACTATCACATGACCAGCGCAACGCCAAGAGTGCGCGGTCGCCTTTGAGGCACCCCGCATTCCGCTTGCTGCGGTCTGCGTATCCTATTGAATACCGGGAAGAGGAAAAATCATGCTGCCTGTAGAACGTCATCGCTATATCACCGAAGTCCTTGCTCAGAGAGGGCGCGTGCTGGTGCAGGAAGTGGCTGCTCTATGCAATATCTCTCTGGAAACGGCGCGGCGGGATTTAGCGCTGCTGGAAAAGCGCGGAATGTTATTACGCAGTCACGGCGGAGCGGTATTTGTTGAACATCAACTGGCCGAGAAGCACTACGTTCCCTCGCAAATTGAGCAGGGGGAATCTTTCCGCGATCGCAGCAACCAATCGCCGGACAGCAAAACCCGCATTGCTAAACGCGCTTTACAGCTGATCAACGCCGGAGATTGTCTGCTGCTCGACAGCAGTTCCAGCAGTTGGTTTCTGGCCCGACAGTTGCCAGATATTCCGCTGGTGGTGCTGACCAACTCGTTACACATCATCCAGACGCTTGCGGTGAAAGCCAACGTCAGGACCATCGGCCTCGGTGGGGAGTACTCGGCCAAGTACGAAGATTTTATCGGTATTTATGCCGAACAGATGTTGAAAGAGTTCGTCATCAACAAAGTGTTTTTTTCCTGTCACGGCATCAGCCACGAAGGGGGAATACGAGAAAGTAACGAGCATCATGCACGGCTGAAGCAACAAATGTTGCTCTCCTCAGAACATAAAATTTTGTTGGCGGATGCCAGCAAATTCGGACGCCGCTCCTTTGCGCGCATCTGCCACTACCGGGAAATAGACACACTGATCACTGACTATCTGGATGATGAGGAATTTAGGCAGGAACTGGCCTGGAGCAACGTCAACGTGATTGAAGTTGCCCCTTTACCCCTACAAAAGAAAACCAAAAACAGCCGCGGCGCAGCCTCATAACCGACCGCGAAAAAATTGAACATCTGTGGAGAAATACCATGAAAAAGTCTGTACTCGCCTGCTTGTTCGCTTCCGCTCTGTTATCCGTATCGGCGACGCATGCTGCTGACAAAATCCGCATGGGCGTGGTGGTGAAAGTGGGCGGCAACGCCTGGTTCAACGCCATGGAAGTCGGCATCAAAAACGAAGCAGCGAAACGCGGCATTGATGCCTGGCAGGTCGGCCCTACCAGTGCAGACCCGGCTTTGCAGGTTCGCGCTATTGAGGATTTGATCGCCCAGAAAGTGGACGTCATCGGCGTGGTGCCAAACGATGCACAAGTGCTGGAACCGGTGCTTAAGCGCGCCCGCGACGCGGGGATTAAAGTCATCGTGCATGAATCGCCGAATCAGAAATACGCCAACTGGGATTTCGAAATGGTCGACGCCACTCAGCTCGGTATCAACCACATGATTGCTCTGGCCAAATGTATGAAGGAGCAGGGGGGTTATGCCGTATATGTCGGCAGTCTGACGGTGCCTTTGCATCAGAAATGGGCTGACGCGGCGGTTAATTATCAGAAAGAACACTATCCGAATATGCATCAGGTGGGTGACAAATTTGGCGTGGGTGAATCTCTCGATGACACCATTCGTACGACCAATGACCTGATGTCAAAAGACCCGAACCTCAAAGGCATTCTGGCGATTGGTTCTCAAGGTCCGATCGGTGCCGGACGCGCGGTGCAGAACCGTGGCAAAAATGGCGAGATCTGCGTCTTCGGATCATTCAGTCCTGGCCAGGGCGCGTCGCTGGTGAAAAGCGGTGCCATTAACGGCGGCTACATCTGGAACCCGATGGTGGCTGGTGAAGTCTTCGTGCGAATCGCTGACATGATGGAAAAGGGCACACCGATCACCGATGGCATGGACATAGAAGGCATGGGCAAGGTGAAAGTTGACGACGCGACGCACACCATCCTTGGCAATAAAACCGAAAGTCTCGACAAGGCTAACCTGCCGAAACTGATCAAAATGGGGCTGTGATCATGGCGATCTCCGAGGTTATCCAGACCACCCACTCACCGCTGATTGATGTGCAAAACCTGTCGGTCACCTTTGGCGGCCAGCGTGCACTCAATGCTATCTCCCTGCGGCTGATGCCCGGGGAAGTTCATTGCCTGGCGGGGACCAACGGCTGCGGAAAAAGCACGTTGATCAAGGTGATCTCGGGGGTCTATCAGCCGGATAACGGCTGCCAGATCACGCTGGGCGGGCAGACTTTCAGTAAGCTCAGCCCGGATCAGGCGCGTCAGTTTGGCATTCAGGTGATCTATCAGGATCTGGCGTTGTTCCCCAACCTTAGCGTGGCTGAAAATATTGCCTTCGACCATAACCTGCACGGGCTGATGGGCTGGTATCGGCCATCACGCCTGCGCGACACCGCCGAACACATTCTCAACGAACTGAATTATCAACTGGATCTCGACGCCAAGGTGGCGTCGTTACCCATCGCTCAGCGTCAGCAGGTCGCGATTTGCCGCGCGCTGGTGGCCGATGCCCGTCTGGTCATCATGGATGAACCCACCGCCTCGCTCACTCGCACCGAAGTCAATCAGCTGCTGCGCACCGTGCATTATCTGAAAAATAAAGGCATCAGTGTGGTGTTCGTCAGCCACCGTCTGGATGAAGTCCTGGAGATTTCCGACAGGGTGACGGTTATCCGTGACGGCAAAAAAGTCGGTACTTTCCCAGCGGCTGAAATCAGCAGCGAACGCCTTACCGAACTGATGACGCGTCTGAAACTCGATTACCACCTCAAAGCCGCCAACATGAATGACGAACGCATCATGCTGGAGGCCGACAAGCTCAGCCGCGCCGGTCAGTACCAGGACGTCAGCTTCAAGCTGCACGCCGGTGAAGTGCTTGGCCTGTGCGGCCTTCTTGGCTCGGGTCGCACTGAACTGGCGCTAAGCCTGTTTGGCATGACCAAACCCGACAGCGGCAAAATTTACCTCGACAGCAAGCCGGTGCGCTTTCGCGGGCATGAAGATGCGATCAAATCCGGTATCGGTTATGTCTCGGAAGATCGCCTGACGCTGGGGCTTATCCAGCAGCAGTCGGTGGGTGACAACACGGTACTGGCGATCATGGATCAGCTGCGCAGCCGTTTTCATCTGATCGACGAATACCGTAAGAACAAGATCATCCAGCAGTGGATCGAAAAACTGGGCGTCAAAGTGGCTAACCCCGATCAGGCGATCTCCACACTTTCCGGCGGTAACCAGCAAAAGATCGTGCTGGCGAAATGGGTGCTGACTCAGCCGAAGATCCTGATCCTTGATTCGCCGACCGTTGGCGTAGATGTCGGCGCTAAAGCCAGTATTTATCAGTTGATCCACCAACTGGCTGAAGAGGGTATTTCGATCCTGCTAATCTCCGACGAAGTACCGGAAGTCTACTTCAACTGCGACCGCGTTTTACACTTCAGCGAAGGCACCGTTAAAGGTGAATACCTGCCCGCCAACATCACTCAACAACAACTTGCGGAGGCGGTGAATGCTTAATCTGAATGGGTTACGTCCGGCCAGCACCGAAGGTTACTTAGCCTGGGTTTTGGTGGTGGTGATCGTCACCTTTACGCTGCTCAGCGACCAGTTCCTGACCCTACAAAACCTACTGGACCTGTCAGAAAGTTACGCGGTCAGCGGCATCTTTGCGCTCGGTCTGTTCGTGGTGCTGGTCACCGGCGGCATTGATATCTCTTTTGCCGCCGTTGCGTCGGTAGTGCAATACGCCATCGCCACACTGGCCATCCAATACGGCCTCTCAAGCCCTGGCGGCACTATTTTGCTGGCCATCCTCATCGGTTCACTGTTCGGCGTGATCAACGCCATTCTGATCTACTGCCTGCGTATTGTGTCGATCATCGTCACCATCAGTATGCAGTCGTTGCTGTTCGGCATGCTGATGTGGCTGACCAACGGCACCAGCTTGTATGACCTGCCGGAGTGGCTGGTGACACCGTTGCAGGTACTGCCATTTAACGTCGGCACCCAGCACTATCAGATTGGTTTACCGCTGGTGGTGATGCTTGGGGTCGCCGGACTGACCTGGTTGCTTCTGAATAAAACCCATCTTGGCCGTCAGCTGTTTGCGGTAGGGGGTGATCAGGAATCAGCGCGGCGCATTGGGATACGCGTTGGCGTGTTGCATCTGTTTGCCTACGGTTATCTCGGTGCCATGGCGGCCATTGGCGGGTTGGTGCAGGTTTATCGCGTCGGTGAAGTGGTGCCTAACGCGCTGGTCGGCGGTGAGCTGGATGTATTGGCCGCCGCAGTGCTCGGCGGTGCCAGTCTGAACGGTGGCAAAGGCAGCGTTGGAGGCACACTGATGGGCGTATTTCTGATTGGCCTGCTCAAGAACGGCCTGAACCTGATTGGCGTTTCCAACTACTTCATGAACATCGTGATCGGCGTGGTGATCATGGTTGCTATCACCGTGACCCACTACAAAAAACGCAAAGAAACCGATGTCGGTTTCGCCTGAGGAACCTTGTCATGTTAACTAAAACCAAACGTCTGAAGACGAAACCGCTGACGATAAAGACCGATAGCAACGGCCTGCGTTTCACGTTTAGCAATATGAAAATCGACCGCACCACGCTGAGCTTAAGCCTGCTGCTGGTGGTGGTGATCGCCGGTTTCAGTCTGGCGATGCCGGGGCGTTTTTTCAGTCACTCTACTTTTATGAGCGTCGCTTTCCAACTGCCAGAACTTGGCCTCCTGACACTGGCGATGTTTATTCCGATCCTCAGCGGTGGGCTGAATCTGTGCATTATCGCCACCTCTAATCTGACCAGCCTGCTGATGGCTTGGGTATTTCTCACCTGGTTGCCGCCGGAGGCCAGTCTGGCGCTTCAGGCTGTGTGGCTGACGGTGGCACTGATCGGTGCAATGATCCTGGCGATCGCCATCGGTATGCTGACTGGTGCGCTGGTGGCCTATGTTGGTGCGCATCCGATTCTGGTGACGCTGGCGACCATGACCACGGTAAACGGCATCGGCATCTACCTGTCACGCGGTGCGGCTATCAGTGGGATGCCTGACATCGTGCGTTACATCGGCGCAGATACTCTGCTGGGCATTCCGGTACCGCTGATCGTTTTCCTTTTCACGGCAGTACTGATTGCGGTGTTTTTAGAGCGTACCCGCCTTGGGAAATACATCTACATGAGCGGCAGCAACATTAATGCCACCCATTTTAGCGGCGTGAATACCCATCGTGTGCTGATCGCCATCTATGTACTTTCAAGCATGCTGTGCGTCATTGCCGGACTGGTGATGATGGCACGCTTTAACTCGGCGCGAATGGGTTATGGCGACTCCTACCTGTTGTTGACCGTGTTGGCGATCATTTTAGGTGGCACCGACCCGTTCGGCGGCTTTGGGCGCGTAACTGGGGTGGTGCTGTCGCTGATTGTTTTACAGGTGATATCAACCGGCCTGAACCTGCTCAACGTCAGCCCGCACTTTAGCCTGGCGATGTGGGGCGCAGTGCTGATTTTGGTGCTGGCACTGAAGTTCTTCCGCAATCGCTTCATACAAAAACGGGCAGGGCGCATGAGCGCTGCCAAAGCGCGGGCCGCACAACCCTGAGCCTTATCTGGCTAAGCCAATTTCTCCTACTCTCTGAAACCCAGGAACAGATCATGGAATACAAAATTTCTCCGTCGCTGATGTGCATGAGCCTGATCGACATCAAACATCAACTGGCGGTGCTTAATCGCCGGGCTGACATGTTGCACATCGACATCATGGATGGTCACTACGTCAAAAATATCACTCTGTCACCGTTCTTCATCGAACAGATCCGGCCGCATACGCCGCTGGTGCTTGACGTGCATATGATGGTGGAAAACCCGACCGACTTTATCGAACCGATTGCCAAAGCGGGTGCCGACTACATCTGCCCTCACGCCGAAACCATCAACCGCGATGCATTCCGGGTGATCAATCTGATCCGCTCGCTCGGTAAGAAAGTCGGTGTGGTGTTGAACCCGGCAACGCCGGTGGAGTTCATCCAGCATTACATTCATCTGCTGGATAAAATCACCGTGATGACGGTCGATCCGGGCTACGCCGGGCAGCCGTTTATCCCGGAGATGCTGCATAAAATTGCTCAGTTGCGTGACCTCAAACAGCAGAAAGATTATCGCTACCTGATCGAGATCGACGGCTCCTGCAATATCAATACTTATCAGAATTTGGTGGAAGCAGGCGCAGAAGTGTTGATCGTCGGCAGTTCCGGTTTATTCAACCTGGATAAAGATTTGGACAGCGCCTGGGACAAAATGCTCGACCAGATGCGTCAGGCGCGTCAGGCAGCCTGAGGACAGGAGAAGCTATGCAGCATTTTCTCGGCGTGGACATCGGCGGTACCAATACGCGGCTGATACTGATGAATGACCAGCAGGAATTTCACTACTACCAGAAGGTGGCGACCGCATCATGGGCCCGACTGGACGATCCGTTGGGTGGTCTGGAACAGGTGATTGCTGCTTATTTGCAGGGAAGTGAGGTTGAAGTCGCGGGGGGGATGTTGGGGCTGCCGGGGATCCTTTCCCGCGACCGCAACACCGTGCTGTCGCTGCCGTTTATTCCGGCGCTGGACAATCAGCCGGTCACCCAGCAACTCTCCGCCAGACTTGGGTTGCCGGTGAACATGGATAAAGACGTTAACCATTTGATGTGGTGGGATTTAACTCGCCTCGACGTGCTGCCTGACGTGGCGGTCGGCGTTTACCTCGGCACCGGTTTTGGCAACAGTCTGTGGTTGAATAACGATTTTTACCACGGCGCGCACGGTGGTGCCGGAGAGATCGGCCATATTCCGCTCAAAGACAATCTGTTGCTTTGCCCCTGCGGTAAAACCGGCTGTGTGGAAACGCTGACATCCGGCAATTGGCTGACCGGTTGGGCAAAGCAGCATGTGCCGCAGACCGCGCTGGCCGACCTGTTCGTCAGCCATGTGACACATCCGGATCTGCTGGAGTTTGTCGAACGTCTGGCGCGAACCATCGCCAGTGAAATGAACATTCTTGACCCTCAATATCTGGTGCTGGGTGGCGGCGTACTGGCGATGCAGGGCTTTCCGTTGGCACAACTGGAGCGACTTATCCGCTCACATTTACGCAGTCCACATCCGGCTAATGGGCTGACTATTGTCATCAGCAGCATCTCTGATGAGACCGGTTGTCGCGGGGCCTGTTTGGCGGCGCAGCGATGTTTTCAACAGGATCCTTCGATGCAGCCACCATCAATACCAGCACGGCATTTATCTTTCAGGAGAAAGGCATGAACAAGGGCAAAGTGTGTGTGTTTGGATCGTTCAACCTGGATATTGTCGCCGGAATGAGCCGTTTCCCACAGCCGGGTGAATCGCTTATTGCCCGAAACAGCATGATGGGCGCGGGCGGCAAAGGGGCCAATCAGGCCGTTGCCGCTCTGCGTGCCGGAGCACGAGTGCATTACATCGGTAAAGTGGGCCGCGATGACTTCGGCATGTTCGCCCGCCGCCATCTTGACAGCGCCGGTTTTGACGCAGTGACGCTTTTTTCCACTGCCGAATACCCGACCGGCAACGCACTGATCTATGTCGCCGGTGCGGATGCTGAAAATATGATTGCTGTTGATCCGGGTGCCAATCTGACCGTGACCGATGATGAAGTCGAGCAGTGTCGGCCAGCGATTGCCGCGGCGGATATTCTGCTGACCCAGCTGGAAAATAATCTGCCAGCGATTGAAAAGCTGATTGGTATCGCCAAAGAGAATGGGACTTACATTATTCTCAATCCCGCGCCGTTCCAGCCGGTGTCTGACAGCCTGCTGGCGCAGGTTGATTTACTCACGCCGAATGCTACCGAGTGCACACTGCTGACCGGCATCCAGGTTAATGATGTCCCTTCGGCCCAACGGGCCGCCCACGCGCTGCATGCCAAAGGCATTCAGGCTTTGATCATCACACTCGGTACGCAGGGCGCATTACTTTCAGTAAAGGGTAAAACGCAGTTGATTGCCGTCTGTCCGGCGGTGCCAGTTGATACCACCGGCGCCGGCGATGCCTTCAACGGCGCACTGGCCGCTCAACTCGCCGCTGGTGTTACCCTCAGTGATGCAGCACAGTTTGCTTCAGCCTATGCCTCTGTTTGTGTAGAACGTGCGGGTGCCGCGGCGTCAATGCCGACCTACGAGGAGGCGAGGGAAAGGATGAAGGTGGCGGTGGCGTGAATCAATGTTGGGTTTGCTCCCTCCCCCTGGAAAGGGGAGGGAGCAAACCCAACTCACACTTTGTTCAGTAACATTCGCCTTGTTTTCATACAAAAAACATCACCGGACTGCCACCGAACTGACATAAAAAACGCTTAGGGTAAGCGACTGGTTTGACTGACCGGAAAGAAAAGATGCGCCGTTCGCTGTTCCCTTATTTTGTTCTGCTGCCCACCCTGATTTTTTTGTTTTTATTCACCTATTACCCACTATTTCAGTCGGCGATGGACAGTCTGTACGACAGCCGTCTGAACTCTGATGCGCCGCCGTTTGCCGGTTTACAGAATTATGTCCGGCTGCTGCAGGACAACGTATTCTGGCGCGCGCTGCTGAATAACCTCGCTTATATCCTGATGACGGTGATCCCCGGCATTGTGCTGGCGTTACTGCTGGCGGTGGCGCTGTGGGAAAACACCTCACTCAATCGCTGGCTGCGTACCGCGTTCTTCTTCCCGATGATTATCCCACTGGTCAGTGCTGCCACGCTGTGGCTGTTCATATTTATGCCGGGTATGGGCCTGCTGGATTATTACCTGGCGAAAATCTTCGGGCCGATGAACAACAACTATCTCGGGATGAGTGACAGCGCGCTGATTGCGCTGAGCGTGATTGGCGTGTGGAAATTCGCTGGTTATTACATGCTGTTTTTCCTCGCCGGATTACAGTCGATTCCTGCATCTGCGCGAGAAGCCGCCATCATGGAAGGCGCATCGCCCATGCAGACTTTTTTCTACGTCACGCTGTCGCTGCTGCGCCCGACCATCAGTTTTGTCGTCACCATCGCGCTGATTTACGCCATTACCCAAATTGACCACGTGCCGGTGATGACGCAAGGCGGACCTAACAATGCCACCACCGTGATGTTGTATTACATCCAGAGTCTCGCCAACGACACCCATGATTTAGGCAAAGCCTCGGCGGCAACCTTTCTGACGCTGGTGCTGCTGTTTGGGTTCTCGGTGATGAACCTGCGAGTGCTGGAAAGAGGGGCGCACTATGAGCGTTGAAACGTCGGAAAATCTGCGGGTAACGGCGGCAAAATCGCGCAGTCGTGCGCCCTCTTTGTTATTACGGGGCGCACGCCGCTCTACGCTGCCGGTATTGCTGATATGCGCCGCATTGCTGTGGATCGCCCCTTTTATCTGGATGATTTCAGCCGCCTTTAGTGCAAGCAGTTTTGGGCCGGGGATGGCCTCTGTATTGCCTCGTTTTCCGCTGACCTTGCAAAACTTCCGCGATGCCTGGGAGAGCGCCGACTGGCTGCGGCTTTACGCGAATACTATTTTCTTCTCTTTCGGCACCTTTCTGGTTCAGTTGGTGACTATCACGACTGCTGGCTATGTCTTCGCCTATCACGAATTTCGCGGCAAACAGACGTTGTTCTACCTGCTGCTGATCCAGCTCATGATCATGCCGGTCATCATGATGGTGCCGAACATGATGATCCTCAAACAGTTCGGCCTGCTCAATACCCTTACCGGCGTGATGATGCCTTACTTTGCCTCGGCGTTTGGCGTGTTTCTGATGCGTCAGGCGTTCCTCAGTATCCCACGTGAAATAGAAGAAGCCGCATTGATGGAGGGTTGCCGTTGGTGGCAGGTGGTGTTCCGCGTGTTAATTCCGATGTCGTGGCCGGCGATTCTGGCTTTCGCCACAGTCAGTATTACCTACCACTGGAACGAATATCTTTGGCCGCTGATGGTGCTTAACGACCCGGATAAACAGGTGCTGACCGTCGGGCTGGTGTCGTTTGCGATGGGTGCGGAGTCTGGCGGGCAGTGGGGACTTATCACCGCCGGTACATTAATGGTCTGTCTGCCGCTAATGCTGGCGTTCATTATTTTTCAGAAACAGTTTCTTAAAAGCTTCGGTTTTTCAGGCATTAAATAAACCGTCATTGAATAAAGAGGTTACCGATGTTTCTCGCACAAATTTCCGATATGCATTTTCGCAGTGAAGGCCGCAAGTTGTATGACTTTATCGACGTCAACGCCTGTAATGCGGAGGTGGTCAATCAGCTGAATGCGCTGGAAGAGCAACCTGATGCCGTGGTGATCACCGGTGACATCGTGAACTGCGGGTTGGCTCAGGAGTATCGGGTGGCGCGCCGCATTTTGCAGAACCTGCACTACCCGCTATACGTCATTCCCGGTAATCACGATAACAAGGCTCAGTTTCTGGAAGCGTTGTATCCATTGTGCCCACATCTCGGTAAGGACCCGAAAAATATGCACTATGCGGTGGATGATTTCGACATGCGATTGCTGTTTATCGACAGCAGTCTGGCGGGGGAATCGAAAGGGTTCCTGACACCTGAAACGCTTTCCTGGCTGGAAGCGCAGCTTGAGGAGGGCGGAGACAAACCGACGGCCGTATTTATGCATCATCCGCCGGTGAAGGTCGGTTCGGCGCAGATGGACGCGATCTCTTGCGAGAACGGTGACGAACTGCTGGCGCTGATTGACCGTTTCCCGGCGCTGTGCCGTGTTTTCTGTGGACATACCCATCGGCTGATTTTCACCCAATATAAGCAGGCGATCATCACGACCATTCCAGGGACTGTCCATCAGGTCCCTTACTATCATCACAATCCCGCACCGTTTTATAATCTTGAACCCGCTGCCTGCGTGATGCACCGGCTGGTGGAGAAAACCGGCCTGGTCAGTTATTTGCATCCGTTGTCACAATATCCCGGGCCGTATCTCTACGACGCCGCCATTAGCTGCCCGGTGGATGACTAACTATGTCGGCCATTCGTCTGGAAAATATCAGCAAGCAGTTTGAGGGCAGCACGGCGGTGAATAACCTGTCGCTGGAGATTGCTAATGGTGAGTTTTTGGTGCTGGTCGGGCCATCGGGCTGCGGAAAAAGTACCTTGCTGCGCCTGCTGGCGGGGCTGGAGCAGGTCAGCGATGGCAGAATTTTGCAGGATGGCGAAGATATCACCACGCTTGAGCCACGTGAGCGTAACTTCTCCATGATCTTTCAGAACTACGCGCTGTTCCCGCACATGACCGTCGAGCAGAACATCACCTTTGGCATGCGGATGCGGAATGAGCCGAAGGCGCTGCACCGTTCGCGGGTTGATCGGGTCGCGGGGTTGTTGCAACTGGAGCCGCTGCTGAACAGAAAACCGGGGAAACTCTCCGGCGGCCAGCGCCAGCGTGTGGCGATGGCGCGTGCCATCGTGCGTGACCCTAAGCTGTTCCTGATGGACGAACCGCTGTCAAATCTGGATGCGCGTCTGCGCACGGAAGTACGCGACGCTATCATGGCCCTGCATAAACAACTGAAAA
Organism: Ewingella sp. S1.OA.A_B6; assembly: GCF_049889095.1. Lineage (NCBI taxonomy): Bacteria > Pseudomonadati > Pseudomonadota > Gammaproteobacteria > Enterobacterales > Yersiniaceae > Ewingella > Ewingella sp. S1.OA.A_B6. The sequence continues at coordinate 140,060 of NZ_JBLJFK010000006.1, read as the reverse complement.
CCAGCACGGTTTACGTTACCCATGACCAGATGGAAGCCATGACTATGGCGGACAGGATTGCGGTGCTGGATCATGGGCATCTGCAACAGATTGGCGCGCCAGAAACGCTCTATGCCCACCCAGCGAATCTGTTTGTGGCCGGTTTTATTGGTACGCCGTCGATGAATCTCTTCAAACTACCTTGCGCGCAAGGCACTTTGGTATTGGAAAATCAACGGATTAACTTACCGGACAGTGACCACGCGCGTGACCTGAGCGATGTCTATTTGGGCATCAGACCTGAGCACCTTAGCGACCAGCCAGACCCGCAGCGCACGCTGAAAATCGACATCACGCTGACACACCGTGAGCTGCTCGGGGCAGAGTATCTGTGCCATGCCCAGAGCAGCATGGGCAACATCCGTTACATCAGGAAAAACCATTTACGTGAAAACAGCCAGGAGATCCCACAACCTGGCGATCGCGTCATCCTGTACTTCTCTTTGTACGACCTTCATCTCTTTTCAGGCCAAACCCGGCTGAATTTGAAACACAGTCACCAGGAGATCCACCATGCGTTCGACCCTGCATAAACTTCATGTATTAACACTGACACTCGGGCTGCTGTCCGCAGGCACGGCGGCGGCTAAACAGAATATCGATTTCATGTTCCCTGCGCCGGTTGACGGCAAACTGACCATGGAAATGACCCGGGTTATTAAAGAGTTCAATGAATCGCAAAGTGATATCGAAGTGCGCGGTATTTTTACCGGTAACTACGACACCACCAAAGTAAAAGCCGAAGCCGCCGCCAAATCGGGCGCGCCACCGGCGCTGGTGATCATGTCAGCTAACTTCACGACAGACCTGGCGATTAAGGATGAGATCCTGCCGATGGACGATCTGTTCAAATATGGCGACCAGAAAGCGACGCCATTTTTGACCGAAAACTTCTGGCCAGCCATGCGCCAGAATGCCCAACTTAATGGCGTGACTTACGCTATTCCATTCCATAATTCGACGCCAATTCTCTATTACAACAAAGACTTGTTTACCAAAGCGGGCATTTCAGCCCCGCCGAAAAACTGGGATGAACTGCAGGAAGATGCTAAAAAGCTGACCGACCAGGCTAAAGGGCAGTGGGGCATCATGCTGCCATCAACCAATGATGATTACGGTGCCTGGATTTTATCAGCGCTGACCCGCGCCAACGGTGGCCAGTATTCCAATGCCGACTATCCGGGCGAAGTGTATTACAACAAGGCATCAACGGTGGGTGCATTGCAGTTCTGGCAGAATTTGGTTTATCGCGACAAGGTGATGCCTGCCGGGGTGCTTAACTCCAAGCAGATCAGTGCCGCGTTCTTTTCTGGCAAACTAGGTATGACGATGCTCAGCACCGGCGCGCTGGGCTTTATGCGGGAAAATACCAAGGACTTTGAACTGGGCGTAGCGATGATGCCGCAAAAAATACGCAATGGCGTAAGCATCGGCGGCGCGAGTCTGGTGAGTTTTAAAGGTATCTCGGAAGATCAGAAAAAGGCGGCGTATACCTTCCTGCAATATCTGGTCAGCCCAAAAGTGAACGGAGCATGGAGCCGCTTTACCGGGTATTTTTCACCGCGTATGGCGTCTTATGACACGCCAGAAATGAAAGAGTATTTGGCAAAGGATCCGCGTGCCAGCATCGCGCTGGAACAGCTGAAATATGCCTATCCGTGGTATTCGACTTATGAAACCGTTGCAGTGCGTCAGGCGATGGAAAACCAGTTGGGTGCGCTGGTCAATGATCCTAAATTGACACCGCAAGATGCCGCCGCCGCTGCGCAGCAGAAAGCCGATGCCATCATGAAACCTTACGTTGACTCCACCGCATTGAGGGTAACGAAGTAAGCTAACAAACAGCCTGCAAAAAAGCCCCGGGCTAAAAGCTGCGGGGCTTTTTTTGGTATTTTGACGCTAAACGTCAGGCGTTACTTCAACCAGCCTTGTGCATGGGCGTTGTCCAGATGGCCGCGGATGTGCTGCCACAGCTCAGGGTTGATGTCGCCAATAAATGAATTGCGCGTCAGAACCTGCTCCAGACGAATATTATTTTCCACCCAGCTCTGGCCCTGATTATTCAGATTCATCACCACGGGCAGAATGCGATCAAGCACCAGCGCAAAGCGGGCCTCTGGCGTCACACCTTCTTCATACTCATTCCATAAATCCAGAAACTGTTGGTTCAGCGGAGCAGGTAGCATGCCAAACAAACGCCTGGCGGCCAGCACTTCCTGATCGTGTACGGCTGCGCGTGCAGCGAGGTCATACACCAGTACGTCGCCAGCGTCGATTTCCACGATGTCGTGGATTAAGGCGATGCGAATGACTTTCTGAATATCAACACCCACTGGCGCGAAAGGAGCCAGTGACATTGCTGCAACGGCAAAATGCCAGCTGTGTTCTGCCGAATTCTCCTGACGCTCAGTGCCTAATACCTTGGTGCGGCGTTGCACGCTTTTCAGTTTGTCGATTTCCATCAGAAATTGAAAAACTTCGGTCATCGTGCCGAAATCCAGCGGGGAAGAAACTTCAGACATATTCAAACCTCAATCATTGTTGACATCATTTTCGGATTATTGAGCTATACGATAATCCGATGATGCCCAAAAATCATGTTTATGCATGGCTGATTGAAAAATTGACGAATAAGCTATATATCGGATTTATCAATCAAGTGAACACTTATTAGTCAGTCAGTCAATGAATGTGAGGCCATTAAATGAATATCGAGGAAAGCGGTTGTTACATCCGTTAATACTAATTTTAGCGTACACGTGTACACTGGAATGATTCTCAGTTAACCTGCTTTGCAGGTATGTTTTTTGACCGTTTTAATCCTGTGTCTTTCTCCATCACTACCTCGGGAATTGTGAATTTATGAGTAAAACAGTGCGTCAGGATTATCCCTGGGCTGAAGAGATCGCTAACAGCCTGAGCCATGGCGTCGGGTTAGTGTTAGGTATCGTAGGATTAGTGTTGTTGCTGGTACAGGCAACGGACGAAAACGCCGGTATGATGGCGATAACCAGTTACAGCCTGTACGGCGGCAGTATGATTTTGCTGTTTCTTGCCTCAACGCTCTATCACGCGATCCCTCATGAGAAAGCCAAATACTGGTTAAAAAAACTCGACCACTGTGCCATTTATATTTTGATCGCCGGGACTTACACACCATTCTTGCTGGTCGGGCTGAACTCGCCGCTGGCGAAAGGGCTGATGGCCGTGATTTGGGGGCTGGCGCTGTTTGGGGTGATCTTCAAAATGGCCTTTGCTCATCGCTTTGAAGTGCTGTCACTGGTGACTTACCTGACCATGGGCTGGCTGTCGCTGATTGTTATTTATCAACTGGCGGTACGTTTGTCGGCGGGCGGCGTTACGTTACTGGCGGCAGGAGGGTTGCTCTATACTTTGGGGGTAATTTTCTACGCCTCGAAGCGAATTCCCTTCGGCCATGCTATCTGGCACGGGTTCGTACTGGGCGGATGTGCGTGCCACTTCTTTGCCGTGTATTTCTATCTGTAATAGGCGCGTCATCTTTCACGTCGCCTCTGACTGGACTGCTGTCACTACCCGGCCCGTTGATGAGCCAAACCCCGGTGACTTATTAATGCACGCTCCCGGGGTTTGGTAATGCGTTACTCGGCCTGAGTTAAAAATGGGTAACCTGGGATATCCATTCGCATATCACTTCTCTTCAACCAACGAATACGGCAACGGCTGAATGCTTAGCTGGCTGGTGGCATCATCACGCACGCGCAGTTTTGCGTCGGCGTCGAGATCGTTATTCAGTACAGCCTGCACCCATACACTGCCATCGTTAAGCTGACTTGCAGCCAGAATGGTGCCGGTGCGACGCCAATTCTCCCCCAGCTGTAACTCCAGATCATCACCGGCGGCAGGTACTTTGCTGGCATTACCGGCTAACCAGTAGAGCGCACGCTTATTAGCACCGCGGTATTTGGCACGGGCGACCATTTCCTGACCGGCGTAACAGCCCTTGGTGAAACTGATGCCGTCCAGTGCCTGGATATTGGTGGCCTGCGGAATAAACTGCACGCTGTTGACGGTGTCGATCACCGGATAACCGGCCTCAATCTCCAGCGCCAGCCATTGCTGGCTGTCATTGAGTTTGGCTTGATCGCCCAACTCTTCCACCATCTGTTGTGCTTTTTCGGGGCTGGTGACAATGAGGTAGCGTTCAGCGGGCAACGACAGATACAGAAGTGTGCTTTCATCTTGCTGCAAGACCGGTTGCTCTGCGCTTGGCAGCGTCGAGAACAGCTCGCTCAGCGCGGTACTGGCATTGAAACCGGCGACGCCCAGCAGCACCACGTCATCATCCTCAGTAAAGGTCACTTTTGAGAACACGGCGTACTTCTTCATTTCGGTCATCTGTTGGTTGCGCAGTTCACGGCGTTCTATAAATGCCATGCCGTCACCGCGTTTAAACAGACGCATGTTGCTCCACATTTTGCCTTTGGCATCACAGTGGGCGCAAAGAATATGCTGGTCTGGCGCGAGGGCATCGATATCAGCAGTCACCTGACCCTGTAAGTATTTCATCGTATCGGCGCCGGTCATGGAGACCATCGCCCAGTCTTCCAGTGAAATTAAGGTCAGCGGCAGATGGGAAGAGGCCGAAGGTTTTTGCGGTGGAAACGGAAACGTGTACGCCATGATGCGATCCTAGTCTGAGAGACATGAACAGTTAACCTCATGGTAAAAGAGCCCGTCCGCTTTGCAAACTCAATTTATGCCATTTACGGGATGCCTCGCAGCCAATCACTTTGATACATGAAAATACCCTGACATTTTGAGATACGTGATGGAGAAGTGAACATCGGGGCATGTAAAGGTTACGCGCAGGACTCGTGGGCTGCTAGAATCCTCCCCAACCGATAAAAAACATTATCAATGTACCTAAAAAAGAGTCAGTTTATGGAAAGCAAAACCCAACTGGACATTCATAACAGATCCCGTATTCACTGGGCATGCCGTCGCGGTATGCGTGAGCTGGATATCTCCATCATGCCGTTTTTCGAACACGAATATGACAGCCTTGATGACACTGACAAGGCACTGTTTGCGCGTCTGCTTACCTGCGACGATCCGGATTTATTTAACTGGTTGATGAATCACGGCGAACCTCAGGACGTCGAATTACAGCGCATGGTGGCTCTCATTCAGAAGCGAAATAAAGACCGTGGCCCTGTGGCAATGTGATTTACGGGTTTCATGGCGCAGTCAGCTCATATCGCTGGGTATTCACGGCGGAATAATGCTGACGATTCTGCTCGCGCCATGGCCCGCAGGCTATTGGCCAGTATGGATGACGCTGCTGCTGCTGGTTATATTCGAGTGCATCCGCAGCCAACGGCGGATCACCTCGCGGCACGGCGAGATAAGTCTGATCGACTGCAATAGACTGATTTGGCAGCAACAAGAGTGGGTGATCAAAAAGCCGGTCTGGATGATCGACAGCGGGATATTACTGTCTTTGCAACGCGAGAAGCGCAAAGGTGGACTACGTCAGGTGATGCGCAGCTCGCGAAAGAAGTTATGGCTGGCATCCGACAGTATGAATCAAGACGAGTGGCGGCGGTTGCGCCAGCTATTACTGAATGCGCAACCCGAGAAAGAGATCCACTGACGTCGTTTTAGCCCAGTAAAGCGTCCATCTCCAGCAGGATTTGGTCGCACCACGCTTGCAGGCGTTCTTCGCTGAGATCGTATTGGTTAACCTCATCGAGCGCGAGCCCGACAAAGTGTTTGCCATCCGGACTCAGTGGTTTAGGGCTGGTGAATTCGAAGCCTTCGATGGGCCAAAAACCGATGAACTGTACGCCAAGCGGCATTAATCGGTCATATAACATGCCAAGTGCATCGAGGAACCATTCACCGTAACCCAGTTGATCGCCCATGCCATACATGGCGATGATTTTATCGTGCAAATTCAGAGTCGGGAGCTTATCCCACACCGCTTCCCAATCTTCTTGAATTTCGCCGAAATCCCAGGTGGGAATGCCGAGGATCAGAATGTCATACTCTTCCATTTTGACCGGATCGACATCTTTTAAATTGTGTAAATCGACCAGCTCTTCACCGAGGATCTCGCGGATTTTTTCCGCTGCCATTTCGGTATAACAGGTGCTTGAGCCGTAAAAAAGACCAATTTTCATGCTTATTGCCGTAATGTCATAATAATGTGAATGGGGTGCATTCTATACCTAATGAAACAGCGTTTGAATGAAATAAGGAATCCACGTGCCTGATGCCGATGATGATAAAGCTCTCTGTGAGCAGTTTCTGGATACGCTATGGATCGAGCGTAACCTCGCCGAAAACACGCTGGCGTCCTACCGTCAGGATTTAAAATCGCTGCTGGGATGGCTGCACCATCATGAAACTGACTTGCTGCATGTCCAGGCCGATGGCCTGCAATCTTTCCTCGCAGAAAGAGTAGAAGGCGGTTACAAAGCCACCAGTTCAGCCCGTCTGCTCAGCGCGATGCGTCGTCTTTTTCAGTATATGAATCGTGAATCTTTGCGCCACGATGATCCGACCGCGTTGTTATCTTCACCGAAACTGCCGCAGCGTTTACCCAAAGATCTTAGTGAGGCGCAGGTCGATGCGCTTTTGGCGTCACCCAGCATAGATATCCCCCTTGAACTGCGCGACAAAGCGATGCTTGAGCTGCTGTATGCCACCGGATTGCGCGTATCTGAACTGGTCGGGCTGACGCTCAGCGATCTTAGCTTGCGCCAGGGTGTAGTGCGGGTTATCGGTAAAGGCGATAAAGAACGGCTGGTGCCGCTCGGCGAAGAAGCCGTGTATTGGATCGAGTATTATTTTGAGCACGGACGCCCATGGCTGCTTAACGGTGCGTCGCTGGATATCGTGTTTCCCAGCAGTCGCGTGCAGAAAATGACCCGGCAGACTTTCTGGCATCGCATCAAACACTATGCGATCCTTGCCAATATTGATGCTGAACGGCTGTCTCCCCACGTGTTACGCCACGCTTTTGCCACCCATTTACTGAACCATGGGGCAGACCTGCGTGTTGTACAAATGTTATTGGGTCACAGTGATTTATCGACCACTCAAATTTATACCCATGTAGCGACTGAAAGGCTCAGGCTGCTGCATCAACAACATCATCCCCGTGCCTAAGTGCGGAGAGATAAAGGACGCAATGATGAAAAAAGGTTTAATGCTGTTAACGTTACTGGCCGCGTGTATTAGCTCCACTGCTCAGGCTGACGATACGGCGCTCCAGGGAACCCTAGACAAGCTGGGCATGAAAAATGCCGAGGTTCATACGTCTCCCGTTGCTGGCCTCAAAGCGGTGACGACGGAGAGCGGTGTGGTTTACATCACCGACGATGGTAAACACGTGTTGCAAGGCCCGATGTATGACGTCAGCGGCGCGCAGCCAGTAAACGTGACGAATAAAACGTTGATCACTAAGCTTGATGCGCTAAAAAGCGAGATGATCATCTACAAAGCTAAAAACGAAAAGCACGTGATCACCGTGTTCACTGATATCACCTGCGGCTATTGCCACAAACTGCATCAACAGATGCAGGATTATAACGATCTCGGTATTACCGTGCGTTATCTGGCGTTCCCGCGTCAGGGTCTGAACTCTAAAACAGAAAAAGACATGCAGTCCATCTGGTGCACCGGCAACCGTAAGCAGTCTCTCGATGCCGCCATGCGTGGTGATGACATATCGCCTGCCAGCTGCAAAACCAATATTGCCAAACATTTTGAACTGGGCGTGCAATTTGGCGTGTCCGGGACCCCGGCTATCGTGCTGGAAAATGGCACGATGATACCGGGCTATCAGCCGCCGAAAGAGATGGCGGCGATGCTCGATGCTCAGGATGTTTCAAACAAAACCGGTGGTTGATTTTACGTGACTTTGCTGACTCAACTTCGCCGCCGTAAGGCTGCTGACGGCGCTTCCCTTCCGGCCGAACTCTCTCCTTTGTTGCGACGGTTATATGCCGCGCGTGGTGTGCAGGGCCCGCAAGAGCTGGAACGCAGCGTGCGTGGGCTGCTCGGTTATGAGCTGCTCGATGGTATGAATACTGCCGTGGACCTGCTGAAAAAAGCCCTGCGCGATCGTCTGCGTATTATCGTGGTAGGAGATTTCGATGCTGACGGCGCGACCAGTACCGCGCTGACTGTACTCTCCCTGCGTAGCATGGGGTGCAGCGAAGTTAATTACCTGGTGCCCAACCGTTTTGACGACGGTTATGGTCTCAGCCCGCAAGTCGTCGAACAGGCTGCTGCGCGGGGCGCTGAACTGATCCTGACGGTTGATAACGGCATTTCTTCGCACGCTGGTGTGGACCTCGCGCACGAGATGGGTATTCAGGTGCTGGTCACTGACCACCACTTACCGGGCGATACGCTGCCAGCCGCCGAAGCCATCATCAACCCTAACCTGCACGGCTGCCAGTTCCCTTCCAAGTCACTGGCGGGGGTCGGAGTGGCGTTCTACTTAATGCTGGCACTGCGTGCCGCGCTGCATAAAAGTGGCTGGTTCGAAGAGAAAGGACTGCCGATCCCCAACCTGGCCGAATGGCTAGATTTAGTGGCACTCGGCACCGTAGCTGACGTCGTGCCGCTCGATGCCAACAACCGTATTCTGGTCTATCAGGGATTGAACCGCATTCGTGCGGGAAAATGCCGTCCGGGTATTCGCGCATTGCTGGAAGTCGCCAACCGCGAGGCGCGCACACTTGGTGCCAGCGATTTAGGCTTTGCGCTTGGCCCGCGTTTGAATGCTGCCGGGCGTCTGGATGATATGTCGATCGGCGTGGCGCTGCTGCTCAGTGAGGACATCGCGCAGGCCCGCGCTCTGGCCAGCGATCTGGATGCGCTGAATCAGACCCGCCGTGAAATCGAGCAGGGAATGCAGGTTGAGGCGCTGGCTTTGTGTGACAAGCTGGAAAGCAGCAGTGACGAACTGCCTTACGGACTGGCGATGTATCACCCTGAGTGGCACCAGGGCGTGGTCGGTATTCTGGCCTCCCGCCTGAAAGAACGCTTCAACCGACCGGTGATTGCTTTTGCCCCAGCCGGTGAGGGTATTCTTAAGGGGTCGGGCCGTTCGATTGCTGGTTTACATATGCGCGACGCGCTGGAGCGTATCGATACGCTCAATCCTGGGTTGATGATGAAATTTGGCGGGCATGCCATGGCGGCGGGGTTGTCGCTTGAAGAGGCCAAATTTGATGAATTCCGCGCCCGCTTTGCTGAGCTGGTGGGCGAATGGCTGGATCCTTCGCATCTGGAGGGGATCGTCTGGTCTGACGGTGAACTGGCCGGTAAAGAGCTGACAGTAGAGACTGCAGAAATGCTGCGTGACGGTGGCCCTTGGGGGCAAGCTTTCCCTGAGCCGACCTTTGATGGCCGGTTTCGTATTCTGCAGCAGAAACTGCTCAAAGAACGTCATTTGAAGCTGATGATTGAACCTATTGATGGTGGGCCGCTGCTTGACGGTATTGCGTTTAACATCGATCCGACCTTCTGGCCGGACAGCAGCGTGCGTGAAGTTGAACTGGCTTACCGTTTGGATATTAACGAATATCGCGGTAACCGCAGCGTTCAGTTAATCATTCAGCATTTATGGCCGAAATAAGCCTCTTGATCTCTGGTGGCAAAGATAAATAAACGGCGCTAAAAAAACGGCAACTTGCTATAAACCCACCGCTAATTCCGTTAGAATTAGCGGTTCGAATGGCATTGGGCCAGCTCCGAATCAACGTAAGACGCGAAAAAATATGTTTGAAATTAATCCGGTAAAAAACCGCATTCAGGACCTGACCGAGCGGACTGACGTCCTCAGGGGGTATCTTTGACTATGATGCCAAGAAAGAACGTCTCGAAGAAGTAAACGCCGAGCTCGAACAGCCGGATGTCTGGAATGAACCTGAACGCGCACAGGCGCTGGGTAAAGAGCGTTCCACGCTGGAAGCTATCGTCGAAACCATCGACCAACTGACCCAGGGCCGCGATGATGTATCCGGTCTGCTGGAACTGGCGATTGAAGCTGACGACGAAGAGACTTTCAATGAAGCCCTTGAAGAACTCGATGTTCTGACGGCCAAACTTGAACAGCTTGAATTCCGCCGTATGTTCTCCGGCGAATATGACAGCGCCAGTTGCTATCTGGATATTCAGGCCGGTTCAGGCGGGACAGAAGCACAGGACTGGGCCAGCATGTTGCTGCGTATGTACCTGCGCTGGGCTGAAGCTAAAGGCTTCAAAACGGAAGTGATTGAAGAGTCTGACGGCGAAGTCGCAGGCCTGAAATCTGCCACTATCAAAATCATTGGTGACTATGCCTTCGGCTGGCTGCGTACGGAAACCGGCGTTCACCGTCTGGTGCGTAAGAGCCCGTTCGACTCCGGCGGTCGTCGCCATACTTCGTTCAGTTCCGCGTTTGTGTACCCTGAAGTGGACGACGACATTGCGATTGAAATCAACCCTGCCGATCTGCGAATCGACGTCTACCGCGCGTCAGGTGCGGGCGGTCAGCACGTCAACAAAACGGAATCTGCGGTGCGTATTACCCACCTTCCAACCAACATTGTGACCCAGTGCCAGAACGACCGCTCACAGCATAAGAACAAAGATCAGGCCATGAAGCAGATGAAAGCCAAGCTTTATGAGTATGAGATGCAAAAGAAAAATGCTGATAAGCAACAACTGGAAGACAATAAGTCTGATATCGGCTGGGGCAGTCAGATCCGTTCATACGTGCTCGATGATGCGCGTATTAAAGATCTGCGCACCGGTGTTGAGACACGAAATACGCAGGCCGTTTTGGATGGCGACCTGGATAAATTCATCGAAGCCAGTTTGAAAGCCGGGTTATAAGGAACCAAAATGTCTGAACAGCAACCAAAAGTGCAGGGCGCAGAACATGTGCCGGATCTTAACAACGAGCTGAAAGCCCGTCGTGAGAAGCTGGCCGCCTTGCGCGAAACCGGCAACGCTTTTCCTAATGATTTCCGTCGTGACAGTATTTCTGACGAAATTCATGCCAAATATGACAGCAAAGAGAACGAAGAGCTGGAAGATTTAGGCATTGAAGTCACCGTCGGTGGCCGAATGATGACCCGCCGTATCATGGGTAAAGCTTCTTTCGTGACCTTGCAGGACATGGGTGGACGTATCCAGCTTTACGTTTCCCGTGACGATCTGGCCGAAGGCGTTTACAACGAACAGTTCAAGAAGTGGGATCTGGGTGACATCCTGGGCGCACGCGGCAAATTGTTTAAAACCAAGACCGGCGAACTGTCGATCCACTGTTCTGAACTGCGTCTGCTGACCAAAGCGCTGCGTCCGTTGCCGGATAAGTTCCACGGCCTGGCCGATCAGGAAACCCGCTATCGCCAGCGTTATCTTGATCTGATCGCCAACGATGAATCACGCAAGACGTTCAAAATTCGTTCACAAATCATGGCCGGTATTCGCAGCTTCATGGTGGAAAACGGCTTCATGGAAGTCGAAACCCCAATGATGCAGGTGATCCCAGGCGGTGCTGCGGCGCGTCCGTTCATCACGCATCACAACGCGCTCGATATCGACATGTACTTGCGTATCGCGCCGGAACTGTATCTGAAGCGTCTGGTGGTGGGTGGTTTTGATCGCGTATTCGAGATCAACCGTAACTTCCGTAACGAAGGCGTTTCTCCGCGGCATAACCCAGAGTTCACGATGATGGAACTCTATATGGCGTATGCGGATTACAAAGACCTCATCGTACTGACCGAAACGCTGTTCCGCACGCTGACAGAAAACGTTCTGGGCAGCAGCATTGTGCAGTACGGCGAGCAGACGTTTGATTTCGGCAAACCGTTCGCCAAGTTAACGATGCGTGACGCGATTTGCAAATACCGTCCAGAAACTAACGTGGCCGATCTCGACGACCTGGCGAAAGCGACGGCGATTGCAGAATCCATCGGCATTAAAATCGAAAAGAGCTGGGGCCTGGGTCGTATCGTGACGGAGATCTTCGAAGAAACCGCCGAAGCGCAACTGATTCAGCCTACTTTCATCACCGAATACCCGGCAGAAGTTTCACCGCTGGCACGTCGTAATGATGAAAATCCAGAAATCACAGACCGCTTCGAGTTCTTCATCGGCGGCCGTGAAATCGGTAACGGTTTCTCCGAGCTGAACGACGCAGAAGATCAGGCACAGCGCTTTGCCGATCAGGTTTCTGCGAAAGATGCAGGCGACGACGAAGCGATGTTCTATGACGAAGACTACGTGACGGCGCTGGAACACGGCCTGCCACCGACCGCGGGTCTCGGTATTGGTATCGACCGTATGGTTATGCTGTTCACCAACAGCCACACCATCCGCGACGTTATCCTGTTCCCGGCGATGCGTCCGCAGACACAGAAATAAGCCTCAATAAAAATCATAAAAGGGCGCTTAGGCGCCCTTTTTCATGTTCAGGATCACGTCACATGCTAACTGCTTAAAACTCCAGCGCTTATCCACAATCACGCCTTGCTCAGCGGTCGTAACCCGTTATAATGCACCTCGCACACCGATGCGGGTGTAGTTCAATGGTAGAACGGCAGCTTCCCAAGCTGCATACGAGGGTTCGATTCCCTTCACCCGCTCCAAATGAGCCTGTCTCAAGTTCACCGACCCCTCCTAAAGCCTGATTCTACCAGCCTTACACGCTATTTCTCTTATCTCAAGCGCTACATGGTTCTGGTTAAATCTACACACTCAGCTGTATAGTAATGCGTATATCAAGGGGACATGGACACTTGGTTAAGCGCCTGATCGAGTACAAGCTGTGCAGCTTCGAGGCGAAACTCGGGGCTAAAATTGCGTCTGTTACGTCCGGTCATCATGTCACCTGTTTTGACTATGAGGCGATGATATCACCTCTATTCAGGTGGCCAAATTCAGTGTGCCACTTCGCATCAACCCGGCAGCAAAGGACGTTGCCAGATCGTTCTTAGACGGTTTTGCCTGAATGAATGGCTAAGCGATGAAACTTAGATCCACGCGATGGGAATGATCCGAGCATTAGACAAAATGATGCGGGCAGGTACGCGAGAAAGTATGCAGATTGCCTGATGAGGCGTATTTTTACAGCTGTCGATGTCGTCATGGTTAACTTCCGTAAATAAGCTGTACCGATCCCCATACGTGAATGATGCCTGATGCAGGAAATCCCTTGGCCTGTTAGACAAAGAATTAAGCGTCTATCGTGCCATTAGTGAGTCCAGAGGAATGTCTGAATTCAACATTAATGGTGCATTGCGGGCGCTGCCCGATGATTGATGCCGCAAGCGCAGCGTCGCTGATGGTTTTTCATTGAATAACAATTGATAATCGGTGGCGAACTGGCTTAAATGCCAGAATCCCCAGTACATGGCGGCATCCGTGACGTTGCGGCAGCGGGAAAAAGGGCTAATGAGTTCGCGATGTACTGCATTAAGGCGGATCATTTTCAACCAAGAGTTCGGGCCGACGCCTACCACCTCGCAAAAAGCGTTCTGTAAGGTCCGGCGACTGACGTACAGTTCCCGGCACAAATCAAGGACCGTCACCGGCTCTGAGGTTCGATCGAGCACGTATTCTCGAGCGCGAGTCACCAACCGTCGGTAGCTGATTTTTCTACCCGGAATTTGGGAAGGTAGCGGATGCGCATTTTCCAGCACTGCCAGCAGCGTCATCAGCAGGTTGTGTTTGATGAATTTGCCGGTGTTGCCGCACTGTATTCGTTTTGGATCGGCACTTCCATGCCAAAGTATTTGCTGCACCAAATGGCATAAGGCCGCTTTTTTGTGCGGCTCCACCATCAGTGCCGACTGCTGACTCAATAACTGGAGGATCTGCTCCTGATCCACCAGCATATCGGTATTCTGAAACAGGGTGTCATACGAAATCACCATACCCATGATCTCGTATTCGTCAGGCGTATTCAGTTCAAATTCTTCACCGCCGGCGCTTACGGCGAGACAGTTTTCGTCTATGGGCTCCGAACCGATAAACCCTATGGCGCGATGCGGGGCGGGAATACCTAACCAAAACGACTCTGGCTGCACCATACAAGACTGTCGTAACGCCAGGCTAGTGTATTCAGAGCATAACTGAACACCGTCGAAGAGGATCTCCGTTAATTCACCCTGAAAGTTTCCGGGATGAATTTGATCGTAAAGTTGTTGCCAAGCCGTAATGGCACAGGATTGTGCATAGACATCTTGAGTAAAATAGTGATGTATATTTTCATCTTCTTCGAGCAAAAACATTCGTTTTACCTCGCAGGGGGACGTTTTGGCTTGTCATTTATATAACTGTGCGGCGACAGCCCTGACGATAGACAACACCCGATTGTGGCCGAAGGGCGCAATACCCAGACTCTATATCATGTGACGGAAAATTGACGTGATTTCGATGATACTTATCATCAATACCACGTCGTCAGTGCCAGATCCCTCTACATAATATAGCGGTATTTTTTTCCCACCCCTATCAGGTGTCTGCCACGGTCAATGTGTCCAGTATCCCATTACACGATTCGGAACATACCGACCATGACACAGCGACGCAGGCGGACAAACGTACGTGCCGAGGTTACCCCTTCGCCTGTCGGCGTCGAGATGGTCATCGACGTCCAGCCTTCACCGCCTAGTCCAAGACCGGCGATACACGGACCATTTTTTACGAAGATGCTGGTATCAACGGCGTTTGCCATTTGATTCATGTTGTTGATATTAGTGGAGTGAAGCGCGGCGGTATGATGACGGCCGCCTTCTAGTTTCACCGCCAGCTCAATGGCCTTGTTCACGTCCTTGACCCGCACCACTGCTAATACGGGCATCATCATCTCGGTAACGGCAAATGGATGTGCCCCGTCGGTTTCAGCGAGTAATAAACGGGTATCGACGTCAACGTTGAGGCCTATGGTCGCTGCAATTTTCGCCGCATCGCGGCCAACCCAATTACGGCTGACATTACCTTTCCCATTAGCGTCAATATCCGACAATAACACTGGCAACAGTTGGCGCGTTTGCTCGTCGTTGAGTAAAACGGCGCCCGCGCGCTGCATTTCCGCTAACAGCTCATCTGCCACGCTATCAACCACAATCAACACCTTTTCATCGGCGCAGATGATGTTGTTATCAAAAGACGCGCCTTTCACGATGTCGCGCGCGGCACGCCAGATATCTGCCGTTTCATCCACGACTACCGGCGGATTACCTGAGCCTGCCGCGATGAGTCGCTTATCAGTGTGCTTACGCGCTGCTTCCACTACTGCTTCACCGCCGGTTACCACTAACAGACCGATACCGGGGTATTTAAACAGCCGCTGTGCCGTTTCAATGTCGGGATTTTCCACGGTTACCAACAGGTTCCTCGGTCCACCTATCGCCACAATGGCGGTATTTAGCAAACTGATAGTATGCAGAGACACTTTTTTGGCTGACGGGTGTGGCGCAAAAACTACGCTATTACCGGCGGCAATCATACTGATTGCATTATTGATAATGGTTGCCGCAGGATTAGTGGAAGGCGTTACTGATGCCACTACGCCCCAGGGGGCGTTCTCAATCAGAGTCAGTCCATTGTCACCGGTCAGCACTTCGGCCGACAGGCATTCCATGCCCGGTGTACCGCGCGCCTGCGACACATTCTTGGCGTATTTGTCGGCTACGCGCCCCATGCCTGTTTCGGCAACCGCCATCTCCGCAAGCACCTGCGCATACCGTTCTCCGGCCTGGCGGATAGCACCGATCACCTTTTGACGCATGGCTATGCTGCTCAGCATCTTTTGTGCTTGTTTCGCTCCAGAAACCGCATCGTCCAGCGAGGCGAACACGCCGGCTTGCGGCACCTGAACGACTTGTTCAGTTATTAGCTGTTCCATATTCACGAGCCCTCTTGTGGGATTATACAAACCTGACAAACCCCATTGCCTTCAAAGGCATGGTTTGTCGCTGGTTATTCTGAAAGGTGGAATGCTTTACAACGCGTTAACCAGGCCAGCCACTCTGCTTACCCAGAGAGGCTTTAAATAACCTGATCTATTGCCATTTCACCGCTTCTATCGTTTCGCAGACTATTCTGGCAATGAGTTGTAAAAGGAAATAACAATTTTCGGCAACGTAAATGAAAGAGTGAAATAGATCACTTAAATATGCTATTTAAATGTCAAACACTCATACATGAGTAAGTTAATGTTTTATAAATACAACCGTTAATTTAACTTAAATATGCATGAGGTTTTGTTGAATACATCGGCTTGAGATAATAATTTCCTTTAAGCACCTTCTTTAGGCAAGCCGCACGCTTTTTTACTTGCCTTAAAGTCGGAGGAAATCAAAAATATCTATTTTCCATAATAGCTTTGCTGATAAAGAGCTTTAATGCTCGCTACGTCGGGATGACCGGGATTCGTTAACGTACAAGGGTCTGCCCACGCGTTTTCACTCATTCTTTCCAGCACGGCATTGAATTTCCACTCCTCAATGAACACTTCCTCACATTCCTTTAAGATTGAGGGGATATTTAACCGCTTATTAAGGTCTTTTATTGTGTCCATCAGATCGTTGATTCTCAGGGTTTTTTCTAACAGGCAATATTTAGTGGTGAACTGGCGATTATATTGAATAACATAGGGCAACATAATCGCATTGGCCAATCCGTGGGTAATATCGAACTCACCGCCGATTTTATGCGCCATGGAATGGACCAGACCCAGTGAAGCATTGGTAAAGGCGATGCCAGCCAGGGCGGAGGCATTATGCATATGATAGCGGGCAACAATATTATCCGGTTGTAGATAGGCGGTTTCAAGATTTTCGAATACCAAACGAATTGCTTCAATGGCATAGGGATCGGTAAAAGATGTCGCGGCAGTGGAAACGTAGGCCTCGATGGCATGGGTGAGTACATCCATGCCGGTATTGGCTGTAATGCCCGGTGGCATTTTTGCTGGAATACGCGGGTCAAGAATAGCGATATCTGGCACCATATCCGCCGCGACGATGGGGTATTTAATATGGTTTTCCGTGTCGGTAATGACCGAAAAAGAGGTGATTTCAGAGCCGCTGCCGCTGGTGGAGGGAATTGCCACGAAGCGTGCCTTAGTACGCAACCGCGGCATTGAGCCTACGGGGATAATATCCTCGAAGCTCAAGTGTGGATGCTCATAAAAACACCACATCACTTTGGCGGCATCCAGTGCCGATCCCCCGCCAATAGCCACAATCCAGTCCGGTTGGAAGGCCAGCATCGCTTCGGCACCTTTGCGTACGGTTTCAACCGAGGGGTTCGGCTCGACATTATCAATAATGATGCATTCGAAATTTGCCTGTTTTAACAGGTCCTCGGCACGCTTTAAAAATCCCAGGCGCTTCATCGAACTTCCGCCGGTCACCAGTGCGGCTCTTTTACCGATTAATGTCGATAAATGATCCAACGCATTTTCCCCATAAATAATATTACGGGGCAGGGAAAAAGTTGAAATTGTCATGATAAATCCTTAACTTTTTAAGTAAATGAAAAAAGGTTATCTGTGTCCTCCCATCGACCAATATACTCAACCTGATAATATCCGCCGGTGGTTTTTTAGGCGAAAGCGGCTAATGCAGGTGCAAGGTATTAACCCAACCGGGTGGAGAGGGTTTTAATACATCCAGTCATCACAGAATAAATAAAATATTCAAATGTTATATTAGGTAATGGAGCGTATTAATTTACACTCTGGGTCCTATATGAATTTTGCGCTGCCTGGATCGCTGTCAGTGCAATAGTATAAACAATGTCGTCCACCAATGCCCCGCGCGATAAATCATTCACTGGCCGACGAATACCCTGCAGCATCGGCCCAATAGATACTAAATTGGCTGAGCGTTGCACGGCTTTATAGGTTGTATTGCCGGTATTTAAATCTGGAAAGATAAATACGGTAGCTTTACCGGCCACCGGTGAATTAGGTGCTTTCGACCGGGCCACATCGGCCATGATGGCGGCATCGTATTGCAACGGGCCGTCGACCAGCAAATCAGGCCGTTTTTCCTGAACCAGACGAGTGGCTTCGCGCACCTTATCCACATCGATGCCGATACCCGACGTGCCGGTAGAGTAGGAGAGCATCGCCAAACGGGGTTCAATGCCGAACGCTGCCGCCGAATCCGCGGATTGAATCGCAATTTCCGCCAACTGTTCGGCAGTCGGATCCGGATTGATGGCGCAGTCGCCATACACCAATACCTGATCCGGCAGCAGCATAAAAAACACCGATGAGATCAGGGAACACCCTGGCGCGGTCTTAATCAGTTGGAGTGCTGGGCGAAGAGTATTGGCCGTCGTATGTACGGCACCGGAGACCAGGCCGTCAACGGTTTCTTCCGCCAACATTAATGTTCCCAGCATCACATTGTCTTCCAACTGCTCCCGTGCCACGACATCAGTCATGCCTTTGTTCTTGCGCAATGCCACCAGTTGTGCCACGTATTTCTCACGTTCCAGCGCAGGATCGATAATGTCGATGCCGTTACCTAGTACCACGCCTTGTGCAGCGGCAATACGCTTGATCTCAATTGGATCACCCAGCAACACACATCGTGCAATACCGCGCTCAGCACAGATGGCCGCCGCTTTGATCGTACGTGGCTCCTCTCCTTCGGGCATCACGATACGTTTATTGGCCTGCCGGGCCCGTTCAGTCAACTGATAACGAAACGCCGGCGGAGACAGGCGGCGCGAATTCCCGGAACCGGTGGTCAATGAATCGATCCAGCGGGTACTGATATGACCGGCAATGTAGTCCTGTATTTGTTCCACCCGCTGATAATCGTCCACAGGGACTTCCAGACTGAAACGTTGCAGGGTAAGTGAAGTCTGCCAGGTCTGGGTGTCGACCATAAATAGCGGTAGCCCGGTTTGGAAGGCGCTCTTGCATAGTGCGGCAACGCTTGGGGTTATTTCCTTACCGCCGGTCAGCAAAATGGCACCGATCTCGACGCCACTCATCGCGGCTAAACAGACGGCAATCAACACTTCTGGGCGATCGGCCGAGGTGACCAGCAATGAACCGGGGAGAAAGTGTTTTAATAACTGCGGAAGATTCGCCGCGCAGAAAGTGATGGAAGTGATTCGGCGTGTTCGTATCTCACCTTCATTGATAATGCGAGCGTTCAGGTGTCGTGCCATATCGATAGCGCGCGTAGCAATAAGCCTAATGTTCCAGGGTATGCGTCCCAATATAGGCAGTGGGCTATCGAGGAATCCCGCATTACCATCGGCATTGGGTGTATCGTCCTTGCCAATGCGCTCAAACAGTTCAGACAAATCAGGACGGATACGACCCTGATCGTCAACCGGCGCGTTCAGCTTGTTAATAATGACACCGATGATATTTTTGTTCTTACTGCCACCAAAGCCGATGCGCGCCACCTCAATATGCTCTTTAAATCGCGCCGATAAATCGTCGCCCGGCGATAACACAAAAACAATTTCCGCATTCAGTGCTTTCGCTATTTGGTTGTTCAACGCATGGGTGAACTGATGGCGACCGGTTGATACGACACCTTCCACCAGTACCACTTGCGCATCTTGGGTCTGTGCATAAAAGCCAGCGACAATCTCTTCGAGTAGCCGATCTTGCTGATTGGTGCCTAGCAGTGTCTCGACATGCTGGACAGTGAGCGGTTTCGCGGTGAGAAGACCCGCATTGGCCTGAAGATCTTCTGGGACTCCATCGTCTCGCTGTTGGGCAATGGGTTTATACACGCTCAGACGCAGGCCTTTACGTTCGATGGCGTGAATTATTCCCAGACTGACACTGGTTAATCCGACACTTGGGCCGATAGGAACTAACATTATAATACGGGACATGATTAAACCCCTTTTATATCAATCTATTGCCTATCAGTGCTGTATAAGAGGAGATATATTTCGCCAGACGATGACAATCAATATCCAGCGCACATTTGTTTCTCCGGTTTAACTGGCGTAATAGTCCATATAAAAAATTAACAGCGCCTTATTACCGGTGATGCCGAAATCACCGGTAATGTTAACGGTATTTTAAAGGTGCTTGAGGATCGCCTCCACGCTGGCTTTGGCGTCACCGAACAGCATTTGCGTATTCTCTTTGAAGAACAGCGGGTTTTGCACGCCGGCATAACCGGTATTCATTGAGCGTTTGAAGGCAATTACGTTCTGGGCTTTCCAGACTTCCAGTACCGGCATGCCGGCAATCGGACTCTGCGGATCTTCCTGAGCAGCCGGGTTCACCGTATCATTTGCCCCGATGACCAGCACCGTATCGGTATCGGCGAAATCATCATTGATTTCATCCAATTCCAGGACGATATCGTAAGGAACCTTGGCTTCTGCCAGCAGCACGTTCATGTGCCCCGGTAAGCGTCCGGCGACCGGATGAATACCGAAGCGGACTTTGATGCCGCGTTCCCGTAATTTTTTGGTCATATCCGCTACCGGATATTGGGCCTGCGCCACCGCCATACCGTAGCCAGGAGTGATGATCACCGAAGCTGAGTTTTTCAGCAGTTCGGCCGTTTCCCCGGCGGTAATTTCACTGTATTCGCCGGTTTCCTCCTCCGAGTTGGACGCCACGCCGTCAGAACCGAATCCTCCGGCTATCACGCTGATAAACGAACGGTTCATGGCTTTACACATGATATAGGAGAGAATGGCACCAGATGAGCCTACCAACGCGCCGGTCACGATCAACAGATCGTTATTGAGCATAAAACCGGCCGCCGCCGCCGCCCAGCCCGAGTAGGAATTAAGCATGGATATCACCACCGGCATATCCGCCCCGCCGATGGACGCCACCAGATGCCAGCCGAACGCTAGCGCAATCAGAGTCATCACCAGCAACGCCAAAAACTGCGGCCCGATTGCCGTCACGACGCTCTCCGGCAGGTTAAGCATGTCCGGTTTGACAAATACCCCAAGTAGCAGCAAAGAAAACAGCAGCGCCAGCCCATTCAGCTTGTGTCGCTGCGGCAATTTCAGCGCTTTGGACGAAAAGATGCCGCGCAGTTTGCCGAAGGCAACGATCGAGCCCGTAAAGGTGATCGCGCCGATAAAGATGCCGAGAAACACTTCGGTTAAATGAATGTTGACCATGACTGCATCAACGCCGGCTTCATGGTGGAGATAGCTGTTATAACCCACTAATACCGCCGCCAGACCGACAAAGCTGTGCAACATCGCCACCAGTTCAGGCATGCCGGTCATCTCAACTTTTTTGGCCAGGTAAACGCCAATCGTCCCGCCGATCGCCATTGCCACCACGATCCGGGCCATCGTACCCGCGTCGGCACCCAATCCGGCCACCGTGGCCAACAAGGCTAGCGCCATGCCGGTAATGCCGAAAAAGTTTCCCCGCACGGATGTCTCGTGCTGCGACAGTCCAGCCAGGCTGAAGATAAACAGGATGGCCGCCACGATATAAGCCGCTGTGACTAATCCCTCCGAAATATGGACCATGATTTTCCCTTAGCCTTTACGGAACATTTTCAGCATGCGCTGAGTGACGGTGAATCCGCCGAAAATATTGATGCTGGCAATCAGCACCGCGATAAACGACAGCGTACCGACCCAACCGCCGGCCCCAATCTGCAGTAGTGCACCGACCACGATAATTCCTGAAATAGCGTTGGTGACTGACATTAAGGGGGTGTGCAGTGCGTGGCTGACGTTCCAAACCACGTAATTACCCACCACGCAGGCCAGCGCGAAAACGGTAAAATGCGATAGAAACGCCTGTGGCGCGACATTGGCTAACCGGCCAAATAGTGCCATTACCACCACCAGCAGCAGGTATTTCTTCCAGGGTGCGCTCGGTTTGGCTGGCAATTTAGGTAGGGAGACAACTGGAGCCTGCGCTGATACCTTGATAGGGGGAGCCGGCCAGGTCACTTCGCCGAGTTTTACCACCGTAACACCCCGAATCACCGCATCATCAAAATCGATCATGATGTCGCCGTTTTTCGTTTTACAGAGCAGTTTTAGCAAGTTAACCAGATTGGTACCGTAGAGCTGGGAAGACTGGGTCGGCAAACGGCTTGGCAAATCGGTATAGCCGATGATCCTTACGCCATTTTCGGTCACCGTTATCTGGTCTGCCACCGTCAGTTCGCAGTTACCGCCGTTCTGAGCTGCTAAGTCAACAATCACGCTGCCCGGCTTCATCGAGGCAACCATCGCTGCGGTGATCAAGCGTGGCGCCGGTTTGCCTGGGATCAACGCCGTGGTGACGATGATGTCCACCTCTTTTGCCTGGGCGGCAAACAGTGCCATCTCAGCCCTGATAAACGCGGCGGACATGACTTTGGCATAGCCATCCCCGCTGCCAGCCTTTTCTTCGAAATTCAGTTCGAGGAATTCAGCCCCCATGCTTTGTACCTGTTCTTTCACTTCCGGACGCGTGTCAAAAGCACGGACGATAGCCCCGAGGCTGCCGGCTGCACCAATGGCCGCCAGTCCTGCCACGCCAGCACCGATAATGACCACTTTCGCCGGGGGAACTTTTCCCGCTGCCGTGATTTGTCCCGTGAAAAAACGGCCGAATTCATGGGCCGCTTCGATAATGGCGCGATAACCTGCAATATTGGCCATTGAACTTAGCGCATCCATTGACTGAGCGCGTGAAATACGCGGCACCGAATCCATCGCCATTACGTTGACCTGACGAGCGGCCAGTTTTTTCAATAAGTCTGGATTTTGCGCTGGCCAGATAAAACAGATAAGCGTACTCCCAGCGCGCATCAGTGCTATCTCTTCGTCTCTTGGCGCATTGACGGCCAAGATCACATCCGCCAGCCAGATTTCCATACCATCAACTACCGTCGCGCCAACTGCCTGGTAGGCAGTATCATCAAAACTCGCTTTTTGTCCGGCACCCGATTCAATGTTCACGGAAAAACCCAGCGTTAACATCTGTTCTACTGTTTTAGGTGTCGCCGCAACGCGTGCCTCATTAGTTAATTGTTCTTTTGGTATCCCAATATTCATATGCACCCTCATCGCCCAAAAAATCGTTTTCCCTCAAAAATAATGTCCATGGCTATTAACCGCCTCGCTTAGCACGGGAAATAATAGACACCTGAAACAGACATCAATGAATAAATTGATGACTCAGAATCTAATCGGTTTAACTGTTAATTTTTCGTCTGAAAGTCTGTTTGATGTCATGACCAATGACACTCATGAGTAAAGGTTTTACAACGCGTCGGCCCTGACGGCGTTTGCCCGAATAAGTTGTAAATAATATGTTCTATTTCCATTTCACAGCCTTTCTCGTTTCGCAGGCTATTCTGACAACGGGTTGCGAAAGGGAATAACAAATTTCGGCAACATAAATGAAAGAGTGAAATAGATCACTTAAATGCGGAATTTAAACGGCAGGTATTCATGTATATATTATTACTTTTTTATAACAATAAAATCACAACTATTAATTTGATTTCAATATGTCCTGTAACTTTTTGAATAAATAAAATTTAGATGGAATATTTACTGCCAATCACTTTCTCCGGCAATCGGCATAATTTATCTTATGCCATAGAATCGCTGTACTAAAGTGCGAATACTCACGCTGCCACAGCAATATTGGAGCCGCCAACCTCACAACGGCAGCACGTCCAGCGGTTTGACTTCGCGCAGTACGAAGGTGGTTTGCATCTCTTTAATGCCAGGCAGGCGGCGGACTACTTCCATAGCAAACGTTGAAAAGCTGTCGAGATCCTCTGCGACCACCTGCAACATAAAATCGGCATCTCCGGCGACGGCGTAACAGGCGATCACTGGTTTTAATTCGCCGACCTGTTGCTCGAAGCGTTGTGCCTCCTCCTCGTTATGGCTGTCGATTTTCACCCGAATAAACGCCAGGATCCCCAGCCCAATTTTCTTGCGATCAATCCTGGCCTGATATCCGGTGATCACGCCACTCTCTTCCAGTTGTTTCACCCGGCGCCAGCAGGGCGAGGTGGCCATGCCGACTTTATCCGCCAGATCCTGATTGGTGATCCGTCCAGTGTGTTGAAGTTGACGCAAAATACGCAGGTCTGCCGATGTTAATTCAGTATTTGACATGATTTCCTCATTAATGGCTTATTTTAGAAATATATTACCAAAAATAACGCGAAATGTGTGTAGAAAGAAAGCACTTACCTGCTGTCTGTCGCTATGATCACAGGTACTTATTCGTCCCTGAAAGGATCTCCTCTTGAGCACTTCACTTCGCCTTGCGATTATCGTTAACCCTGAACTTCCTCTTGGCCTGATCGCCAATACTGCCAGCGCACTGGGCATCGGTCTGGCCGCTAAGTTTCCGCAACTCGCCGCCAGTCAGCTGTCTGATTCGCAGGGCAGAACGTTGGATGTGAGTTCAAAACTGCCTGTGCCGATCCTGCAAGCCAGCGCGGAGCAAATGCGCGAACTGCTACTCAAAGCGTTGGCGTCAGACGCTGAAAAAGCCGTGGTGCCGTTTCCGGCATTTGCCCGCTCAATGCACAGTTTTGAAGAGTATGAACAGGCTTTCCCGCAGCGGGATTTAGCCACGGAAACGTTGGATGGTTTGGCGCTGTGTGGCCAGGAGAAATGGGTGAAGTCGCTGACCGGTGCGTTGAAGTTATTGCGCTGAAAGAGGTGGAAAAACCGTCGTTAATGCATGACGGGGCGAGGAATGCGCCCCGTAGAGAGTAAAGCACTGTACTTAAAAACGCGTTGGTACGCGTGGTCAGCCACTCGGTGGCTGGTTTACTGCATTCATTTGTTGTCATTGCCTAAGCGATTCATCGCCTGTGCCATGGCCTGTCCGCTGCTGCGCATGGTTTGCTGATAATGGGCTGCTGCGCTGACAAAGGCCGCGAGCAGTTTTTTATCCTGTTGATGTTGGAAATATTCCGGGTGCCATTGCACGCCAAGACAAAAATCATAACCGTCACATTCTATGCCTTCGATAACGCCATCCGGCGCGACGGCATTAATGCGGCAGCCATCGCCCACCGTTTTCACGGCCTGATGGTGGGAGCTGTTGACCTCATAACGTAATGAATCAACACAGCGGCTGAGCAGGGTGCCCACAAAGATTTCTACTTCATGACGCGCGCGTTTTTTGCCACCGGCATTTTCAGTATCGACCGTGGTGCTGTGTTCGAGTGCGTGGGGAAGTGCATCGGGGATGTGCTGATGCAGTGTGCCGCCGGTAAGTACCGCCAGCAGTTGCTGACCACCACAGATGCCGAGCAGCGGCATATTACGGCGCATAGCGCCCTGCACAATGGCAGTTTCAAATTCAGTGCGTGCCGGTTTCAGGCGAATGTGCTCGCTCGATTGCCGTTCGTTGAACAACGAAGGTGGAACGTCAAAGGCACCGCCGGTCACCACAATGGCATCGCATAACGAGAGATACTCTTCAGCCAGCTCGCCGTAATGGGGCAGCGCCAGCGGTACGGCACCCAGCCCTGCCAGAGTGTCCAGGTAATTCTGGCGCAATGCATACCATGGGGAATCTGAGTACCCGCCACTCTCTTCACTATCCAGCGTCACCCCAATCACCGGTTTAGAATGAAATTTTGTGCCCATAATAATCTGCCGCGCCCCGAAGTTAGCTCAAAGAGAAACGAGAAGAAAAAGACTTTATCTCAACATATCAACAGGCCGGGGGCAGAAACAATACAAATCATCAATGGGAGAGGTATTTAGAATTTACCACTGTAATCGGGTGTTTGCGGGAGTTCGCGCACCCTATTACAAGGTTGTCCTATCATCAGGCAGTACAGACCCCCCACTTACCCAATTAGCTGTTAGAATTCATACAGTCGTGAGAAACATATGAAATCAATTGCTAACGTAATCTTTACGTTGTCCTAAAAACAGCCCGCGGCTATTTTCGCGATAATGTATCCTTCTGGTTGAAGGACCTAATTCAGCTGTTTTATCCTCATTTTTACTGCGAAACCAAGAAATTTATGCTGCCAAATGCCTCTTCCCGCTCTCAACGCCGCACAAGATTGTGGTTTGTCATTGCTGTGATCATCGCGGCTATTTTGGTCTGGTATTTTGCCTTCCATCACAGTTCGTCAACCACTGCCGGGAAAAATGGCGGGCCAGGACGTGGCGGAATGCGCGGAGGAATGAACGGTGCTGCGATGACCGGCGGCTCAACGCCGGTGCAGGCGGGAAAAGCCGAGCAGGCCGATGTGCCCGTATTTTTGCGAGCGCTGGGTACGGTTGTGGCCAATGCGACGGTGACGGTCACCAGCCGGGTTGACGGGCAACTGATGAAAGTCTATTTCACCGAAGGCCAGAAAGTGGAGCAAGGTCAACTGTTGGCGCAGATTGATCCGCGCAGTTATCAGGCAACGCTGGAGCAGTATCAGGGTGATTTAGCGCAGAATCAGGCACTGGCCAAAAGCGCCGAGCTCACGCTGGCCCGCTACAAAAAACTCTACGCGCAGGACTCTCTGGCGCGTCAGGATCTGGAAAGTCAGATGGCGACCGCCGGCCAGTACGCCGGTGCCGTGAAGGCCGATCAGGCACAGATTGCCGCTGCAAAACTGAATCTGGAATTTGCCAAAATCACCGCGCCGGTTAGCGGGCATGTCGGTTTGCGTCTGGTTGACCCGGGCAATATGGTGAGCAGCAGCTCGACGACCGGCATCGTCACCATCACCCAAACTCAGCCAATTGCCGTCACGTTCAGCGTGCCGCAAAGTAACGTGCAAACTCTGCTCAAAGCATTGCGCGGCGGCCAACAGCTGCCGACCACTGCCTTTGATCAGGATGGCAGCGGCGTGCTTGGACAAGGCAAACTGCAATTTATCAGTAACGAAATCGACACCAGCACCGGTAGCATTAAGCTGAAAGCGCTGTTCGATAACCATGATGAAAAGCTCTATCCGAACCAGTTTGTGAATGCCCGTTTACAGGTGGGGACTCTGGAGAAGACCACCGTGATCCCGGCTGCCTCTTTACAGCTGAGTGCTGCGGGAGATTTTGTCTACGTGGTGAAGGCCGATAGCACGGTCGAGCGACGCCAGGTGAAATCAGGCCCACCTTTCGGCGATAACAAAGTTGTCGTGCTGTCCGGTATTGTACCGGGCGAACAGGTGGTCACCACCGGTATTGACCGCCTGAACAATGGCAGCAAAGTGCAGGTTGTCACCGCCAGCGCCGCCGGTGAAGCCGCAGCGCCGAAAGAACCCTCTGTCAGTAATGCCACCGCCGGAAACACCACCACCGGTAAAGACAGCGGGTCGAAATGAATCCTTCACGCCTCTTTATACAAAGGCCGGTCGCCACCATTTTGCTGATGGTTGCGGTGCTGCTGTCGGGCATTTTTGCCTACAACATGCTTTCTACCTCGGCGCTGCCGCAGGTGGATTATCCGACGATACAGGTGACTACGCTCTATCCAGGCGCCAGCCCGGACGTTATGGCGTCGGGCATTACGGCGCCGCTTGAGCGCCAATTGGGGCAAATGGCGGGCCTGAGTCAGATGTACTCCTCCAGCGCCAGCGGTTCATCGATCATCACGCTTAAATTCTCGTTAGATCTCTCGCTGGACGTCGCTGAGCAGGAAGTGCAGGCGGCCATTAATGCCGCCGACAGCCTGCTGCCGAAAGACCTGCCCAATCCGCCGACCTACAAAAAGGTCAACCCGGCCGACAGTGCAGTGCTGACGCTGGCCGTGACCTCTGAATCACTGCCGCTGACGAAAGTGCAGGATTTGGTGAATACCCGCGTGGCGCTGAAGCTGTCGCAAATCTCCGGCGTCGGTATGGTGACGCTGGCGGGCGGTAATCAGCCAGCCGTTCGGGTACAGGTCAATCCGCGCGCGCTGGCGGCACACAGCCTGACGCTGGAAGATATCAACACGCTGATTGGCAACAGCAACGTCAACGGCTCCAAAGGCGGCTTTGACGGCAAATATCATTCGGTCACCATCGATGCCAACGATCAACTGCGCACCGCTGCTGAGTACGGCAATCTGATTATCACTTATCAGAACGGTGCGGCGCTGCGTTTGCGCGACATCGCCACACTTTCCGAAGCGCCGGAGAATCAGTACCTGTCGGCGTGGGCCAATAAACAACCGGCGATCATCATCAGCGTACAGCGCCAGCCGGGAGCCAACGTGATTTCGGTGGTGGATGCCATTAAACAGCAGTTGCCGAAATTGCAGGAAGCGCTACCGGACTCGGTCAACGTCACGATTTTGTCTGACCGTACCCAGACCATCCGCGCCTCCATCAGTGACGTACAGTTTGAACTGATGCTGTCGATTGCGCTGGTGGTGATGGTCACTTTCCTGTTCCTGCGCAACGTCGCGGCGACCCTCATTCCGAGCGTCGCTGTGCCCCTTTCGCTGGTTGGCACATTCGGCGTGATGTACCTGTGCGGATTTAGCCTGAACAATCTGTCGCTGATGGCGCTGACCGTTGCGACCGGCTTTGTTATTGATGACGCCATCGTGGTAGTGGAGAACATTACGCGGCGGCTGGAAGAAGGCGAAACGCCGATGCAGGCGGCGCTGAAAGGCTCGGCGCAGATCGGTTTTACCATCATTTCCCTGACGTTCTCGCTGATCGCCGTGCTGATCCCGCTACTGTTTATGGGCGACGTGGTGGGGCGGTTATTCCGCGAGTTTGCTATTACGCTGGCGGTGTCGATTCTGGTGTCGATGGTGGTTTCGCTAACCCTGACGCCGATGCTGTGCGCCTATTTACTGCGCCATATTCCCGAAGAGAAACAGAGCCGTTTTTACCGTAAAGGCGGGCAGCTATTCGACAAGCTGATTGCCGGCTATGACCGTATGCTGATCGTGGTGCTTAATCATCAACGTCTGACCTTGCTGGTGGCCGCCGCTACGCTGGTGTTCACCGCATTGCTGTATGTGATTGTGCCGAAAGGCTTCTTCCCGTCGCAGGATACCGGGATGATTCAGGGGATCACGCAGGCGTCACAGGATGTCTCCTTCGGCGAAATGGGCCGCCGCCAGCAGTTGCTAACCGCCGCCATTTTACAGGATCCGGCAGTTGACAGCGTATCTTCGACCATTGGCGTGGACGGTAACAACACCAGCCTGAACAGCGGGCGGCTGCAAATTAACCTGAAGTCTTTTGCTCAGCGTGACGAACGTGCTCCCGCGATCATTGCTCGTCTTAAGCAGGAAACAGCTTCGGTGCCAGGGATTGAGCTGTATATGCAGTCTTCGCAGGATCTCACGGTCGATGACCAGGTTACGCCAAGCCAGTACCAGTTCACGCTCGACGATGCCGACAGCGAAAATCTGGTCACCTGGACGCCGAAACTGATTGAGAAACTGAGTCAGCAGCCGGAGTTCAGCGATGTGGTCAGCAACCTGCAAAATCAGGGGCAGGTGGCCTACGTTGAATTGGACCGCGATGCCGCTGCGCGTTTTGGTATTACCGCTTCTGACGTCGATACCGCGCTGTATAATGCTTTTGGCCAGCGGCTGGTTTCCACCATTTTTACTCAGTCAAACCAATACCGGGTGGTGCTCGAAGTTGCGCCGCAGTTCCAGCAGTCTCCGGCCTCGTTTGAGGATATCTATCTGGCGACCAGCAACACTGACGCCTCTTCATCGTCGGATGCAAACAGTACTTCCACCACGAGCGCGTCGGGTTCCACCACCAGCACTTCCGCCAGCAACACGTCCAGCAATTCGACGGCGGGCATGGTAAAACTGACGTCGATTGCCAAAATACATCTGCGCACCGGTGCATTGTTGCAGGCACGTCTCAATCAGTTCCCGGCGGTGACCGTCTCTTTCAACCTCAAAGACGGTTATTCGCTGGAGCAGGCGCAGGCGACCATCAAACAAAGCGTGGCGGATCTTTCCCTGCCGGACAGTATTACTCTGCGTTATCAGGGGGCGGCATCATCCTTTGAAAGCGCTACCGGGAATACGCTGTGGCTGATCCTCGCCGCATTACTGACCATGTACGTGGTGCTCGGTATTCTGTATGAAAGCTTTATTCATCCGGTGACAATCCTCTCGACGCTGCCGTCGGCGGCGGTGGGCGCACTGCTCACCTTGTTGTTCGCCAATACCGAGTTCAGTCTGATTGCGCTTATCGGTGTGATCCTGCTGATCGGCATCGTCAAGAAAAACGCCATCATGATGATCGACTTTGCGCTCGAGGCCGAAAACAAACACGGCATGTCGCCGCGGGAGGCGATCCATCAGGCCTGTTTACTGCGTTTTCGGCCGATCCTGATGACCACTATGGCGGCACTACTCGGTGCGTTGCCGTTGATGCTGGCCAGCGGATCCGGTGCGGAACTGCGCCAGCCGCTGGGGCTGGTGATTGTCGGCGGCCTGATCTTCAGTCAGTTACTGACGTTGTTCTCTACGCCGGTGATTTACCTGATGTTTGATCGCCTGGCGACCCGCTGGAATCCGCGTCTGAAAAGAAAGCGTGCGCTTCAGGCTGAAAAAAAACAGGACCGTCAGCAATCGGCCGGTAATCAATAGATGAACATCTCGCGCTTTTTCATCTTCCGCCCGGTGGCGACGCTGCTGCTGACCGGTGCCATTGTGCTGCTGGGCCTGCTCGGTTACCGCCTGCTGCCGGTTGCACCGTTGCCGCAGGTGGATCTGCCGGTGATCATGGTCAGCGCCAGCCTGCCTGGTGCCAGCCCGGAAACCATGGCCGCTACGGTGGCGACGCCGCTTGAACGCGCTTTAGGGCAGATTGCCGGCGTCAGCGAAATGACGTCCAGCAGTTCGCAGAGCAAAACCACCGTGATATTGCAGTTTGATCTCGACCGTGAGATCAACGGCGCTGCGCGTGATGTACAGGCGGCAATTAACGCCTCGCGGGCTCTGTTGCCAAGCAGCATGCCGTCGTTGCCAACCTACCGTAAAGCTAACCCGTCGGACGCGCCGATCATCATGTTGGCGCTCACCTCGGCCACGCGCAGCAAAGGCGAGCTGTACGATATTGCTTCAAGCCAACTGCAGCAGAAAATTGCTCAGGTTGACGGTGTCGGCCAGGTATCGCTGGTCGGCTCTGCGCTGCCTGGCGTGCGTATCGATCTTCGCCCGGAAGCCGTCAGCCAGTATGGCATCTCACTCGACACTATCCGGTCCGCGATTGCTAACAGCACCACCAATCTGCCGAAGGGTATTTTACAAGGTTCCGGACAGTCCTGGATGATTGAAGGCAATGGTCAGCAAAGCACGGCAGCCCAGTACAAAACGCTGATTGTGACTTACATTAACGGCGCGGCAATTCGCCTGAGCGACATCGCCAATGTGTATGATTCTGTGGAAGATAAATACAACGTTGGCTACTACAACAGTACGCCGTCGGTGATGATTGGTGTTACCCGTCAGGCAGGTGCCAACATGCTGGAGACCATTCGTGCCATCAAAAGCGCGTTGCCCCAGATGGAAGAGAGCTTGCCGGGCGACGTGGCGCTACACATCGCGCTCGACCGTTCTGGTACTATTTCCGGTTCGCTGCGTGCCACCGAAGTGACGCTGCTTGAAGCCACGGTGTTGGTTATCGCGGTAGTATTTGTTTTCCTGCGCAATTTACAAGCGGTGATCATTCCTGCGCTGGCATTGCCAGTGTCGCTCATCGGCACCTGCTCGGTGATGTACCTGCTGGGATACAGCCTGGATAACCTGTCGCTGATGGCACTGATCATCGCCACCGGCTTTGTGGTCGATGACGCCATTGTGGTGCTGGAAAATATCACCCGCCACATTGAGGAGGGACTGGGGCCGGTGCGTGCCGCCATTAAAGGGGCGCAAGAAGTCAGCTTTACCGTGCTGTCGATGACGCTCTCACTGGTTGCCGTCTTCATTCCGCTGCTGCTGATGGACGGCCTGCTCGGACGGCTGTTTCGCGAGTTCGCAGTGACGCTGACCGTGTCGCTGATCATCTCCATGCTGGTGTCGCTCAGCCTGACGCCGATGCTATGCGCCCGTTTTCTGCGCCGCAAACCGGCGGTGGAAAAACGCCAACCGCGTATTTACCGCATTATTGAGAATGCGCTGAACCGCCTGCTGGCAGCGTATGCCGCCGCGCTGGGCTGGGTAATGCGCCATCAACTGATCACCATGTTTGGCCTGCTGCTGACCATCATTCTCAACGTCTACCTTTATACCGTGGTGGAAAAAGGCTTCTTCCCCAATCAGGACACCGGCATGCTAATGGGCATGATGCGCGCCGATCAGAACACGTCCTTCCAGTCGATTCAGCCCAAGGTGCTGGAATACAGTAAAATTATCCAGGACGATCCGGCTGTTGATGCGGTGATGAGTTCGGCGGGCAGCGGCGGGTTCGGGTCACGCAATACCGCGACGTTCTTCGTACGGTTAAAAGATTACAAACAGCGTACCGCTAACGCTAATGAAGTGGTTAACCGGCTGATGGAGAAAACCAGCAAGCTGGCCGGGGCACAGCTGTTCCTGATGGCGGCGCAGGACTTACGCGTCGGCGCACGCAGCGCCAATGCGCAATATCAGTACAGCTTACAGGCGGATGACTTATCGCTGTTGCGCGAATGGGCGCCGAAAGTGAAAGCCGCGTTCGAGAAACTGCCGCAGCTGACTGGCGTAGATACTGACTCGCAGACCGGTGGGCAGGAAGTGATGCTGACGATTGACCGCGATAAGGCTTCGCGTCTTGGCGTCAATATTAAGATGATCGACACGTTGTTGAACAATGCCTTTAGTCAGCGGCAAATCGCGACCATCTACAAAACGCTTAACCAGTATCACGTGGTGATGGGTCTGACGGACGACTACACCAGCAATCCTGACGTGCTCAATCAGCTGTATGTTATTACTGACTCCGGCAATCAGGTGCCGCTCTCGGCCTTTGCCCAATTTAGCGGAGCCAACGCGCCGCTGTCTGTGGCGCATCAGGGGCAATCGGCCACCACTACGCTGGCCTTTAATCTGGCTGACGGAGTAGCACTTGGCGACGCGCAGGGTTTGATTAAAACCGCGATGGCGCAAATTGGTCTGCCTGACACCATTCAGGCCGGATTTGCCGGTACCGCGCAGGCGTTTGGCTCCTCGGTTAGCATGATGCCGTGGCTGATTCTGGCGGCGCTGGCGGCGGTGTATATCGTGCTCGGCGTCTTATATGAAAGCTATATTCATCCGCTGACGATTCTCTCCACGTTGCCGTCCGCCGGGCTTGGTGCGTTATTGCTGATGTTAATGACCGGTACGCAACTGACGGTGATCGCGCTGATCGGGATTTTGCTGTTGATTGGCATTGTGAAGAAGAATGCGATCATGATGATCGACTTCGCGCTCGACGCCGAACGCCGCCTTGGACTGTCACCGCAGCAGGCGATCACGCAGGCCTGCCTGATGCGTTTCCGCCCGATCCTGATGACCACGCTGGCCGCGTTCTTCGGCGCTTTACCGCTGGCACTTGGCAGCGGCGGCGACGCTGACCTGCGCAGCCCGCTGGGACTGGCCATTGCTGGTGGGCTGGCATTGAGCCAGATATTGACCCTGTTCACCACGCCGGTGGTCTATCTGTATATGGACCGGTCGAGCCGCGCGACGCGCCGTTTCTGGCATCGTCTGCGCCCTCATGCGTCATCACCACAGGCTGATTTACATGACTAGTCTCTTCATGACTAAGAAATTTATGACTCATTCTTTGAAAAGCGAAAAGATTCTGATGACATCCGCTAACACCCGTTCCGTTCTATTCCGCTTGGCACCTCTGGCGTTTGCATTGCTGATCAGTGCCTGTACCGTCGGCCCTGATTATCAGCGGCCATCGGCTCCGCTTTCGCTGGAATTTAAAGAAGCCAAAGGTTGGACTGCGGCGGTACCGCAGGACAATCACACCAAGGGTGATTGGTGGACGGTGTATCAGGACCCGGAGCTGTCGTCTTTGTTGAGTCAGGTGCAGATTTCCAACCAAAATGTCGCACAATATGCCGCACAGTACCGGCAGGCGCAGGCGCTGGTGACAGAGGCGCGATCCGGTCTGTATCCGTCCGCTGATGCCACCGTGGGCAGCACCCGCAGCGGTACCTCTTCGGCGATCACTAAGCAACAATCGGCGCAACTCAGTGCCAGTTGGGAGCTTGATTTATGGGGCAAATTACGCCGCACGGTGGAAGAGGACAAGGCCAGCGCACAGGCCAGTAAGGCCGATCTTGCTGACGCCACGCTCAGCGCGCAGTCTGAACTGGCGCAGGATTATTTCCAGCTGCGTGTGATGGACCAACAAATTGCGCTGTATAACCGCAGTATTGCGGCCTATGAGCGTTATCAGACCATTATTCAGAATCAATATACCGGTGGGAATACATCGCGGGCCACGTTGGCGCAGGCGCAAACCCAGTTGGAAAGCGCCCGCGCCTCGGCGTTGCAGATACAGTGGCAGCGCGCACAGATGGAGCACGCCATTGCGGTGTTAATGGGCAAGCCTCCTGCGCAGTTCACCCTGACAGCGCGCGAGATCAAATTCACTTTACCGTCGATTCCGCCGGGATTGCCGTCGCAATTGCTACAGCGTCGCCCTGACATTGCAGCGGCTGAACGCACCATGGCTTCGGCCAATGCGGCGGTTGGCGTGGCAACTGCCGCTTATTATCCGGACCTGACGTTGAGTGCCAGCGGCGGTTTCGCCAGTAATGCTTTTCATAATCTGTTCTCCCTGCCGAACAGGGTCTGGTCGTTGGGGCCGGAACTGAGCCAGACCGTGCTGGATTTTGGCGCGACACGTAGCAAAGTGGCCCAGTCTGAGGCGGCCTATGATGCACAGGTTGCCGCCTATCGGCAGAGCGTGCTCAGTGCCTTGCAGGAAGTCGAAGATTATCTGGTTGAGTTGCATACCCTTGATGCACAAACCCTGGCCCAGCAACGCGCCGCCGACGCTGCCAAAGAGTCAGCCCGCGTTACCTACAATCAATATCAGGCGGGGATGATCGATTATCTCGACGTCGCCAGCACAGAAAACACCAGCCTCTCTCAGCAGCAAAATGTGCTGTCGTTGCTCAGCACCCAGATGGTCACCAGCGTCAAACTGATCGCCGCACTTGGCGGCGGATGGAACGGAGACGTCGGGGAGTAAATGCACCTGCATTATCTCTACACCAGAGACAGGTTTATGTGTCTTTGGTGTAGAGATAATCCCATAGAAATTCTGGAAGATTTACCGCATAAATCGCTCTGCAAGCTTGTCGTCACTCTGCGCAAAGATATGCTCTGAACAGTCCATTCTACTGAGAAGGGATATTCATGGCTGCGTGGTGATAAACATGTTTAATGCTTCAAAACATAAAGAACTACGTCAAAAACTCAGAGGAAATCTGACTCACCCAGAGTTTGTTTTATGGCAGGCTGTTCGGGGGAAAGCGCTGGGCGTAAAATTCCGCCGCCAGCACGGTGTTGGGAATTATATTGTTGATTTCTACGCGCCAGAAGTTGGGCTAATTATTGAGCTTGATGGTGAAAGCCATTTTAGCGTGCAAGGAATTCGGGCTGATGAACTGCGAACTCGTTTTTTGCAGGATTCAGGGATGACGGTTGTACGCTTTACAAACCTTCAGGTCATGCGGGATCTTCCAGCCGTTCTTATGTATTTGCAGAATAAAATTGAGAGTCTGAAAGTTTTACTGTAAGCCTGGAGTCGCCAGCCAAACCCCCTCCCCGCCTCCCCCTTGGCAGGTGGAGGGGCTAAAAACCAAACCTGAAAGCAGCTCGGTCGGCTCCTTCCCCTCTCACGAGGGGAAGGTAGGGATGGGGTGTGGGTTTCAGGTACTCAGTCGCCAGCCAAACCCCCTCCCAGCCTCCCCTTGACAGGGGAGGAGCTAAAAGCCAAACCTGAAAGCAGCTCGGTCTGCTCCTTCCCCTCTCACGAGGGGAAGGCGGGGATGGGGTGTGGGTTTTAGGAATATAACGTTAGCGCTTACCTACTTTCGCGACATCTCTTGGCGGGAGTTTACCATTCAGATACTCAACTTATTTACTTGAATCCCAATACATCCTTTTAAACCGGACAACTTCCATCTAAACAGAAAATAAATTTTCTTTGGGATTTATTTGGCTATTTACCAACATAATATTTCATATTATCTCATCTCCATTCCTTTGGTTTATCCCGTTTTGGGATTATTTTTCTGATGGTTTACTCTTCCTGGCAGGCGTATTCATTATTCACAGGAAAGGATGCTTTATGAAAACTAAACTCTCACGTACCGACTGGCATCAGGCCGATATCATTGCCTCACTGCGTAAGCGTGGTACTACGCTGGCGGCGGTTTCGCGCGCAGCGGGGCTGAGTTCTTCGACATTGGCGAATGCGCTTTCCCGTCCATGGCCGAAAGGGGAGAAGATTATTGCCGAAGCGCTGGACGTGAACCCAGCCGTGATATGGCCGAGCCGCTATTTTGATGCGCAAGGTGAGCGGGTGGTGAAGGTTATGCGCAGAAAAAGTGTAGCGGTATAAGCTTTGCTATAAGCCAGCAACACAAATGCCGACGGCAGTTGGCATTTTCCATCACATCAAAAATTCCAGCCATGAATACCCACCAAACTGTGATCCCTTTCATACTCTTGACCTCTATGTCTATACAACTATACATTCAATGACTTTACTCAATTAACGGCGCTTTTTTGCCAATTGACTGAGGGAAAACGGATGATGAAATTAGGCAGCAAAATCCACGATCTGGGTAAAGCGCTGATGACGCCGATTTCGGTGATCGCTGCGGCGGGGATTTTTCTCGGGCTGGCTGCGGCCTTACAAAACCCGGCAGTAACCGGTGAGTCCTTCGCACAAATAAAATCCCTGCAACTGATTATCGGTTTTATCCGCCAGGTTTCAGGTACGCTGTTTGCCAACTTACCGCTGTTTTTTGCAGTAGCCACGGCGATGGGGCTGGCGAATGCGGAGAAGGCGACGGCCGCTTTTTCCGCAGTGATTGGTTTTGTCGGTCTTCACGTTGGGGTTAATTACAGTCTGCTGGCGCAGAACATCACGCCAGAGACCATCACCATCGCCAAACTTACTGCCAAAGGCATGACTGAAAGTGATGCGATGATCTATGCGGCGGAGTTCACCAATACGCTGGGTATTTTCACTTATAACATGAGTGTGCTGGGCGGGGTGTTGGTGGGGTTGATCACCATGTGGCTGCACAACCGCTTCTATACCATTGTGCTGCCGACCGCGATCGCCTTCTTCGGCGGACGGCGTTTTGTGCCGATTATTACCATATTAGTACTGCCGATTGTCGGGGTCCTGATGTCACTTATCTGGCCGACGGTTGCGCAGGGAATTCAATGGGTCGGTGAGTTGATTGGCCGCACCGGAGAGATCGGCACTTTTATTTATGCCACTTCTGAACGGCTGCTGATCCCGACCGGCCTGCATCACATCATTAATGAGACCGTGCGCTTTACGCCGATTGGTGGTGTCACCACGATAGATAATCAGACCATTGTTGGTGCCCTGAATATTTTTAACGCCTCGCTGGCCGATCCTGGCGCGATAAGCGATCAGGTGACTCAGCAGGCCACTCGTTTTCTGGCGCAGGGCAAAATTCCGGTGATGATGTTTGGGCTGCCTGCCGCTGCGCTGGCGATGTATCACTGTGCTCGCCCGGAGCATAAAGGGCGTGTCAAAGCGCTGATGCTGGCGGGTGCGTTGGCCTCTTTCACCACAGGTATTACCGAACCACTGGAGTTCTGTTTCATCTTTGTCTCACCGCTGCTGTATGTCATGCATGCCGTGCTGACCGGTATCTCATTTGTGCTGATGCAGATGATGCATGTGATGATTGGTAATGTGCAGGGCGGGGCGATCGACTTCCTGATCTTCGGCGTGCTGGGCGGGGCGAAAACTCACTGGTGGTATCCGTTGATCCTCGGGTTCATTTATGCACCGCTCTATTACTTCAGTTTCCGCTGGGTGATCCTGCGTATGCGGATCAAAACGCCGGGGCGAGAGGATGAAAACGATGCCGATGAGCGCGCCGCACCTGCGCAAGGTAACGAGAAGACCCAAAATATTATTATCGGCCTGGGCGGGGAGGGTAATATTACACAGGTCGACTGCTGCTTTACCCGTTTACGGGTGAAGGTTAAAGATATGACGCAGATTCAGGATGATACCCTGTTGAAAACGGGGGCGATGGGGGTGAAACGGGTGACGGAAAATGATGTGCATGTGATTTACGGCCCGCAGGTTGAACAGGTGGCTAATCTGGTCAAAGCACAACTTTCCGGCATTGCTTAACGCTTCTGCCTACAACCAGGTTTGGCCCTCAGGTCACTCCTGGTCCTTACGTTTGACGATGGCACGGATACTGAAATTGTAGTGCTGCTGGTTGTAATAGACGTCAGAGACTTCAAACAGCGTGCCATCAGTGAATTCCGCCACGGCGCGGGAATGTAACACCGGCTCATCACGCGAAAGATTCAGCGCCAGACGAATTTTATTCGACGGCAATTCGGCCGATATCTGCTTATTACTGCCCAGTGGGTCATAACCTTTCGAGCGCAGATAAGCGTATTTTGATGTGGTCAGTGCCTGGCGGGTCATGTCCGGGAACATATCCGCCAGCAGCCAGCACTGTTCGTACACAAAAGGTTCCTGACCGAGTAAGCGTAACCTGACCATAAAATACAGCGAGGTACCCACTGGCACATTCAGCGCAGCAGAGATATCGGCGTCTGCGGCGATTTGTTTGAACTCCAACACGCGGTTTTCTATCGGTTGGTTGATTTCGATGGCCAGTTCACTGGCGGTGAGATGACGATCCAGAGGAAGATTAACTTTGCTGATTTTACTTTTTTTGACCACAAAAGTACCCCGGCCACGAAAACGCTCCACCTGCCCCTGACGTACCAGATAGTCCACCGCTTTACGTGCCGTCATACGAGAAACACCATAAATTTCGCATAGCGCGGCTTCGGTTGGAATAGGATCTCCCGGCTGGAACTCACCGGTATTGATCTTTTCAGTAAGCTGTTGTTCTATCTGTAGATAAAGTGGTATGAACGAGGTTTTGTCGATTTTCATCAGGCCTCCGATTGTCAGCGTAAATTGTATAGTGGGGTATACATTTGAACAAATTAAAAGCGAAAATTTGTGCGCTGGGATGGGTTTTATGGCAGGAACGAAAATGAAAACAACCAAACCCCGGTCGGGGTTTGGTTAGCGGTATTTACTCAGGCAGTAACGCCGATGAGGAGAATTGGCTGCCGCCCTCTTCCTGGCTTTTGAAGCGCCAGCAATGCTGGTGATATTTCGCCACGCTGTTACGGTGCGCCACGCTTATCACCGAAGTTTCAGGCAATTCGCTGACCAGCAGGCTGTACATCCGTTGCTCGGTTTCGTCATCCAGCGCGCTGGTGGCTTCGTCAAGGAACAAAATAGCCGGCTGAATAAGCAGCGCTCGAGCGAACGAGAGGCGCTGTTGTTCGCCTGGCGACAGGCGCTGGCTCCAGTTGGCGTAATCATCCAGCACACTTTGCAGATGCGGCAGACAACACTGCTCAAGCACCTTGTTAAGCTGGTCATCAGTGTAGTCGCGACTGGAATCTGGGTAGCTCAGCGCTTCGCGCAGAGTGCCAATCGGGATGTAGCTGCGTTGCGGCAGGAAAAGATGACTTTTACCGGCGGCAAGATGAATGCGTCCTGCGCCGTAGGGCCATATTCCGGCAATGGCGCGCAGTAGCGTGGATTTACCGCACCCTGAAGGACCGGCAATCAGCACGCGTTCACCGGCCTTAAGGCTGGCGGAAACGTTGCAAAATAGCGGGCTACCATTGGGGAGTTTCAGGGTGAGATCGTCGAGTTGCAGATCGACCTTCTCTGATTCAAGCACGCTGATACCGCGGGGTTGCGCGTTAACCTGCTCGATGGCCGCATTGAAACCAGCCAGACGGTTGACGCAGGCTTTCCAGCTCGCGAGATCGGTAAATGCATTGATAAACCAGGAGAGCGAACCCTGTACCTGCCCGAAAGCTGAGGCAATTTGCATCAGTGCGCCCATCTGAATCGCGCCGGAGAAATAGCGCGGAGAGGCCACCAGAATAGGGAATATATTGGCGAACTGGGCGTAGAAGGTTGATGCGACGTTGAGACTACGGGTGACCTTCATAATCGACCACCAGTTGGTCTTTATCGAATCAAACTTGCCGGACAGCTGCTCGCGCTCGCTTTTCTCACCGTGATAAAGTGCAATCGCATCGCTGTTTTCCCGAACACGGATCAGGCCGAAACGGAAGTTGGCTTCGAACCACTCTTGGTTAAATCCAAGGCGAACCAACGGTTTACCCACCCACCAGACAATGACTGAGCCGACAATGGCATACAGCAAAGCGAACCACAGCATATAGCCGGGAATGGTTATCTCATGCGAAGAGATGGCAAAGGTCAGCGGGCCGCTGATTGACCACAAAATAAACACGAAGGAGAACAGCGTGACTACGCTCGATAACAGCCCCAGCACCAGCGACAGCGTACCGCTGGTCAGCGCGTTGAGATCGTCGGATATACGTTGGTCCGGGTTATCAACCTGATGTTGATACTCCGTGTAATAATAGGCGTGATTGCCCAGCCACTTGTCCATATACTCTTCAGTCATCCAGCGCCGCCAGCTCATTTGCAGGCCTTGTGTCAGATAGACTTTATAGATGGCAATGACGATAAAGATCAGTGCCAGCCAGGTAAATTTAAACAACTGGGCTTTGAATATCGGATAGTTTCTGTTTTGCAGAGCATCATAAAACACCCGGCTCCATTCATTTAACAGGACGCTGAGGTAGACGCTAGCCAGCGAAAGGATAACGATAGTGGTCAACATGCCCCATGCACGCCATTTTTCTTCAGAGAGCCAATAAGGCTTAATGAGTTGCCAAACGGCACGCCACGGTGCCGATTTCCCAGGTTTATTAGTCATAGTTGCCGTGTTTCAAAGAGTTAAATGGAGAATGAATCATCATCCCAGAATGAGCGACCCAGTGCGAGAGGGCAATCGCACACATGTAAGGATGTTTTTCACGCGGTAAAGTTCAATCCCGCGCTAATAAAAGGGTTTTTGATGAAAGTGGCATTGAGTTTACTGCTGGTGGCGGGTTGGTCAGTGAGTCTTCAGGCATTGGCGAAGATCGATGAACCCGACATCAATGGCGACTGTTTGAAAGCCGGAATTTATGCTTCCGCCGGAAAAGTGGCCTATCAGCAGGGCGAATACGACAAAGCCCGTGAGGTCTTTCGCGATCAGGTGGCGTGGAGTGAGTTCTGCCACAAACCGCAGGAGAGTATCGCCACTGCTTATAACAACATTGCGCTGACCTATATTCGTCAGGAGCAGTATCGCAAAGCCAAAGCCTGGCTGATGCTGGCGCCGGATAATAAGAAATCCCAATACAATCTCAGCCAGATTAAACCGAAGCTGGATGCCCAGCCAGCAGTCCCTAGCGTTGCCGGTGAGTATTGGCAATATGCGGGTTTCGGCAATTGGAACGAAGTCGACGTTAAAGCCGAAGAGGCTCAATTTAGAATTGATTTCAGCGGAATGTATATGGGACTGATGTCACTCTATTACGGTCCGAACACCGGTGAGTTCTCTGTGGTGACTACGGTGAAAGAGGGCAAAGCGGTATATCGCGAAGCTGACGACCAGAGTGCGAGTGGCGGGCAATGTTTGGTCAGCATGGATTTCGCGGCCGAACAGGTCAATCTGCATACGACAGGGGACTGCGGTTTCGGCATGAATGTGCAGGCCGAGGGACCTTTCGTGAGAGTGTCGCCATAAATCTCTGATATTTTCCCTTAGTCCCGCTTAAGCCTCCACCTCGTCGCGGAGGGTTAAGCGGCTCTATAACAGCAATAATCAGAATCGAAGGCTTACTGTGGCCACTTCATTTCTCCCTTCAATACTTTGGCGCTCATTACCAGAGATGAATCATCCTTTAACTGCGAGTAATGACCTTTCATCGCGGCGATGAGGGCGGTGGAGTCTTTGGCCTTTGGCAGCTCTTTTTCCAGCGTCAAAAGATAATCTTTGGTGAATTTAACTGACTCCAACGTATGCGGTGCGCCTGGCAGAAAGTGGCCCGGCACGACGGTGGACGGTTTTAGCGCGGCAATCTGATCCAGTGCTGCAACCCACTGTTGGCGAGATTCAACCGTCTGGTTGTCGGCAACCCACAGATGCATGTTATTGCCATCGACCAGCACGCCACCTACCACCGCTTTCAGCGATGGGATCCACACGAAGGTACGGTCAGCGACCTGGCCCTTCACTTCAAACTTCTTGCCTTCCAGCTCAAAACTGTTGCCTTTCAGCGCTTCCGGGACAATCACCGCTTTCGGCGCATTGTCTTTTAACTGCGGGCCCCAAAAGGCCATTTTGCCTTGTTTGGTGGCGTTGATCTCATCGACAGTAGCCTGAGTGGCAAGGATCTTAGCCTTCGGGAAAG
The DNA here is from genome assembly GCF_049889095.1 of Ewingella sp. S1.OA.A_B6. Classification (NCBI taxonomy): domain Bacteria; kingdom Pseudomonadati; phylum Pseudomonadota; class Gammaproteobacteria; order Enterobacterales; family Yersiniaceae; genus Ewingella; species Ewingella sp. S1.OA.A_B6. The sequence goes on along the minus strand of NZ_JBLJFK010000006.1, from coordinate 97,546 downwards.
CCGCGTGGATCACATCCAGGCCGAAGTAGTAATCAGGGTCTGACTGGCTGATATACACCGTGGTCAGGTTTTTGCCGCTGGCTTTAATTTTCTCAACCAATTTTTCAGCGTCGTTACGCTGGAACTGCGCGTCGATTAATACCGCGTCTTTTTCGCCGGTAATGATTTCAGATGACACCGGGAAGATGCCGTTCTTGCCCGGATTGTAGACTTCCATTTTTAAATCGGCGGCATGGGTGGACAGACTGGTGCCAAGTAATAACGCGGCGGTCAGGGCTAATTTGTTCAGGCGCATAAGCGTTCCTCAGAGACGATAACGAAGTAAAAATAATAACCTTTGGTAAGTACATACTCTACGTTGCATAAAGCGTGAGAAAAACCGGATAATACACAACTGTTTGTTGCACAAATCGGACGAATACATGGACAGAGTGACTGCTGCTGAAGTTTTTGTCGCCATTGTCGAACGTGGAAGTATGGTCAGTGCCGCTGAGTCACTGAATATGTCGCGGGCGATGGTGACGCGCTATTTATCTGAAATGGAAAAATGGTCAGGCGCGCGGCTGCTGCACCGCTCGACCCGCAAATTGAGTTTAACGGATGCCGGTGAAAACACCCTGGCACGCTGTCGTAAAATGCTGGCGGTGGCGGCGGAGATGGTTAGCGTCGGGGAAAGTCAGGACGATGCCCTGCACGGATCACTTCGCCTGAGTTGTTCGCAATCTTTTGGCCAAGGTGCGGTGGTGATCGCCGTGGCCGAGTTTCTGCGCCGTCATCCGCAGGTCAACGTAGATCTGCAACTGGAGAGCCGGGCGATCAATCTGGTGGAAGATCGCATCGATCTGGCGCTGCGCATCACCAACGATCTTGATCCCAATCTGATAGCCCGCCCGCTGGCGCAGTGTCCGTCAGTCGTCTGTGCTGCACCGGCCTATCTGGCAGCGCAGGGTACGCCGCAAAAACCTCAGGATTTAGCATTGCACAACTGCCTGACGTACAGCTATTTCGGCAAAAGTCTGTGGCAGTTTGAGCGCGATGGCGAGAAAACGGCGGTGCCCGTGAGCGGCAATCTCAGCGCCAATGAATCGTTGGTGCTACTGACCGGTGCAGTGGAAGGTGCAGGCATTGTGATGCAGCCCTATTACTCTGCCGCGCCGCTGGTCGCCAGCGGACAGTTAGTGATGCTGCTGCCGCAGTGGCAACCGCAAAACATGGGGATCTATGCGATTTATGCGTCCCGTCGGCAAATGCCCGCTGCGCTGCGGGCGTTGTTGGACTTCCTGGTAGCGTGGTTCGCGGGGCATCCACGCTGGTTGTCACTGAGTACTGAAAAATAGCCCGGAAAAACGTTGTCAGTGCTATTTTTGAAATCATTATGAGCGTTTTTTAATATATAAAAATCATGCAGTTAATTTTAGTTTCATGTCAATTCGTGCCATCGTCACCGGTCAAAACTGGTCAAAAGTGTGATCTGCGTGGTATTTCTGTGCCGCTATGCAACATTGTTCTGAATAATAAATAAACCAACGGGGAATTCTATGCCTGTTTCACTTCTGGCACTGGCGCTCAGCGCGTTTGCCATCGGCACAACCGAATTTGTCATCATGGGGTTGTTGCCCAATGTGGCGAACGATTTACAGGTCAGCATTCCACTGGCGGGCTGGCTTATCAGCGGATATGCGCTGGGTGTGGCAATCGGTGCGCCGATCATGGCGGTACTGACCGCGAAATTACCGCGCAAGAAAACCCTGCTGTTACTGATGGTGATCTTCATCTTCGGTAACCTGATGTGTGCCCTGTCTTACAGCTACGGCTTCCTGATGCTGGCGCGGGTGATCACAGCGCTTTGCCACGGTGCCTTCTTCGGCATCGGTGCCGTGGTGGCCGCCAATTTGGTGGCACCTAACCGCCGGGCTTCTGCCGTGGCGCTGATGTTCACTGGCCTGACGCTGGCGAACGTCTTGGGTGTCCCTCTCGGCACCGCGCTCGGCCAGGTTCTGGGCTGGCGTTCCACTTTCTGGGCCGTCGCGCTTATCGGCGTTGCGGCGTTGTTTGCGCTGTATAAAAATCTGCCGGATAAGAAAGATGAAGAACCGACCGACTTACGCAAAGAGATGCGCGCGCTGCGCGGCCTGGGCCTCTGGTTGTCACTGTCGATCACGGTGTTTTTCGCCGCAGCAATGTTTGCATTGTTCACCTACATAGCGCCGGTGCTGACTGAAATTACCGGCGTTTCTGAGCATGGCGTCAGTTGGACGCTGCTGTTGATTGGTCTTGGCCTGACGATAGGTAATGTGGTCGGTGGGCGTCTGGCCGACTGGCGACTGGGCATCACCCTGACGCTGATTTTTTTGCTGATCGCGGTGTTCTCTGCGCTGTTCAGCTGGACCAGCACGAATCTGCTGGCCGCTGAAGTGACGCTGTTCTTTTGGGCTATGTGCAGCTTTGCCGCCGTGCCGGCGTTGCAGATTAACGTGGTGACTTACGGCAAAAACGCGCCAAATCTGGTTTCTACCCTTAACATTGCGGCGTTTAACGTGGGTAATGCACTGGGCGCCTGGGTCGGTGGGGCAGTGATTGCCAGGGGATTGGGTCTGACGGCCGTCCCGCTGGCCGCCGCCGGTCTTGGCCTGGTGGGTTTTGCGCTGTGTGTTGTGACTTTCCGCCGTGCAGCCAAAAAAGCGCAGAAATCCGCGGTCTGACTTTACCGTTAACAGCATATTGAAACGCCCAAGGGCCGGTGTGATGAGAACCTGCCCCTGATTATTTAGCGGTTTTTAGGGCTGCACCAGCACCTGTTCCAGACGCTGTGCAAACCGCTGTGCCTGCTGATGGCAATGTTCGATGAATGTCGTCACCAGCGCCGATGCAGGCCGATGCAGCGGGCGGACCAGACTGACCGTGAAAGGTACCGGCAAACTGAATTCCCGTACCGCCATGTCGCTGTTGCCTCTCCCGACGTAGTCCAGCGCAGTCAGCGGATTGACTATCGATACGCCGACACCTTCACGCACCATGCTGCATACCGACGCCGCACTGTGCGTTTCCATCACCAGACGGCGGTTGACCCGATGTTCATTGAACAGCGAATCGAGAAGTTGGCGGTAGCTGTCGGTGGCCGACAGGCTGATAAAATTGTGGCCAGAAAAATCCTCTGGTGTCAGACGTTTTTTAGCTGCCAGCACATGCCCGGCGGGCAATACGCACACTTCATTAAGCGTTAATAGCGGTTGCCGCTCGGTACCGGCCGGCGTATGGGTATTTTCAGTCAGCCCGAGATCGTGGCGCTGGGCCGACAGCCACTCTTCCAGCAGCGGCGATTCCTGCGGCACAATGTTAAAACTGACGTCAGGGTAACGGTCCAGAAAAGGTTTGCATACTGCTGGCAGCAGGGATTGACTGAACACCGGCAGGCAGGCGATGGAGAGCTGCGCCTGTTCAAACTGGCGGATGCCTTCCGCTGCGCTGACGATACGGTCCAGACCGTAGTAGGAGCGCTGCACTTCCTCGAATAGTCTCAGCCCCTGCACGGTCGGAAAGAGGCGGCCGCGCAGTCGCTCAAATAGCTGTAAATTCAAGAGTTTTTCGCAGCGTGCTAATTCGCGGCTTACCGTCGGCTGAGAGGTGTTGAGCAGCGCGGCCGCTTCGGTCAGGTTACCGGTGGTCATCACGGCGTGAAAAATTTCGATATGGCGCAGGGAAATTGCGGGCATCAGACTCTCCACAGAGGATGCTTGACGGGTTATATCCATATCATAAATGAATAGACTGGTGCGAAAAAGATATTTTCCCGCAATGTGTCAATCGGCGATACTCAGGTTAACTTCATTATAAAGATCTCAGGACTTCTTATGCCACGCGCCTTAAATGACACCTCCACCGCGCTAAATTCCGCCAATCTTCTGGCTCTGACGCAGCAATTTGGCTGCCCGGTCTGGGCATATGACGCGCAGATCATCAGCCAGCGTATTGAGCAGTTGCGCCAGTTTGATGTGATCCGTTTTGCGCAGAAAGCCTGCTCAAACATTCATATTCTGCGCCTGATGCGTGAACAGGGTGTGAAGGTGGATTCCGTGTCGCTCGGCGAGATTGAACGTGCGCTGCTGGCGGGCTTTAAACCGGGCCGTGACGCCAGTGAGATAGTCTTTACCGCTGATGTACTGGATCAACCGACGCTGGACCGGGTGACCGAGCTGGATATTCCGGTCAACGCCGGTTCAATTGACATGTTGGGGCAGATTGGCCGTCAGAAGGCGGGACATCCGGTTTGGCTGCGCGTCAATCCGGGCTTCGGTCATGGTCACAGTCAGAAAACCAATACTGGCGGTGAAAATAGCAAACACGGCATCTGGTATGCCGATTTGCCCGCTGCGCTGGCCGAGATCGCGCGTTATGACCTGCAGCTGATTGGCCTTCATATGCATATCGGCTCCGGCGTGGATTATGCGCACCTTGAACAGGTGTGCGATGCCATGGTGCGTCAGGTGGTTGAAACTGGCCACGATATTGAGGCTATTTCGGCCGGTGGCGGCTTGTCCATTCCCTACCGTTTCGGCGAAGAAGCCATAGATACCGCGCATTATTATGGATTATGGAACCGTGCGCGTGAACAGATTGCCGCACACCTTGGGCATGACGTTCATCTGGAAATTGAACCGGGTCGTTTCCTGGTCGCCGAGGCGGGTGTGTTGGTGGCGCAGGTGCGGGCGGCGAAAAACATGGGAAGCCGTCACTTTGTGCTGTGCGATGCCGGTTTTAACGATTTGATGCGCCCGGCGATGTACGGCAGTTATCACCACATTTCGCTGCTGCCGGCCGATGGCCGGGACCTCAGCTCGCAGCCGCTGATCGACTCGGTGATAGCCGGCCCTTTGTGTGAATCCGGTGATGTGTTTACGCAGGAAGCAGGCGGCGGTATCGAGACGTTTCCGCTGCCTGAAGTGCATATCGGCGATTATCTGGTGTTCCACGATACCGGTGCGTATGGCGCATCTATGTCCTCAAACTACAATAGCCGTCCGCTGCTGCCGGAAATCCTGTTTGAAAACGGCGAACCGCGTTTGATACGCCGTCGTCAGACGATCGAAGAGTTACTGGCACTCGAACTGATGTGATCGTAACGTATTCAGGGGCCGCTTTTCTGCCTTCTCAGGCAAACGGCCCCGGTATGACCGATTCGCGTAATTTCAGTTGGCCGACTCTTTTTGCGCAAACATTTCGCGGCGCAGCAACACAATTTCTCCGGCTAAATCCCGGCATAGCATGGCGGTCATCAGATGATCCTGCGAATGCACCATGATCAGGTTCACCGGGATCTTTCCCGTTCCTTCATCGAGACCAATCAACTGGGTTTGTACCTTATGCGCCTTGCGTGCTGCTTCATCTGAGGCTTTAAGCATGGCGTCTGCCTCCTCCCACTCCTGTTTACGTGCGCACTGAATGGCCATCATGGCATTGGATCGCGCTTCGCCTGCGTTGATCAATAACTCCATCACGGTTTGTTCGAGGTCGAATTCCATCTTAAACTCCAATTGGTATACCAAAGTTAGTGAAAATGATTATATTGGAATTCCAATATTCACATGTGAGATTGATGTCACAGAAATTAATGCAAATTAGGCTATTTTTTGGCATACCACATTGCGTTAATCCTCACGCAAGCGGTAAACAGGATGACCTCAGAAATGGACTCTGGCCTTAATTCGCGATGACGTAGTGATCTATATTTTCATACTCGTCTGCGTGAAACAAACACCTAAAACATTGTTCAAATAAACAGAGGTGGTGTCATGTCCCTAAAGGATCGTCTGATTGACTCTCTCGGAAGTTTTGCCAATACCTTTAACAGCTTGCGCTACATCATGGCGATCAAAGCGGCGTTTATTACCTTAATGCCGGTGATTATTGTCGGCGCTTTTTCGGTATTAATTTCCAATATGGTGATGGACCCTAAAAATGGTTTAGCTCATTTTGACATGTTTTCTTGGCTGGCAATGCTCAAGCCGATCATGAGCAGTATTAATTATGCTACGTTGAGTTTTCTAACCATCGGCGCAGTATTTTTAATTGGTATTGAACTGGGGAAAGTAAACGGCTCGCGGTCGTTATTCCCAGGATTATTAGCCGTTATCTGTTTTATTGCTGTCACGCCGACCACCGTCGATATGATGGTCAACGGCCACATGCAGGAAGTGAAAGACGTATTGGCGAAACAATTTTCCGATACTAAAAGTCTGTTCCTTGGCATGTTTATTGCCATTTTGTCGGTCGAGATCTATTCCGCGCTGGAAAAGGTTAACAGTCTGCGCATTAAAATGCCGGAAAGCGTACCCCCGAATGTTTCTGCGTCCTTCTCTGCCTTAATACCGGCCATTATTACCGTCGTGATCGTTGCCTCTTTTGGTTTCGTTTTCCATCGCGTAACCGGCATGTATTTGTACGATGCGGTATATCAGGTGATCCAGCGTCCCCTCGAGTCGGTGATGCAAAGCCTGCCAGGGATCTTGTTGCTGATGTTTGTTGCTCAGTTGTTTTGGGTGATCGGCATTCACGGTAACCAGATGATCAAACCTATCCGCGAACCACTGCTTCTGGGCGCGATCATGGTCAACATGACGGCGTTTGAGCAAGGTCATGAGGTGCCGAACATTATCACCATGCCGTTCTGGGATGTTTATATGAGTATCGGCGGTTCAGGCTGCACCATTGGTCTGTTATTGGCGGTGCTGATGGCTACACGTCGCAAAGAGATGAAAGAGATCGCCAAGCTATCATTGGGGCCAGGCTTCTTTAACATCAACGAACCGGTGATCTTCGGCATGCCGATCATGCTCAATCCGATCCTGGCCATTCCCTTTATTATCACGCCGCTTGTCACCGGCACCATCGGCTATTTTGCCACCAGCCTGGGTTTTGCCGGGCGTGCCGTGGTGATGGTGCCCTGGACTACGCCGCCAATCATCAACGCCTGGCTCTCCACCGCGGGGTCGATGGGGGCGGTGATCACACAAATTGGCTGCATCGTGGTCTCCGTGTTGATTTACCTGCCGTTTGTCAAAGTGGCATCGCGGCGTGCAGATCTGGCGCAGCAGCAGGCCATGCAACAAAAACAGCAACAGCCAGCTACCGCTCAGCGGACGATGTGATTGCATAACTTAATGAAGTAAAGACGAAAGGAGGAAAGTGATGAGTAAGGTTTCTATTGCCATCCCTGACGGCTTTATCCTGGGCGCTGCAGCATCTGCCTGGCAAACCGAAGGCTGGTGCGGTAAAAAATCCGGACAAGATTCATATCTTGACCTGTGGTACAAAAATCATCGCCATGTCTGGCATAACGGTTATGGTCCGGCAAAAGCCACGGATTTTTATAACCGTTATAAAGAAGATGTGGCCCTGATGAAGGCCAGCGGCCTGACGCATTACCGTACGTCGATCAACTGGTCACGCTTTCTTACTGACTATGAACTCGGCACCGTCGATGAAGAGTATGCTGCATACATTGATAACTACCTTGATGAGATGAAGCACAACGGTATAGAACCGATGCTGTGTCTCGAACACTATGAACTCCCGGCTTATTTGCTTGAAAAATATGACGGCTGGAGTTCGAAGAAAGTCGTCGAGTTGTTCGTGCTGTATGCCGGAAAAGTGTTTGAACGTTTTGCCGGTAAAGTCAGCCGCTGGTTTACGTTTAACGAGCCAGTGGTGGTGCAGACGCGCGTTTATCTGGATGCCATCCGCTGGCCATTCGAGCAGAACACCGCGAAATGGATGCAGTGGAATCACCACAAAGTGCTGGCTACCGCCAAAGTGATCGAACTGTTTCGCCGTCAGGGTTATGACACCCACGGTAGCATCGGCGTGATCCTCAATCCTGAAGTGACCTACGCTCGCTCGTCGTCAGCGCACGATCAACAAGCGGCGCATTTATACGATCTGTTTTATAACCGCGTATTTTTAGATCCGATGATCAAAGGAGAATACCCGCAGGAATTGCTCGATTTACTCGAAAAGCACCAGGTGCATTTCGATTATTCAGAGCAGGAACTGGCGGTCATCCGTAATAACACCGTCGATGAGGTGGGTATTAATCTTTATTACCCACACCGCGTAAAAGCCCCGAGCCGAGAATGGAATAAACAGACGCCATTCCACCCGGCTTTTTATTATGAACATTTCGAACTGCCGGGACGCAGGATGAATACGTCTCGGGGCTGGGAAATATATCCGAACATTGTGTATGACATGGCGATGCGCATAAAAACGGAGTACGGCAATATTCCGTGGTTTGTTGCTGAAAATGGGATCGGTATCGAAAACGAAGGAAGATTTCGCGACGCGGCCAGTGGCGAAATTCAGGACGATTACCGCATTGAGTTTGTCGCTGAACATCTTTATTGGGCGCTGAAAGCCCGTGAAGAAGGGGCAAACTGCCTCGGTTATATGCTGTGGGCCTTTACCGATAACGTGTCGCCCATGAACGCCTTTAAAAATCGCTATGGCCTGATTGAAATTGATCTTGATGATAAGCGCGATCGCCGCCAGAAAAAATCATCGTACTGGTTTAAATCACTGAGCGAATCTGGCGTGTTGTCATTCACGCTGGACGACGAAGAAAAATAACTAAGGAAAGCGCATGAAACGCATCATATTGGCCTGTTCGGCAGGCATGTCCACTTCGCTGGTGGTTACCAAAATGGAAAAAGAGGCCGCTGTGCGCGGTCTGGAATACAAAATCTACGCCATTCCTGAACAAGAATTACGCGATGAGCTGGAGCAATATGCGCAGGACGTCGTGGCGGTGCTGCTGGGTCCGCAAGTGCGTTTCAAGTTGACGGAAAATAAAAAACTTACGGATCACTACAACATCCCGATCGCCATCATAGATTCGGTTGCTTATGGTACGTTGAATGGCGCGAAAGTACTGGATCAGGCTTTGAATTTGCTATCCTAGCCGGAGGCTATCGACTTGCCCTTTTTAACTCGGGCTGCGCTCACTCTCACACTTACTGCATGTCTGCTGCGAGGTTGTGCGCTGGCCCCATCCAAACGGGCTGCGACAATATCGCCTTTGGCATTCCTGAACAGGGAATACAATCATTTTTTGGGTATTAAGGTGGAAGTGTGGAAAAGGGCGCGGTGCCGCAAGAGCGAAAACAGTATCAGGAAATAGGGCATGACCTGCGGGAGAAAATTCAGCAGGGGCATTTTGCTATTGGCTCGCGTTTACCGCCTGAACGTAATATGGCAGAAACCTACGGTGTCAGCCGGACCATTGTGCGTGAAGCCTTGCTGATGTTGGAGCTGGAAGGGACGGTGGATATCCGTCAAGGATCTGGCGTGTATGTGATCCGCATTCCTTCGGCAGAAGAGGGGGAAGACGACCTACTTTATCAGGGCCAGATCGGACCCTTTGAGATTTTACAGGCGCGGCAGTTGCTTGAGAGTAATATCGCCGCCTTTGCCGCCAAAATGGCGACCAAAAATGACATCGAAAACCTGCGGCGCACGCTAGAACAAGAGCAGAGCGCGATTGTTGCAAATGACGAAAGCGGCGATAACGACCGCCTGTTTCATCTGCTGGTTGCGGGCGCGACACAAAACCAGATGCTGCTCGACTCAGTGAAAAATATCTGGTTGCATCGGGATTCCAGCCCGCTGTGGAAGCAGTTACATAGCCACATCGCGACTCGGGGCTACCGGTTGAAATGGCTGGCTGATCACCAAAATATTCTGGCTGCGCTGCGCCGTCGCGATGTCATGGGCTCGTATGAGGCTACCTGGCAACATCTGGAGAACGTCAAAAACACCCTGATGGAACTCTCCGACGTGGACGCGCCGGAGTTCGATGGTTATTTGTTTGAATCGGTGCCGATTTTTCAGGGCAAGATGGTTTGACGTAGAGCTGCTACGTCTGAACTTAGTCGCGTTGCAGCCAACGCCTTTGTCGCCTGAAGCAGGACGTGTATTTAGGTCGCCGGGCCGGTCACCGAGTGTCGGCGCACTAACGTCGGGCTGAACATATGGGTCGTTTCTGGCAGCGGCTGACCTTTAGCTAAGGCGAGGGCCAGCTGTGCAGCCTGATTTGCCATGGCCACCACCGGATAACGAATCGTGGTCAAGCGCGGGCGCAGGTAGCGGGAAATCAGCACGTCATCAAAACCAATCAATGAGATCTCTCCTGGCACATCAATGCTGTTATCACTTAACACCGACAGCGCACCGGCGGCCATAGAGTCGTTATAGCAAGTCACTGCGGTGAAGCTGCGCCCTAATCCGAGGAGATCCGCCATTGCCTGTTCCCCGCCAATTTCGTCAGGCTCACCGTAGGCGATCAGTTTGTCGTCGACCGGAATATTGTGCTCTCTCAGGGCGTCGAGATAGCCTTGCAGGCGGTCTTTAGCATCGGAAATACCGTGATTGGAGCACAAAATGGCAATGCGCTGGTGGCCGCTTTGGATCAGATGGCGAGTCGCCAGCCAGGAGCCGTGACGGTCATCAAGGGCCACGCAGCGTTGTTCGAAATTAGGCAGCGTTCGGTTAACCAGCACCATACCAGGGATCTGTTGCATCAGGCTTTGCAGTTCGTCGTCGGGCAACATTTTGGCGTGGACCACCAGTGCTGCACAGCGGTGACGGATCAACTGCTCGATCGCCTGACGCTCTTTCTCGACATTGTGGTAACCGTTGCCGATCAGCAGAAAATTGCCGGTGGCATAGGCCACCTGTTCCACTGCTTTTACCATGGCACCGAAGAAGGGGTCTGAGACATCCGCGACAATCAGGCCGAGGGTTTCAGTGGATTGCTGCGCCAGCGCCCGGGCATTGGCATTGGGATGATATTGCAGATGTTGCATTGCGCTCTGCACCGCTTCACGCGAGCTGTCACTGGCCTTGGGGGAGTGATTAATCACGCGTGAAACCGTCGCAACGGAGACACCTGCCAGTTTTGCAACATCTTTGATGGTAGCCATTACACGTCCGAAATTTGTGTGAGGGTAAGCGTTTACATTATCAGTTTTGCGGACAAAGCGCGGTGGGGCAAGGGGTGCAGATCGCAACTTTGTGATGCAAGACAATATTTTGTGGATCAGGCACTCGACAGCCAAGGGCTGATTGACAGCCGCTTTACCTGCAAAACTGAGTGATTATCGATATTTGTGCTTTGAGTTCAGACTGCCCCCAATGCTATTTTTAACGTTATTCACTTGCCTATAATAATCCCATCAGAGAACAACATGACAATCAAACGCTATCCGCAATTGGCCCACTGGGGAGCCTACACCGCCGTGGTTGAAGACGGGCGCTTAATCCGCTGTGAGCCTCACTCTGCGGATGCAGACCCTTCTCCCTTGCTCGACTCCATCGTCCCGCTGGTTTATTCTGATAAACGTATCCGCAAACCGGCGGTGCGCCGTTCGTGGCTTCAAAAGCGTGAAAACAGCGATCGTACGCTGCGTGGTAAAGAAGATTTTGTCGAAGTGGACTGGGATCTGGCGCTGGATCTGGTGGCGGAAGAGAACAAACGCGTGCGGGATCGCTATGGCGCATCCGGTATTTTCAACGGTTCATATGGCTGGTCTTCCGCAGGTCGTCTTCATCATGCGCGATCTCTGGTGCGACGTTTTTATTTTGCCGGCGGTGGCGGTGTGGATCAGCAGGGCAATTACAGCTGGGGCTCGGCGCAATTTTTCCTTCCTTACGTGATTGGTACTTTTACACCTATGACCGGACGCGTTACATCGTGGCCGAGCGTGGTGGACAACGCGGAGATCCTGTTGGCCTTTGGTGGCCTGGCGTTGAAAAATGCTCAGGTGGCGTCCGGCGGTGCCGTTGAGCACACGCTGAAACCGGCGCTTGAGCAGTTGGCGAAGAAAGGTACGCCAGTGATTAATATCAGCCCCATGCGCGATGACTGCCCGGCATTTCTCAATGCTGAGTGGATCCCTATTCGTCCTAATACGGATGCCGCGCTGATGATGGCGGTAGCCTTCGAAATTCAGCGCCAGGGTGCTCAGGACGACGTCTTCCTCGCCAGCCACTGCGTTGGATATCCACAACTGGCGGCCTATCTGCAGGGCAAAACTGACGGCGTGGCAAAAACGCCGGAGTGGGCAAGCCAGATCACCGGCATTCCGGCAGAGCGTATCGCCCGGCTGGCGCAGCAGCTCATTGGCGTGCGTAGCTTCATTACTTGTTCATACTCAGTTCAGCGCGCCCATCGCGGCGAGCAGCCTTACTGGATGATGATTGCCCTTTCAGCCATGCTTGGGCAGGTCGGTCTGCCGGGCGGTGGCTTCTCATTTGGTCATGGTTCGATGAATAGCGTCGGTAATCCTCGCTTTGACACGCCGGGGCCGGCGGTCAGCGCCGGGCCAAACCCATCCGGTTTGTCGATCCCGGTGGCGCGTATCAGCGACATGTTGCTCAACCCCGGTCAGCCGTATGAGTTTCAGGGAGAAACGCTGAACTACCCGGATATCCATCTGGTGCACTGGTCAGGTGGCAATCCGTTCCATCATCATCAGCAGCTCAACCGGCTGGTGGAAGGGTGGCAGAAACCGGACACTGTGATTGTGCAGGATAATGTCTGGACACCGGCCGCTAAAATGGCGGATATCGTGTTACCGGCTACCACCACGCTTGAACGTAATGACATTGGTGGTTCGTCCCGTGACCGCTTCGTGCTGGCGATGCATCAGGCGATTGCGCCGCAGCATCAGGCGCGCAATGACTTCGACATATTTGCCGATCTGGCTGAGCGTCTGGGCTACCGCGAGCAGTTCACGCAGGGCCGCGACGAAGATGCCTGGCTGCGTCATATTTACCAAAAATGCGGTGAAGCGCAGAACGGCACCGGCGTAGAGTGGCCGGATTTTGAAAGCTTCTGGGAGCGTGGCTTTGTCGAGTTGCCGATGCCGCAGAAAGATTTCGTGTTCTTCGAGGCGTTTCGTAAAAGCCCGCGTGCGAATCCGCTCGGCACGCAGAGCGGCAAAATTGAGCTGTTCTCCGAGAAAATCGCCAGCTACGGTTACCACGATTTCGCCGGTCATCCTGAGTGGAAACCGCCGGTGGAGTGGTTGGGGTCTGACACCGCGAAACAGTGGCCGCTGCACCTGATTTCTATTCAGCCGAAAGATCGTCTGCACAGCCAGCTGGATCAATCCCCGCTGGCGCAGTCGAATAAAACGGCAGGCAAAGAAACGTTGATGATGCACCCGGACGACGCAGCCGGGCGCGGGCTACAAAATGGCGCGCTGGTGAAAGTCTCCAACGATCGCGGTAGCTGTCTGGCGGGCGTATCGATCAATGACGGGATCACCCGTGGCGTGGTACTGATGGCGACCGGTGCATGGTTTGACCCCGGCTTTGGTGGCAAATGGCAGGAGACTGAACAGGCGGGTAACCCCAACGTGCTGACGTTAGATATCGGTACTTCGCCACTGACTCAGGGGCCGAACGCGATGAGCTGTCTGGTCGAGGTTGCCAGCATAAATCCATAAGATTTTATCGGGTTACTGCCTGATGTGTCATTAATGACTGAATACAGGCAGTTTTTCACCACTGGTTACACTTTGCGGGATTATGTTGCGATTACTTGCTGGCTGGGAATAAGGCAAAGCGGCTAAATTGAACATCCCAGAGGTATTGATTGGTGAATCATCAACGTACTTTGTATGTTGATACCGATTAGATTTGCACCAACCTACGCGGATGCGTAGGTTTTTTTTTGCCTTTTTTCAGCATCGCTGAATGCGGGACTTTCCTAAACTATCTCCTATCCGTCGTAAAACGCCTCTCTCCTATAGTATGCTGTTTCCTTAACCTTTTTTCTTTCAGAATCAGGGATGGCTCATAAGGAGATGGCTCCGATGTACAACTTTCTGTTTCGGTTTTTCAGGCTGCTGTTCCGCCTGGCATTTCGCGTCACGGTCACGCCTGCCAACGCCAATTTTGATTATCCAAGATTGCTGATCACACCGAACCATGTTTCGTTTATCGACGGCGTGCTGTTGGTGCTTTTCCTGCCGGTCAAGCCGGTGTTTGCAGTCTATTCCAGCATTACCAACAGTTGGTATATGCAGTGGCTGAAACCTTACGTCGACTTCGTGCCACTGGATCCGACCAAGCCGATGGCGATTAAACGTTTGGTGCGCGAAGTTGAAAAGGGTCGCCCGGTGGTGGTATTCCCTGAAGGGCGCATCACGGTCACCGGTTCACTGATGAAAATTTACGACGGTGGCGCTTTTGTGGCGGCGAAGTCACAGGCTACTGTCATACCTGTGCGCATTGACGGTGCAGAATACACGCCGTTCGGCCGTCTGTTCGGCAGCTTTAAAATCCGTTGGTTCCCAAAAATCACTATCAACATTTTGCCGCCGCAGCAGGTACCGATGCCTGATGCCCCGCGCGCCCGTGAACGTCGTGTACTGGCCGGGCAGAAGCTGCATGACATCATGATGGATGCGCGGATGAATACCCGCAAGCCGGAAACACTCTACCAGGCATTACTGTCTGCGCAGACCCGTTATGGTCGTCGTAAACCGTGCATTGCGGACATCGCCTTCAAAGAAGACAGTTATCAGGGACTGTTGAAAAAATCCCTGGGTGTCAGCCGTATTCTGCAACGCTTCACCCGTGAAGGCGAACATGTCGGAATGCTGCTGCCGAACGCCACCATCATGGCCGCGGCGCTGTTCGGTGCTTCAATGCGTAACCGTATTCCGGCGTTGCTTAACTATACGGCGGGTGCCAAAGGCATCAAAAGCGCGATGAAAGCGGCGAAGATTGAAACCATTATCACCTCGCGCCAGTTTTTGGAAAAAGGCAAATTAACGCATCTGCCGGAAAACGTCCCGGAAGCGAAATGGGTCTATCTGGAAGATCTAAAAGATACCGTGACCACCGAAGATAAGCTGTGGATCCTGTTTCACCTGATCTTCCCGCGCCGGGCGATGCTGCCACAAAAAGCCGACGATGCGGCGCTGGTGCTGTTTACCTCGGGCTCCGAAGGTAACCCTAAGGGCGTAGTACATTCCCATGCCAGCCTGCTGGCTAACGTCGAGCAAATCCGCACTATTGCGGATTTCACTCCGCGTGACCGCTTTATGTCCTCGCTGCCGCTGTTTCACGCTTTTGGCCTGACAGTTGGCCTGCTGACGCCTCTTATTACCGGTGCGAGAGTGTTCCTCTACCCAAGTCCGCTGCATTATCGCATCGTGCCGGAGCTGGTTTACGATCAGAACTGTACCGTGCTGTTTGGCACCTCGACGTTCCTCGGCAACTACGCTCGTTTTGCCCATCCCTATGATTTCGCCCGTTTGCGTTACGTGGTGGCCGGTGCAGAGAAGCTGTCTGAAAGCACCAAGCAAATCTGGCAGGAAAAATTCGGTATCCGCATTTTGGAAGGCTATGGCGTGACGGAATGCGCGCCCGTAGTGTCTATCAATGTGCCGATGTCCACTAAAATTAACACCGTGGGCCGCATTATGCCGGGCATGGAGGCGCGCCTGATCAAGGTGTCAGGGATTGAAATAGGCGGGCGTTTACAACTGCGCGGGCCGAATATCATGAAAGGCTATCTGCGGGTGGAAAATCCCGGTGTACTGGAAGCACCGCAGGCCGAAAACGCTGAAGGCGATATGCAGGCTGGCTGGTACGACACCGGTGATATCGTCACGCTCGATGAGCAATGTTTCTGCGCCATTAAGGGCCGCGTGAAGCGCTTTGCGAAATTGGCTGGTGAAATGGTATCACTTGAAAGCGTAGAGCAACTGGCACTGAAAGCCTCGCCCGATGCCCAGCACGCCGCGACTTCGCGTAGTGACAGCAGCAAAGGCGAAGCGCTGGTGTTGTTTACCACCGATACCGAACTGCGCCGCGACGCACTCTCTAAAGCCGCCCGCGAGCTTGGGCTGCCTGAACTCACCGTGCCGCGCGATATTCGCGTGGTGAAAGCTCTGCCGTTACTCGGCAGCGGTAAACCTGACTTTGTCACCCTGCGCGAGATGGCAGAAAAACCGGAGAATGAGGCATGACCCAGCCTTTACCTGCAAAATCCCCCCTGATGTCGCGCAGTATGACCGCGGTGATCGTGGCGCAGTTCCTGTCAGCCTTCGGCGATAATGCGCTGCTGTTTGCTGCACTGGCGTTGATTAAGCAACAGCTCTATCCCGACTGGAGTCAGCCCATTTTACAAATGGCTTTCGTCGCCACTTACATCATTCTCGCGCCGTTTGTTGGCCAGTTCGCCGACAGCTTTGCCAAGGGCAGGGTGATGATGTTTGCCAATATTCTCAAACTGGCCGGCGCGGCCGTCATTTGCGCCGGACTGAACCCGTTCCTCGGTTATACATTGGTCGGGGTTGGTGCGGCAGCTTATTCACCCGCTAAGTACGGCATCCTTGGTGAAATTACCGCAGGTGAACAGTTGGTGAAAGCCAACGGTCTGATGGAAGCGTCAACTATCGCCGCTATTTTGCTGGGCTCGGTGGCAGGGGGGGCACTGGCCGACTGGAATATTCTGGCCGCGCTGAGTGTCTGCGTGCTGGCCTACGCGGCAGCAGTGGTGGCGAACTGGTTTATTCCAAACCTTGCGGCGGCCCGTCCGGGGCAGTCCTGGCGTCCGAAAGTCATGACCGGTACCTTCTTCCGCGCCTGCCGTATTTTGTGGAATGATGGAGAAACTCGTTTCTCACTGGTCGGTACCAGCCTGTTCTGGGGTGCGGGCGTCACGCTGCGTTTCCTGCTGGTACTGTGGGTGCCGGTGGCGCTCGGTATTACTGACAACAAAACTCCGACGCTGCTTAACGCCATGGTGGCGATCGGTATCGTCTTTGGTGCCGCTGCGGCGGCCAAATTGATCACCCTCAAAACAGTCAAGCGTTGTCTGCCCGCCGGCGTGGCGATTGGTGTCGCGGTCATTATTTTCGCCGTGCAAACCAGCATGATGAACAGTTACTTGTTGCTGGTGATTGTCGGGGTCCTCGGCGGATTCTTTGTGGTGCCACTGAATGCGTTGTTGCAGCATCGCGGCAAAGAGTCGGTCGGCGCGGGTAACGCGATTGCGGTGCAGAATCTCGGCGAGAACACCGCTATGTTGCTGATGCTTGGCTTATATTCACTGGTGGTCATGGCAGGCGTGCCGGTGGTCGGCATTGGTATCGGCTTCGGCGTGGTCTTCGCTCTCGCCATTACCGCGCTGTGGGTGTGGCAGGTGATGCAAAAGCACCGGGCGTAATACGTTTTCACCTCATTTTCAACCAATCTGAACCTCACTCAACGTGAGGTTCTTTTTTTAATGCCAGCTATCCCCCCTTTTTACCAGTACCCCAGCAATTTCCACCATAATCCCCCCGCGGTGATCCAGATAACCAGGTTGATCACGCTGAGGATCAATCCGGCTTTCCACCATTCAGTCAGCGTGACATAACCTGAGCCGAAGATGATGGGTGCCGTGCCGGTGCCGTAGTGGGTCAGGGACATCATCAGAGAGGAAGAGAACGCCAAAATTAAGCCTAAGAATGCAGGAGGAGCACCCAGAGCCAGACCTGCGGTGAAGAAGGCGGCAAACATGGCGGTAATATGTGCGGTGGTGCTGGCAAAGAAGTAGTGCGAATAAACGTAGACCAAAACCAGTAAAATGGTGCCACCAATCCAGCCGATGCCTAAGTTATCAATTGCGCCCCCCACACTCAGTGAAAGCCAGCGAATCAAACCAAGCTTACCGAGGAACGTTGCCATCATTACCAGCGCAGCGAACCAGATTATCGTGTCCCATGCACTTTTATTTTTTAGTAAATCATCCCAGCTTAGTACGCCTGTGACGAGTAGGATAGACAGCCCTATAAAAGCCGCCGTTGTGGGGTCTATCGCCCATGCGCTACCCAAAAAGAAGGCCGGAACGCCAGCCCACAATGACAATAGCAAACCAAATGCTGACAGCGTGATTTTTTCCGGCAGGGAAACGGGCCCCAATTCGCGTATTCTTTCTTTGGCAAAAAACTGTGCATTCGGCGTTTTTTTGATCTCCGGCGGATAAAGCCAATAAATGACCAGCGGAACCACAATCAACGAAATGAGTGCGGGCACCAGCGCCGCGATTGCCCACATTCCCCAGGTGAGCTGAAAGCTTGAGCCCGTCTCTTGCATTATCAAATTGACAATCAAAGGATTAGGGGCCGTCGCAGTAATAAACATTGCTGATGTAATAGGGTTGATGTTGTAGCCAACCAGCGCTAAATAACGCCCCATCTTTTCAGTCGATCCTGGCTCCGGTTTTGAATCAAAGCTGTCGGCGATAGAGCGCATAATCGGGTGAATAATACCGCCGCCCCGTGCAGTATTACTGGGTGTTACCGGTGCCAGCATGACTTCGGCAATTGCCAGCGAGTAGGCGATACCTAACGTACTTTTACCAAACAGAGATATAAAATAGTAACTGATACGCGAACCCAGTCCTGTTTTACTCAAACTTTGCGATAGCATGATCGCAATACCAATCAACCAGATAAGATTATTGGAGAAACCGCTTAACGCATCATTCAATGCGGCTGATGGTTTGCCAGGGTTGGTCACACCGGTTAAGGCAACCAGCGCAATAGCAACGATTGAAATAGCGCCGATAGGCAAGGCTTTGCCAATAATTGCTGCGATAGTACCGACAAACAACGCCAACAGATGCCATGCGTTGGGGGTTACATCCTGAGGGTGCGGAATAACAAACCAGATAGTCAGCGTAATGACTATGGCGATAAGGGAAGGAACAGGTTTCAGCGGGGTCATCCGATCCATAATATTTTCACTCTTCCAGAGATAATCAACATCTCAGAAAAGTTGGGGCAGTGATCTGAGATTAACGAATGTCTTTATTCTGTGATCAATGCGATCTGCATTGTTAGAGGTGCACCGACCGTTCAACGATAATAGATAGTGAGGGCGGCGTAATATATGTCCGAAATCATGATATTGCATGAAAGCGCCAAAAAAAGGCGCGGTGTCGTCAGTCACTCTGACCAACACCGCGCCTTTTTATTGTTTACTTATCGGTATTATGGAGCAGGAATGGTGAAACGCTTGTGGATCTCTTCCAACGAGTTAAGCACGTCCTGATCCAGCGTCAGATTCTGGCTGTCGATGTTGATCTTTAACTGCTCCAGTGATGTCGCGCCGAGCAAGGTACTGGCGACAAAAGGTTGTTGACGAACAAATGCCAGCGCCATCTGTGATGGGTCCAGACTGTGTTTTTTCGCCAGCGCCACATATTCGGCTACAGCGGCTTCAGACTGCGGCGAAGAGTAGCGGGTAAAACGGCTGAAGAGCGTATTACGCGCATTCGCTGGTTTCGCACCGTTGAGGTATTTGCCGCTCAGCGTACCGAAAGCCAGGCTGGAGTAGGCCAGTAGCTCTACGCCTTCATGTTGGCTAATCTCTGCCAGACCAATCTCAAAACTGCGGTTTAGCAGACTGTAGGGGTTTTGAATCGACACAATGCGCGGAAGATCGTGTTTTTCTGCCAGTTGCAGATAACGCATCACACCCCATGGCGTTTCATTTGATACGCCAATGTAACGAATTTTCCCGGCACGTACCTGTTCATTCAGTGCTTCCAGCGTTTCCAGAATGGTGACCGGTGAGCTGTCGTCTGTGTATTGATAACCCAATTTTCCGAAGAAATTCGCTGGGCGCTGCGGCCAGTGCAGTTGATAGAGATCCAGATAGTCGGTATTCAGACGTTTTAGGCTGGCATCGAGCGCTGCCCGGATGTTCTTGCGATCCAGGTATTGATCTGGACGGATGGCGTTGTCGCTGCCACGTGAAGGCCCGGAAACCTTACTGGCCAGCACGATCTTTTCGCGGTTACCGCGGGCTTTTAGCCAACTGCCAATATAGCTTTCGGTAAGACCCTGGGTTTGCGGACTCGGTGGCACCGGATACATTTCTGCCGTATCAATCAGATTGATGCCCGCAGCGACGGCGTAATCCAGCTGTTGGTGGGCTTCGGCTTCGCTGTTCTGTTCACCAAATGTCATGGTGCCAAGTCCCAGTAAGCTCACTTCTAAAGAACTGTGGGGTATACGGTGATATTGCATTGCCGGTCTTCCTTACTTTTGAGGATGTCAGGCTGATAAAAAGTGCCTTAACTGACTTTATATATCTTTCAAGCGTGATATTTCTTTCAGGGACGGTATCTATTTTAAAGTTAAGACGTTATCGGTTTTAAACCGTTGTCTGTGCGTCAGAGACGATATCTGACTATATACAAGCGATGCGGATGGGGGAAGTGGCAAGCTGAGTTGGGCTGGAAATGGTGAGGCTGGAGTTAATAAAAAGCTGAAATACCCGCAGTGGACTCGCCGCGGGTATTTCACTATGAAAGTCTTTTCTGACAGCGCTTAGCGTTTCATGACCTGGCTGACGTTGTCATTGTTGATTTGACGTTCATTACCTTGATCATCGGTATAGCTCAATAACCCGGTTGATTTATCCAGTTTAGGTTTGCCGTCTGTCAGGATCATGCTGCCGTCTTTGGTTGAGATGACATAATCACTGGCACAACCGGCCAGACCAACTACTATCAGCGCGGCGCTGATCATCAATAAGCCTTTCTTCATTGCTTTTCCTTAATTATGGGCTTGTTAAAACAGTTATTAGCGTAGCAAAACCTCTGGTTGAGGTTAGGTAAAAAATGTCTTTTATTTGTTTAAAATATCAACGATCAACTAAAGCAGAAAATGTCGCGCCAGCAAAGGTCCGGTAAAACTCTTTTTGAGGTAAAAACCGCGCGGCAGAGTCATTATGGGTTGACCAAATTCGCCGATGGCTTCAGTCAACGCTTTACTATTAGCGCCTTTCGGGCGCAGCTGCAACACCTCGCCGTGACGCGCGGTAATTGTTTCGACTTTTCCCAGTACGATCAAATCCATCAACTCTTCCCAGTCCAGACGCAGCTGTTGTTCCTCCTCAGCGGAAGGGCTCCAAAGCAGGGGGGTGCCAATTCTTCTTTCTGAAAGTGGGATCTGACGCTCTCCCTCCACCGGGATCCAGAGTACGCGGGCCAGTTTATGCCGGACATGGCTACTTTCCCATGTCACTCCGCTGTTGCCGGTCAGAGGCGCGACGCATACAAAGGTGGTCTCCAGCGGTTTGCCGGTGGCATCAATCGGGATGGTTTTAAGCTCTATGCCGATTTCGGCGAAATCCTGCTCAGGTTTACTGCCTGCCATTGCACCCAAATAGACCTCCAGCAACATGCCGACCCAGCCTTTTTCGCGTTTCAAATCTGGCGGGATAGCCAGATTTGCGTGCTCAGCTAATCCCCCAAGAGAATAACCCGCCAGCGATTGCGCGCGGGCCAGCAACGCTTGTTCGTCGTGGGGTGGGTCGATAATGGGCAGTGGAATTGACATACAGCAAGTCCCGCAATAGTTGGTTGATTTTCATACGCAGGAAAAACACTGGACAAAATTAAAAGTTATACCCGCGACTACCCCTAATAATAGCATGATTTATCGTGGTTTTTTTTTCGAAAAGTCCTGCAATGCTGATGGATAATTTAAGGTTAACCCACAGTTGAAGTGGACAATGAACAGGATCTTCCCCCTACTTATCCACAGATTTTCTGGATAACCTACCTTTATAACGATCACTGGTTCGATTTACAGGCTTGACTGTGGGGTTTTTTTGTCATTTTGCCCCATAAATAGTCAATGGGTCGCTTTTATCTGTGGATAAAAACGTCGTTGGTTGATCTTTCGCCAGCGATCGCTCGCTGTACCGTTAAAGCCACAAAATAACCCGGTGGAGAAGCTGTGGGTTGTTTTTAATTTATTGAAATTAAACAATTTAAAATCATGATGAAAACTGGACAGGAAAAAGCTTAAAATAGTTTTACCCCCTTGTCATGAAGTTCTTCACATACCTATCCACAGAAAAAGTGAATAAAATCGCCCTTGTATGAGGCTGCCTGTTTATAACTTTGCTTTTTCGTGTGAGTTATCCCATTTTTATTCGTGAAGATAGGGGCGAAGCAGTGGTTTACCGCCTGTTGGTAGTATGAAACAATCAGAACATCTATGATTTTAAGCTTATCGAGGTAGTCCGGTGATCGATGATGATGGCTACCGCCCGAATGTTGGTATCGTAATCTGTGACAAGCAGGGCCAGGTTTTATGGGCCAGACGATACGGTCAGCACTCCTGGCAGTTTCCACAAGGGGGTATCAACCCGGGTGAAACTGCTGAACAGGCCATGTACCGTGAGCTGTTTGAAGAGGTGGGGCTTGGCAGAAAAGATGTGCGTATTCTGGCTTCGACCCGCAACTGGTTACGCTATAAATTGCCAAAACGTTTGGTGCGTTGGGATACAAAGCCGGTATGTATCGGCCAAAAGCAAAAATGGTTCCTGCTGCAATTGATGTGTAATGATGCAGACATCAACATGCAGCGCAGCAGTACGCCAGAATTTGATGGTTGGCGCTGGGTGAGTTTCTGGTATCCGGTGCGTCAGGTCGTGTCATTCAAACGTGATGTTTACCGTCGCGTGATGAAGGAGTTTTCCATGACCGTGATGCCAATGCAGGAAATTCCTATGCTCCGGACGTCGCCCGTTTATCGCCGTAAAAGAGGCTAAGTCACGAAGAAATGCTCACGCGTTTGCGAGAAATTGTTGAAAAGGTAGCGATGACGTCCAGCCTGAATGATGCGCTGGACGTGTTGGTCAATGAAACCTGCCTGGCGATGGATACCGAAGTTTGTTCCGTTTATCTCGCTGACAATGACCGCCGTTGTTACTACCTGATGGCGACGCGAGGTTTGAAAAAACCTCGCGGGCGCACTATTGCATTGGCATTCGACGAAGGTATTGTCGGGCTGGTTGGGCGCCTGGCAGAACCTATCAACCTCGCCGACGCGCAGAGTCACCCCAGCTTCAAATATATTCCCCAGGTAAAAGAGGATCTCTTCCGATCCTTCCTCGGCGTGCCGATCATTCACCGTCGCCAGTTACTCGGCGTGCTGGTTATCCAGCAGCGTGAACACCGGCAATTCGATGAAAGCGAAGAGTCTTTCATGGTTACGCTTGCCAACCAGCTAGCGGGCATTTTGTCCCAGGCCCAGCTCAACGTACTCTATGGCCGCTTTCGTCAAACCCGTGTTAAAGCGTTGGCTGCTTCCCCCGGCGTCGCTATTGGTACTGGCTGGCAGGACAGCACACAACCTTCGCTAGATCAGGTCTATATGGCGTCCACGTTGGACACCGTGCGTGAACGTGAGCGTCTGACCCGCGCGCTGGAAGATGCGGGTGCCGAGTTCCGTCGTTTTAGTAAACGTTTTAGCGCCAGCGCACAGAAAGAAAGTGCTGCCATTTTTGACCTCTATTTACACTTGCTCAATGATGCACGGCTTAAGCGTGAGCTCTTCGCTGAAATTGATAAGGGCTCAGTAGCGGAGTGGGCAGTCAAAAAAGTTGTGGAGGAGTTTGCCGCGCAGTTTGCCAGCCTGCAAGACACTTACATGCGAGAACGCGGTAGCGATCTGCGGGCGCTCGGACTGCGGTTAGTTTTCCATCTTGATGACACTATTCAGGGCAATACTCAGTGGCCAGAGCGTTTTATTCTGGTAACGGATGAACTGACCGCCACCTTATTGGCTGAAGTTCCTCAGGACCGACTGGCCGGTGTGGTTGTGCGTGACGGCGCCTCTAACTCCCACGCTGCGATCCTGGTGCGTGCCATGGGCGTGCCAACTATTATGGGGGCAGATATTCAGCCATCGCTGCTCAACCAGCGCCAACTGATTGTCGATGGTTACCGTGGCGAACTGCTGATCGATCCTGAGCCGGTGTTGGTTAACGAATATAAGCGGCTGATCAGCGAAGAGATGGAGCTGAGTCAGCGTGCGGAAGATGACGTTGAGCAACCTGCGGCAATGAAAACCGGTGAGCGGGTTCAGGTGATGCTCAATGCGGGTCTGAGTGCCGATCACGAAAAATTGTTTGGCACTCGCGTTGACGGCGTGGGCCTCTACCGCACCGAAATTCCGTTCATGTTGCAAAGTGGTTTTCCTTCGGAAGAGGAACAGGTCGCGCAGTATCAGGGGATGTTGCAGCTATTTCCCACCAAGCCAGTGACCTTGCGTACGCTGGATATTGGATCTGACAAGCAACTGCCCTACATGCCAATCAGTGAGGAGAACCCTTGTCTGGGCTGGCGCGGTATCCGCATCACCCTCGACCAGCCGGAAATCTTCCTGATTCAGGTTCGCGCCATGCTGCGGGCCAATGCGGCTACTGGCAACCTCGGTATTCTGCTGCCGATGATCACCAGCCTGGAAGAGATTGATGAGGCGCGCCGCCTAATCGATCGCGCAGCGCGTGAGGTGCAGGAACAACTCGGTTACGACTTACCTAAAACGCGTATTGGCGTGATGATCGAAGTGCCATCGATGATCTTCATGCTGCCTTCACTCGCGGGACGGGTCGATTTTCTTTCCGTTGGAACTAACGACTTAACACAGTATCTGCTGGCCGTTGACCGTAATAATACCCGGGTCGCCGGGTTATACGATAGCCTGCATCCGGCCATGCTGCGGGTGCTAAAACAGATCGTGGCCGATGCCGAAATCGCCGATTTGCCCCTCAGCATTTGCGGTGAAATGGCCGGTGACCCGATGGGGGCACTGTTGCTAACCGGCATGGGATATCGAAACCTCAGCATGAACGGCCGCAGCGTTGCACGTATTAAATACCTGTTGCGGCGTATTGACTTAGCAGACGCACAGGAACTTGCCCGCAGAGCGCTTGAGGCGCAATTCACGACTGATGTCCGCCACATGACCGCGGCTTTCATGGAAAGACGTGGGTTGGGTGGTCTGATTCGCGGCGGTAAATAAATACTCTACATTCTTCAGGTGCCCGTGCATTGGCCGTTCCGGGAGCAGGGTATGTGACGTTTTTTTACAGAAATTTTCCAAACTGCCTTGTCCGCGGCAAGCACTGCCTGTGCTATGATCCAGCCCCTGCTGACCCCTAACCGGGCGATAACAATAAACTATTTGTGGTGATAGATGCGTAACAGCTATCTGGCGTTTCCCCAGTTTGATCCGGTCATATTCTCCGTAGGACCTGTTTCTCTGCACTGGTATGGTCTGATGTATCTGATCGGTTTTGTCTTCGCAATGTGGCTGGCGGTTCGCCGTGCCAACAAGCCGGGCAGTGGTTGGACGAAAGACGAAGTTGAGAATCTACTGTATGCCGGATTCCTCGGTGTTTTCCTCGGTGGCCGTATCGGTTATGTACTGTTTTATAACTTGCCTTTGTTCCTCGAAAACCCGCTCTATTTATTCAAAGTCTGGGACGGCGGTATGTCCTTCCACGGCGGTTTGATTGGCGTCATCGTAGTCATGCTGTGGTTTGCGCGTCGCACTAAGCGCACTTTCTTCCAGGTTTCCGACTTTATTGCTCCGCTGATCCCGTTTGGATTGGGGGCCGGTCGTTTGGGTAACTTCATTAACGGAGAATTGTGGGGCCGCGTCACCACCGATGTACCTTGGGCGATGCTATTCCCTGGCTCACGTCAGGAGGATATCGCCATTGCCGCCGCTGACCCTGCATTGCAGCCGTTGCTGAATCAATATGGTGTTCTGCCTCGTCACCCGTCGCAGGTGTATGAATTGCTGCTTGAAGGCGTGGTGCTGTTTATCATCCTCAACCTGTTCATCCGCAAGCCTCGCCCGATGGGGGCTGTGTCCGGTCTGTTCCTGATTGGCTACGGTGCTTTCCGTATTATCGTTGAACATTACCGCCAACCGGATGCACAGTTGGGCCTGTTTGACGGCTTCCTCAGCATGGGGCAGATCCTCTCCGTTCCAATGATTGTCATCGGTGTCATCGTGATAATCTGGGCCTATCGCCGCCCGCAAAAACAGTTGTCGTGAGGTAACATGAAACAGTATCTGGATTTAATGCGGAAGGTGCTCGATGAGGGCACACCTAAAGCTGACCGTACCGGTACGGGTACGGTGTCAATTTTCGGTCATCAGATGCGTTTCAATCTGCAAGATGGCTTTCCGCTGGTTACCACTAAAAAATGTCATTTGCGCTCTATCATTCATGAGCTGTTATGGTTCCTGAAAGGTGAAACCAACGTCGCTTATCTGCGTGAGAATAACGTCTCTATCTGGGATGAGTGGGCCGATGAAAACGGCGATCTGGGACCCGTATATGGCAAGCAATGGCGAGCCTGGGGCTCTGCCGACGGCAAGCAGATCGATCAGTTGACCAATGTGGTAAACCAGTTGAAGCAGGATCCAAACTCCCGACGCATTATCGTTTCTGCGTGGAATGTTGGGGAGCTGGATCAAATGGCGCTGGCGCCTTGTCACGCATTTTTCCAGTTCTACGTGGCCGATGGCAAACTCTCCTGCCAGCTATACCAGCGTTCTTGCGACATCTTCCTTGGCCTGCCTTTCAATATCGCCAGCTATGCCCTATTAGTTCATATGATGGCCCAGCAGTGTGACCTGGAAGTGGGTGACTTCGTCTGGACGGGCGGTGATACACATCTGTACAGCAACCACATGGATCAGACGCACTTGCAGCTGAGCCGTACACCACGTGCTTTGCCTAAACTCATCATCAAACGTAAGCCAGACTCGCTGTTTGACTATCGTTTTGAAGACTTTGATATCGAAGGCTATGATCCGCATCCTGCGATCAAAGCCCCGGTCGCTATTTAAGTCCTGACTTCCCCGTTGGCTCCACACTGGCGGGGAATCTTTTGCGCTAATCCTTCCTCCCGTTTCACGCCATCTTTTCTACGCTTTTTTCTGGTTTTCTCCACAATAATTCCGGCCTGTCTTACTGCCTTGCGAGCCATGTCGCATAAAATTTGTTATGTAAACTAATGCTCAAAAATGTTCCAGAGGATTGCTGGAAAGTGTTGCTTTGTCGGTTGTTGACCCGCCAGGGCTGAGTAAAATCTCCGCATGAAAAAATCCAACGACTCAAAACAACAAGGCATGAGCCTGATAGAAATCTTGGTGGTGATTATGCTGATCAGCATATGTAGCCTGTGGGGAATGCACGGCTGGCAGGGTTATCAGCAGGCGCTTCGCCTCGAACAGAATGCCCAGAGATTAAGGCTCTATCTCATCAGTTTACAGACGCAAGCTAATGCTTATAACCGTTCGATAATCTTATGGGCTATAGGCGGTATTCAAGGCTGTGTTGGCTATTCATTGCGCCCGGCAAGTTGTACTTCTTCTGAAGGTCTGCCGCGCTTTGTGATGTCTGAGTCTGACATGGAAGTTCTCGACTTCACTGAGAAAGTCATGGGGTTCTATGGCATACGTAATGCCGCACAGGCAGGGCATATCACATTGATGAATTCTGCGGGCAGCATTCGCTTGGTTCTTTCAGCCAGAGGGCGCATCAGATTATGTAGCGAAGGCAAACCTATGCCGGGATCGCCGCAATGCCTTTGAATCAAGTTCGTTCACAGGGCTTCACGCTGCCCGAGGTGCTGATGGCAATCAGCATTGGCAGCATGCTGATGCTCAGTGCGGCACAGCTCTATCCGATGTTCCGTCATCGTAGCCAAAGCCTTGGCCGGCACTTCCAACTGGATCAACTTCTAAGAGGAACGGCATTCAATATTGAAAAGGACTTGCGGCGTGCAGGGTTTTGCAATGGTGAGTGTAAAGGAAAGGCCGTAATGATCGGTAACAGTGACGGTGAGGCAGCGAATTCTTGCGTGATTATCATTTATGACCTGAACCGCAACGGCCGCTGGGATCCTCCAGGCAGCATTGAGCCAGACTATTTTGGCTACCGATTGCGTGACCGTGGGATAGAAACACAACGTGGAACAGACAATTGTTCAGAGGGCGGTTGGGAGAAACTTCTGGATCCATCGGAGGTGCAGGTGACTGGATTTAAGATCACAGACACTGTTTCGCCGAAAAATGGCCATTTATATTCAATAAGCCTGTCAGCCCGTTGGCGTGATGCGCTCACTATTCATCGGCACATTGAAAAGCGAGTGGCGGGGTATCAGCAGTGAGAGGTATTAGCAATCATACCGGCGGAAGTGAACGCGGCAGTGCGATGATATTGAGTATTTTGATGCTGATGTCGCTCGGTCTTTTGGTTCTGACTACCCTTGGACAGCATCTGTCTGGCGCGCTATTACTGACCGCGAATGAGCACCGCTATCTTATTGAATGGGAACAGGCGGAATCCTCGCTCAATTGGGGGATGCGACAATCCTGGGCAATATCCTCAGGGAACGGATGGCAGTGTCAGCGAAGAAATGTGAACGCCGCCGGACTGGGACAACCATTAAACAGCTGTATGCGACCCTCTTTACGGGAGGGTATTTTTTTGATCAAAGGTGAAGGGAAAACGACAAAGGGTGCATCGCCATTAACGTTGTACCAGCAAGTAACAGCGACAAAGACGCCAGGAGGACAATATGTTCTGGCTGCGCTTAAGCAGGGCTGGCTGGACTTCTGCCCCGAGTCTGACGCTGTCTATTGCGAGGCAACCAGCGCGGAGGCAACGGATGCAAAAGGGCTTTAGTTTGACGGAAGCCTTGATAGCCACTCTGCTATTGGCTGTTTCACTGCTGGGTTTGCTGCAATATTATCAGGCGCTGACTCAAGGTTTTATGCGTCAGTGGCAGTTCAGGCAGGCGTGGTCCGAGGCACATGCGCAACTTGATACCTACTCGATAACGGGTAAAGGTTATGCCATGACGCTGGCGGGCTGGCAGAGTCAGATCACGGTAACCGCCGGGCTTACCGGCTGTAAAATTGTTACTGTACGTATTCAGACTTTATCAGGATATATCGCGCAGTCCTCCCGCATAATATGTAACCCAGCTGTTTCACTGGGTTTGTGAGTGCCGTGAAGCCTGTGAGCACTGGTTTTCATTACCTCTTAAGCTGGGTAGAGTAGTCTGCTAAGTCCCTAAAAAGTTCTTTTCATTTTGTCCTCAAGGAAGCGCTAATGTTTACGGTTTATCATTCAAATCAATTAGATATTCTGAAAACGCTCACCACGGCGCTGATTGAAGGACGCCCGCTTGCCGATCCTTTCTGTCAGGAAGTGATACTGGTGCAAAGCCCCGGTATGGCCCAGTGGTTACAAATGGAGCTGGCGCAGACTTTTGGCATCGCGGCGAATATCGCTTTTCCACTACCCGCGACCTTTATCTGGGACATGTTTACCAAAGTGCTTCCCGATATTCCTAAAGAGAGCGCCTTCAGTAAAGATGCCATGACCTGGAAACTGATGTGGCTGCTTCCCCAGAAATTGGCCGATGAGGATTTCATCGCCCTGCGTCATTATTTGGATGATGATGAAGACAAACGCAAAATTCATCAGCTTGCCGCCCGCGTGGCGGACTTATTTGACCAGTATTTGGTCTACAGGCCTAAGTGGCTGCATGCCTGGGAAAACGAAAAGGAAATTGAAGGGCTGGATGCGTCTCAGCGCTGGCAGGCCTCACTGTGGCGTGCACTTTGTACTTACACCGAAGTGTTGCAGCAACCCGAATGGCATCGCGCCAACCTCTATCAGCGTTTTATTTCAGAATTAGATAAAGCCAAAGTGACGCCAGCCGGTTTACCCGCAAGAGTATTTATCTGCGGTATTTCCGCACTTCCGCCTGTTTATCTCCAGGCCTTACAAGCGCTGGGTAAGCATATTGATATTCACCTGATGTTTACCAATCCGTGTAAATACTACTGGGGCGATATTCAAAATTATGCTTTTCTGGCGCGGCTGCAAAGCCGTAAACGTCGTCATTTTATTGAGAAAACAGAAGCCTCTCTCTTTAGGGATCCCTCGCAGGCCGCCCAGCTTTTCAACGAGGAGGGCGAGCAGAATATCAGCAATCCTCTCTTAGCTTCGTGGGGCAAACTGGGGCGAGACCATATGTATTTATTGTCTCAAATAGATGACATTCAGGAGGTTCAGGCTTTCGTGGATGTAGGCCACAACCACCTTTTACATGCGATTCAGCAAGACATGCTGGAGCTGGAAGATAATGCCGTGATTGGCATGACCCCTGAAACCTTGTTGCACAGTAGGCAGAAACGGGTGCTGGCGCCGGATGACCGCTCCATAAGCCTGCATGTTTGCCATAGCCCGCAGCGCGAAGTCGAAGTACTGCATGATAATCTGCTGGCACTGATGGCTCAGAGTCCCGACCTCACTCCGCGTGACATTATCGTGATGGTTGCCGATATCGACAACTACGCGCCTTACATTCAGGCCGTGTTCGGCAATGCTCCGTCCGAGCGCTACCTACCTTTCGCGTTGTCAGATCGAAAAGCGAGTCAGGCTCATCCTGCACTTCAGGCTTTTATCTCGCTACTGGATCTGCCCCAAAGTCGCTTTACTGCGGAACAGGTGCTGGGGTTGCTCGAAGTTCCTGCACTGGCTGCGCGCTTCTCTATCGATGAAAATGGGCTACGCTTACTGCGCCAGTGGGTCGGAGAGTCCGGTATCCGTTGGGGATTGGACGATGACAATGTGCGTGAGCTATCGCTTCCCGCCACCGGCCAGCACACCTGGCATTTTGGCCTGACCAGAATGTTGTTAGGGTATGCCATGGATAGCCAGTCAGGTGAATGGCAGGGGGTTTTACCCTATGATGAGTCAACCGGGCTGGTGGCTGAGTTGGCCGGGCATCTGGCTGAGTTACTGATGCAACTCAGCCAGTGGCGAATGACCTTATCGCAGCCGCGTCCGGTGAGTGAATGGTTACCTTTATGTCAGGAACTGCTGGTCACTTTCTTCTCCGCCGAGGGCGAGACCGAAGTTGCGCTGGCATTGATTGAACAGCAGTGGCAAAAGGTGCTCAGCCATGGCGTGGCGGCGCAGTACCCCGATGTTGTTCCGCTGTCTATCCTGCGTGATGAACTCTCCTCAAGACTCGATCAGGAACGTATCAGTCAGCGTTTCCTTGCTGGCCCTATTAATTTCTGTACGTTGATGCCGATGCGTTCGATTCCCTTCAAAGTGGTCTGTCTATTGGGGATGAACGACGGTATTTACCCAAGGACCTTGCCGCCGTTGGGTTTTGATTTGATGTCGCAAAAAGTTGAACGCGGGGATCGCAGCCGCCGCGATGATGACCGCTACCTGTTCCTTGAAGCGCTACTTTCTGCTCAAGACCATTTGTATATCAGCTATATAGGACGCTCTATCCAGGATAACAGCGAGCGTTACCCTTCGGTTCTGGTCAGTGAACTGCTGGAATATATCGGGCAGAGTTACTGTCTTGAGGGCGACAGCGATTTAAGCGCCGACGAAAGTGCTGAGCGGGTCACTGAGCATTTACTTTGCTGGCATCCTCGCACCCCTTTTGATGCACTCAATTTTGAGGCAGGTAATGAGCATCAAAGTTATGCCGCAGAGTGGCTGCCTGCGGCCAGCCTGCAAGGTGATGAGGTTATTGAATTCAATCAACCGCTGGAACCTTTACCCCTCACGGAAGTGACACTTGATAACCTGCTGCGCTTTTATCGTCATCCGATAAAGGCCTTCTTCCAGATGAGACTGAATGTAAGCTTTGTGCTGGAGGAGACCGAACTCTCGGATGAAGAACCCTTCATTTTGGATAATCTCGATCGTTATCAGTTCAACTCGCAATTATTGAACACGCTCATTGAAGAACAAGACAGCAATCGGCTCTTTTCCCGCATTCGTGCCTCGGGCGGATTGCCCTACGGCCCATTTGGTGAAATCTACTGGCAGAAACAGCTCGAAGAAATGTCTGAACTGGCGGAACAGGTTCGTAGTGAAAGGCAGGAACACGCCAGTATTGAGCTGAATTTGGCGGTCGGAGATATTCAACTGACAGGCTGGTTACATCAGATACAGGAAAATGGGCCATTACGTTGGCGGCCTGCGGCATTATTGGCGCGGGATGGCTTATTGCTATGGATTGAACATTTGGCCTATTGTGCCTCAGGTGGCACGGCTGAGAGCCGCATGTATGGGCGAAGCGGAACTGCATGGCGCTATGCGGCTTTACCGCCTGAACAGGCGATGCAATATCTGGATGATCTTATTGCCGGCTATTTGCAGGGAATGACCGAGCCGTTAATTTTGCTCAATAAAAGTGGCTGGGCCTGGTTGGCACAATGCTTTGACCAAAGCTCCGGGGCTATTAGCCACGACGCAGAAAAGCAGGAGAAGGGCCGCAGTAAATTGCTGCAAGCCTGGCAGGGAGACTACCGAGTTTCCGGTGAAGGGGCTGACCCCTATATTCAGCGAGTTTTTCGGCAGATAGACACGCAAAAGCTACAGATTATTGTCCGTGAGGCAGAGCGCTTCCTTTTGCCTATTGCCCGGCACAATCTGGCATAGTAGAGCGATGATGCAAATTTATCTGATTGAGGGAGAGTGGCAATGTTAAAACAGCTTACCCGTATTTGCGGGTTACTGTTGTTATCGGTATTTTGGTTACCAGTCGCATGGTGTGCGACTGATTGGCAGCCGTATTCGCATGCAATCAATAAGAGTCAGAACGATCCGCGTCAGTATCAGGCAATAAAATTGGCCAACGGACTCACCGTATTGTTGGTTTCGGACCCTGAAGCGAGCAAGTCTTTAGCCGCATTGGCTATTCCGGTCGGGTCTCTGGAGGATCCTGATGCTCAATTGGGGTTGGCTCACTACACTGAACATATGCTGCTGATGGGGTCTAAAAAATATCCTGACCCTGAGAGCCTTTCTGAATTTCTGAAAAAGCACGGTGGTAGCCACAACGGCAGTACGGCTTCCTACCGCACGGCGTTTTATCTCGAGGTCGAAAATGATGCGCTGCAACCGGCGGTTGATCGCCTGGCCGATGCTGTTGCCGAACCCCTTCTTGACCCGACTAATGCCGATCGTGAACGTAATGCGGTTAACGCCGAGCTGACCATGGCACGTTCACGCGACGGAATGCGCATGGCTCAGGTCCGGGCGGAAACCCTTAACCCGGCACACCCTGGTGCGCGCTTTTCGGGCGGTAATCTTGATACCCTCAAAGATAAGCCTAACAGCAAGCTGCATGACGAACTCACGGCGTTTTATCAACGGTATTATTCTGCCAACCTGATGGTTGCGGTTATTTACAGTAATAAATCGCTGCCTGAACTGGCCCAAATGGCCTCCGATACCTTTGGAAAAATTGGCGACCACAATGCTGTGGTTCCGGCTATCACCGTGCCAACGCTGACTGACGCGCAAAAAGGCGTGATCATTCATTATGTTCCGGCCCAGCCGCGCAAGCAGCTGCGCATAGAGTTTGCTATCGCCAATAACAGTGCCGCTTTCCGCAGTAAAACTGACACCTATATCAGCTATCTGATAGGCAACCGCAGCCCCAATACGCTCTCCGACTGGTTACAAAAAGAGGGGCTGGCCGATGGCATTAACGCCGGTGCGGACCCTATGGTTGATCGCAATCAGGGCGTTTTTAATATCTCGGTATCCCTTACGGATAAAGGGCTTGCAGAACGTGATAGGGTGATTTCAGCGGTCTTCAGCTATTTAGCGCAAATGCGTCAACAAGGTATTAAACAAGACTATTTTGATGAAATTGCCCGCGTCATGGCGTTGGATTACCGCTATCCGGCACTGACCCGTGATATGGATTATGTCGAATGGCTGGTGGATACCATGTTGCGGGTTCCCGTTGAGCACGTTCTTGATTCGCCTTACCTGACCGATCAATTCGATCCTGCGGCCATCAGTTCACGTCTTGATGAACTGACGCCTGAGAACGCGCGCTATTGGTATATCAGCCCGGAGGAGCCGCATAACAAAACTGCCTATTTCGTCGATGCGCCTTATCAGGTGGAAAAGATACCGGCTGAGCAATTCGAAAAATGGAAAGCGGCAGAACAACAGATTTCGCTCTCTCTGCCTGAGTTGAACCCCTATATTCCGGATTCGCTGGCGTTAATAAATAAAGACGCTGAGGCTACGAAACCCCAACTCTTAGTGGAGAAAAAGGGGCTGAGGGTCTTTTATATGCCGAGCCGTTATTTCTCTGCCGAACCTAAAGCCAATGTCACGGTGTCATTTAGGAATGCTCAGGCGCTCGACAGCGCAAAAAATCAGGTGATGTACGGGCTGACTGATTATCTGACCGGTGTGGCATTTGATCAACTGAGCTATCAGGCCTCGATTGGGGGGATCAGTTTCTCCACCGCTCCTGATAAGGGTTTACAGTTTAGTGCCAATGGTTTCACTGAGCGTTTGCCGGTATTGCTCAGCAAACTGGTGGACAGTTACCCAAACTTCAAGCCAACGCAGGAGCAACTGGATCAGGCAAAATCATGGTATATAGAACGCCTCGCCTCTGCGGATAAAGGCAAAGCCTTCGAACTGGCATTACAGCCAGTGCAGTTGATGTCACGCCTGCCCTATACCGAAAGGGAAGAGCGTGAAAAGCTGGTCGCAGGTATCACACTGGAGCAGGTGAATGCCTATCGTGAGAGCCTGATCCACAATGCAGCCTTAGAGATCATGGTGATCGGCAATATGACACCGTCTCAGGTTAAAGCGATGTCTGAGGCGATCGTCAATAAAGTTGGCGCGCACGGTTCTACATGGTGGCGCGGCAGTCAGGTTGAAATCAGGCATCCGCAAAAGGTCAATATTCAGCGTCAGGGCAGCAGTACGGATTGCGCACTGGCCGCTGTTTACGTGCCAACTGGCTATAATGAAGTCCAGAGTATGGCTTACAGTTCACTGCTCGGTCAGATAATCCAGCCCTGGTTCTACAGCCAATTGCGTACTCAGGAGCAATTGGGGTATGCAGTGTTCGCGTTTCCTATTCCTGTAGGTAAACAGTGGGGCATCGGTTTCCTGTTACAAAGCAACAGCAAGCAACCTGACTATCTCTATCAGCGTTATCTGGCGTTTTATCCGCAGGTGGAGAAGCGCCTGCGCGAAATGAAAAATGGTGAGTTCGCCCAATACAAGCAGGGGCTGATGAACGAGATGCAACAACGACCTCAAACGCTGGATGAGGAGTCTGATCGTTTCGTCAATGACTTCAGCCGTGGGGATGACAGCTTTGCAACGCGTGACAAAGTTATCGCCGTTATGAATGACCTGACGCAGGTTCAACTGGCAGATTACTTCCACAAAGGGGTGATCAAGATGCAAGGATTGGCGATGCTCTCCCAGGTATCCGGTAATGACGGTAAAATCGCGAGCTATGCTGCGCCTGCCGGTTTCAAAACCTATCCAGACACTTCCGCATTGCAAAAAACCTTTCCCCATCAGGTGAGTCAATAATGACAGACATTACTCCGCAGAAACTTGAGCCTCTTACGCTGCCCTTAACAGGTACCCGGCTGATTGAGGCTTCGGCGGGTACGGGGAAAACGTTTACTCTGGCCGTGCTTTATTTGCGTCTGTTACTCGGTTTGGGTAAAGACGCCGCCTTCCCGCGCAGCCTGACGGTGGAGGAGATTCTGGTCGTGACCTTTACCGAAGCGGCCACCGAGGAGTTACGTGGTCGTATACGCAGCAATATTCACGAGCTGCGGCTCGCCTGCGTGCGCGGGCAAAGTGATAACCCGATGATGGTTGCGCTGATGGCGCAAATTGACGACCTGTTGTTTGCTGCACAAACCTTGCTGGCTGCCGAAAGGCAGATGGATGAAGCTGCGATTTACACCATTCACGGTTTTTGCCAGCGGATGCTCACACACAATGCCTTTGAGTCAGGGATCCTGTTCGAACAAACGCTGGTACAGGATGAACTGCCGCTCCGCCGTCAGGCTTGTGCTGACTTTTGGCGGCGCCACTGCTACCCGTTGCCTTTAAGTATTGCGCGAGCTATTTCGCAGGAGTGGAGCGGCCCGGAAGCCCTGTTAAGTGACCTCTCGGCCTATCTGCATGGTGAAATGCCTCAGTTGCGCCAACCGCCGTGCGATGATGAAACGATAGAAATCCGACACCAGCAAATAATTAGCCGCATAGATAATATCAAGAAAAAGTGGCGCGCTGCCGCAGCTGACCTCGGCGCTATCATTGCTGATTCTGGTGTCGATAAACGCAGTTACAGTACGCGTTTTTTACCGGCGTGGCTGGAGACGGTAGGTCAGTGGGTGGCACAGGATACGGAAGATTACAACTTTCCCAAAGAGCTGGAGCGTTTCAAACAGTCTGTCTTGTTTGAAAAAACC
The DNA here is from genome assembly GCF_049889095.1 of Ewingella sp. S1.OA.A_B6. Lineage (NCBI taxonomy): Bacteria > Pseudomonadati > Pseudomonadota > Gammaproteobacteria > Enterobacterales > Yersiniaceae > Ewingella > Ewingella sp. S1.OA.A_B6. The sequence continues at coordinate 61,346 of NZ_JBLJFK010000006.1, read as the reverse complement.
AAAAAGGGTAACCCGCCGAAGCACCCGGTTTTTGACTCAGTTGATGCTCTCTACGCTGAACCGCTGACGCTGCGAGATCTTATCGTCGCTCGTGCTCTGACGGAGATACGTTTTACGATCCAAAAAGAGAAGCGTCAGCGCGCTGAACTGGGTTTCGACGATTTGCTCAGTCGCCTCGACGGAGCATTACAGCAGCCCGGCGGTGAGTTGTTGGCACAGGCTATACGTGGTCGTTACCCGCTGGCGATGATTGATGAGTTTCAGGACACCGACCCCCAGCAATATCGGATATTCCAGCGGCTGTATCTAAACCAGGCACAGTGCGGCCTGTTGTTGATTGGCGACCCTAAGCAGGCGATTTATGCATTCCGTGGTGCGGATATTTTTACCTATATGCGTGCTCGTTCGGAAGTCAGTGCTCACTATACAATGGACACTAACTGGCGCTCATCTTCTGGTATGGTGCAGGGCGTTAACCATTTGTTTTCTCAGGTTGATTCACCTTTTCTTTTTTCACAAATTCCGTTTATTCAGGTTGTGCCCGCAGAAAAAAATGCTGCACTGGAATTCGATGTGGCCGGTGTGAAACAACCGGCGCTACATTTTTGGTTGCAACAGGGGGAAGGTGTCGGAGTCAGTGACTACCAACAGTTAATGGCGCGCCATTGCGCTGCGCAAATCCGAGATTGGCTGACGGCCGGTCAGCAACAACAGGCATGGTTGGTCACCGCTAAAGGGCGTCAGCCAGTGCAGGCGTCGGATATTACGGTTCTGGTACGAAGCCGTACAGAAGCCGCTTTAATTCGCGATGCATTAAGTAGCCTGAATATCCCATCGGTCTATCTTTCAAATCGCGACAGCGTATTTGATACCGCAGAAGCGAAGGATATTTTATGGATCCTGCAAGCTGTGCTGGCCCCGGAGCATGAACGCACGCTGCGCAGCGCAATGGCAACCGGTGTTATAGGGCTGGATGCCCTCACGCTCGATGGGCTCAGTAAAGACGAACACGCATGGGATGCGCTGGTCGATGAGTTTGATGGCTATCGTCAGCGATGGATGCGTCGTGGTGTTTTACCGATGCTCAAATCGTTAATCAGCCAGCGACATCTTGCAGAAAATTTATTGGTGATGAACGGCGGCGAACGGCGTCTGACCGACTTGCTGCATCTGGGAGAATTATTGCAGGAGGCGGCGGCTCAGCTCGATAGTGAGCACGCACTGGTACGCTGGGTGGCACAGCAGATCTCTGCCCCTGACCGGCAGTCGCAGAGTCAGCAGTTGCGCCTGGAAAGTGACCGGCATCTGGTACAGATAGTGACGATTCATAAATCTAAAGGACTGGAGTATCCGCTGGTCTGGCTACCATTTATCAGTAATTTCCGCCAACAGCAGCAAGGCTTGTACCACGATCGCGACACCTTTTCAGCCATGCTCGACCTTAACGGTGATGAGCAGAGCCAAACGTTGGCGGAAGAGGAGCGACTGGCGGAAGACTTACGTCTGTTGTACGTCGCGCTGACGCGTTCCGTTTACCACTGTAGCGTAGGGATTGCCCCGCTGATTCAGGGAGCGCGGAAAAAGCAGGGCAACACTGATTTGCATCTTGGTGCGTTGGGATATCTGGTTCAGAAATCACAGGCAGCTGATGTTCAGGGCCTTAACCAATATTTGTCGGCGTTGAGTAATGATGATGTGGTGTTTTCGACTATCAACTCTCCTGAACAAACGCCGTGGGTATCACCGGAAGAGGTCAGTAAGTTACTGTCTGCCAGAGTGGTTGAGCGGAAAATTCAGAACAACTGGCGCGTCACCAGTTATTCCGGTCTGCAACAGCACGGCACGGCGCTGGCACAGGATTTATTGCCACGTCTGGACGTAGAGGCGGCGGGGGAGCAGCAGCCTGCGCAAGAGGTGCAGATGAATGCGCACACTTTCCCACGCGGTGCTTCACCCGGTACCTTCCTGCACAGCATCTTTGAAGAGATTGCTTTTGACCAGCCGATAGATGATGAGTGGCTGCTCGGAAAACTGACCACGCAAGGGCTTGACCCAGTGTGGTTGCCGGTGCTGAAAACGTGGATCGACACCATTTTGCATACCCCACTCGGCGAGTCCTCGTTGACGCTGAGTGCACTTGACCGCAATAAGTTGCAGTCAGAACTTCAGTTTTACCTGCCTATTGATGGGTTGTTACAGGCCCCCCAACTTGATGCCGTTGTGAAGCGTTACGACAGCCTGTCTGCACTCTGCCCGTCGCTCGATTTCCAGCAGGTTAAAGGCATGTTGAAAGGGTTTATCGATCTGGTCTTTTACTGGGACGGACGTTATTACCTGCTTGACTATAAATCCAACTGGCTGGGTGAAGACAGCAGCGCCTATACGGAATCCGCCATGCAAAATGCTATGGCCGAACATCGCTATGACTTGCAGTACCAACTCTACACGCTGGCGTTGCACCGCTATTTGCACCATCGGGTGGTGGGCTATAACTATTCGCAGCATTTTGGCGGCGTTATCTACCTCTTCCTGCGTGGTATGGATATCGAGCATCCGGGCAACGGTGTTTTCCGCCGCAGACCGTCAGAAGATTTCATCGAGTCCCTTGACCGCTTATTCAAAGGAGAAACGGTGGCGGATGAAACGATGCTGACCCATTCGCAGCCTGCTGAAGGTGCTCAATGAACCTGTTATATGAACAAGCGCAGAACTCAGGCGCGTTGAGATCACTCGATGTTCAATTCGCCCGCATGGTTGCGTCGCGTAATACATCGGGCAGCGAACAAGCTGCATTAATGCTGGCAGCGGCATGCCTGAGCGCCGAAGCGGGGAGCGGCCATGTCTGCCTTCATCTTGAACAACTTCAGCCTGATAGGCTATTTGATGGTCGTTTCCCGGCTCTGGCTACGGCGCTCTGGCAAGGCGCTGGAGAGCCGGACATACAGCAATGGCTGGCACTGCTGCATCAGCACCCCTCCGTCAGTGATGGCTCACTTCCTGCGCCGCTGGTGCTGCAGGAAAATCGTCTGTACTTACAGCGCATGTGGCAGAGCGAAGGCGAGGTTGCGTCTTTCTTCAATGCTGAAAAAGTGGTGGAGGGAGCACCATTTGCTGTCGATGAAAAAAGGTTGCAGGTAATTCTAAATACGCTGTTTAGCGATGCTGATTCCGACAGCGACATTGACTGGCAGAAAGTGGCGGCCGCCGTGGCTGCGACCCGGCGCATTTCGATTATTTCCGGTGGGCCGGGGACAGGGAAAACAACCACGGTCGCCAAGCTGCTGGCGGCATTGGTTCAGCTTTATCCAGAACAAAAACTGCGTATTCAACTGGCGGCACCTACGGGTAAAGCTGCGGCACGTTTAACGGATTCCCTTGGGCATGCCATCCTGAAATTACCTCTCGATGCGGCAGAGCGTGAAATTTTCCCTAATGAAGCCTCGACGTTACACCGCTTGCTGGGTGCTCAACCCGGTAGTCAGCGTATGCGTTACCACCGTGGTAATACTTTACACCTGGATGTGTTGGTAGTAGATGAAGCCTCGATGGTTGATTTGCCTATGATGGCCCGGCTGATTGAAGCCTTGCCAGAGCAGGCGCGGGTGATTTTTCTCGGCGACCGCGATCAACTTGCTTCGGTGGAGGCCGGTGCGGTTTTAGGTGACATCTGCCGTTTTGCCGAACAAGGTTACAGCCCGGAACGTGCAGCACAGTTGAGCTATCTCACCGGCTGTCATCTCAAACCGACGCAAACGGCTCACCCCGCCACAGTGCGGGATAGTCTGTGTCTGCTGCGGCATAGTTATCGCTTTGACGCGGGATCGGGGATAGGGCTGCTAGCCACTGCTGTCAATAAAGGGGACAGCGCGGCGGCGGTGCGTCTTCTTGGCGGAGGTTTACCCGATGTTACAGGCTATCCGCTTAATGAAGCTGAAGACTTCCAGCCGCTGCTCGATGCCTGCGTCAGTGGGTATAAACCCTATTTACAAGCCGTAGCAAAGGGAGATTCAGCCGAGAGTATTTTGCTGGCATTCGGTCGTTTTCAGGTGCTTTGTGCTTTACGCGAAGGGCCATTTGGCGTGAAGGGGCTGAATGAGCGCATTGAGCAGTTACTCAACCGCAAAGGATTGATCCGCCGACCGGCGGTGCTGGCCGGTAAATGGTACGCGGGACGTCCGGTGATGATCAGTCGCAACGACAGTGCATTGGGGCTGTTCAATGGTGATATTGGCATTGCTTTACAGGATGGGCAGGGCGAGCTGAGAGTCTGGTTTCAACTGCCTGGTGGGGCAGTGAAATCAGTGCAGCCAAGCCGCTTACCGGCGCATGAAACTGCATATGCTATGACGGTGCATAAATCTCAGGGTTCTGAGTTCGAACATACGCTATTTGTGCTGCCTAATCACTTTCTGCCGGTACTGACCCGTGAGCTGGTTTACACCGCGATCACTCGTGCCAAGGCGAAGCTTTCGCTGTATGCCAGTGATAAAGTATTCAGTATTGCCACCCGCACGCGAACCCAGCGCCGGAGCGGGTTGGCGCATAGGTTGAGCGGTCAGGGATAGTCATCGGGTAGTGTTGACGGATAAGGCCAAATCGGACGCCCTCGTTGAAATGACGGCGTCCTTTTATTTATGGCTTAATGAGAAGCGGTTCAGAGCTCAATCAGCAATATTTTGGAGCGGCGCTGATAGTTATACATTTCCTGTTTCTGAATCGGCAGAACGTCAACTTCGGCCGGTTTGAAACCGCGCTCCTGGAACCAGTGAATGCTGCGCGTAGTCAGGACAAACAGGCGATCCAGTCCCATCTGTTTAGCCTGGCTGGCTACCCGTTTTAACAACATCTCACCGCGTGATGAGCTGCGGTAATCTGGGTGAACGGCTACGCAAGCCATCTCGCCAATTCGCTCTTCGGGGAATGGGTATAGTGCCGCGCAGGCGATGGTCAGGTTATCGCGTTCGATGATAGTGAACTTATCGATTTCCATTTCTAACTGCTCGCGCGAGCGGCGAACTAAAATGCCCTGTTGCTCAAGCGGGCGGATCAACTCGAGTATGCCACCAATGTCATTGATGGTGGCACGGCGAACCTGCTCGGCGCTCTCCATCACAATTTGTGTACCGATACCGTCACGTGAAAACAGTTCCTGCACCAGTGCGCCATCTTCCTGATAGCTGATTAGGTGGCTGCGGCGGACACCGCTACGGCAGGCTTTTACTGCACCACGCAGGAAACGCACGGTGCCTGATTGATAATCACCGCTTGCCTCCATGCTATCTATACGCTCCTGGCCGTCATTAGGGAAAAGCTCGGAGATAATTTTATCGTCTTCATCTACTACGCCCTGAGACGAACAGAAGCCGATCATTTTCTCCGCTTTTAGTTTAATCGCCAGCTGCGTGGCGACCTCTTCAGCGGTAAGATTGAAACTTTCCCCGGTAACGGATACCGCGACCGGACCTAACAGAACGATAGCGTTGCTGTCTAGCTGGCGGTGAATGGCCTCTTCATCAATACGACGGATACGGCCGGTATGGCAGTAATCAATACCGTCATCGACTCCCAAAGGCTGGGCGATGATAAAGTTGCCGCTGACCACGTTGATGTGCGCGCCCTGAAGTGGCGTATTATTCAGACTCATCGACAGGCGGGCAGTGATATCGAGCTGTAATAGACCCGCGGCTTGCTTCACCAATTCGAGGGTGCGGGCATCCGTTACGCGGGTGTTTTTATGGTAGATAGGTTCATAATTATGCTCCGCCAGATTTTTATCGATTTGCGGACGCGCACCATAAACGACCACCAGCCGGATCCCCAGGCTATGCAGCAGGCCGATATCGTTAACTATATTCGTGAAGTTCTCATGTTCAATGGCTTCGCCACCCAGCATGACCACAAAAGTTTTGCCACGGTGCGCATTGATATAGGGAACAGTGTGGCGAAATCCCTGAACCAGTTCAGTACTACGTTCCTTCACGGCAAAACCTCATTTGAATTTTTATTCGTAATTTATGTATTTTTATTCTTTTAAGCCGGTGTGGCAAGCAGGAAATATCTGTTTTTTCTCTTCTCTTTCACAAAGCGACAACAACACTAAAAATCAATGGTCGGTTTAAGAATGACATGTGGGGATCGATTGGTTAGAATTTTCTGCTTGAGTCGGTTTACGGCTATTTTTTATTTTTAGCTCTGTTTTGAGCCCTTATCTTTGAGACTGCATGACTGACGATAATCACAATTCTGGCCGCAGACGGCTGTTACAAAGCGTGGCTGCCTCTTGGTTATTAAGCGTCAGCCGGGTGGGTTTTGCCGCCAGTGCGCAGGTGGTGGCCATTCGTGTGTGGCCTGGGTCTACGTATACCCGCCTTACGCTTGAATCCAGCACTCCTCTGAAATATAAGCAATTTCTGTTAACCAATCCTCACCGTGTAGTAATCGATATCGAAGGAGTACACCTTAATAGCGTGCTTAAGGGATTAGGACAGCAGATTCAGCAGAGTGATCCCTTCATTAAACAAGCCAGAGTCGGGCAGTTCGACCAGAAAACGGTGCGCCTGGTGATGGAGCTAAAACAGCCCATTAACCCGCATGTTTTCACGTTGAAACCGGTTGCTGGGATCCACAACCGGCTGGTGGTTGATCTCTACCCGGTTGAAGGTACCGTCAGTGCGGATGATGATCCACTGCTGGCATTGCTGGAAGATTACAATAAAGGTGACGTTGCAAGAACTTTACCGCCGGAGAGGGCAAAAGATGGCAAGGCTGGGCTAGAACGGCCGCTGGTGATCGTGCTCGACCCAGGACACGGCGGTGAAGACCCTGGCGCTATCGGGAAATATAAAACTCGCGAAAAAGATATTGTGCTGCAAATAGGGCGTAGGTTGCAGAAACTTATCCAGCGTGAGCCGAATATGAAAGTTCACATGACTCGTAACGAGGACGTGTTTATTCCGCTAAAAGTTCGGGTGGCGAAAGCGCGTAAACTGCGGGCAGACCTCTTCATTTCTATCCATGCGGATGCTTTTACGAGCCGCGCGGCACGCGGTTCTTCCGTATTTGCTCTTTCGACCAAAGGGGCGACCAGTACGGCGGCGCGTTTTCTGGCGCAAACTCAAAATGAGTCTGACCAGATTGGCGGCGTAGGTAAAAGTGGTGATCGCTATCTCGACCATACCCTATTTGATTTGGTGCAGACCGCCACCATCAATGACAGCCTGAAATTTGGCAAAGAAGTGTTGTTACGTATGAGCAAGATAAACCATCTACATAAGAACAAGGTCGATCAGGCCGGATTTGCTGTCCTGAAAGCGCCTGATATACCCTCGATCCTGGTAGAGACTGCATTCATCAGTAATGTAGAAGAGGAGCGAAAACTGAAAACCAGTCATTTTCAGCAGAAAGTGGCGGAGTCAATACTGGCAGGGATTAAGGCATACTTCGCGCAGGGAGGAATGTCGACAAGAAGATAATGTACGGCAGGCCAGCTTAATGTATGCCTGGCCTTTAATAGCGTGAATTGTTCAGACGTCAGAAACAAAAAAACACCCGTTAAGGTGTCTGATGTTCTTTTACCGCTTATGTGTAGTTGGTTGCGGGGGCCGGATTTGAACCGACGACCTTCGGGTTATGAGCCCGACGAGCTACCAGGCTGCTCCACCCCGCGTCCGTCACTACAATGTACTTCTTGCTACCCATCCATACTGCAGTTGGTTGCGGGGGCCGGATTTGAACCGACGACCTTCGGGTTATGAGCCCGACGAGCTACCAGGCTGCTCCACCCCGCGTCCGTCACTACTGTATTGCTTTCATCGGTAAGTCTTTCATTCCAATCTCGCTTTTACTTCAGCGTCGAATTGGTTGCGGGGGCCGGATTTGAACCGACGACCTTCGGGTTATGAGCCCGACGAGCTACCAGGCTGCTCCACCCCGCGTCCGATGAGGGCGAACTATACGCTGCGTGAGAATTCGTGCAACCCTTTTTTCGAAATTGATGTGATAAACCACCCAGTTACTTGCTTTTTAAACAGAGTGCTGTTTTTTTCTACGGGTTTAACGGAATTCATTATTTTCGTTGATGCCAATTCCTTTCTGATAGCCCGTTTGTTATCGTTTTGGCGCAAGTCCACCTGAAAGTAAGAGAGCGCGGTAATAATGAAAGGACGTTGGAGTAAATATCTGTTGAGTGGTCTGGTAATCGCAGTGTTGGCGGGGTGTTCGTCCAGACCTACCGATCGCGGTCAGCAGTATAAAGATGGTCGGCTGGAAAATGCGCTTGAGTACGTTAATGAGCCGAACGCCACCGGCAAACCGGTTAACGCCAAAGATTACGCCAATCAGGTGATGGAAGTGCAATACGCCTCCTCATCTCTGTATGGCCGTAACAACACGACTTTTCAGGCGGTGGAGCAGTGGATCCGCTCCGGTGCTGATACTCGGACCCTGAGCCAGTACGGTATCAGTGCCTACCAGATGGAAGGGGCAGACAACTTCGGTAATGTGCAATTTACCGGGTATTACACACCGGTACTGCAGGCCCGCTATACCCGTCAGGGCGAATTCCAATACCCGTTATACCGCATGCCACCGAAACGCGGGCGTCTGCCTGATCGCGCTTCTATCTATTCCGGTGCACTGAGCGAAAACTATGTGGTGGCCTGGACTAATTCCCTGATGGATAACTTCATGATGGAAGTTCAGGGCAGCGGTTATGTCGATTATGGTGATGGTCGCCCGCTGATGTTCTTCGGCTATGGTGGTAAAAATGGTCACGCTTACCGCAGTATTGGTAAAGTGTTGATCGACCGTGGCGAAGTGGCACGTGAGAATATGTCCATGCAGGCAATTCGCCAGTGGGCTGACACACACAGCGCCGCAGAAGTTGAGGAGCTGCTGGAACAAAACCCATCATTTGTCTTCTTCAAGCCAGTGCCTTTTGCGCCGGTCAAGGGCGCCAGTGGTGTTCCGCTGGTTGCGAAAGCTTCCGTGGCGTCTGACCGTTCACTGATCCCGGCGGGAACCACAATATTGGCGGAAGTGCCGGAACTGGACAATAAAGGTAAATTCACCGGCAAATACCATATGCGTCTGATGGTTGCACTGGATGTCGGTGGCGCGATTAAAGGCCAACATTTTGATATGTATCAGGGGATTGGCCCTGAAGCCGGGCATGCAGCCGGTTATTACAATCACTATGGCCGCGTTTGGGTGCTAAAATCAGCGCAAAATGGCAAACCGCTTTTCACTGCTTATAATGCAGCGGGAAGTACGCCTTCCAGCGCGACGCCATCTGCGCTGGCCCCCGCACCGGCGGCCACCAGCCACAGCGGATCTTTCCTGCTGAAATAGCCCGGTTGCGGTAAAATGCTTAACTCAAGGCAGCCCTGCGGGCTGCTTTGTTTTTGCGAAAAATCAGTATCACGTTGAGTTTCATAGCAAGTACAGAGGTTAATTCGTCATGACAGCAGTTTACTCTGATGCCTATCAACAGCGTTTTGGCGGCACCGCGCGTCTTTATGGTCAACATGCGCTGGCGCTGTTCTCGCAGGCGCACGTCTGTGTTATCGGTATCGGCGGCGTGGGTTCGTGGGCGGCTGAAGCGTTGGCACGTACCGGTATTGGTGCTATCACGCTGATTGATATGGATGATGTCTGCATGACAAACACTAATCGTCAGATTCATGCGCTGCGTGAAAATGTGGGGCAGGCAAAAACAGAGGTTATGGCGCAGCGTATTCTGGCCATTAATCCGGAGTGCAACGTCACCTGTATCGATGATTTTATTACTCCAGACAATGTGGCAGAAATGCTCAATTGTGATTTCAGCTATGTGATTGATGCTATCGACAGCGTGCGGGCAAAAGCCGCATTGCTGGCTTATTGTCGTCGTTATAAGATCCCTGTTGTGACGACCGGTGGTGCGGGTGGGCAGATTGATCCTACGCAAATTGCAGTCGTGGATCTGGCGAAGACCATTCAGGATCCGCTGGCGGCAAAATTACGTGAACGGCTGAAAAGTGATTTTGGCGTAGTGAGGAACAGCAAAGGGAAATTGGGTATTGATTGCGTCTTTTCCAGCGAACCGCTGATGTATCCGCAGGCAGACGGCTCTGTGTGTGCGTCACGAGCTGCAGCTGAAGGGCCAAAACGCATGGACTGCGCAACGGGGTTTGGTGCGTCAACCATGGTCACCGCCACGTTCGGTTTTGTTGCGGTATCTCATGTGCTAAAAAAGATGATGGCTAAAGCGCAGCGGCAGCGAGCCGCCGCCTGACATTCACACTGAACTACAGCGCCTGGCGGGCCAGTTGCATTATGCCTTCTGCAAGCGCTTTTAAACCGCTGGCGCGGCTGGTGCTAAGTTGTTCGCGCAGGCATAGCGTATCAAACAACATCAGAGGATCATCTTCCAGAACCGCCCGCGGACTTTTTCCTTCTACTTTCGTCAGCAAAATAGCCAGCAGACCTTTGACTATGCGGCCTTCACTGTCGCCATAGAAATGCATACTGCCATTTTCCAACAGCTCCGCCCCCAGCCACACCTTATTCTCGCAGCCTGACAGCTCATTTTCCGGCGTTTTTAAACTGTCGTCCAACGCGGGCACATTTTTCGCCAGCAGGATCAACTGACGGTAGCGATCTTCCCACTGGCGTAAGCAGGAAAAGCGCTCGACCAGCGACTGTTCGGTAATGTCATGTCCAAATGGATGAGGTGCTAACATACTGTTTCTCTGTTTCAAAAGTTGTTAATCGGCCAGCAGGTCAAGTGCATACTTCATCGATTTTACCAGACGATCGACATCATCTACCGTATTATAGGGAGCAAAAGAGGCACGAAGTGTACCACTCACACCCATTGCCTCCATCAGTGGTTGCGCACAATGCTGACCGGCACGTAACGCGATGCCCTGCTGGGCGAGTAATGTCACGATATCGTTGTGGTGCACACCTGCGATATCAAAGGCCAGTATTGAGGCGTTCTGCCAGCGGAAACTGCGAAAACCCGGCAGTTGCGCCAGTCGCTGTTCAGCCAGCGTCGCCAGATGCTGAGCGTATCTTTCGCCTGCCGCAGTATCAATATTCTCCAGCCAGCCAAGGGCGGCATCAAACCCGACTACGCCGGCGATATTCGGTGTGCCTGCTTCAAAACGATGTGGCACTGTTTGCGGGGTAAAACCTTGCATCGAGGCGTGCGTCAACATTTTACCGCCGCCGTGCCAGGCCGGCATGGCGTCGAGCAATGCCGTTTTGCCATACAGCACGCCGATACCGGTCGGACCATAAAGTTTATGGGCGGAAAATACATAAAAGTCGATATCTAACGCCTGAACATCGGCAGGGCAATGGACCACGCCCTGCGCGCCGTCTACCAGCACCGGTGTATTGTTGGCATGTGCCAGCGCAATGGCGCGCGATAATTCTGGCATACCGCCGGTCACGTTCGACATCTGCCCGAGTGCCAGCAGGCGCGTTCTTCGATTAAGCAGTGCGGGCAAATGGTCGAGATCCGGTAAGAATTTTTCGTCAAGTGGCAGGGTGATCACGTTCGCCTGATAGCGTTCTGCCAACATCAGCCAAGGGATCAGGTTGGCATGATGCTCCGCCTGGCTGACGATAATTTCATCGCCCGGTTGCAGACGTGGTGCCAGATAGCTTTGCGCGACAAGATTGATCGATTCGGTAGTGCCACGGGTCCACACAATATTTTCGGGCAGCGGGGCGTTGATCAATCTGGCTACCCGTTCGCGTGCGTGCTCATATTTTTCGGTCAACGATTGCGCTGCATGATGCTGGCTGCGGTGAACTGTGGCACCTTCTTGTGAGTAAAACTCAAGGGTTGCATCAATCACATGTTTTGGCTTAAGGGCCGTTGCAGCGCTGTCCAGGTAGCATTGGCCGTGGATAAGCGCAGGAAATTGAAGAAGAAATTTAGCAAAATCAAAGTCAGTCATACGTGTTCAACTCTTGTGAGTAAGCAGCCAGGCATGAAGTTTTCCCTTATCGGCAGCCAGGATATATTCATTTTAGGAATGGTTACCGTGGAAATATATCGGAAGCTTGTTATGCTGAATTACGAAGGCAAGAAGAATTAGGCAGATGTATTGACTGCCATTAAAAGCATTTTAATCTACAAGGAGTCTATGATGAAGAAGATCGCCGCCGTAGTTTCAGCTGTATTGCTGACCTGTACTCTCGCTGCGTGTTCAAGCAACTACGTTATGCATACCAATGATGGTCGCACGATTGTTGCAGAAGGGAAACCAAGCACAGACAGTGATACCGGTATGATCAGTTATACCGATGCGTATGGCAACAAACAGCAGATCAATAAATCTGAAGTTAAAGAGATGGCTCAAGGTAACTAATCCTTAAGTCGCGACTTTCCCCGGCGGAAAGTTCCCTCTGCTTGCATTAACAAAACCGGCCATCTTAAGATGCTGCCGGTTTTGTCATATTATGCGGCCCTGCCTGCTAACCAGCAATAAAGTGACAGGCAAAAAAAAGCACCGCTAAATGCGGCGCTAAAAAATCACTTTGGACAGACAGGGTAATGTACAGGAAGTGAAAAATTTGTGGCATTCAAGCCACGTGTCCGGATTGCCAGACAATGCAAACACAACATCACAACCACAAGCCAAAAGCATTTCAGCATCCTCATACTAAACTACTTTTCGTTCCGGCCAGGGAAGTGGCGCCACTATAGGTTTTTGCCTGTACATCCTCAACGGACAATTTATAATGTCTCGGATTAAAAAAACTAATAGTGCAATCCACGGCTAAGCACGTCGCTCGCCGGCGAATGAGAAGTATCCATTCCATGTCAAAACGTTTACCGCCTCTTAATTCCCTGCGCGTTTTCGACGCCGCAGCGCGCCACCTTAGTTTTACTAAAGCGGCAGAGGAACTTTTTGTCACGCAGGCGGCAGTAAGCCACCAGATTAAGTCACTTGAGGACTTTTTAGGGCTGAAGTTATTTCGTCGGCGTAACCGCTCCTTGTTACTGACTGAGGAAGGCCAGAGCTATTATCTGGATATCAAAGAGATTTTTTCTTCGCTGAATGAAGCGACGCGTAAGCTTCAGGCGCGAAGTGCGAAAGGCGCGCTGACCGTCAGTTTACCCCCAAGCTTTGCTATTCAGTGGCTGGTGCCGAGACTTTCTGGCTTTAACTCAGCTTATCCGGGAATTGATGTGCGTATTCAGGCTGTTGACCGTGAAGAAGATAAACTTGCGGACGATGTTGATGTGGCGATTTTCCACGGGCGGGGTAATTGGCCTGGCTTACGCGTCGAACGTTTATATGCCGAATATCTGTTGCCGGTCTGTTCCCCTTCGCTACTGATGGGGGAGCAGCCACTGAAAGTCCCCGGAGACTTAGCCAACCATACGCTTTTGCACGATGCTTCGCGCCGTGACTGGCTGGCTTATACCAAGCAACTGGGATTACAGCATATTAATGTGCAGCAAGGGCCGATCTTTAGCCACAGTGCGATGGTCGTTCAGGCCGCTGTTCATGGACAAGGTGTGGCTCTGGCGAACAATGTCATGGCGCAAACCGAGATTGAAGCGGGGCGACTGGTCTGCCCGTTCAACGAAGTATTGATCAGTAAAAATGCTTTTTATCTGGTTTGTCATGACAGTCAGGCAGAACTGGGTAAAATAGCCGCCTTTCGTCAGTGGATCCTTGCCCGTGCCGCCAACGAGCAGGAGAAATTACGCTTTCGTTACGACCAGGCCTAAGCCTGATAATACGTCTCGTAGATTATATTGCTGGGCTGCCGGTTCCGGGCAACTCACCAATCAAACGATAATAGGTAATGCTTCATGAACAGTCGTTCAATGTTGATCTTCGCCGCTATCAGCGGCTTTATCTATGTTGCTTTCGGCGCTTTTGGCGCCCATATACTGAATAATTCACTGGGGCAGGCTGAAATGGCCTGGATCCAAACCGGTTTAACTTACCAGAGCATGCATACGCTGGCGATTCTGGCGTTGGGTGTTGCGATGCAACGTCAGCGTAATATCTGGTTTTATTGGAGCAGCGCGTGTCTGGCACTTGGCACCGTGCTGTTTAGTGGCAGCCTTTATTGCCTGGCGCTGTCACACCTCAGATTGTTTGTATTTGTTACGCCGATTGGTGGCACTTTCTTCCTGATCGGCTGGATATTGATGTTGACTGGCGCTTTGCGTCTGAAAAATAAGGCAGAACGCCATGAATAAAGTTGCTCTCTATTGCCGCTCTGGTTTTGAAAAAGAGTGTGCTGCAGAAATTACGGCCAAAGCCGCCAAGCTGGAAATTTTTGGCTTTGCCCGCGTTAAAGAAGGCAGCGGCTATGTGCTGTTTGAATGCTACCAGCCTGAAGATGCTGACCGTCTGGCGAAAGAGATCCCCTTCCGCGAGCTGATTTTTGCCCGTCAGTTGATTGTGGTCGGCGAATTGCTGAAAGATCTTCCGCCGGAAGACCGCGTATCACCGATTGTTGGCATGCTGCATGGCGTGATCACCAACGGCGGCGAGCTGCGCGTTGAAATGCCGGATACTAATGAAAGTAAGGAGTTGACCAAGTTCTGCCGTAAATTGACCGTTCCCCTGCGTTCTGCAATGCGCGAGCAGCGCATCCTGGGAAAACGCGAAAATCCGCTGCGCCCGGTAGTCCATGTTTTTTTTATTGCGTCCGGTTGCTGCTATGTCGGCTATTCATACAGCAATAATAACTCGAAGTTCTACATGGGTATTCCGCGTCTTAAGTTCCCGTCAGAGGCACCAAGCCGCTCGACGCTGAAACTGGAAGAAGCGTTCCACGTATTTATTCCTGCCGATGAATGGGAAGAGCGTCTGGCAAGCGGGATGTATGCGGTGGATCTCGGTGCTTGCCCGGGCGGCTGGACCTATCAGCTTGTGCAGCGCAGCATGATGGTTACCGCAATAGATAACGGCCCGATGGCACCGAGCCTGATGGATACCGGGCAGGTTATTCACTTGCGCGAAGATGCTTTCAGATATAAATCGACGAGTTGGAAAAATTACTGGCTAGTGTGTGACGTCGTAGAGAAACCGGCGAAAGTGGCGGCATTAATGTGTGACTGGCTGGTCAACGGCTGGTGTCGTGAGGCTATTTTCAACCTGAAACTACCTATGAAGAAGCGTTATGAGGAAGTGACGAACATTCTCGAACGTATTAAAGAGCGTCTGGAAGAAAACGACATTCACGCTGAGATTTTTGCCAAGCATCTCTATCATGACCGCGAAGAAGTCACTGTCCACGTGCGCCGCTTCTGGGCTACCGTAGGTGGACGCCGCGACGAGCGTTAACTGGCGATAACCTGGCCGCTATTCAGGTAGAAATACGAACGCCGGTGCTTGCGAAGCCCGGCGTTTTTTATTGCTTCATAGTCGACTAGGGCAGGCGTAATTGTTGTAGGTTTCCGTCAAGGGGTAGATCAGTTTGCAGGGTTGAAACTCGTTTGCAGGCGTAGGCCAAATCCCGATGTTCGGCTAATTTGGCTCGCCATTTCTCAGGAATAGATTCGAGGTTTTCATAGAG
This sequence comes from Ewingella sp. S1.OA.A_B6, assembly GCF_049889095.1. Lineage (NCBI taxonomy): Bacteria > Pseudomonadati > Pseudomonadota > Gammaproteobacteria > Enterobacterales > Yersiniaceae > Ewingella > Ewingella sp. S1.OA.A_B6. Next base: position 45,803 of record NZ_JBLJFK010000006.1, on the reverse strand, counting down.
CGCATCCAGCGTTTCGGCCTGAGCCAAAAGTGTCACAGCAGTTTTCGGACCAATGCCCGGCACACCGGGTATCTTACTGCTGCTGATCCCCGCCAGCCCCCAGTAATCGGTTAACTGCTGTGGCATAACGCCAAATGCTTCGTGTACAAAAGGCATATCCAGCCAGCGCTTTTGAAAATAATCACGGATCTGCACGTTGGGCGCCAGTAACTGACAGTAGCCCTTGTCGGTAGATACAATGGTCACCTGATGCCCCCCACCCGCAATTTTGGCTGTCAGCGTAGCGGCTAAATCATCAGCTTCGTTGCCTGGTGAATGCCAGCAAGCGACGCCGCGGGTAATAAATCCCTCTTTCAGGCTCGCCATTTCAGCAAACAGGTTGTCGGGCATGGGGGAGCGGCCGGCTTTATAGTCGGGCAGACACTGATGACGCCAGCTATTGTCGCGATCATCTTCATCAAATACGGCAACGGCATGGGTGGGTTGGGTATGTTGAATTAACTGCCCGACGGCATTCTGGCAGGCAATCAGACAGGGAGAGCCCTGAACCGAGTGGATGCGGCGTATCAGGTTTAGTGCGTCAATAATCAGCAGGTGTATTGGCATATTGAAGTGGCTTCCATTAATGAACAGGGCAACCTGTCCGCCGCCCTGTATCAAGCCTTTTTGAAATGATGTAACCCACTATCAGGCACAAATTTCATAACATGGAATGTACGCACTGCCCGGCAATTTCATGCGGTGCTGAGCGACAAACCCTTGCAGCAGGCTGTCCATTTTTTTCATTAACGCCGGATCGCCATGTACCTTAAAGCGTCCGTGTTTTTCAATTTCCTGAATACCGAACTCTTTCACGTTACCGGCTACAATTCCCGAGAAGGCTCGGCGCAGTGCGGCAGCCAGTTGTTCTGGTGGCTGATCGTGGTAGAGATTCAGTGCCGCCATATTCTCATGATTTGGCTCAAACGGCATTTGCAGGTCAGGCGCGATACGGATAGACCAGTTGAAGCTATAGGCATCACCGCTGTTACGGCGGTTCTCTTTCACGAGCGGCATGGCACGTTTCATTTGACGTGCTACTTCGGTCGGGTCGTCAATGATGATGGTGTAATGCTTACGCGCGTCTTCGCCCAAGGTGTCTTTGATGAAAGCATCGAGTACGGTGAAGTAATCGGCACTCTCTTTCGGGCCGGTGAGGATAAGCGGCAGAACCTGATCGCTGTTTTCTGGATCCATCAAAATACCCAACAGGTATAGTAGCTCCTCTGCCGTACCCACGCCGCCAGGGAAGATAATGATCCCATGGGCGATGCGGACAAAGGCTTCAAGCCGTTTTTCAATGTCCGGCATGATGATCAGTTCATTCACCAGCGGGTTTGGTGGTTCAGCAGCGATGATAGAAGGTTCGGTCATCCCGATGAAACGGCCAAGTTTGTAGCGTTGTTGCGCATGGCCTACTGCGGCACCCTTCATGGGTGCTTCCATAGCTCCCGGGCCGCAACCGGTACAGATATTCAGTTCGCGCAGGCCGAGTTGACTGCCAACGCTGCGGGCGTATTGATATTCGACTTCGTTTATTGAATGTCCACCCCAGCAAACCACCATGTTCGGATCTTCATCCAGATGGAGGGCGCGGGCGTTACGCAGAATCGAGAACACCATGTTGGTGAGGTGCACCGAGTTTTCACTGTTGAAATTCTCAAAGCGGGTGTTATTGCTGATTTGCGCATTGACGAACAATATGTCGCGCAGTACGGCAAACAGATTGGCCTGCAGTGAGCGGATAATACGGCCATCCACAAAGGCATCTTCGGGCGGATTGACCAGCTCAAGTTTAACACCACGTTCGCGGCGCAATACGTTGATATCAAAGCTTTCGTAGCGTTCAAGTAGTTCTTTGCTGCTGTCGGTCTGACTGCCACTGTTGAGTACAGCTAATGAGCAGTTACGGAACAGACGATATAAGTCGCTGCTCGCAGTGCGCTTTAGCATGTCAACTTCTAACTGCGACAACAGATCCATTGAGCCAAGAGGGCTGATATGTGTAATCAAAGTTGCTCCTTTACACCCATTATGGGATGTCATTTCTGCCGGCGAAAGGTTGCACATGTTTTTTGGGAACTCGCTTTTTGCGGCGTGCCGAATCCTGTTGGCAGAAATAATTGACTGATTTTTAAGGTGTATCTGCCGGGTCTGGTGCCCGGCAGTATCGCCTCTGAATTAACAGTAACCTTGTCCCCAGGCTTTTACCAACCGTTGCTGACTGTTAGCTCAGTTCTTGAGCAATGCCTCGCATTATTGCCTGACTAGTCTTGCCGTTGCGGGTGTAAACGGGAAGTTGGATCGCCATGGGTTGATGTCTAACCCTCCGCGTCGTGTATAGCGGGCGTATACGGCTAAATATTCAGGCGCACAGAATTGCAGAATGTCATTGAAGATGCGCTCGACACACTGCTCGTGGAATTCATTATGATTACGGAAGGAGACCAGATAACGCAGCAGCGCTTCGCGGTCTATTTTCGGCCCGCGATACTGAATTTGCACTGAACCCCAATCTGGTTGATGTGTGATTAAGCAGTTGGATTTAAGCAGATGGCTCACCAGTGACTCTTCGGCAACCTCGCTATCCGTTGCACCAGCCAGATATCCGGCGTTAAATTCGTAGCTATCAATTTCGATATCTTGGTCGTCGATACACTCGCCGATAAAGCCGCCAATGGCACTGCCTTCAGCATCGTCAAGGCGGGTCAGGGTGGCAGTCACATGGCCTTCCGCGCAGGCGCTAAGGTCGTGCGTAAGCGTAGTCAGAACGCTATCCCAATTGTCGAATTTGGTCTGATTGAAACTGTTGAGGTAGAGCTTGAAGCTTTTGGACTCAATCAGATTGATGCTGTCCGCATTCAGACTGATTTCGCCTATGGCAACCTGCGGCAACCCTTTAGCATTAAGCCAGGAGAGTTCATATAGCGTCCAGATATCCGCACCATGGAAGGGCAACGCATCGGGTAAAAGACCCAGCGGCTCCCGATTCATGCTGCGAGGAACGGCTTGTAATAAGGACGCGTCATAGTGATCGCGATACGGAGTCTGTTTGCCCAATGTCAGTTGAGAGAGGGCCGGGTTATCCTGATAAGAGGACATGCTGTCACCTTGGTCTAAGTTCTGGGTACAATAGCGTTTGAGAAATCATTTCCCCCTAGTTTAACTTAGCCTGGTCTGAAGATGAGAGAATTTATGGAGTCGGATGTTTCTGTCGCGTTGCGGGAATTTACCCAAAGGTATGTGGATTTATGGCAGCGGGAGACAGGCTTCCCTCCTTCAAGCGACGCGTTGCTGGGTGTTGAGTCGCCCTGTACGGTGAAAAGTAGCGACACGGCCGTCTACTGGTTGACGCAGATTTTCAGTCCGGCCGATACGCTGGCTAATGTCGAGCGTGCACTGGAGTTGCAACTGCGGCCCGAAGCCCACGCGTTTTATACCACCCAGTTTGCTGGAGATATGACTGCTAAATGGGAAGATAATGCCCTGACATTACTGCAGGTCTGGAGCCCGGAAGATTTCACCCGCTTACAGGAAAATCTGATAGGGCATCTGGTCACTCAAAAGCGGCTCAAGCTCACACCGACGGTTTTTCTGGCTACCACAGATTCAGAAATGAGTATGGTGTCGCTGTGTAATGTGAGCGGTGAAGTGATACTGGAACAGTTTGGCAGTAAGAAGCGAACTCTTCTCTCGTCTTCGTTGTCTGAATTCCTTACAATGCTCTCCCCCGTTTTCCCCAGCTGATTTTCGATTCCCCATGCCTTGAGCATTGACTCACAAGCGTGTGAGAGATCTCTCACACTGCCTGTAAGAGATCTCGTTTAATCCTTGCGGTAATATCTCAGACCAAGTCAAATAACCATTTAAAATCAAAGCAATAATGATTTTTTATTCTCCGGGAGGCTTACAGTCGCTGTATTTGTCTTACAGGCGGTATTGTTTGAAGGGACAAAATCAACGATTCTAACTGCGCCGAAGGATGGCATGAAACGGAACATTAGGATGATGGCTGTTTCATAAAGTAGGGGAGAGGGCTCAGGAAGAGTCAGGACGGCAGCGGAACTTGCCAGGATGTTTCAGGATGAAACAAGGGACACCTCCAGGACGTAGATTGAGAGCTCGGAAAGGATATCGAGTGGGTCAGGAAGACTGAAGGAAACATGTCAGGAAGACATTAGGAAGACACGTCAGGATGAAAGTAGGACGACGCAAAGGATGGCCGGTTAGGATAACCACTGGAAAAGTTTTCAAGGATGAGCAGGGAGCACTTGGGTAGCTGGATTGCTATAAAACGAACCGGGGGCACTGTGAAAACGGTGCCCCCAACTTTTGGTATTCGCTTTATGACGTATACCCGTGTCATGCAGTGTCTGAGTACAACCCTCTTTCATGCAGTGTCTTAAATTAGCCTGCAATCAGCCTTAGCCAATCGCTCCCAGCACATCTTCTTTGCCCTGACTTTTTGGCAGCAGAAAGAGCGTTGCATAAATATCCAGCAGATAAATCGCCGCCAGCAGGGTTAATGCGGCAGTAAACGACACCTGCGATACCAACATGCCAATCACTAACGGCCCAAATCCGCCGACACCTCGCCCGATATTAAACAGAATATTTTGCGCTGTAGCCCTCACCCTGACAGGGTAAGTATCAGAAATCAATCCGCCGTAACCGCCAATCATGCCATTCACAAACATACCCATTACCGCGCCAGCAAACAGCATTGCTGTTGCATCGGTTAACTGTGCATAGCACACCACCATCACAACGGCACCAACCTGATAAATCAGGAAAATCTTCCAACGCGGGAAGCGGTCAGCAAGCAATCCGAACAGCCAGATACCGAAAGTCATCCCTACCACGGTGACGGCCGTCCATAACCCCGATTTGGTCAGTGAGAAGCCAAAGTTCTTCGAGAGATAAGTTGGCATCCAGATCATCAGTCCGTAATAACCAAAGTTTTGGACTGAACAGAGTATCAGGATCCCAATACTCGCTTTCGTGGTTGGCAGATCCTTAAACAGTAGTTTTATCCGGCTGAACAGGGATTCATTGGGTGTCTGGCCGACGTGCTTTACAAATTCTTCAGGCTCACCCATCGTTCGGCGAATCAGAAAGGAGGCCAGTGCTGGCAGCAGACCGACCAGGAACATACCGCGCCAGCCAATTACACCCAGCAGCAACGGCGTGAGAAAAGCAGCGAGCAGCACGCCGAGTTGCCAGCCCATGCCGACATAAGCCGAGGCTCGGTTACGTTTTTCTGCGGGCCAGGCTTCGGCAATCAGCGCCATGCCGATACCAAACTCACCGCCCAGTCCCACGCCAGCCAAAGTGCGGTAGGCCAGTAAATCCCAGTAACCTTGTGCCACGGCGCACAAGCCTGTGAACAGGGAGAACATCAAAATGGTGAATGTCAGGACACGGATACGGCCATATCGGTCGCTGATGGGGCCAAAAAGTACGCCGCCCAACACGGCACCAATCAGCGTCCAGGTCACCAGTGAACCGCTTTGGGACGAGGTCAGGCCGAGTTCGATGGCGATAGCTGGCAACATAAAACCGAGGATTAATAAGTCAAAGCCGTCCATTGCATAGCCGGTGACGGAGGCGATCATGGCTTTTGCCGGTGTCGCGTGGGCTTTTTTAGAACGTTGAGCAGGCATAGGTAGCGTCAATTTATGTAAAGTTGATTTATTTTGCCCGGTCACGAGGTTGAGTACCAGTATGAAAAACTGATGGCTGAGATTTTGCGATTACCATTAAAAGAGTCGGCAGGAGAAAGTTGGGGCTAAACGCCTTCAATGCTATGCTTTGCCACTTTGTGCCCGCACTGTGGCGGTCACGAATGATCCATTCAAGAGAGATTGATGAGTACAAAAAATCAGGTTCGCCAGATATTGCAGGATATCGAACAGGTCATGCGTGACCTGAAATTGTGGCATGCCACGCCTCCGGAGGACTCGGCATTTGATAGCGTCGAGCCTTTCTCCGTCGATACCATGTCTTCAGATCAATGGCTGCAATGGGTATTAATTCCGCGGATATATGCATTGTTGTCCGCCGATGCTGCATTGCCGACCCGTTTTGCCATTACTCCCTATTTTGAAATGGCACTGCCCGATGCAGTCCCTTTGCTGGCTGAATTACAGCGCCTTGATGATTTGCTGAACATAGAAGACTGACATGCTGGAAATCTTGTATCAGGACGAACATCTGGTGGCGGTGAATAAACCTGCCGGGATGCTGGTCCATCGTAGCTGGCTGGACCGGCACGAAACCATTTTTGTGATGCAAACGTTGCGCGACCAGATTGGTCAGCACGTGTTTACCGTTCATCGCCTGGATAAGCCCACGTCTGGGGTTTTACTGCTGGCACTGTCAAGCGATGTGGCCCGCCTTCTTTCACAGCAGCTTGAAAATCATCAGGTGACTAAGGTCTATCACGCCGTGGTGCGCGGATATATGCCTGAAGACGGAAAGGTGGATTATGCCCTAACCGAAGAGCTGGACAAGATTGCAGACAAGTTCGCGAACCCAGACAAGGCGCCGCAGCCTGCAGTCAGTCATTATCGCGTGCTGGCCAAAGTGGAAATGCCCGTGCCGGTTGGCCCTTATGATACGGCGCGCTATAGCCTGGTAGAACTGAAACCTGAAACCGGGCGCAAGCATCAGCTTCGCCGTCATATGTCCCATTTGCGCCACCCGATTTTGGGTGACAGAGCGCATGGCGACCTCAGGCAGAACCGCGGCATGATTGAACATTTTTCCTGCCCTGGTCTGATGTTGCACGCCAGCCATATGCAGTTGTCGCATCCGGTGACCGGAGAGACGCTTGAGTTAACCGCCAGGTGGGATAAGCGGTGGCAACATGCGGTTGAGCAGTTCGGCTGGCAAGACACTGTTCCTGCGCTTGAAAGGGTTGAGTTTGCAGCGGACTGCGGTCAGGATAACTAACAATTTTTAATGATATTCAGGACAACAAGGGAGTAAAACCATGGCTGAAATTGGTATTTTTGTCGGCACCGTTTACGGTAACGCGCTGCTGGTGGCAGAAGAGGCTGAAACTGTCCTGAAGAAACAAGGGCACCAGGTCAAACTGTTTGAAGAAGGCACGCTGGAAGCCTGGCAGTACTATCGCCATCATTTTGTTCTGATTATCACCTCAACCACCGGTCAGGGTGATTTGCCTGACAGTATTGCGCCACTGTTTACGGCGATCCGCGATACGGTGGGCTATCAACCTGAATTGCGTTACGGGATCATAACTCTCGGTGACAGCAGTTATGATCACTTCTGCGGTGGCGGCCATAAGATGGATGATTTATTGCAGGAGCAGGGCGCATCGCGCATCGGGGACTTGCTGGAAATTGATGCCATGGAAACGCCAGAGCCGGAGTCTGTTGCCATACCATGGGTAACGAAATGGGCGGAGTTGCTTAAGCAGTAAATGTGCGGATAAACCCGCGTATTTTACAGAGCAATAAAAAAGGTCAGGCGATCCCTGACCTTTTTATGTTCTGTTTTCACCGAAAAGAAAGATGAATTATTAACGGCCGTTGGTTAATTTTTCCAGATCGGATTCGATCTCGGTAATTTTATTTGCCACAACGGATTCTAGATGGCGAAGGTCATCAAGAATTTTGCGTTTCAGATCCACTTCAACCTGATCGCGTTGACAGATTTGGTCAAGTTCATCAATCACATAACGGAGGTTAGGGCTGATTTCGTGAATTTCTTTATAACCCTGACCTGCATTATCGGCCACGATAGTTTTGCGCTGGCGTGGATATTTGAATTTCACGCTTTTGGCAAAAAACTCGCCTTTATCTTTGCGAAAGTAAATTTTCAGGATGTCGTTATTGGCCTCCTGACGCAGGCTATAACGATCAATATCGTCGGGATTACTAATACCCAAGCTTTTCAGGTTGTCATACATAGCGGCACCTTTTAGTTTTTACAGAGGGTTATCATGATGAACCGAACGGCGGTCAGATTCGTTGATTCGTGACATCGTTTGCCGCCATGAAAATATAAAATGGCGGGTTAAACAACCCGCCCGATTCAGTTTAGTCGATAGAGCGTAATAACTCATTAAGACCCGTTTTACCTAGCGTTTTGGCATCCACTTTCTTAACAATAACTGCACAGTACAGACTGTATTTGCCATCTTTTGACGGCAGGTTGCCGGAAACAACCACAGAACCTGCCGGTACGCGGCCGTAGTGTACTTCACCGGTCTCGCGGTCATAAATTTTGGTGCTTTGGCCGATATAAACGCCCATAGAGATCACCGAGCCTTCTTCTACGATCACTCCTTCTACGATTTCAGAACGCGCGCCGATAAAGCAGTTATCTTCGATAATGGTCGGGTTTGCCTGTAATGGCTCCAAAACGCCGCCGATGCCGACGCCGCCGGATAGGTGTACGTTTTTACCTATTTGCGCGCAAGATCCAACGGTAGCCCAGGTATCAACCATCGTGCCTTCATCGACGTAGGCGCCAATGTTGACATAAGAGGGCATCAGTACGGTATTGCGTGCGATGAATGCGCCTTTGCGCACCGCTGCGGGTGGCACAACACGGAAACCTTCGCGTTGGAAGCGGGCTTCGTCATAGTCGGCGAATTTCATCGGCACTTTGTCATAGAAGCGATTTTCAGCGCCATCCATAACCTGGTTGTCGTTGATTCTAAAAGAGAGCAACACCGCCATCTTCAGCCACTGATGTGTTACCCACTGGCCATTAATCTTCTCTGCAACGCGTAATTCGCCGCTGTCGATCTTATTGATAACCTGGTTAACTGCATCGCGCGTTACGCTGTCTGCGTTTGCCGGAGTGATTTCTGCACGGCGTTCGAAGGCCTGCTCAATAACGGTTTGTAGTTGCTGCATGCTGTTCTCTTTCCTGATTAGTGATGTAAAAAAGTCAACGTTACTTGTATCACATTTTTTCGTTAGGGTTGAGCGCCTGTGTTAAGCGACGTCGTATTTCATGCCGTGTCTTTTTATCCAGCGCCCGGCGTTCGGCGTTCGCCAGAATGAATAAATCTTCTACGCGTTCGCCAATAGTTGAGATTCGCGCACCGTGGAGCGACAGTCCTAAATCAGAGAACACCTCCCCGACACGTGCCAGCAAACCAGGCTGATCCAGCGCGACCAGCTCCATATAGCTGCGCCGGTCGGTATGGGTTGGCAAGAAGCTCACTTCAGTCGGTACGCTGAAATGACGTAGTTTTGGCGAAGGCCGGCGGGCACGCGGAGGCTGGTAGGGCTGGGTCATTGATTGTTCCAGCGCATAGCGGATAGCTTCGTGGCGGTCCTGTGCCAGCGGGCTGCCGTCCGGTTCCAGCACGATGAAGGTATCCATTGCCATTCCATCACGGTTGGTGAAGATTTGTGCGTCATGGATACTTAGATTACGGCGGTCCAGTTCACCGGCGACGGTGGCAAACAGGTAAGGACGGTCGGGGCTCCAAATAAATATTTCCGTACCGCCGCGCGTCGCCTGACGGCTGACCAGCACCAGCGGTTGGGTCGAATCATGTTCGAGCAGATGGCGGGCATGCCAGGCTAGCTGATTTGGGGAGTGACGCAGGAAATAGTCTGCGCGACAACGGCTCCAGATGCGGTGCAGCGCCTCTTCATCAATATTGTCCATCCGCAGCAACGCCAATGCCTGAAGACGATGATGACGAACGCGCTCGCGCAAGTCAGGCGTATTTTGCATTCCCCGGCGCAGCTGTTTTTCGGTGGCGAAATAGAGTTCGCGTATTAGGCTTTGTTTCCAGCTGTTCCACAGGGTTTCATTGGTGGCACAGATGTCTGCGACGGTCAGGCTGACCAGATAACGCAGGCGGTTTTCGCTTTGTACTTCGGCAGCAAACTGCTGAATTTCCATCGGGTCCTGAATATCACGACGCTGTGCCGTTACTGACATCAGCAGGTGGCAACGCACCAACCAGGAAACCAGCTGTGTTTCGCGTGAATTCAGACCATGCAGCTCCGCAAATTCCAGAACGTCCTGTGCGCCGAGGATTGAGTGATCGCCGCCACGTCCTTTGGCGATATCGTGGAACAGCGCGGCCATTAGCAGCAGTTCAGGCTGTGGCAGACGTGGATATAACTCCACGCATAGCGGATGTTTTGGGCGGATGTTTTCGTCGGCAAAACTTTCCAGTTTTTGCAATACGCGGATCGTATGTTCATCGACGGTGTAAGCGTGGAACAGGTCAAACTGCATCTGACCGACAATCAGTCCCCATTGCGGCATATAGGCCCAAAGCACGCTGTGGCGGTGCATCGGCACCAGCGCGCGGGAGACCGCACCAGGATGGCGTAAAATCGCCATAAATACATCGCGCGCTTCCGGGATCATGCACAGCGGCGTTTTCAGATGGCGGCGTGCATGGCGCAGCAGACGAACCGTTGTGGAGTAGATACCTTTAATTTCGCGATGACGCACCATCAGGTAAAACATACTGATGATAGTTTCCGGTCGGCGGGTGAAGAGCGTTTCGTCACGCAGGTCGATCAGGTCGCCACGCAGTTGGAAATTATCGTCCAGTGGTCGGGGTTTTTCGTTTGGACCTATGGCCAGAATCGCTTCATCAAACAGCTGTAACAGCATTTGATTTAGTTCGCCAACCCGGCGCGTCATGCGATAAAAGTCTTTCATCATGCGTTCTACCGGCTCATTGCCTTCGCCTTGATATTGCAGGAGCTGGGCGACATTGAGCTGGCGGTCAAACAGCAGGCGGTTATCGTAACGCGGCAGAATCAGATGCAGTGCGAAGCGGATGCGCCACAGGAAGCTTTGGCACTCAATCAGCTCATTACGTTCAGCTTTGGTCAGGAAACCAAACGCAACCATTTCATCCAGTGAGGTTGCGCCGAAGTGACGCCGCGCCACCCATAAAATGGTGTGTATATCGCGCAGGCCGCCGGGGCTGCTTTTGATGTCAGGTTCAAGATTGTAGCTGGTGCTGTGGTAGCGCTGATGACGCTCGTTCTGCTCATCAATCTTGGCACGGAAGAAGGTAGGCGAGGGCCAGAACCCTTCGCTAAACACGTGTTTTTGCATGTTGAGAAACAGGGCTACGTCACCGCAAATCATCCGCGACTCAATGAGGTTGGTGGCGACAGTGAGATCGGCCAGACCTTCCAGCAAACACTCTTCCAGCGTACGCACGCTGTGGCCGACTTCGAGCTTTAAGTCCCACAGTAGGGTGATCAGTTCACCAATACGCTGGGCTTGTTCGTCATCAAGGCGTTGCTGGCTAAGCACCAGCACGTCGATATCAGAAAGCGGGTGTAATTCACCACGGCCATAGCCGCCCACGGCCACCATGGCAGTTTCTGCAATATTATCAAAACCATAGAAGGTCCATAGTCGTTGCAAGAGGCGATCAATAAACAGTGATCGGGCATCCACCAACTCTTCGGCCCGCTGCCCAGCGTTAAAGGCATCGGCCAGCCAAAGCTGAAATTGCTCCATGTGTTGCTTGAGACTCTGGCGGTTGAGATCGTCATCAGGATAGGTAAAAGGAGAGGCGGGCTGCGGGAGGTGCTCCCGGATAAGTTCGGGCAGTATCTGAGGCTGAAGACCCTTTTCAGAGGGAAGATGTTCAATCATATGTGCGCAGCCCATTCACGGTAAAAGACAAAAAAGCCAGCTTTCGCCAGCTTGGTCACCAGATTCAACCCTCCATTGAAGAGCGGGTTACTGCTGGTCGTGCGTAATAATATTCGGGATGGTGTCATCCATACGCAGCGTCATAATTTCACAACCATTATCGGTTACCACAATAGTATGCTCGTACTGAGCCGACAAGCTGCGATCTTTAGTTTTTACTGTCCAGCCATCTTTCATGGTGCGAATGCGATAGTCGCCGGCATTGACCATGGGTTCGATGGTGAAAGCCATTCCCGCTTGCAGGATTACACCGCCGTCATCTGCGTCATAATGCAGGACTTGAGGCTCTTCGTGGAACACTTCGCCGATACCATGACCGCAATATTCGCGGACTACAGAAAAGTTTTCAGCTTCAACGAATTTTTGAATTTCTTTGCCCAGTGTTCGTAGACGAATGCCTGGCTTGACCAGCTTCAACGCCAGGTAGAGGCTTTCCTGCGTAATACGGCATAAACGCTCACCCAGAATGGTTGGCTTACCCGCGATAAACATTTTGGATGTGTCGCCGTGAAAGCCATCTTTAATGACGGTAACGTCAATATTAACAATATCACCGTCTTTCAAAATCTTGTCTTCACTTGGGATGCCGTGACACACCACTTCATTGACAGAGATACAGACTGATTTTGGAAAGCCGTGATAATCCAGACAGGCTGAAATCGCCTGCTGTTGGTTACTGATGTGATCGGCGCAGATGCGATCCAGTTCACCGGTGCTTACGCCAGGTTTGACGTGAGGCTCAATGATTTCCAGCACTTCGGCTGCCAGGCGGCCAGCGATGCGCATTTTTTCGATGTCTTGAGGTGTTTTGATTGAAATTGCCATGAATAGTCCTGCAGATATCCTTTTTTGACGCGCTTCTTTCAACTGCACGTCATCAATAATTAGCTAAGACTCATGGTATCAGCCCTGATAATAGCTGCCAAATTATCATTTCCCATGCAGCAAACACCCTAACAAAAGTTGCTCTGTGGTGGTGAATTATGGTATAAAGCGCGCCGGCAATCCGCTGTGACTGAGAGGTTCCAGTGTGATTAAAGCCGAACACTCATATGTGTACTTACTGGTTTATCGTAAGTAATAACACACACGTATCGACACATACGCCGGGGTGCTCTGGGAATTCGTTCTGCAGGGTCGGTGTTATGGGATACGTGGAGGCATAACCCCAACATCTACTATTAGAGGTTTTATCATGGCAACTGTTTCCATGCGCGACATGCTCAAGGCCGGTGTACACTTCGGTCACCAGACCCGTTACTGGAACCCGAAAATGAAGCCATTCATCTTCGGTTCACGCAACAAGGTTCACATCATCAACCTTGAGAAGACTGTTCCAATGTTCAACGAAGCTCTGGCTGAGTTGCAGAAGATCTCCTCCCGTAAAGGAAAGATCCTGTTCGTTGGTACTAAACGCGCTGCAAGCGAAGCGGTAAAAGAAGCTGCACATAACTGCGATCAGTTCTTCGTGAACCATCGCTGGTTGGGCGGCATGCTGACTAACTGGAAAACAGTTCGTCAGTCCATCAAACGTTTGAAAGATCTGGAAATCCAGTCTCAAGACGGCACTTTCGAAAAGCTGACCAAGAAAGAAGCGCTGATGCGCACTCGTGAGCTTGCGAAGCTGGAAAATAGCCTGGGTGGTATCAAGGATATGGGTGGTCTTCCTGATGCACTGTTCGTTGTCGACGCTGATCACGAACACATTGCAATCAAAGAAGCTAACAACCTGGGTATCCCGGTATTCTCCATTGTTGATACCAACTCCGATCCGGATGGCGTTGACTTTGTTATCCCTGGTAACGATGACGCAATCCGTGCAGTTAATCTGTACCTGAGCGCTGTTGCTGCCACTGTCCGTGAAGGCCGTTCGCAAGATCTGGCTGTTCAGGCAGAAGAAAGCTTCGTAGAAGCTGAATAATAAGGCAAGCTCTACGCTAGAGCCCTTATTAACCAGGTATTGAATATGTTGGTTAGGGGGCCTTAATTGGCCCCCTTTGCTTATCTTAAATGCGAGAAATATCTCACTGCGAAATCCCTTTTCGCACCGAGATAATCGAGGAAAATACAATGGCTGATATTACCGCTGCCCTGGTAAAAGAACTGCGCGAACGTACTGGCGCTGGCATGATGGATTGTAAGAAAGCGCTGGTTGAGTCTGATGGCGACATCGAACTGGCGATTGAGAATATGCGTAAATCTGGCGCGATCAAAGCGGCGAAAAAAGCAGGCAACGTAGCTGCTGACGGCGTGATCAAAACTAAGATCGAAGGCAACTACGGCTTGATTCTGGAAGTTAACTGCCAGACCGACTTCGTTGCTAAAGATGGCGGTTTCCAGTCGTTTGCTGAAAAAGTGTTGGATGCTGCTTTTGCCGGCAAAATTACTGACGTTGAAGTGCTGAAAGCTCAGTTCGAAGAAGAACGTGTAGCGTTAGTGGCCAAAATCGGTGAGAACATCAACATTCGTCGCATTACTTCCCTGGAAGGCGATGTGCTGGGTAGTTACTTGCACGGCGCACGTATTGGTGTTCTGGTTGCAGCTAAAGGCGCTAACGAAGAGCTGGTTAAGCAGATCGCAATGCACATTGCGGCAAGCAAGCCAGAGTTCGTGAAGCCGGAAGACGTGTCGGCAGATGTGGTAGAAAAAGAGTACCAGGTTCAATTGGACATCGCCATGCAGTCTGGCAAGCCGAAAGAAATCGCAGAGAAAATGGTTGAAGGCCGCATGAAGAAATTCACCGGCGAAGTTTCTCTGACTGGTCAACCTTTTGTTATCGATCCAAGCAAGACTGTTGGACAAGTGCTGAAAGAGCACAATGCTGACGTTATCAACTTTATCCGTTTCGAAGTGGGTGAAGGCATCGCGAAAGTTGAGACTGACTTTGCTGCTGAAGTTGCAGCAATGACCAAACAGTCTTAATTCGTACTTGATGCACAAAAATGGAACCGCGCTAAGTTTAGCGGTTCCATTTTATCCAGCTCCAAATTCTAATAACATTGTGCGCTGTCTTTTTCGCTATCTGTTTATGACAACACGCTATGATGTAAAGATTGACTCCCATTACGACACATTGCTTCTAGGACATACACCATGGCTACCAATGCGAAACCCGTTTATCAGCGTATCCTGCTAAAACTCAGTGGCGAAGCCCTGCAGGGCAGTGAAGGTTTTGGTATCGACGCGAGCGTTTTGGATCGCATGGCTCAGGAAGTTAAAGAGCTGGTCGAACTGGGCATTCAGGTCGGCGTTGTCATTGGCGGCGGGAACTTGTTCCGCGGTGCGGGTCTGGCGCAAGCCGGTATGAACCGCGTTGTGGGCGACCACATGGGTATGCTGGCCACGGTAATGAACGGTCTGGCAATGCGGGATGCATTACACCGTGCCTATGTGAACGCTCGCCTGATGTCTGCAATCCCACTTAACGGCGTGTGTGACAACTACAGCTGGGCTGAGGCTATTAGTCTGCTGCGCCATAACCGTGTCGTAATTTTCTCTGCCGGCACCGGTAATCCGTTCTTTACTACGGATTCTGCAGCTTGCCTGCGTGGTATTGAGATTGAAGCCGATGTCGTGCTGAAAGCTACGAAAGTGGATGGCGTCTATTCTGCCGATCCGGTGAAAAACCCGGAAGCAACACTGTACGAAGAACTGACTTATCAGGAAGTGTTAGAGCAGGAGTTGAAAGTGATGGATCTGGCGGCCTTTACACTGGCACGCGACCATAATCTGCCAATCCGTGTCTTTAATATGAATAAACCTGGCGCACTGCGCCGTGTGGTGATGGGCGAAAACGAAGGCACGTTGATCACCAACGGCAAAGTCAGCGTTTGATATTTCGCCAATTCTATAAGTTCAGACAGCAAGTTTGCCAGCCTTTGCTGGCATTGAGTATTCACGGACTATACTGATGTTATGGTCTGCCAAGTAACCAGTTTTAAAGGGTTCGCAACGTGATTAACGACATTAAAAAAGATGCTGAAATCCGTATGGAAAAATGCGTCGAAGCATTCAAAAACCATATAAGCAAAATCCGCACTGGCCGTGCCTCTCCTGGCATTCTTGACGGCATCATGGTGGATTACTATGGTTCTGCAACACCGCTGCGCCAGCTGGCTCAGGTGACAGTTGAAGATTCCCGTACTCTGGCTATTTCAGTGTTTGACCGTTCAATCGGCGCAGCCGTTGAAAAAGCGATCATGTCTTCTGATTTAGGCCTTAACCCTTCCTCTGCCGGTGCCACTATTCGTGTGCCATTGCCAGCATTGACCGAAGAGCGCCGTAAAGACTTGATCAAAGTGGTTCGCGCTGAAGCTGAACAGGGCCGCGTATCAGTACGTAACGTGCGCCGTGATGCGAACGATAAAACCAAAACACTGCTTAAGGATAAAGAGATCAGTGAAGATGAAGATCGTCGTTCTCAGGACGAGATTCAAAAAATGACTGATGTCTTCATCAAGAAAATCGACGTCGCGTTAAGCGAGAAAGAAGCGGATTTAATGGATTTCTAATCCCAGCTTCAGCAGCTTCAATAGTTCCTAAGCGCCGCAATTGCGGCGCTTTATTTTTTAGTAGGGTTCCACTTTTGACATCTGCTTCCTAAATTTCATAGACAAGCTGTTAAAGAGGTTTCAGACTGATGTACTTTCCGAATTTACACTCGTTCTACCGGGTATTTTCATGAAACAACTGACTATCCTTGGTTCGACAGGGTCTGTTGGCACCAGCACCCTTGCGGTTGTTCGCGCTAACCCTGAAGCATTTAACATCACCGCATTGGTTGCAGGCAGTAACGTTAACGTCATGGCGCAACAATGTATCGAATTCTGCCCACGCTTTGCCTCCATGGCAAATGAAGAGTCTGCAAAGGCACTGCGTATTATTCTTGCAGAGCAGGGCGTGAATACTGAGGTATTGTCAGGTTCTGAGGCCGCTTGCGAGTTGGCTGCGCTTGATGACGTTGACCAGGTATTGTCGGCAATTGTCGGTGCGGCGGGCTTGTTACCTACCCTTGCAGCCGTTCACGCAGGGAAACAGATTTTACTTGCCAATAAAGAGTCCCTGATCACTTGTGGCCGCATCTTCATGGATGCAGTCCGTCATAGCCGTAGCCAGCTTCTGCCAATCGACAGCGAACACAACGCTATCTTCCAAAGTTTACCTGAGAGAATTCAGCAGCAATTAGGCTATGCCTCATTGGAAGAACATGGTGTTTCGCGCATTATTCTGACCGGTTCCGGTGGCCCATTCCGTGAGTTACCGTTAGCTGATTTCGGCAGTGTCACCCCCGATCAAGCCTGCGCTCATCCTAACTGGTCGATGGGGCGTAAGATTTCTGTCGACTCCGCTACAATGATGAATAAAGGCCTTGAGTATATAGAAGCCCGCTGGCTGTTTAATGCGTCTGCTGAACAGATGGAAGTCATCATTCATCCGCAGTCCGTTATCCATTCGATGGTGCGTTATCGTGATGGCAGCGTGCTGGCTCAGCTCGGATCACCTGATATGCGCACGCCGATTGCTCATGCGATGGCTTATCCGCAGCGTGTGGAGGCTGGGGTTGAAGCGCTCGACTTCTGTCGCATTGGTGCGTTGACGTTCAGTGAGCCCGACCACAACCGCTATCCGTGCCTCCATTTGGCGATTGAAGCCAGCCGGATCGGGCAAGCTGCCACCACGGCGCTGAATGCGGCAAATGAGGTTTCAGTTGCTGCATTTCTCGCCGGGCATATTAGTTTTACCGATATTGCTAACATTAATCGCGAAGTGATGGAGCAGTCGGTGGCGAAAGAGCCGAGCTCGGTGGAAGAGGTGTTGGAAATTGACCGTTTTGCCCGCGCCTCTGCACGAGAGAAGCTACAAGCCTTTGCACTGTGATGTGTTGCACTTATATTTGCGGCAATTTGTTCGCATCACATTGAAATGATATAGTCTGCACCACCTGATAATGTCCTCAGGGCTTATGCCTGAATGTGTTTATCTTATGTAGCGATAAATTGTCAGGATGAGCCGTGCCTGATCAGGAGGCACGGCTTTTTTGCGCATTGAATGGCGACAGTCGGTTAGTGAATGCCGTTGTGTTCTGATAAAGGAAATGTGTACGCGCTATGTCCCTCGAAAATCAACAGATGTCTGACCTGTCTTGCGAGACACCGCGCCATGTCGCTATTATCATGGACGGCAATGGCCGTTGGGCAAAACTTCAGGGAAAAATGAGGGTGTTTGGTCACAAAGCGGGAGTGAAGTCTGTGCGTAAAGCCGTTAGCTTTGCAGCCGATCATAAGTTTGATGCCCTCACGCTTTATGCCTTTAGTAGTGAAAACTGGAACCGTCCGATCCAAGAAGTTTCAGCATTAATGGAACTTTTCGTGCGTGCACTGGACAGTGAAGTCAAAAGCCTGCACAAACATAACGTCAGGTTACGGATAATAGGTGATGTCAGTCGTTTTAGCACACGTCTGCAGGAAAGGATCCGTCGTTCAGAAGCACTTACAGAAAATAACGATGGTCTTACGCTTAACATTGCTGCCAATTATGGCGGGCGATGGGATATTATTCAGGGTGTGAAAAAACTGGCCAGCCAGGTTGAAGCCGGCACTTTACAACCTGAGCATATTACAGAAGAGGCATTAAGTGCCGCAGTATGTATGAGCGAACTGGCACCAGTCGATTTGGTGATCAGAACCGGTGGGGAGCATCGCATCAGTAACTTTCTTTTGTGGCAAATCGCCTACGCTGAACTTTACTTTACCGATGTCCTCTGGCCTGATTTTGATGAAAATATCTTTGAAGATGCGCTTAATGCTTTTGCACAACGCGAGCGTCGCTTCGGGGGGACTACACCTATTGGCGCCAATGCGTCCTAGGGAGAACTTTTGCTGAAGTATCGCATCATCACAGCTTTGATTTTAATCCCGATTGTCATTGCGGCGCTGTTCTTATTACCGCCACTTGGTTTCGCCATTGTGACTTTGGCTGTTTGTATGCTGGCAGCCTGGGAATGGGGCCAGTTGTCCGGTTTTTCATCCCGGTCGCAGCGTATTTGGCTGGCTATTCTTTGCGGCTTTGTACTCATAGCAATGATGCTGAGTTTGCCTGCTTATCGACAGTTGGTTGACTTGCCTCAGGTGCGCGCTTCACTTTGGGCATCGTTAGCGTGGTGGGTTGCTGCATTCCTGCTGGTGATTTTTTATCCTGCATCTGCCTCGCTATGGCGAAATTCACGCGTATTGCGCGTAGTTTTCGGTTTATTAACCCTCGTTCCTTTCTTTTGGGGTATGGTGGCGCTCCGCCAGTATGGCTATGCTGACAATCACCACACCGGTGCATGGTGGCTGCTGTATGTGATGCTACTGGTCTGGGGGGCTGATTCCGGTGCTTATTTGTTCGGTAAGCTTTTCGGCAAGCACAAGCTGGCCCCGAAAGTATCCCCAGGAAAAACATGGGAAGGATTAATCGGCGGTCTTCTGACTTCAGCCTTGATATCATGGTTATTTGGCCGGTATGTTCCGCTAAACGTCATGCCTGCCACGTTGCTAATGTGTTCGGTGATTGCGGCGCTAGCCTCGGTATTGGGTGATCTCACAGAAAGTATGTTCAAGCGCGAGGCCGGTATAAAAGACAGCGGGAGTCTTATCCCCGGTCATGGTGGGATACTGGATCGTATTGATAGTCTGACTGCTGCAGTCCCTGTATTCGCATGTTTAATGCTGTTGGTGTTTTAACTGTTTGAGACGGGAAGTCTTCTAAGGAATAGTTGCGAATATGATGAACATACTCTGGAGCTTGGCCGCCTTTATCGTTGCATTGGGGGTGCTAATCACCGTGCACGAGTTTGGCCATTTCTGGGTTGCTCGTCGTTGTGGCGTGCGGGTAGAACGCTTTGCAGTGGGTTTTGGACGCGCAATATGGAAACGAACTGACCGCCACGGCACGGAGTTTGTGCTCGCGGTGATCCCTCTCGGCGGTTATGTCAAAATGCTCGACGAGCGGGTTGAAACTGTTCCTGAAGAACTTCGTCATTTGACATTTAACAGTAAGTCAGTCTGGCAGCGTGCCGCAATTATCAGCGCAGGCCCGATCGCGAACTTTATTTTTGCCGTGTTCGCTTATTGGCTGGTCTTCATTATCGGCGTTCCTTCTGTGCGTCCTGTTGTGGGCGAAATCACCCCGCAATCCATTGCTGCACAATCCAAAATTTCTCCGGGCATGGAACTTAAGTCAATCGACGGTATCGAAACGCCTGATTGGGAATCAGTTCGTCTGTCTTTAATGGGGGAGATTGGAAACAATCAAACCACTTTAGGTGTCTCACAGTTTGGGTCATCTGAGGTGATTGAAAAAACGCTGGATTTACATCAGTGGCAATTTGATCCCGAAAAACAGGATCCGGTGGTCGCATTGGGTATTATTCCTCGCGGCCCACAGATAGAATCAGTGCTTGCGGAAGTACAAAAGGATTCCGCCGCCCAGAAAGCAGGTTTGCAAGCTGGGGACAGGATCGTTAAAGTCGATGGTCAAGTTTTAGCAAATTGGCGTACGTTCGCCTTGCTGGTACGCGACAACCCGGGTAAACCCATCGCGCTGGATATTGAGCGCGCGGGCTCGCCTGTTAGCATGACGCTGGTGCCGGACAGTAAGTCGGTAGGGAAGGGTAAAGAGCAGGGATTTGCCGGGGTAGTTCCGAAAGTAATACCTCTGCCTGATGAGTACAAAATTATCCGTCAGTATGGGCCGTTTGTGGCGTTTTATGAGGCTGGGGACAAAACCTGGCAACTGATGAAGCTGACGGTCAACATGTTGGGCAAGTTAATAACGGGTGATGTAAAGCTGAACAATCTGAGTGGCCCAATCTCTATAGCACAGGGCGCAGGAATGTCAGCAGAATATGGTTTGGTGTACTACCTAATGTTTTTGGCACTTATCAGTGTCAATCTTGGGATCGTAAACCTTTTTCCATTGCCCGTGTTAGATGGTGGTCATCTGGCTTTTCTGGCTATAGAAAAGCTAAAAGGTGGGCCAGTTTCCGAGCGAGTTCAAAACTTCAGTTACCGTATCGGTGCAGTACTGCTGGTGATGGTAATGGGGCTTGCACTTTTCAATGATTTCTCCCGTCTTTAAGGCTGGGGATTAGGTTAGGAAGAACGCATAACAACGATGGCGATCAAAAAGTTGCTCATAGCGTCGCTGCTGTTTGGCAGCGCCACCGTATACGGTGCAGACGGTTTCGTAGTGAAAGATATTCATTTCGAAGGCCTGCAGCGAGTTGCCGTCGGTGCGGCGTTACTCAATATGCCGGTTCGCGTAGGTGATACAATCACCGACGACGACATCAGTAATACCATTCGTGCATTGTTTGCCACTGGCAACTTTGAGGACGTTCGCGTCCTACGTGATGGTAATACTCTGATTGTTCAGGTCAAAGAGCGCCCTACAATCGCCAGCATCACTTTCTCCGGCAACAAATCGGTGAAAGATGACATGCTTAAAGAAAATCTGGAAGCCTCTGGCGTCCGGGTTGGCGAAGCGCTGGACCGGACCACACTCACCAGCATTGAAAAAGGTCTTGAAGATTTCTACTACAGCGTTGGTAAATACAGCGCCTCGGTGAAAGCCGTTGTCACGCCTTTACCGCGTAACCGTGTCGACCTGAAGCTGGTCTTCACCGAAGGTATGTCTGCTAAAATTCAGCAGATTAATATCGTTGGGAACCATGCATTCAGCACCGATGAATTGATTTCGCGCTTCCAGTTACGTGACGAAGTGCCTTGGTGGAACGTGGTCGGCGACCGCAAATACCAGAAACAAAAACTGGCAGGCGATCTTGAAACCTTGCGTAGTTTCTATCTGGATCGCGGTTATGCGCGTTTCAATATTGATTCGACTCAGGTCAGCCTGACTCCGGATAAGAAAGGTATTTATATCACCCTCAACATTACCGAAGGCGATCAGTACAAGCTTTCCGGTGTTGAAGTGAATGGCAGCATGGCTGGGCATTCTGCGGAAGTAGAAAGCCTGACAAAAATTGAAAAAGGTGAGCTTTATAACGGCGCTAAAGTAACCAAGATGGAAAACGACATCAAGCAAATGCTGGGTCGTTATGGTTACGCTTATCCGCGCGTCCAAACTCAGCCGGAAATCAATGATGCCGATAAAACCGTTAAACTGCATGTGAGCGTAGATGCCGGTAACCGGTACTATGTTCGTCACGTACGTTTTGAAGGTAATGACACCAGTAAAGACAGCGTTCTGCGTCGCGAAATGCGTCAGATGGAAGGCGCTTGGTTGGGCAACGATCTGGTTGATAAAGGTAAAGAGCGTCTTAATCGCTTAGGGTATTTCGATACCGTTGATGTTGATACACAACGTGTTCCAGGGACTCCGGATCAGGTTGATGTCGTCTACAAAGTGAAAGAACGCAACACCGGTACTTTCAACTTTGGTGTGGGCTACGGTACTGAGAGTGGCGTCAGTTTCCAGGCGGGTGTCCAACAGGACAACTGGCTGGGTACGGGTAACTCAGTGGGTATCAGCGGCACCAAAAACGATTATCAGACCTATGCGGAATTCACGATCACTGACCCGTACTTTACCGTTGATGGTGTGAGCCTGGGCGGGCGTGTCTTCTACAATAACTTTAAAGCTGATAACGCCGATCTGTCTGACTATACCAACAAAAGCTATGGTTTAGGCGGAACACTGGGCTTCCCGATCAACGAAAACAACTCGTTGCGCCTTGGCCTGGATTACGTACATAACGACCTGTCCAATATGGAACCTCAGGTTAGTATGTTCAGATACCTGAATTCAGTAGGGATTAACCCACCGGTTACGGTGGGTACCAATACCACGTCGGATTCCAACTTCAGTGCGAATGACTTCTTTGCCAACCTTGGCTGGGGTTACAACAATCTGGATCGCGGTTACTTCCCGACCTCCGGTACTAAAGCCAGCTTGAATGGTAAAGTGACCGTTCCAGGTTCTGATAATGAGTATTACAAAATCACGTTCGACTCAACCAGCTATATGCCGTTGAGCGAAAGCCGCAACTGGGTGCTGATGGGGCGTGCGCGTGCAGGCTATGCAGATGGCTTAGGTGGTAAAGAAGTGCCGTTCTACGACAACTTCTATGCCGGCGGCTCCAGCAGCGTCCGTGGCTTCCAGTCGAATACTATTGGTCCTAAGGCGGCATATTATAATTGTGCCGCCGGTAGTGCTTCTTACAGCAACTGTGCGGTTAATAACTCGGACGATGCTGTTGGTGGTAACGCGATGGCTATTTTGAGTGCTGAACTGATCGTTCCTACACCGTTCATCAGCGAAAAATATGCTAACTCTGTACGTACTTCATTGTTTGTTGATGGCGGTACCGTATGGGATACATCGTGGAAGAATACAGCACAAACTGAAGCGGCTGGCGTACCTGATTACAGTAAACCAGACAACTTCCGTGTTTCGTCAGGTGTTGCGCTGCAGTGGATGTCTCCACTGGGACCATTGGTCTTCTCTTACGCGCAACCGGTTAAGAAATACGACGGTGATAAAGCGGAACAGTTCCAATTTAACATCGGTAAAACGTGGTAATACGTTGGGTGATCTAAGCCTTTACGCAGGAATCGCAAAGGTTTGAGCTTGCCTCAACTCACGGGTGTATCGCCCGTGAGTTGTTTTTCAACTCATGCTTATTGTGTACTTATCGTGCCATATGGCACAAACGGGTGATGGAAGGAGTTCTATAGTGAAAAAGTGGTTATATGCCGCCGGCCTAGGCTTAGTTATGGCTTCTTCAGCAAGCGTTCAAGCTGCTGACAAAATTGCTGTTGTTAACGTCCAAAGTATTTTCCAACAAATGCCAGCACGTGATGCTGTAGCAAAACAGTTGGAAAATGAGTTCAAAGGTCGTGCAACTCAGTTGCAGTCTCAAGAGCGTGATCTGCAGAGCAAAATGCAGAAATTGCAGCGTGATGGCTCAACCATGAAAGCCAGCGATCGCAGCAAGCTTGAAAAAGACGTTATGGCTCAACGCGAAACTTTCTCTACGAAAGCTCAGGCTTTTGAACAGGATAACCGTCGTCGCCAGGCTGAAGAACGTAATAAAATCCTGAGCCGTATTCAGGATGCTGTTAAAACTGTTGCCAGCAAAGAAGGTTACGATGTTGTAATAGATGCTAACGCTGTGGCTTACGCTAACAGTGACAAAGACATCACTGCTGATGTGCTGAAACAGGTTAAATAACATGTCTTCAATTCGACTGGCTGATCTCGCACAGCAGTTGGATGCACAATTGCACGGTGATGGCGATCTCGTCATCACCGGCATTGCTTCAATGCATTCCGCACACTCTGAGCAAATCACGTTTTTATCAAACAGCCGTTACCGTGAACAGTTAGCTACCTGCGCTGCAGGGGCCGTAGTGTTGACCGAAGCGGATCTGCCATTTTGCCAAGCTGCGGCATTAGTGGTTAAAAACCCTTACCTGACTTACGCACGTATGGCGCAGTTGCTCGACACTACGCCGGCTCCCGCACAGGATATCGCTGCGAGTGCGGTCATTTCTGACAGCGCAATCTTAGGTAAGCATATCTCGGTAGGCGCGAATGCAGTGATCGAGTCTGGCGTTGTTCTTGGCGATAATGTGGTTATCGGCGCCGGCTGTTTCATTGGTAAGAATGCAAAGTTAGGTGCAGGAACGCGTATTTGGGCGAATGTATCTATTTATCATAATGTTGAAGTGGGTGAGGCTTGCCTTATCCAGTCTGGTACCGTCATCGGTGCCGATGGTTTTGGTTATGCCAATGACCGTGGCAATTGGATTAAAATCCCGCAACTCGGTACGGTTTTAATTGGTGATCGCGTTGAAATTGGTGCTTGTACCACAATCGATCGCGGTGCGCTTGACGATACCATAATTGGCAACGGTGTCATCATCGACAACCAATGTCAGATTGCGCACAACGTCGTGATTGGAGACAATACGGCGGTTGCTGGTGGTGTCATTATGGCCGGTAGTCTGAAAATTGGACGCTACTGCCAGATAGGTGGAGCCAGTGTTATCAATGGTCACATGGAGATTTGTGACAAGGCCGTGGTAACCGGAATGGGAATGGTGATGAGGCCAATCACTGAACCTGGGGTATACTCCTCCGGTATTCCGTTACAGCCGAATAAAGTGTGGCGTAAAACCGCTGCGTTGGTAATGAATATCGATGAGATGAATAAGCGCTTGAAAGCTGTCGAGCGTAAAATCGAAGAAGACTAAGTTACCGACTACTGTGTTGCTGGGACTTGGCGCTGAATGCCATATCCGGTAGTACAAGTTTCTATTTGCGGCCTGCCTAATGACCCTCTTTGAGGATCAAGCAGGCCGTGTTATTGATGCCATCAGTTTTTAGACAGGAAGAGTATTTTGACAACTGACACTCATACTCTGCGTATTGAAGAGATATTGGATCTGCTACCACACCGTTATCCATTCTTACTGGTTGACCGCGTGCTGGATTTCGAAAAAGGGAAGTTTTTACGCGCAGTGAAAAACGTTTCTTTCAATGAACCGTTCTTCCAGGGCCATTTCCCGGGCAAACCTATTTTCCCAGGCGTGTTGATTCTTGAAGCGATGGCGCAGGCTACCGGTATCTTAGCGTTCAAAAGCGCAGGTAAATTAGAACCGGGTGAGCTGTACTATTTTGCCGCCATTGATGATGCGCGTTTCAAACGTCCGGTATTGCCGGGTGACCAGATGATTCTTGAAGTTGAATTTATTAAAGAGCGCCGTGGCGTTGCTCGATTTAAAGGTGTCGCTAAAGTAGATGGTGAGATTGCTTGCGAGGCATCAATGATGTGCGCCCGCCGCCGGGAGGCTTAATACGTGATAGATAAAACCGCCTTTATTCATCCAAGCGCTATTGTTGAAGACGGTGCCGTTATCGGTGCCGGTGTTCATATCGGTCCTTTTTGTTATGTCGGTTCCCAGGTGGAAATCGGTGAAGGTACTGAGCTTAAATCACACGTTGTTCTCAATGGCGTGACCAAAATTGGTCGCGACAACCGCATTTTCCAGTTCGTTTCCATTGGTGAAATTAACCAAGATCTGAAATATGCGGGCGAACCAACACGCGTTGAAGTCGGCGATCGCAACAATATTCGTGAGAGCGTTACCATTCATCGTGGTACCGTTCAGGGCGGTGGCTTGACCAAAGTGGGTAACGATAACCTGTTAATGGTTAACGCACATATTGCCCACGATTGCGTCATAGGGAATCATTGTATTCTGGCTAATAACGCGACGTTAGGTGGCCATGTCGAAATTGACGATCACGCTATCATTGGTGGTATGACCGCTGTGCATCAGTTCTGTATTATCGGCGCACACGTGATGGTCGGTGGCTGTTCTGGTGTGGCTCAGGACGTACCGCCGTTTGTTATTGCTCAGGGTAACCACGCGACACCATTCGGTATTAATATCGAAGGGCTGAAGCGTCGTGGTTTCGATAAGCCTTCACTGCACGCCATCCGTAACGCTTACAAATTATTGTACCGTAGCGGAAAAACGCTGGAAGAGGCCCAACCCGAAATAGCTGAAATTGCCGCAGAATTCCCGGCAGCCAAGCCCTTTAGTGATTTCTTTGCCCGTTCTACACGCGGCATTATCCGCTGACAGGTTGGTCATTCGGTAAACTCTTTATTGGGCAAACTCTTTATTGGGTAAATAAGCGGTAAATAATGCAAAAGCCTTTTCTGACGATCGGCCTGGTGGCCGGTGAAACATCCGGTGATATTCTTGGTGCAGGCTTGATTCGCGCCTTGAAGAAATACCATCCTGACGCCCGTTTTGTCGGTGTCGCTGGCCCGCTAATGCAGGCCGAAGGGTGTGAAGCCTGGTACGAAATGGAAGAATTGGCTGTCATGGGCGTGGTAGAGGTTCTCGAACGTTTGCCGCGCCTGTTGAAAATCCGCAAAGACTTGACTCAGCGTTTCTCTGCACTAAAACCTGATGTGTTCGTGGGTATTGACGCTCCTGACTTCAATATCACCCTTGAAGGACGTCTGAAGCAGCACGGTATTCGTACCATCCATTATGTCAGCCCTTCCGTCTGGGCCTGGCGACAAAAGCGTGTTTTCAAAATTGGGAAAGCCACCGATATGGTGCTGGCGTTTCTGCCTTTTGAAAAAGCGTTTTATGATAAATTCAACGTTCCCTGCCGTTTTATCGGCCACACGATGGCTGACTCTATGCCGCTGCAGCCTGATAAACCGGCGGCGCGCGCAGCATTAGGTATTCCTGCGGACGTACATTGTCTGGCGTTGCTACCGGGCAGTCGTCACGCCGAAGTGGAAATGCTCAGTGCGGACTTCCTCAAAACGGCGTTACAGCTGCGTCAGAGTTACCCTGACTTGCATATCGTGGTGCCGCTGGTCAACGCCAAGCGGCGTGAGCAGTTTGAGCGTATTAAAGCTGATATTGCCCCTGACTTGCCTGCGCATTTGCTGGACGGACAGGCGCGGAATGCGATGATCGCCAGCGATGCCGCATTGCTGGCTTCGGGTACGGCAGCCCTTGAGTGCATGCTGGCAAAATGTCCGATGGTGGTCGGTTATCGCATGAAACCTTTCACTTACTGGATTGCGGAACGACTGGTGAAAACGCCTTACGTTTCATTGCCAAATCTGCTGGCTGGACGTGAAATTGTCACCGAGCTTCTGCAAACCGAATGCGTTCCGGATAAATTGTCAGCCGCACTGTTGCCACTATTAGCCGGTGGCGAACAGAGCCACGAGTTGCAGAAAACCTTCCTGACACTGCATGAAAGTATTCGTTGTGATGCCGATGAACAGGCTGCTCAGGCAGTGATGGAACTAGCAAAACGATGAGCGATATTTTTATCTACCCGCAGGCGCTATACATTGCAGGTGTGGATGAAGTGGGTCGCGGACCGTTAGTCGGTGCCGTTGTCACTGCTGCGGTTATCCTTGATCCTGCAAGGCCTATCGTCGGTCTTGCGGACTCTAAAAAACTCAGTGAGAAACGTCGCGAAGTCCTGTATATCGAAATTACAGAGAAAGCGCTGGCCTGGAGTTTAGGGCGTGCTGAGCCACATGAAATCGATGAGCTGAATATTCTGCATGCCACGATGCTGGCCATGCAAAGAGCGGTGGCAGGTCTTGGTATCACGCCTGATATGGTGTTAATTGACGGCAACCGTTGTCCGGTATTGCCAATGGCCTCTCAGGCCGTGGTCAAGGGCGACAGTAAAGTTGCGGAAATCAGCGCAGCCTCTATTTTAGCTAAAGTGACACGTGATCGTGAGATGGTCGAGCTAGATCGTCAGTTCCCTGAATACGGTTTTGCCAAGCATAAAGGCTATCCGACCCCAGTTCATCTCGAAAGTCTATCGAGGCTGGGGGCCACGTTGCACCACCGACGCAGTTTCGCGCCGGTCAAACGTGTGCTGGGTCTGGCTTAGCTCGTGCTTTTTCGCGTTAGCCACAATAGTTTGTCATTCCGACAATCGTTCATTCATTACTCATTTCTGGACTCTGGATATGGCCGAACCTCGTTTTATTCATCTTCGTGTACACAGTGACTACTCCATGGTGGATGGATTAGCCAAAGTGGGGCCGTTGGTGAAATGTGCGGCGTCGCTCGGCATGCCTGCGCTGGCCATTACCGACTTTACTAACCTTTGCGGACTGGTGAAATTCTACGGTTCTGCTCACGGAGCGGGGATTAAGCCGGTTATCGGCGCAGATTTCAACGTGCAAAGTGAGATCCTCGGCGACGAGCTGGCTCAGTTGACCGTGCTGGCGATGAACAATCAGGGCTATCAGAATCTTACCCTGCTTATCTCACGGGCTTATCAACGTGGCTATGGCGCCGCAGGGCCGATCATTGACCGTGAATGGCTGGCAGAGTTAAACGAAGGCTTGATTCTGCTTTCTGGCGCAAAAATGGGGGATGTCGGTAAATTCCTTATCCGTGGCAATCAGCCTCAGGTTGAGCAATGCCTGGCGTTTTACCAGCACTATTTTGCAGACCGCTATTATCTTGAACTGATCCGCACCGGCCGTCCTGAAGAAGAGAACTATCTTCATGCCGCTGTGGCGTTAGCGGCTGAGCGCGATCTGCCGGTTGTTGCTACCAATGACGTACGTTTTCTGGTGCCAGGTGATTTTGATGCCCATGAGATCCGCGTTGCTATTCATGATGGCTTCACCCTAGACGATCCTAAACGCCCACGGCATTACACGCCGCAGCAATATATGCGCAGTGAAGATGAGATGTGCGAGCTGTTCGAGGATATCCCTGAAGCTCTGCTTAACAGTGTAGAGATCGCCAAACGTTGTAACGTTACCATTCGCCTCGGTGAGTATTTCCTGCCTCAGTTCCCGACCGGAGATATGACCACTGAAGATTTCCTGGTTGCGAAATCAAGAGAGGGGCTGGAAGAGCGTCTGGAGTTTTTGTTCCCGGACCCGGAACAACGTACGCACAAGCGCCCTGAGTACGATGATCGTCTGGAACTCGAACTAAAAGTGATCAACCAGATGGGGTTCCCCGGTTACTTTCTGATCGTGATGGAGTTCATCCAGTGGTCCAAGGATAACGACGTGCCGGTAGGGCCAGGGCGTGGTTCAGGTGCCGGTTCTCTGGTGGCTTACGCGCTGAAAATCACGGATTTGGATCCGCTGGAATTTGACCTGCTGTTCGAACGTTTCCTCAACCCGGAACGTGTCTCCATGCCTGACTTCGACGTCGATTTCTGCATGGAAAAACGCGATCTGGTGATTGATCACGTTGCGGAAATGTACGGACGTGAAGCAGTTTCACAGATCATCACTTTCGGTACCATGGCGGCCAAAGCCGTGATCCGCGATGTCGGCCGTGTACTCGGCCATCCTTATGGTTTTGTCGACCGCATTTCAAAACTGGTGCCACCTGATCCGGGAATGACACTGGAAAAAGCCTTCGCCGCTGAGCCTCAACTGCCAGAAATTTATGAAGCAGATGAAGAGGTTCGTGCGCTCATCGACATGGCACGCAAGCTCGAAGGCGTTACCCGTAACGCCGGTAAACACGCCGGTGGTGTGGTGATTGCACCCACTAAAATTACTGACTTTGCGCCGCTGTACTGCGACGCTGAGGGCAACCATCCTGTTACCCAGTTCGATAAAAACGATGTGGAATATGCCGGGCTGGTGAAATTTGATTTCCTTGGCCTGCGTACCCTGACAATCATCGACTGGGCGCTGCGTATGATCAACGCCCGCCGGGCGAAAACAGGTCTGGGGCCTATCGACATCGCGGCAATTCCGCTGGTAGATAAGAAAAGCTTCGACATGCTGCAGCGTTCCGAAACGACTGCGGTATTCCAACTTGAATCACGCGGTATGAAGGACCTGATCAAACGCCTGAAGCCTGACTGTTTCGAAGACATGATCGCACTGGTTGCCCTGTTCCGCCCAGGCCCTTTGCAGTCCGGCATGGTGGATAACTTCATCGACCGTAAGCATGGCCGTGAAGAGCTCTCATACCCTGATATTCAGTGGCAGCACGAATCCCTGAAGCCCGTGTTGGAGCCAACCTATGGCATTATCCTGTATCAGGAACAGGTTATGCAGATTGCTCAGGTACTGGCCGGATACTCGCTGGGCGGGGCGGACATGTTGCGTCGCGCCATGGGTAAAAAGAATCCGGTCGAAATGGCCAAACAGCGTGGTGGTTTCGAAGACGGTGCCAAGTCGCGCGGAATTGACGGCGAACTGGCGGTTAAAATCTTCGATTTGGTAGAAAAGTTCGCCGGTTATGGTTTTAACAAATCGCACTCCGCAGCTTATGCGCTGGTTTCCTATCAGACTTTATGGCTGAAAGCGCACTACCCGGCTGAGTTTATGGCAGCGGTAATGACCGCCGATATGGATAACACCGAGAAGGTGGTCGGCCTGGTGGACGAATGCTGGCGCATGGGGCTTAAGATCCTCCCACCAGATATCAACAGCGGCTTGTATCACTTCCACGTCAATGATGAGGGAGAGATCGTTTACGGCATCGGTGCTATCAAAGGCGTGGGTGAAGGCCCGATTGAAGCGATTATCGAAGCGCGTAATGAAGGCGGTTATTTCAAAGAGTTGTTTGATCTCTGCGCACGCGCCGATGTGAAAAAACTCAATAAACGCATCCTTGAAAAACTGATTATGTCCGGTGCGTTTGACCGCCTGGGCCCGCATCGTGCAGCATTGATGAGTTCGTTACCGGATGCGCTGAAAGCCGCCGATCAACATGCTAAGGCGGAAGCCATTGGTCAGGTTGATATGTTTGGCGTACTGGCTGAAGCACCTGAGCAGGTTGAGAAGTCCTATGCTAATGTTACGCCGTGGCCAGAGCAGACGGTATTGGATGGCGAGCGTGAAACCTTAGGGCTCTACCTCACCGGACATCCCATCACCCAATATTTGAAAGAAATCGAGCGTTATGGTGGTGGCCAGCGTCTGAAAGATATGCATCCGACCGATCGGGGTAAAATGACTATCGCCGTTGGGCTGGTTATTGCTGCAAGGGTGATGATAACCAAGCGTGGAAATCGCATTGGTATCTGTACGCTGGATGACCGCTCAGGGCGTCTCGAAGTGATGCTGTTCACCGAAGCTTTGGAAAAATTTCAGCATTTATTGGAAAAAGACCGTATCCTTATCGCGACAGGACAGGTCAGCTTTGATGACTTCAGCGGTGGCCTTAAAATGATGGCCCGCGATGTTATGGACATCAGTGAAGCACGGGAAAAATATGCTCGCGGTCTTGCTATCTCGCTGACTGACAGGCAAATTGATGACCAGCTTTTGAACCGTCTCCGCCAATCGTTGGAACCACATCGATCGGGGACGATACCAGTACATCTCTACTACCAACGAGAAAATGCGCGTGCCCGGCTACGATTCGGTGCGTCATGGCGTGTAACGCCAACTGATAAACTGTTGCTAGATCTGCGGATGCTTGTAGGTACTGAGCAGGTGGAACTGGAATTTGACTAAAATAGGAATGCTATGAGTCTGAATTTTCTTGATTTTGAACAGCCGATTGCGGAGCTTGAAGCGAAAATTGACTCGCTGACAGCAGTCAGCCGTCAAGACGAAAAATTGGATATTAATCTGGACGAGGAAGTTGAACGCCTGCGTGAGAAAAGCGTTGAACTGACTCGTAAGATTTTCTCTGATCTGGGTGCCTGGCAGATTGCCCAACTGGCACGCCATCCGCGTCGTCCTTACACCCTTGACTACATCAAACATATTTTTACCGATTTTGATGAGCTGGCGGGTGATCGCGCATACGCCGATGATAAAGCTATTGTTGGTGGTATCGCGCGTCTGGGTGAACGTGCCGTGATGATCATTGGTCATCAGAAAGGCCGAGAAACCAAAGAAAAAATTCGTCGCAACTTCGGTATGCCAGCACCTGAAGGCTATCGTAAAGCACTGCGTTTGATGGAAATGGCTGAGCGTTTCAAGCTGCCCATCATTACCTTCATCGACACGCCGGGAGCTTATCCGGGCGTTGGCGCTGAGGAACGCGGACAGTCTGAGGCCATCGCGCACAACCTGCGCGAAATGTCCCGTCTGAACGTGCCAGTGATCTGCACCGTAATTGGTGAAGGTGGCTCAGGCGGCGCGTTGGCTATCGGTGTGGGTGATAAAGTTAACATGCTGCAATACAGCACCTATTCGGTGATTTCACCAGAAGGTTGTGCCTCGATCCTGTGGAAAAGCGCGGATAAAGCCCCTTTAGCTGCCGAAGCAATGGGTATTGTTGCGACGCGTCTGAAAGAGCTTAAATTGATTGACTCGGTGATCCCTGAACCACTGGGCGGCGCGCATCGTGACGTCCCTGCCATGGCAGCTTCGTTACGTGCACAGCTGGAAGCCGATCTCAGCGATCTGGATGTGCTGAATAATGAAGAACTGCGCAACCGTCGTTATCAGCGTTTGATGAATTACGGTTATTGCTGAGTTTCATCCAGGCATCTAAAAACTCCGAAAGGCCGTGCTTGCACGGCCTTTTTTATTAGAAGGATTTGTCAGATGAATATTCTCGCTATCATGCGCCCGGAAGGGGCCTACTACAAAGATGAGCCAATCCGCGAACTGGATCAGGCGCTGACTAGCCTTGGCTTCAAAACAGTTTATCCACGGGACAATGCCGATCTTCTCAAACTGATCGAAAATAACGCCCGTATTTGTGGTGCCATTTTTGACTGGGACCAGCACAGCAACGAGCTGTGCACTGAAATTAACGAGCTGAATGAATACCTGCCTTTGTACGGTTTTATCAACACCCATTCGTCACTTGATGTCACCGTAAACGATATGCGCATGGTGCTCTATTTCTTCGAATATGCCCTGAATGCAGCCGATGACATTGCTAAACGTATCCGACAATATACCGACGAGTACATTGACACTATCACGCCTCCGCTGACCAAAGCTCTGTTTCGCTATGTCGAAGAGGGCAAATATACGTTCTGTACGCCGGGGCATATGGCGGGAACGGCTTTCTTAAAGAGTCCGGTTGGCACGCTTTTTTATGATTTTTTTGGCGCGAAAACGCTAAAGGCTGACGTCTCTATTTCGGTCACCGAACTTGGCTCGCTGCTGGATCACACCGGCCCACATCTCGAGGCGGAGGAGTATATCGCCCGAACATTTGGCGCAGAGCAGAGCTATATCGTTACCAATGGCACGTCGACCGCTAACAAAATTGTTGGCATGTACGCGGCTCACGCTGGAAGTACGGTATTGATTGATCGCAATTGCCATAAATCGCTGACGCATCTGATGATGATGACCAACGTGGTACCGATTTATCTGTGCCCAAACCGCAATGCTTACGGCATTCTGGGCGGTATTCCGCAGCGAGAATTTACCCGTGAAAGTATTGAGGCGAAAATTGCCCTGACGCAGAATGCAACCTGGCCAGTACATGCGGTGATCACCAACTCCACCTATGATGGGCTGCTCTACAACACGGACTACATTAAGAAAACGCTTGATGTCGCCTCTATTCACTTTGACTCAGCCTGGGTGCCTTACACCAATTTTCACCCAATTTATGCCGGGAAAAGTGGCATGAGCGGCGAGCGGATAGCCGGAAAAGTGATTTATGAAACGCAATCCACGCATAAATTACTGGCGGCTTTTTCACAAGCCTCAATGATCCATATTAAAGGTGATTACGACGAAAGCACCTTCAATGAAGCTTACATGATGCACACCACGACATCGCCTAACTACGGTATTGTGGCCTCGGCTGAGACCGCGGCGGCTATGCTACGTGGCAATCCGGGTCGTCGTTTAATCAACCGTTCGGTTGAACGCGCGCTACACTTTCGTAAAGAGATCCAACGCTTGCGTGAGGAGACTGAAGGTTGGTTCTACGACATATGGCAGCCTGAAGAGATCGACGAAGCCGAGTGTTGGCCGCTCAATCCCGATCAAAACTGGCATGGCTTTGCTAATGCAGACACCGATCATATGTATCTGGATCCCATCAAAGTGACGATTCTGACACCGGGCATGGACGAACAGGGACAGCTCGGGCCTGAGGGGATCCCGGCGGCTTTGGTGGCGAAATTCCTCGATGAACGTGGCGTGGTAGTTGAGAAAACCGGGCCTTACAATTTACTGTTCCTATTTAGCATCGGCATCGACAAAACGAAATCCATGAGTTTGATGCGTGGGCTGACGGACTTTAAGCGTGGTTACGATCTGAATTTGCGCGTTAAGAATATGCTGCCGGATCTCTACGCCGAGGATCCTGATTTTTACCGGCATATGCGCATTCAGGATCTGGCACAGGGCATTCATAAGCTGATCCGTAAACACGATCTGCCCAGCCTGATGGTTAGGGCGTTTGATGTGCTGCCAGAAATGATCATGACGCCTTACGACATGTTCCAGCATC
Organism: Ewingella sp. S1.OA.A_B6; assembly: GCF_049889095.1. Taxonomy (NCBI): domain Bacteria; kingdom Pseudomonadati; phylum Pseudomonadota; class Gammaproteobacteria; order Enterobacterales; family Yersiniaceae; genus Ewingella; species Ewingella sp. S1.OA.A_B6. Next base: position 11,127 of record NZ_JBLJFK010000006.1, on the reverse strand, counting down.
AGGTGCGTGGTCACATAGAAGAGTGCGAAATTGGTGATTTGGTTGGCAAGGTTGCGGCGAATATGATCCTGCCTTATCCGCCGGGTGTGCCGGTGGTGATGCCCGGAGAGATGATCACGCAGCAGAGCCGCGCCGTACTGGATTTCCTGATTATGCTCTGTTCCATTGGGGAACATTATCCGGGCTTTGAAACCGACATTCACGGCGCCAAACTTACGGAAGATGGCCGGTATTTGGTGAAGGTTCTCAAACTGCCTGCCGCATAAGTCCTATAGCGCAGTCTGAGCCCCGTCATTCACAAGAACTGACAGGAATTGTTATGCTTAATTTACGCCAGATTCACCATATTGCGATCATCGCTTCGGACTATGTCCGCAGCAAAGCTTTCTATTGCGATGTGTTGGGTTTTACTCTGCTGGATGAGTTTTATCGTGAAGAGCGGGACTCGTGGAAAGCCGATTTGGCCCTCAATGGACAATACACTATTGAGCTGTTCAGTTTTCCGCACCCTCCGGCGCGTGTTAGCGACCCTGAAGCCTGTGGTTTGCGCCATCTGGCCTTCAGCGTTGACGATATTGACTTGACGATTATCGGGCTAACCAGCGCGGGTGTAGCATGTGAACCCGTGCGGGTTGACCCTTATACATCCAGACGTTTTACTTTCTTCTGCGATCCCGATGGCTTGCCATTGGAACTTTACGAAATCAGCTGAACCACCATGAAGAAAAACCTTTCCCAAACGGGTGTGGCCGCTCATCTAGCGCGACAGGTCGGTGACGAACGTAAACTCTGTGTCGCCTTCAGTGGTGGGCTGGATTCCACCGTATTGCTGGCAGCGCTCGCACAGCTACGCGCAGGCCCATGCCCCGATCTTTCTCTGCGCGCTATCCATATCCATCACGGGCTGAGTAAGCTGGCCGATGATTGGGTGACGCACGCAGTGGCATTCTGCCAACAGTTACAGGTGCCTTTAGAAGTGATCTATGTCAGCCTTGATGTGAAGAGTGAGGGAATTGAAGCTGCGGCCAGAGCAGCCCGTTATCAGGCCTTTGCCGATCGTCTTACGGTTGGCGAAACGCTGCTTACCGCTCAGCATCTGGATGATCAGTGTGAAACTTTTTTGCTGGCGCTGAAACGGGGAAGTGGTCCGGCGGGTCTTTCGGCCATGGCCGCGCTATCTGACAATAAGGGCTATCCACTATTACGGCCTTTTTTGTCACTTTCCCGCCAGCAACTGGCGCAGTTTGCGACAGATGCTGGCCTTAAGTGGATTGAAGACGACAGCAACCAGGACGCGCGCTTTGATCGTAATTTTCTAAGGCTTAGTGTATTGCCAGCGCTTTATGCGCGCTGGCCGCATCTCCCGCAGGCGGTTTCCCGCAGTGCTACCCTGTGCGCAGAACAGGAAGCGTTACTGGATGAACTGCTGGGTGAATCCTTGCAAGTTTTAACAGACCACAGCAACGGCAGTCTGGACATTCCCGCTATGGCAGCGATGTCTGTACCGCGTCGTCAGGCCCTATTGCGCAGGTGGCTGGCGGAGCAGGGCGCGCGCATGCCTTCACGCGATCAGTTGCAGCGTATATGGGATGAAGTCGCTCTTAGCCGTGATGATGCCGAGCCTCAACTACAACTTCATCTTCTGAGCGTGCGTCGTTTCCGGCAGCGTTTATATCTTCTGCCGCCGATGGTTTCGTTAAAACAGACAGTCTTGCTCTGGGATACGGCTTCACCGCTGACCCTTCCTGATGGGCTCGGTCAGTTGCAGGCCAGTCAGGCATTTGCGCAAAGCGCTGAAGGTATCCGTCTTCCACGTGACGATGAACAGGTCAGCGTGCGTTTTCAGGCGCAGGGCAGAATTGAAAAAGTCGGGCGTCAGCATGCCAGGCAGAGTAAGAAGCTGTGGCAGGAACTCAATATCCCGCCGTGGCAGCGTGAACGTACGCCGCTGGTTTATTACAATGAACAATTGATGGCCGCACCGGGATTGTTTATTACTCGTCAGGCGCTGGCAGAAGATAATGCTTCACAATGGCAGATAGTTTGGCATCAGTAAGTTGTTTATAAACTATTTGATAATGAAGGCATTTAAGGTGTAAGTATCTGGCGGGCTATCCCGTCTCAGGGGCAGTAATGCGCGTTGCAGTGGGTGTGGTGCTATTATTCGGTCTGGTTAGTTCGCCGTTGCTGGCAGGCGGGAATATCGCGCAGGGACAGTCAAAGACAGCCAGTTGTGTGGCATGTCACGGGGCAAGCGGTAAGGCGACTAATCCTATTTATCCAAGCCTTGCAGGTCAAAACGAAGCCTATCTGGAGCGGGCAATGCACGCCTATAAAAAAGGCCAACGCAGTGGAGGACAAGCAGGAGTGATGCAGGCATTTACGTCATCACTGTCCGATGAGGATATCCGTGATTTGGCCGCTTATTACGCCAGCCTGACGCCGCTTAAATGACCCGCTCGCAAGAGAGCTTCTTGCAGAAATGCAAACGGGCAATCCTGAGATTGCCCGTTTAGCGCACACTGCCGGCCAGTATTATTCGATGCTGACCACCACGGTACCGATTTCCGGATGGATATAACTTTCAATATGGTCAAGGCGCAGATCGCGTTTTTCGCCGTTGATATTGACGACCAAATATTCGACTTTCTTGCGCATTAACAGTTCGCAGGCTTTTCCTTCAACGATTTCTCCGCTACGCAATGTTAACGTCAAAACCACATCATTATCGCAGGCGAGCTCAAGATTATCGTAGTCATCACAATTGATGGGTTGGTACTCATCATTCATCGACATAATCGCTCACCAATAAGTTAGCGGCGGCATAGGCCGCCTGTTCCCGGATGGAAGACGGAAGTTCGGCATTCGCTGCCACATCGTCCAATGCTTTCAACACACAGCCCAACGCATCGGGCACATAGCCGAGATCACCGCTGGCAATCTCCGCATATTTACGGCGTACAGATTCACAGTACTGTTGCATAGGTTCTCCTTAAAAGCATATCCCGCTGGGGTAATTATCGTATTGAAAGCCCAGAAAGATAAACTCTCAGTATCTACAGACTATAGCACAGGGAAGGTCCAGTTATTAGCGAGCAAATGCAGGTTTCTCGTTAGTTGAGAGTCAGTTAATCCATTGCAAAGTGGCGTTAAACTGGCCGCCTGACCCTGCTTTCAAGTACACTGTGCGTCTATTATCAAGAGGTTTCCAATGGCGTTAAAAGCGACGATCTACAAAGCGGTAATCAATATTGCAGATATGGACCGCAATTTTTTCTACGATGCGAACCTGACGCTGGCGCAGCACCCTTCAGAAACCGAACAGCGCATGATGTTGCGTTTACTGGCTTGGATCTGCCATGCCGATGAGCATCTTAGCTTTACCCGCGGACTGAGTGCAGAAGACGAGCCTGAAATCTGGCGGAAAAACGATCACAACGGCATTGAGTTATGGGTCGAACTTGGCTTGCCGGATGAGAAGCGCCTGAAAAAAGCCTGCAACCAGTCACGTCATGTGGTGCTGTATGTCTACAGTGAGCGGGCAGCCAAAGTCTGGTGGCCGTCAGTGCAGAATAAAGCGAACGGGTTCGGTAACCTGACGGTGCGTTTCATTGATGATGAATTACTGGCCCAACTTACGGCTTTCGCTAACCGCAGCATGACCTTGCAGGCAACGATCCAAGACGGCACTATTTGGCTTTCTGATGCTCAGAACAATTTGGAAATTCAATTTTCCGAATGGAAAGAGTCTGATGGGAAATAAGCAGGACATTAAGTGTGTTAATTCTTTCCGGTAAACTCGAACTTCCTGACAATGAAATTGAATTAACGGCCATCCGCGCTCAGGGTGCGGGCGGTCAGAACGTGAACAAAACCTCGACGGCAATTCATTTGCGCTTTGATATTAAAGCCTCAAGCCTGCCTGATTATTATAAAGAACGTTTGTTGGCGTTTAATCATCATTCGATAACCGCAGACGGGCTGGTGGTTATCAAAGCCCAGGAGTACCGCAGTCAGGAGCAAAATCGGGAAGCGGCTATCGCGCGTTTGAGCAGCCTGATTTCCCAGGCCATGGTGGTTGAAAAACCACGTCGTGCAACGAAACCGACCAAAGGGTCGAAAATCCGACGTGTGGAAGGCAAAGTGCGAAAAGGTGCGACAAAGGCATTGCGCGGTAAGATTCGCTAGTCTTAACAAGCTAAACAGTGGCAGCGTGAAGGATCTTTGACCACCTCGTAAAGCTAGATGCCAGTAAAACATGCCCTTGATTTACTGAGGTTAGTACCTGATGTAAAAATGCCCGCAATTAAGCGGGCATTTTTATTGGGACAGTGTCAAGCCTTGGCTGGGATCAATGCGGGATCTGACTCAGCAAATGATCAACAATATCGCTTTGCTTGATCATTAATTTCTCACCGGTACGGCGATTTTTGTATTCCAGCTCTTGCGCATCCAGATTTCGATCGCCGATAACCACCTGGTGCGGCACGCCGATCAGTTCCATATCCGCAAACATTACGCCCGGGCGCTCTTTACGATCGTCGAGGATCACATCAATGCCTTTGGCTCGCAGAGTCTGGTAAAGCTCTTCTGCAACGTCTTTAACGCGGAATGACTTGTGCATATTCATTGGCAGAATCGCTACCTGGAAAGGTGCAATCGCATCTGGCCAGATGATACCGCGCTCATCGTGGTTCTGTTCGATGGCCGCAGCTACTACGCGGGTTACACCGATGCCGTAACAGCCCATAGTCATGACCTGATTACGGCCATCTTCGCCCTGGACTGTGGCATTCATCGCTTCTGAATACTTGGTACCCAGTTGGAAAATATGACCTACTTCGATACCACGTTTAATCAGCAATGTACCCTGACCATCCGGGCTGGCATCCCCTTCCACCACGTTACGGATATCGGCAATTTGCGGCAGCGGTAGATCGCGCTCCCAGTTGATACCGAAATAGTGCTGGCCATCGATGTTAGCACCCGCGCTGAAATCGCTCATGGCAGCAACAGTGCGATCGGCCACAATTGGCATCGGCAGATTTACCGGGCCTAATGAACCTGGGCCTGCATTAACGATGGCGCGGATCTCGGCTTCAGTAGCAAAAGTTAGCGGAGAGGCAACGTAGAGCAGCTTCTCGGCTTTGACTTCGTTCAATTCGTGATCGCCGCGTACCAGCAGTGCAACCAACTTGTGGCCGCTCTCTTGCTTAGCATGCACCATCAGCGTTTTGACCGTTTTCTCAATCGGAGTCCGGAATTGCTCAACCAGTTCGGCGATGGTTTTAGCATCCGGTGTTGCGATCTGGCGCAGTTCTTCGGTGGCCGCCGCACGCGGTGCCGCGGGTGCTACCGCTTCAGCCAGTTCGATGTTGGCCGCATAGTCGGATTCGGTGGAGAAGATGATGTCATCTTCTCCACTTGATGCGAGTACCTGGAACTCATGAGATGCGCTACCGCCGATCGAGCCGGTATCAGCCTGCACAGCACGGAAATCCAGGCCCATACGGCTGAAAATTTTGCTGTAGGTCGCATACATGGTGTCGTAGGTTTCTTGCAAAGATTCCTGCGTAGTATGGAAAGAGTAGGAATCTTTCATGATGAATTCACGTGAGCGCATCACGCCAAAACGCGGACGAACTTCATCACGGAATTTAGTCTGGATCTGGAAGAAATTCAGCGGCAGTTGCTTATAAGAGCTGATCTCGTTACGGATCAGGTCAGTGATCACTTCTTCATGCGTCGGGCCAAGGACAAAGGCACGATCGCCGCGATCCACAAAGCGCAACAATTCAGGGCCATATTGCTCCCAGCGACCACTCTCCAGCCATAAGTCTGCAGGTTGTACCACCGGCATAGAGACTTCAATGGCACACGCGTTGTTCATCTCTTCGCGGACGATGTTTTCGACTTTACGAAGTACGCGCAAACCGGTTGGCAGCCAGACATAGAGACCTGATGCCAGTTTGCGGATCATCCCGGCACGTAACATCAGCTGATGGCTGATCACTTCGGCGTCGGCTGGCGTCTCTTTCAGTGTGGAGAGCAGATATTGAGTTGTACGCATGTTGTGTTGATTCCGTTAGCACTGCTAATTGCAATCGGGCTGTCATCGGGCAGCCAAAGCGTGAAAAGTTTCTTAGTTTACCAGCGACTGAGGGTTGTCAAAAGAGAAGGGATGGAAAATTAGTTTTTGTCGAGGGATAAGACCTGGTTCAATCCAGCAACAACGCGCCAGCGTACATTGAATTCCAACAAATTTACGGCGTAATCTCGTTCATTTTCCGAACCTTTACGGTAAGCAGGACGAGGATCCTGACCTAAAACCTGAGTAATAAAACGACGCAGGTGAGGATATTGCCGAAAATGTTCTGCCAATTGTTGCTCAGCCTGAGGCAGAAACTCCACCGGCATGTCTGAGTCTGGGGCATATTGGGCAAAGCCCGCACGCGCATCCGGATGACTCTCAGCAAAAGGCAGATAGGGCTTGATGTCCACTACTGGCGTGCCATCAACCAGATCGAGGCTCCCTAATTCCAGAACAACATTCTGGCCCTGACAACGAATTCCCTTTAGTTCGATCAACGACATCCCCAGTGGATTCGGCCTGAAGGTCGAGCGGGTCGCGAATACTCCGGTACGCGTATTACCGCCCAAGCGGGGAGGCCGAACGGTTGGGCGCCAGCCGCCATCCATGGTTTGATGAAAAATAAACATCACCCAGATGTGGCTAAATTCTTCAAGGCCTCGCACCGCCTCCGGCTGATTGTAAGGGGAGTGCAGATGCAGCTCTCCCCCTCCATCTTCAATCAAACCAGGCTGACGGGGGACAGCAAACTTCTCTTTATAGGGCGAATGAATGGTCCCTATTTGAGCGAAGGGAAATGAGGTCATTTAAAGGTAACGTTTAGCGCAGATCCCTGGCAAACAGCTTGTTGATGACAGCCAGGAACACCACTTAGAATCTGACACTGATGCAATAAGACGGCATTTGCTTTCATGTAAGAGGCTCGTGTCAGCATTCTTTTGCGGGCCGTTGCCAGACTTGGTGGAGAATCTTGTATGTCTGCCTGACAAGATTCTCCAGATACTTCACCTAAGTCGCGGAAAGGGGTGCCTACCAGTGCTTCAGCATCTTTGTACAATTTAACCGGTGCCGGGCGAACAGGAACGGGTTTTGGTTTAACGATTTTTGGTTCTACCGGAGTTGGCTGTACAGGAGCGATTGGCTGCGTCTTATGAGTCGCGGAACAACCAGCTAGCAAGAGAGCTAACAAACAGAGAGGTAAAGCACGCATGGTATATCCTCTGCTTTTACTATGTTAGGGGAATAATGTGGCGTTATTGAAGCAAGGTATTGAGAAAATAACAAGGCGAGCATAAGCCCGCCTTGTTATTTTTCTAAAAGAAATCTTAATAAAGGATTTCTTTTCAAGCTCAGCGATAGAAGAGTGAGAAGGCTTACCAGCCTTTCACTGCGCCACCGTTGAAGATTTTATTCGCCGCTGCATTTACTTCGTCTGACTGATAGGCCTGAACGAATTTCTTAACGTTCTCAGCATCTTTATTGTCTTCGCGAGCAACCAGCAGGTTCACATAAGGAGAGTTTTTATCTTCTACGAAGATACCGTCTTTCTCAGGCGTCAAACCAATCTGGCTTGCGTAAGTGGTGTTGATCACCGCCAGTGCAATTTTGTTGTCATCCAGTGAACGTGGTAGCTGTGGTGCTTCCAGTTCAACCAGTTTCAGATTTTTAGGGTTCTCAGTCACATCAAGTACGGTTGGCAACAGGCCAACGCCATCTTTCAGCTTGATCAAACCTTGTTTTTGCAGCAATAGCAGAGAACGTCCCAGATTAGTCGGGTCATTCGGTATGGCAATCTGGTCACCTTCCTTCAACTCATCAATAGATTTGATTTTCTTCGAGTAGCCGGCGATCGGATAAACAAAGCTATTGCCGACTGGAACCAGTTTGTAGCCGCGATCTTTGATCTGTTGATCCAAATAAGGCTTGTGCTGAAAAGCGTTAAGGTCGATATCTCCTTTGTTAAGCGCCTCGTTAGGCAGAACGTAGTCATTGAAGGTTACCAGCTCGACATCCAGCCCATATTTTTCTTTAGCTACTTTCTGTGCAACTTCGGCAACCTGCTGCTCAGCACCCACAATTACGCCCACTTTTATATGGTTTGGATCTTGTTCTTTAGGGCCGCATCCAACCAAAGCCAGCGTTCCCAGAAGCGCGCCAACCAACGCGATGGATTTAAATTTAGTAGACATGTCCTTTCCTCTATAAGCGGAGATAAATTATTCGCAATGTTTAGGTTACAGCTGTTGTTGCCTTACTTATGGGTAACCGCTTTAACGATACGGTCTCCACAGAATTGAATCAGATAAACCAGAACCACTAACAAAACTAATACAGTATTCATCACGGTGGCATCATAACCGATGTAACCGTACTGATAACCTATTTGCCCCAGACCGCCTGCACCCACAGCCCCCCCCATTGCTGAGTATCCCACCAGAGTGATCAATGTGATGGTTGCGGCATTCACCAGACCTGGTAATGCTTCGGGCACCAGCACTTTACGGATGATTTGCATTGGGGTTGCGCCCATTGCCCGGGCAGCTTCGACCAAACCACTCGGGATTTCCAGCAGAGCATTCTCAACCATACGGGCGATAAAGGGTGCTGCGCCTACGGTTAAAGGAACAATAGCCGCCTGCAGACCAATCGACGTTCCTACAATTAAACGGGTGAATGGAATCATCCACACTAATAGGATAATGAACGGGATCGAACGAAAAATATTCACCAGCGCCGACATAATGCGGTAAACCTTTTTATTCTCAGCGATCTGCCCCGGGCGGGTGACATATAAAAGCACACCGAACGGTAAACCCAGTACGAAGCCAAAGAAGCCGGAGGTCAGCGTCATTATTACTGTTTCCCAGATGCCCCGGCCCATTAACCACATCATTGCCTCAGACATAACCCAGTACCTCTACTTTAACTTGATTTTCATGCAGGAACTGAATGGCTGCCTGCGTACTGGCTTCTTCGCCATGCATTTCTGTCAACATGATGCCGAATTTAACACCGCCTGCGTAATCCATCTGCGCGCTAATAATGTTGTTGTTAATGTTGAAGCGGCGAACGACTTCAGATAACAGCGGTGCATCCACCGATTGACCTGTAAACTCAAGACGTAATAAAGGAACGCGACCCTCAGTGGGTTCGGCAATCAAACGATCCGCATAATCATCCGGAATATCAAGATGCAATGTGGACTGAATGAACTGCTGGGCCAGTGGTGTTTTAGGATGCGAGAACATTTCGCTGACTTTATCTTTCTCAATCAGTTTACCGTCACTGATCACTGCAACCTGATCGCAAATGCGTTTAACGACATCCATTTCATGGGTAATCAATAAAATGGTCAACCCCAAGCGACGGTTAATGTCTTTAAGTAATTCAAGAATGGAACGGGTCGTTGCAGGGTCCAGAGCGCTGGTGGCTTCATCACACAGCAAAACCTTGGGGTTACTGGCTAAAGCACGGGCGATCGCCACACGTTGTTTTTGGCCACCGGAAAGGTTGGCTGGGTAAACATCGTGCTTATCTTCCAGGCCAACCAGTTTCAGTAATTCCGCGACCCGCTTTTTAATCTCATCGGAAGAGAGGTTATCGAGCTCCAAAGGCAGTGCAATATTGCCGAACACTGTGCGGGAAGACAGCAAGTTAAAATGCTGGAAAATCATACCAATCTGGCGGCGGGCACGAGTCAATGCTTTCTCTGAAAAGGCCATCAAATCCTGGCCGTCGACCACCACGTGGCCTTCTGTCGGACGTTCCAACAAATTTACGCAACGGATCAACGTGCTTTTACCTGCGCCTGAAGAACCTATCACGCCATAAATCTGCCCAGCAGGGACGTGAAGGCTCACGTCAGAGAGCGCGACGATAGAGCGCGAACCCTGCTGAAACACTTTGGTGATGTTAGAAAGTTTAATCATATTCTTCTTATTCTATCTTTGGGACCGTGACTTAATGAAAGTAACGCTATGGCACAAGCCATAAGTATGTTGTGGATGCTAAGGCGTCTAGACGTCCAAGTCAACTGGGATAGCATTCTCACTCCCGCTTAAAACATGCAATACTATTCACTTAATCAGCTATCAGGAGCCAAGACGTGGCACAAACTGTTCCAGCAATTTTTTTAGATAGAGACGGTACCCTTAATGTTGATCACGGGTATGTCCATGAAATCGATGATTTCCAATTTATTGAAGGTGTAATAGAAGCCTGCCTGCAATTAAAGGAAATGGGTTTTGCTTTAGTGCTGGTCACTAACCAGTCTGGTATCGCGCGCGGTAAATTTACAGAAGAACAATTTATGCGCTTAACAGAGTGGATGGATTGGTCACTTGCAGACCGTGGCGTTGATTTGGATGGCATCTATTTTTGTCCTCATCATCCTGAAGGGGCGGTAGAATCTTTTACTCAGGTATGTGAATGCCGTAAGCCCATGCCTGGAATGTTCCTTCTTGCAAAAGATGAATTGAACATCGATATGTCAGCTTCCTATATGGTAGGTGATAAAATCGAAGACATGCAGGCGGCAGCGGCTGCTGGCGTGGGGCACAAAATATTGGTCAAAAGCGGTAAGCCGATTACCGCAGAAGGTGAAGCTTTGGCTGACGGCGTGCTTCCAAGCCTTGCAGAGCTACCTTCTTTCATCAAAAAAGCCGCTAAATAAGGCTTTATGAATAAAAAACAGGCAAACGGAATAAAACTGCATTTATTCGCTTGCCATTCCGTCCCGGCCCCCTATAATGCCGCTCCATCGACAGGGAACAACGTGAACAACATCACGGAGTAACCGGGTCGGAAAGATTAAAAACAGCGGCAACCGAATGAAATAAACGGTTGACACTGAAAGAGGAAAGCGTAGTATACGCCACCTCGAGTTGCCAAGAGAAAGCCGTAACTCACTGCTCTTTAACAATTTATCAGACAATCTGTGTGGGCACTCACAAGACGATATCAGCCACCTCGGTGGCAAAATAATATCAAGTCTTGAAGAGTGACCAAGCAGTAATTCATTTAGTTGAATTATTACG
>NZ_JBLJFK010000005.1:0-213952 GCF_049889095.1 Ewingella sp. S1.OA.A_B6 | reverse complement strand
GTGCCGGTTTCGGCCTGTTTAAGGGCAAAGGCTATCTGTTCTTCGGTATAACGGGTCTTTTTCATGGTTGATATGCCTCTCAGTGAGATGAAAGAAAGACCGGATACTTCAGTTTAGACTGGCACTGTTTTCAGGGAGGAGATCAGAGATCAAAACACCGTACCTACAAGTAGGATTATAGTTTAGCCTGAACCAACATGATTTTTATGAAAAGTCAGGTTGTAGAGGCGGTCAAAGATGGTGTTCCAGAAACGACCGAAGATGGAGCATCTGTATGCTGGCACTATATCGTGAATACCATGCTGCTGTTCTTAAACTGTTCGCCAGAAAGGTAGGGGCTGGGCAATATCGTTCTCGCCCTACAACAGGTTGACGTCTACGATGTTTGAAACGGCTTTTGGAAACCTCGGCAGACCACCAGAGCTGATGTTCAGCATTGATCAGGGTATGCCAATACACAAGTAGGCAGTTTCGTCAGTTGCTATGGTGTTACCGAATAAAACAGAGTATTACCCGACGCAGAAACTGGTGGGATAGTCCGATAGAGCGTTTCTTCAGAAACCTGAAAAATGAATGGATACGTGAGCTTCTTTGAAAAATGCTCAACACAGCCAAGCAGAAGTCAATTTCTCAGTTTATGGCCAAGACTCCCCCTGCTGGCAAGAAGTACCTATCAAACGTACAATCAAAACCCTAAAATAGCCCTTTTCGAAAAAGAATTGTTTTTAACAGGACTCATAGTGAATAAACAGCAACTTGCGGCAAAAATCTGGGAATCTGCCAACCAGATGCGTTCTAAAATTGAAGCCAACGAATACAAAGATTACATACTCGGCTTTATCTTCTACAAGTACCTCAGCGACCAACTGGTGCAGTTTGTCACCAAACAGGGTATGACCTCCAAAGACATCAAAGCCCTCAATGAAGAAGACGCCGACACCGTTAAATACGTGCAAGACAACTTGGGCTACTTTATTGCCTACAACAATCTGTTTTCTACATGGATTGATCCAACATCCGAATTTGATGAATCTAACGTGCGTGATGCGCTCTCAGCCTTTAGCCGTTTGATTTCGCCGACTTACAAAAAACTGTTTGAAGGCATTTTTACCACCTTAGAAACAGGGTTAAGCAAACTGGGTGAAAGTGCTGGCAAACGCACCAAAGCCATCAGCGACTTACTGCACCTAATCAAAAGCATCCCTATGAATGGTAATCAAGGGTATGACGTTCTGGGCTACATTTACGAATACCTGCTTGAAAAATTTGCTGCCAATGCGGGTAAAAAAGCCGGTGAGTTTTACACGCCTCATGAAGTCTCGGTACTGATGTCGAACATCATCGCCCACGAGTTAAAACACAAAGATACCATCAAAATTTACGACCCTACCTCCGGCTCTGGTTCGTTGCTGATCAATATCGGTGAGGCGTTCGAGAAATACGCTAAAAACAAAGACAGCATCACCTATTACGCGCAAGAGTTAAAAGCCAATACCTACAACCTCACCCGTATGAACCTCATCATGCGCGGCATCAAAGCCAGCAACATTAAAACCCGTAATGGCGACACCCTGGAAGAAGATTGGCCGTATTTTGATGACAGCGATCCCCTGGGTTCATATTACGCCTTACATGTCGATGCCGTGGTGTCCAACCCGCCTTACTCACAAAGCTGGGACCCCAGCTTTAAAGACAGCGATCCTCGCTATTCACGTTTTGGCTTAGCCCCTAAAACCAAAGCCGATTTTGCTTTTTTACTGCACGACCTCTACCACATAAAGCCGGATGGCATTATGGCCATTGTTCTGCCCCATGGTGTCCTGTTCCGTGGCGGTGAAGAAGGTCAAATTCGCAAGCAACTCATTGAGCAGAATCACATTGATACTGTTATCGGTTTACCGGCCAATATCTTTTTTGGCACCGGCATTCCCACGGTGATTTTAGTACTCAAACAAAAACGCCAAAACACCGATGTATTGGTGGTCGATGCCTCCAAACACTTTATGAAAGAAGGCAAAAACAACAAACTACAAGCCAGTGACATCAAGCGCATTACTGATGCAGTGATTAACCGAGAAAGTATCGACAACTTCTCGCAACGGGTGTGTAAACAAACCCTGGTCGACAACGGCTACAACCTCAATATACCGCGCTATGTGGATTCCTCTGCAGCGGCACAAAGCTGGGATTTACACGCCACCATGCTCGGCGGCATCCCCAATAGCGAAATTGCTGAGCTACACAATTTTTGGCAAGCTTTCCCGCAATTGCACGGTACTCTGTTTACGCCAAAATCTGCCGCTTACAGTCAGCTGGCCATTGCCAAACAAGACGTCAACACCAGCATTAGTGGGCTCCCGCAAGTGTTAGCGTTTATCAGCGCCTACAACCAAGCCTTTAATGGCTTTGATGACTACCTGAACACCCAGTTAATACAAAACTGGCACAGCGTAAAACGCAATCAACAAGAGGCGATATTAAGCACCGAGCTATTTACTCGCTTAGCCCCTATTGCCTTAATCGACAAATACCAAGCCTATCAATTTCTGAACAACCAATGGCAAATCACCAGCGCCGATTTAGAAATGATGCAAACCGAAGGCTTTGCCGCCACCAAACAAGTTGACCCTAACATAGTCATTAAGAAGAAAGACGGCAAAGACACTGAAGTACAAGACGGTTGGAAAGGCCACATACTGCCCTTTGATTTAGTGCAACAAACTTACCTAAGTAATGAATTACAAGCCCTGGCCGCTCAAGAAACCCGGCTGGCAGAAATCGCCAGCCTGCTGGAAGAAATTTTAGAATCCCTAACCGAAGAAGAAAAAGAACAAGATACGGTCAAAGAAAGCCAAGACGGTTTTACCAATGCCGAAGTCGGTAAGGCAGCCAAAGTCTTCTTGAAAGAGCAAAAAGATGCCAAAACTAAATTTGCCGAAGACAGCTATGAAGCCAAAATTATTCGCGCGAACAAATTAATCGATGAAGAAAAAGCCCTGAAAAAAACGGTCAAAGATGCCGCCACTGCCCTGCACTTAAAAACCAAAACGACCATTGAAGCCTTAACCGATGAGCAAGTGAACAACCTACTGCATCTTAAATGGATTGCGCCATTAAGTGCGGAGCTGGCCGCGATGCCAAACACCGTGATTAGCCAACTTACCAGCCAAGTGCAAGCCCTGGCCGATAAATACGCCGTCACTTACTCGCAAGTGGCGAATGAGATAAAAACCACCGAGCAAGAACTGGCGCAGATGATGAGCGAGCTAACAGGTAATGAGTTTGATATGCAGGGCTTGGCAGAGCTCACCAAATTATTGAAGGGTGAATAAGATGGGTATGGATAACAAGGTGCCAGAAATTCGGTTTAAGGGGTTTAGTGGGGAGTGGGATAAGGAAATACTAGGTAAATTGGTTAAGCTAGAAAATGGTTTCGCTTTTCAAAGTAAATACTTTAAGAACAAGCCAACTGAAGTCATAGTTCTTACACCTGGAAGCGTAAATATTGGCGGCGGATTTCAAGCTGGCAAAGGGCAATACTACGATGAAAAACAGGAAGTGTCGTCTAAGTATGTATTTAAGCCTGGTGAAATGTTCATAACCATGACGGATTTGACCCCAACTGCCCAAGCTTTGGGTTTTCCGGCAATAATTCCAAAAGATGAAAACACATACCTTCACAATCAGCGGCTCGGCAAGTTAGTTGGATTCAACGGTGATTTAGCTTTTTTGTATAACCTATTGTGCACTACGACAAAACAAAAAGAAGTTGTGTCAACCTCTTCGGGTACTACAGTGAAACACACTTCACCCGACAAGTTTTTGAATCGCATTTGTTTATTCCCCAAGAAGGAAGAACAAACCGCCATCGGCAACTACTTCCAAAAGCTCAATAGCCTAGTCAACCAACACCAGCAAAAGCATGACAAACTCAGCAACATTAAAAAATCCATGCTGGAAAAGATGTTCCCCAAACAAGGCGAAACCATCCCAGAAATCCGCTTTACAGGGTTTAGTGGGGAGTGGGAAGAGAAAGGGCTAGGTACTGATGTCGCTGACATTATAGGGGGCGGTACACCAAGCACGTCAATTTCTGAATTTTGGGACGGCGATATTGATTGGTATTCACCTACTGAAATTGGAGGCAATGTGTATGCTGAAGGTAGTCAGAAAAGAATTACAGCTTTAGGTCTGAAGAGTTCTTCTGCAAAGATACTTCCCGCAGGTAATACGGTTCTTTTTACTAGTAGAGCAGGCATAGGTGATATGGCAATTCTTGCTAAACCTGGAGCCACTAATCAAGGTTTTCAATCATTTATTGTTAAGGAAGGGTTTTCACCCTATTTCGTCTATTCAGCTGGCAAACAAATCAAAGAGTTTGCACTTAAACATGCATCAGGCTCCACTTTTTTAGAAATTTCAGGTAAGCAACTTGGTCGCATGAAAATTCTTATGCCTAGCTTAGAGGAACAAACTGCCATCGGTAACTATTTCCAAAAGCTAGATAGCCTAATCAACAAACACCAACAACAGATCATCAAACTCAATAACATCAAGCAGGCTTACTTGAGCAAAATGTTTGTTTAGCGGGGGTAGCAAAAATCATGACCACCTTTACAACCGAAGCGCAATTTGAGCAGGCCTTTATTGAGGTACTTACCCACAAGGGCTGGGAAACAGAGATACTCAAAAACAAAACCGAAGCCGATTTACTGCAAAACTGGGCAAACATTTTGTTTGAAAACAATCGCCAGCGGGATCGCTTAAACGATGTTCCGCTTACTGCGAATGAAATGCAGCAAATTATTGAGCAAATCAAAGAATTGAAAACCCCGCTCAAGCTAAACGGTTTAATTAACGGCAAAACCGTGGCTATTAAGCGCGATAATCCAGCCGACATCTTGCATATGGGCAAAGAAGTCAGCTTAAAAATATACGACCGCCAGGAAATCGCCGCCGGCCAAAGCCGTTACCAAATAGTGCAGCAGCCTAAATTTGAACGCGGTAGCCCCTTGCGTAACGACCGACGCGGTGATGTGCTACTACTGATTAACGGTATGCCGGTGATCCATGTAGAGCTAAAGCGCAGCGGCATTCCGGTTAGCCAGGCAGTAAACCAAATTGAAAAGTACAGCAAAGAGGGTGTATTTAGCGGCCTGTTTTCGCTTATCCAGGTGTTTGTGGCCATGGAGCCCAACGAGGCCAAATACTTTGCTAACCCCGGGCTAGATGGCAAATTTAAC
Organism: Ewingella sp. S1.OA.A_B6; assembly: GCF_049889095.1. Taxonomy (NCBI): domain Bacteria; kingdom Pseudomonadati; phylum Pseudomonadota; class Gammaproteobacteria; order Enterobacterales; family Yersiniaceae; genus Ewingella; species Ewingella sp. S1.OA.A_B6. The sequence goes on along the minus strand of NZ_JBLJFK010000005.1, from coordinate 208,709 downwards.
CCTGACTATCAATTTAACTGGGCCGATTTTAATAACGAACCCATGAACCACTGGAAAGACATCGCCTCTACCTTGCTTTCCATCCCTATGGCGCACCAGTTGATTGGCTTTTATACCGTCGCCGACGATACCGACGGCGTGCTTAAGGTAATGCGCAGTTATCAGTATTACGCCGCCAATGCGATATCTGACAAAGTGGCCAAAACCAACTGGCAGCAACTGGGTAGCGCGGCCAATAATCCCGATCGCCTTGGGGGTTATGTCTGGCATACCACGGGTTCAGGTAAAACCATGACCAGCTTTAAATCGGCGCAGTTGATTGCACAATCCAAAGATGCCGATAAAGTGATTTTTTTAATGGACAGGATTGAGCTGGGCACGCAGTCTCTCGCGGAATACCGCAATTTTGCTGGCGATGGCGAAGACGTACAAGCCACAGAAAATACCCATGTACTCATTACGAAATTAAAAAGCACCGCCCCCGCCGATACCTTAATTGTTAGCTCTATTCAAAAGATGAGTAATATTTTTGAAGCGGTAGACGATGAAGGCACGGCCACAAACTCTGCGGATATAGAAAAAATTCGCGCTAAGCGTTTGGTATTTATTGTCGATGAAGCGCACCGCTCTACTTTTGGCGATATGCTGATTATTATTAAACATACCTTTCCACGCGCCTTATTTTTTGGCTTTACCGGTACACCGATTCAAGAAGAAAACGAAAAAAACGGCAATACCACCAGTACCGTATTTGGCAACGAACTACACCGCTATAGCATTGCCGATGGTATACGCGATGGCAACGTTTTGGGCTTTGATCCTTACAAAGTGCCCACCTTTAGAGACAGTGACCTAAGACAAGCGGTCGCGTTAGAGCAAGCCAAGGCTGGGTCGGTTGCTGATGCGATGGCGGATCCAGCCAAAAAGAAAAAGTTTAATCACTTTATAAAAGATGTACCTATGGCTGGCTACAAAGATGCAACAGGCAAATACCATAAAGGCATTGAAGACTATGTACCTAAAAGCCAATATTTAACCGTTACCCACCAGGAAAAAGTCGTCAGTGACATCATAGATAAATGGGATGTGCTCAGCCAAGGCAATAAATTTCACGCCATTTTAGCCACGAATAGCATCGCTGAAGCCATTGACTATTACCGCCGCTTAAAAGCTGCTAAACCTGAGCTAAAAATCTCAGCCTTATTTGACCCGAATATTGATAACGACGGCAGTGGCGACCGTGGCCCCACCTTTAAAGGTGATGGTCTGGACGAGATTATGGACGACTACAATAAGCGTTACGGTCAGGATTTTGATTTTGCCCGCCATGCGGCCTTTAAAAAAGATTTAGCCAAGCGGCTTGCCCATAAAAAGCCTTACGAGCGCATTCATACCGAGCCTTCAAAGCAATTAGATTTACTGATTGTGGTGGATCAAATGCTTACTGGCTTTGACTCTAAATGGCTTAATACCTTGTATTTAGACAAGGTGATTAGATACCAAAACATTATTCAAGCGTTCTCACGTACCAATCGCTTGTTTGGTCCCGACAAACCCCACGGCATCATCCGTTATTACCGCTATCCCCACACCATGGAGCAGCACATTAACGCTGCGGTAAAACTCTATTCCGGCGACAAGCCTATCGGCCTCTTCGTAGATAAGTTAGAAAGCAATATTAAAGCCATGAATGAATTAGTGGCTGAAATTACCGAGCTGTTTGTCAGCGCAGGTGTTGAGAATTTCGAAAAGTTGCCGGACGAGATAGAAGTCTGTGCCCAATTCGCCAAATTATTTAACACCTTTAGCAAGCACCTGGAAGCGGCTAAAGTACAAGGTTTGCATTGGGAACCGTCGCTCTATTCCTCTACAGAAAATAATGTTGAACATGAGGTTACGCTGACCATAGACGAACAAACATACCTTAGTCTGGTCCTGCGTTACAAAGAGTTGGTAGGCAAAGGTGATCACGACGGTGCAGGTGGCGGCGATGTGCCTTTTGATATCAGTGGCTATTTAACTGAAATAGATACCGGCAAAATCGATGCTGACTATATGAACAACCGCTTTGATAAATTTTTAAAAGAGCTGAACCAACACCAAGACTCTGCGAGCATTGAAACCACATTAAATGAGCTGCATAAGTCGTTTGCATCACTCACCCAAATCGAGCAAAAGTACGCCAAGCTATTCTTGCACGACTTGCAGCGCGGCGATGCGCAGTTACATGAAGGCTATACTTTCAGAGACTACATCAACACCTATAAAGATAACGCTGAAAATGCACAATTAAACGCAGTTGTTAATGCTCTTGGTTTAGATAAAGGACTGCTCATAGCATTAATGGCTGATAGTGTTAATGATAAGAACCTCAACGACTTTGGTCGCTTCGACGCATTAAAAGAAACGGTAGATAAAGCAAAAGCCAAAGCCTATTTTGAAAAAAAAGATGGTATAACCATACCTCTATTTAAACTGAATATTCGCATTGATCAGTTTTTAAAACAGTTTATTTATATCCAAACGGATGATTTCTTAAGTGATAGCGATGCCGTTGATGTAGTCATGTGATGAATAGCCTCACTCAGCATAAGTTTGCCACACTGATGCTGAGTGTTGTTTTTTCAGAGGTATTGCACCATGAACTCGATAAAAGTCATTGGCATCGACCTGGCTAAATCTGTCTTTAAGATCTGCGTCTATCGGACAACAAATGTTACTTTCCATCATGATTTCCTTTTAGTTTAATTAAAACGTAAAAAAGCCCTTTTCTTTTGATAGAGGCTTTCAATGATATAAAAATCATTGAAAGGGATGTATCACGATAAAAGACGGGTGATGGTTATTTGAATGAATTATTTACTTTTGCATAATCAAAAGGTGAGATAGCTTGCTGCCTGTTTGCAGCCCACCACCTGCAGCATCAGCCTACGCTCATCAAGATGTTCCGCTTTATGAAAGTAAGACGCACGCACCGAGTTTCGTTCCTGATGGCTCATCTGCCGCTCTACCGCATCCTTAGACCACTTTGAGTCGTTGGTGTGAACCAGAAGATGCATGCCATTGGCATCGGTCAGTTTATATTGCTTCTCTGTGGGCTTGGAAGTTCTGGCCTTAATATCTGTCAACGCCATACTTATCCCTTCCCTGTTGGTAGAGGCATTATCAAACCGGTGATGCCATCATTGGTACCAACATCTGTTGGTAGATGTGCATTAATGTCGGTTGAGCTTGAGAGAATTAATATCGCGGGAATGATAGGTAAATACTGAATTTTAGGCATAAAAAAAGACACCTCAGCGGGTGTCTTAATTTCCATACATTACTAATGGTGCCGAAGGCCGGAATCGAACCGGCACGCCTTGCGGCGGTTGATTTTGAGTCAACTGCGTCTACCGATTTCGCCACTTCGGCACAGCAAGTAGTATGCGGAAAACGTGGGCATTATACCCAGCACAGCGAGTCACGCAATAGTTATCCCTGCATAGCGCGTTCAAGTGCCGAAAAAAACGGCATCCTGCTGCAAATTCGACAGTTTTCCTCACACATTTTTCTGTGTAAAGACACTTTTTCCCATACGGTTTCGCAAAGCAGGCATTAGTATACAGGCTACAAAAACTCTTTTGCTTTGTTGATGGATACCGGTTTGTTGAAAAAAATCCCCCTTTCGCTCCTGGCGATGGCTTTTGCCAGCGCGCCAATGTTGAGCCACGCGCAGAATACGCGTCTTGCCTCGCAAGTCGTTGATGATTACGCCGAGCACATTTTCTATGGCAGTGGTGCTATGGGTATGGCGCTGGTCGTTGTCGATAATCAACAACAGGTGTTTCGCAGCTTTGGCGAAACCCGGCCCGGTTCAGATATCCGTCCGCGTGAAGACTCGGTGATCCGCATCGCCTCGCTGACTAAGCTCATGACCAGCGAAGTACTCGTCAAGCTGTCGCAACAGGGCACGGTGCACATTAACGATCCGCTGCGCAAATATTCCGGCGGAAACTCGGTGCCCTTATACAGCGGCACCACGCCAATTACCCTGTTGAATCTGGCGACCCACACCAGCGGCCTGCCGCGCGAACAACCGGGCGGCGCACCTCATCGCCCGGTGTTTACCTGGCCGACCAAAAGCGACCGCTGGACCTGGCTACGGTTGGCGAAGCTGACCACGCCACCGGGTGCCAAAGCTGCCTATTCGAATCTGGCATTTGATCTGTTGTCAGATGCCCTTTCCAACGCTGCACGCAAGCCTTACACCCAGTTGCTGAGTGAGCAGATAACCCAGCCGCTCGGCATGGTTGATACCACGCTGACACCCAGTGCCAGCCAGTGTGCTCGGCTAATGAGCGGGTTGCGGCCAAGCCCTTGCCTTAACACCACGGCAGCAGCGGGCAGCGGCGGGCTTTACTCAACGCCGGCTGACATGGGCCGCTGGATGCGTCAGTTCCTGCCTTCGGCGCTCGGTAAGCGCAGTGCTACCGCAGAGTTGGCGCAAAAGATGTATTACAAGCGCACGGATCTGGTGTCGCTGAAAGGGATGGACGTGCCAGGTGTGGCAGATTCACTGGGAATGGGCTGGGTAACCATGGCACCAACGCCGCTGTTGCCACGCATTATTCAGAAAACCGGCGGCGGCGGCGGGTTTATTACCTACGTGGCGATGGTTCCACAGCGCGGTATTGGCGTGTTCATCGTGGTGACCCGCAGCGAACTGAGTAAGTTCAAAAATATGAGTGATGGCGTGAATAAACTGGTGGCAGAACTGGTTCGCAATAACGAGATTTAATGTCACAAAAAATGGTAATAAAAAAGGGCGCTCATCTCGGCGCCCTTTTTTGTAGCTATCTGTCTTGTCAGCGTTTTCTCAGCAGCAGGAAGATACTGATCACCAGGAACAACATGCTCGGTAACAGCGCGCCGAGAACAGGCGGAATGCTGTACACCAGGCTGAGTGGGCCGAAAATCTGGTCCATGACGTAGAACAAGAAACCAAAGCAGATCCCCGTCACTACGCGCACGCCCATTGGCACACTGCGCAAAGGCCCGAAGATGAACGACAGCGCCATCAGCATCATTACCGCTACCGACAATGGCGAGAAGATTTTGCTCCACATGTTCAGCTGGTACCGTTTAGATTCCTGCCCACTCTGTTTGAGGTATTTCACGTAACTGCGCAGGCCGCTTATTGACAGCGCGTCTGGATCTAGCGCCACCACCCCCAGCTTGTCCGGCGTCAGGTTGGTTTTCCATTCGCCCGTCAACGTCTGTGAGCCGGTAATTTGCTTCGCATCGGTCAAAATAGATTCATCAACCTGCGACAGCTTCCACACGCCATTTTCGAAAGCTGCCGACGAAGCATAACGTACGGATTGCAGTTTATTAGCATCGTCGAAGTGGTAAATGTTGACACCGGTGATCTCGTTATCACCCGCCACACGCTCGATATAGATAAAGTCTTTGCCATCTTTGGCCCACAGGCCACTCTGCGTGGAAAGCAGTGAACCGCCATACATCTGCTGCGCGCGGTAGTTACGAGCCATCTGTTCGCCCTGCGGCGCAACCCATTCGCCAATTGCCATGGTCAGAAATACCAGCGGGATCGCGGTCTTCATGACGGCGGAGGCGATCTGCATACGGGTAAAGCCAGAGGCCTGCATCACCACCAGCTCACTGCGCGTAGCCAGAGTACCAAGGCCAAGTAACGCACCCAGCAAGGCCGCCATCGGGAAGAAAATCTCGATGTCTTTCGGCATACTGAGCAGGGTATAAATCCCTGCACCCGACGCGGAATAAGCACCCTGCCCGACTTTGCGCAACTGGTCGACAAACTTGATGATGCCGGACAGCGATACCAGCATGAACAAGGTCATCATAATGGTGTTGAAAATAGTGCGGCCAATATATCGGTCTAATACTCCAAACATCAGGCAGTTCCTCTCAAACGCGCCCGGATTTTACGTACCGGCAGCGTGTCCCACATGTTAAGCACCATCGCCAACGCGAAGTAGGCCAGGTTAGTGAGCCACATCCAGACTAACGGGTCGAGCTTACCTTTTGCACCATTAGACCGAAGCGAACTTTGCAGCAGGAAGAAGATTAGGTAGAGCAATATGGCGGGCAGCATGCTGAGAACGCGACCCTGACGCGGGTTAACCACGCTGAGCGGCACCACCAGCAACGCCATAATAAAGACCGATACGACTAAGGTCAGGCGCCAGTGGAACTCAGAACGGGCATCCGGTTCATTAGATTTCCACAGCTGGCGCATTGACATCTGGTCAGAATCGCTTTCATCCACGGCAACCGTCTGATGGCCAACGATTGCCAGATAGTTAGTGAAATCGGTAATACGGAAGTCACGAAGCAGCGCGGTGCCTTCGTAGCGGGTGCCCTGATCGAGTGTGACCATCTGGGCTCCATCTGGGCGCTGCTCCATATGGCCTTTATCTGCTATGACCACAGAAGGACGTTGATTGCCATTGGGCCGTAGCTGCGCCAGGAAGACGTTGTGGAATTCTTGACCTTTCACGCTGCCAACAAACAGCACTGCGTTACCGTTCTGCGCCTGCTGGAATTGGCCTTCGACCATGGCTGCCATACTCGGATTGGCTTTGGCTTCCGCCAGGACTTCATCCTGATGTTTTGAAGACCAGGGGCTGACCCAGAATGCATTGATACCCGCAAAAATAGCGGTGATCACCGCCAGACTGAGGGCAGCAAGGATTAGTGAACGTTTACCGAGTCCGCAGGCATGCATGACAGTAATTTCACTGTCAGTATAAAGCTTGCCCAGCGTCATCAGTAAGCCAAGGAATAAGCTTAACGGCAGGATGAGCTGCGCCATTTCCGGCACACCTAAGCCCAGCAGAGAAAGGACTAAATTTGTTGGGATATCGCCATCAACCGCCGCGCCCAGAACCCTGACTAACTTCTGACAAAAGAAGATTAACAGCAGGATAAAGAGAATTGCGATTTGGCTCTTGAAGGTTTCCCTAACCAGATATCTAATGATGATCACGCTTAATACGCCTGTGAAAACTTGTCTTTTTGCAGGAAAATCGATAGTTTCATCGCTAATCCGTCATTTATTCTCATCATATGGCAACCTTCACAGCTAAAATAGTATTACAACACCGAGAAATGGGGTGTCCTATAGGAACATGCTTATAGCCGCCAAAATAAAAACTAACGCCGTTAAGGTTAACACAGGTCGTTAACACAGTGGCGGGAGATATCTCCGGCGATTCATTCTAGCCGCAGCCCCCGTCGTTGTCTTTAAGATTCAGGAGAGTGCATGGAGTTCAGTGTAAAAAGCGGTAGCCCGGAAAAACAGCGCAGTGCCTGTATTGTAGTCGGCGTTTTTGAACCTCGCCGCCTGTCACCTATTGCCGAACAACTCGACAAAATCAGTGACGGTTACATCAGCGCTCTGCTCCGCCGCGGCGAACTTGAAGGCAAAGTGGGCCAGACCCTGTTGCTGCATCATGTTCCGAATATTCTTTCCGAACGTATCCTTCTTATCGGATGCGGGAAAGAGCGTGAACTCGATGAGCGCCAGTACAAACAAGTGATTCAGAAAACGATCAATACCCTGAACGACACCGGCTCTATGGAAGCAGTTTGCTTCCTGACCGAACTGCACGTTAAAGGGCGTAACAATTACTGGAAAGTGCGCCAGGCGGTCGAAACCTCCAAAGAATCGCTCTACACGTTCGATCAGCTCAAAAGCAACAAAGTCGAACCACGCCGTCCGCTGCGTAAAATGGTTTTCAATGTGCCAACGCGACGCGAACTGACCAGCGGCGAACGCGCGATTCAGCATGGCTTGGCGGTTTCTGCCGGTATCAAAGCGGCGAAAGACCTCAGTAATATGCCGCCAAACATCTGTAACGCGGCCTATCTGGCTTCTCAGGCTCGCCAACTGGCCGATGCATTCAGCACCAACATCACCACCCGCGTCATCGGCGAACAGCAGATGAAAGAGCTGGGCATGAATGCCTATCTGGCCGTGGGTCAGGGTTCGAAGAACGAATCGTTGATGTCAGTGATGGAATATAAGGGCAATCCTAATCCGAACGCTAAGCCTATCGTGCTGGTCGGCAAAGGTCTGACCTTCGATTCCGGCGGTATTTCCATTAAACCTGCGGGTGATATGGATGAAATGAAGTACGACATGTGCGGCGCGGCGGCGGTGTACGGTGCGATGCGCGTCGTCGCAGAGCTCAATTTGCCGCTGAACGTTATCGGCGTGCTGGCGGGCTGTGAAAATATGCCAGGCGGTCAGGCGTTCCGTCCGGGTGATATTTTGACCACCATGTCCGGGCAGACCGTTGAAGTGCTCAATACCGATGCCGAAGGGCGTCTGGTGCTGTGCGATGCGCTGACCTACGTCGAACGTTTCGATCCTGAGCTGGTGATTGACGTCGCCACGCTGACCGGCGCCTGTGTGATTGCCCTCGGCCATCACATCACCGGTTTGCTGTCGAACCATAATCCGCTGGCCCACGAACTGATCGGCGCGTCCGAGCAGTCCGGAGACCGCGCATGGCGTCTGCCGCTGGCTGATGAGTATCAAGAGCAGCTGGATTCAAACTTTGCAGACATGGCAAACATCGGTGGCCGTCCGGGTGGTGCTATCACCGCCGGTTGCTTCCTGTCGCGCTTCACCCGCAAATACAGCTGGGCACATCTGGACATCGCCGGTACGGCATGGCGTTCAGGTAAAAACAAAGGCGCAACGGGCCGTCCTGTCGCCCTGTTGTCGCAGTTCCTGCTAAACCGTGCAGGCCTCGACGGCGACGATTAATCATTCTGCCCATACCTCTACATAATACCCAAAATCATTCGAGCGGCATCAAGGCGGCAACTGAATGAATCCCCGGGAGCTTACTCAAGTAAGTGACCGGGGTGAGTGAAGGCAGCCAACACAGAGACAGCTTGAAGGATGAAGGGGATTCAGGATAACTGATGAAACAAGCCACCTTTTTCCTTATCGATGCACCCGACGCGGACGGGAGCCTCGCTTCGCACGAAGCGCTGGCCTGTCAGATTGCGGCCGAACGCTGTCGTGCAGGAAAACGCGTGTTGCTGGCCTGTGAAGATCAGCAACAGGCAGAACGTCTGGACGAAGCCCTTTGGCAACGCGATCCCAGCCAGTTCGTCCCGCATAATCTGGCGGGTGAAGGCCCAAAGTTCGGCGCGCCGGTTGAGCTGTGCTGGCCGGGCAAACGGGGCAATGCGCCGCGTGATTTACTGATAAGTCTGCTGCCTCAGTTTGCAGATTTTGCTACTGCTTTCCATGAAGTGGTAGACTTCGTCCCTTACGAAGATTCCCTTAAACAACTGGCGCGCGATCGCTATAAAGCCTATCGCAGCGTCGGTTTTACGTTGACCACGGCCACGCCGCCGTCTGTCACTACATCGACCGACTAAAAAACGAAAGCGAAATGGATAAGACATATAACCCGCAAGACATCGAGCAGCCGCTTTACGAGCACTGGGAAGAGCAGGGCTACTTCAAGCCACATGGTGATACCAGTAAAGAAAGCTTTGCCATCATGATCCCGCCGCCGAACGTCACCGGTAGCTTGCACATGGGTCACGCTTTCCAGCAAACCATCATGGATGCCATGATCCGCTATCAGCGCATGCAGGGTAAAAATACTCTGTGGCAAGCGGGAACCGACCACGCGGGTATCGCTACACAGATGGTTGTTGAGCGCAAAATTGCCGCCGAAGAAGGCAAAACCCGTCAAGACTACGGCCGTGAAGCATTCATCAACAAAATTTGGGACTGGAAAGCCGAATCCGGCGGCACCATCACCCGCCAGATGCGCCGTTTGGGCGACTCCGTGGACTGGGAGCGTGAGCGCTTCACCATGGATGAAGGCCTGTCCGACGCCGTGCGCGAAGTGTTTGTCCGCCTGTACAAAGAAAATCTGATTTACCGTGGCAAACGCCTGGTGAACTGGGACCCGAAACTGCGTACCGCGATTTCTGACCTTGAAGTGGAAAACCGCGAATCCAAAGGTTCCATGTGGTACCTGCGCTATCCGCTGGCTGACGGCGCAAAAACCGCTGAAGGCAAAGATTATCTGGTGGTTGCCACCACCCGGCCGGAAACCTTGATCGGTGATACCGGCGTAGCGGTTAATCCGGAAGATCCGCGTTACAAAGATTTGATCGGCAAAGAGATCATTCTGCCCTTGGTTGGCCGTCGCATTCCGATTCTTGGCGACGAACACGCCGACATGGAAAAAGGCACCGGCTGCGTGAAGATCACCCCGGCGCACGACTTTAACGACTATGAAGTCGGTAAACGTCACGGCCTGCCGATGATCAACATCCTGACCTTTGATGGCGATATCCGTCATACCGCCGAAATCTTCGACACTAACGGCGAAGAGAGCGACGCATGTAGCAACCATATCCCTGAGCAATTCCGCGGCCTTGAGCGCTTTGCCGCGCGTAAGGCTATGGTGGCCGCCATCGAAGAAATGGGCCTGCTGGAAGAGATCAAACCTCACGATCTGACCGTTCCTTACGGCGACCGTGGCGGCGTGGTTATCGAACCGATGCTGACCGACCAGTGGTACGTGCGCACTGCCCCACTGGCAAAAGTGGCGGTGGAAGCGGTTGAGCAAGGCGATATCCAGTTCGTTCCTAAGCAGTACGAAAATATGTACTTCAGCTGGATGCGTGACATTCAGGACTGGTGTATTTCCCGTCAGCTATGGTGGGGACATCGCATTCCAGCCTGGTACGACGCCGAAGGCAACGTGTTCGTTGGCCGCGACGAAGCGGAAGTGCGCAGCGAAAACAATCTGGGCGCGGACGTGGTTCTGACTCAGGACGAAGACGTGCTCGATACCTGGTTCTCTTCCGGCCTGTGGACGTTCTCCACCCTCGGCTGGCCTGAGCAGACGCCAGATCTCAAAGCCTTCCACCCTTCAAGCGTGGTAGTGAGCGGCTTCGACATCATCTTCTTCTGGATCGCGCGCATGATCATGATGACCATGCACTTCGTGAAAGACGAAAACGGCAAACCCCAGGTTCCGTTCAACACCGTCTACATGACCGGTCTGATCCGCGACGACGAAGGGCAGAAAATGTCCAAGTCGAAAGGTAACGTGATCGATCCGCTGGATATGATCGACGGTATCTCGCTGGAAGATTTGCTGGAAAAACGTACCGGCAACATGATGCAGCCTCAGTTGGCGGAAAAAATCCGCAAACGCACCGAGAAGCAATTCCCGAACGGCATCGAACCGCACGGCACCGATGCACTGCGTTTCACGCTGGCAGCACTGGCTTCAACCGGTCGCGACATCAACTGGGACATGAAGCGCCTTGAGGGTTACCGCAACTTCTGTAACAAACTGTGGAACGCCAGCCGCTTTGTGCTGATGAACACGGAAGATCAGGATTGCGGCCTGAACGGCGGTGAACTCGAGCTGTCACTGGCTGACCGCTGGATCCTCGCCGAATACAACCGCACGGTGAAAGCTTACCGTGATGCGATGGACACCTACCGCTTCGATCTGGCTGCCAGCATTCTGTATGAATTCACCTGGAACCAGTTCTGCGACTGGTATCTGGAGCTGGCCAAACCGGTCATGACCGGCGGCAGCGAAGCACAGCTACGCGGTACACGTCATACGTTAGTGGACGTGCTGGAAGGTCTTTTGCGTCTTGCACACCCGATCATCCCGTTCATCACAGAGACCATCTGGCAGCGCGTTAAAACGCTGAAAGGCATTACCGCAGACACAATTATGCTGCAACCTTTCCCGGAATTTGACGTCGAGAAAGTGGACGAACTGGCGCTGGCCGATCTGGAGTGGATCAAGCAGGCGATCATCGCTATTCGTAACGTGCGTGCCGAGATGAACCTGTCTCCGGCCAAGCCGCTGGAACTGCTGCTGCGCGGTGCAAGTGCTGATGCACAGCGCCGTGTAGAACAGAACCTGAACTTCATCTCGTCTCTGGCGCGTCTGGAATCCATCACTATTCTGGCTGCTGGCGACAAAGGCCCGGTTTCTGTCACCAAACTGGTGGAAGGCGCTGAGTTGCTGATCCCAATGGCAGGGCTTATCGATAAAGATGTTGAGCTGGCTCGTCTGGATAAAGAGATAGCGAAGCTGGACGGCGAGATCGCATCTATTGAAGGCAAGCTGTCTAACGAAGGTTTTGTGGCCCGTGCGCCTGAAGCAGTTGTTGCGAAAGAGCGCGACCGTCTGGTGGCCTGCGGTGAAGCTAAAATCAAGATTGCAGAACAGAAAGCGACAATTGCTGCCCTGTAATGTTGATAAGCACATAAAATGACGAAGGCCGCGCAAGCGGCCTTTTTTATTGCGCCGCCGCCTCAATATGTGCGATGCGCGACTGCATGGCCGGGTGCGTACTTAACCAGTCTGGCAATCCGCTGGCCTGTTCATCTTTAGACTCTGCCACTAACAGGCGGAACATGTCTGCCATCTGCTGCAGTGAACGTCCCTGACGTTTCATTTCCACTATCGCCCAGTCATCTGCATCGCGTTCCATACTGCGCGAAAATTGCAGTTCGTTAGCCAGCGACGCCGCCTGAAGCAACGTATCACCCACGCTGCTGATATCGCCGGTCATCCACAATATCGTGAGCGACACCAGCGAAGACCGTACCAGCATCCGCATGGGATGACGATAAGCATGATGCGCCATTTCATGCAGCATCACCGCCGCCAGTGCATCATCTCCTGGGCTGAGTGCGACCAGCTTATCGCTAAGGATCAGCGTGCCGTCCGCCAGCATAAACGCATTAGTGACATCAGGAATATTCATCAACTTCAGACTGACTGGCGTCCGGTCAGCACGTATAGACGGCGGAGTGACTTGCCGGAACAGCGTCTGAAGCGCTTTCTGTTTTTCTGCCGGTAACGTCGAATCCTGGAAATCGCTGGCTTTCAGAAGCGTCATGGTATGACGTCCGAGGTTTTGCTCTATAGTCGTTGGAATTTGCAGTGCAATCGTATTGCTGGCCCACGGCAATAAACCGTAGACGTAGAAGACAATCAGCAGACAGGTTGCCAGCAGCGTCAGCACAACGCCGCGTTTATGACTTTCCATGCGATACACCCAACCCGGTTTGCGATGTTGCAGCAACCAGCGGCGAAATAAGGCGTCATCGGCAGGGACAAAGCGGCTGCCGTCGGGGAACGTCAGGAATAACGGAATGGAGCCCAGCGCATCAGAAACGCTGGTTTCTTTCAGGGTAAATGTTTGCGTACTTTCATGTGTTGAAAGCGTCAGCTGTGGTTCGGCGCTGAGTTGTACGTCGCTTAATAAGAGGCGGGCAGCCTCACGTGCTGCCCGTCCCGGAGGCTGATAAAAGCCTTCAATCATCATGCATTACATACCGACGTCGAGATTAAATGCCTGCGTGACTTCTTCTGCTACTGCCGTATTGGCGGTGTCGCCATGCGTTTTGACATTCAACAGAGACATATCGCCCTCGACTGCCGTGCAGTTGGCAATGTAACGCGCATAACGCACATGCGCCACCGGCGTCGCCAGACCCAGCGAGAAGATAACAATCAGCGAGTTGGTGAACAGCAGACCAAGATACGACAAGGTTTTCATCGATGAATGCAGTTGGACGTGGCCGTCAATTTTGGTCTGATTAAAGACATAATTACGGATCGCCACCACCTGATAGCTGGCAACCACCAGCGCACCAACAAACAAAATCACCATCGATATAAAGAATTTAAAGAAATAACTCATGATGATGGCATTCGTAGTATCAGCGGAGATATCGCCCAACAGGGCTATCTGATAAAGGGTCGCAATGAATGAGCCCATCAGCCAGAAAGCCACAATCAGGAAAGGCACAAACAGCAGCAGACCGAACAGACTGTATTTAATAAAGGTTTTTTTCTTTAATGCAGCCTGAAAAGGTGCATTGCCGAAGAACATATTATTCACGTACAGGTCATGTTGCATGGCGCTGATAATCCCCTGCACCGCTGCAACACCGGGGACTAAGGCGATAACCACTAACACGGCGCTGATGAATATCGCAGTAAGGCTGGCGGTTTGAATGGCGATCAATACAATGGCAACGATAGGAATATACAGCGCCAGCATCAGCAGGATCGGGCACAGGAACATCGTCCAGTAAGCGCGACCCACTTTGCAGTGATAGTTAAAACGCACACCGCGGAAGCTGGTCATGATAGCGTTGTAGCGCCAACTGCGGATAATCACCCACGGCAACAATGCCAAAAATGCCAGAGCAATCACAACAGCAAGACTCGGCATCAATGTAGAAAGAATGAAAAACACGATGATTCCTGCGACTACCAGCAGACGTCCTTTCAATATCTGTATCGGCTTTGCATGGTAATCGAAACGATCTCCATTAATTTCAGTATTGCCCAGGAAATAACGACGACGTCTGACCGTCGCCCATGCGGAGTAAATTCCTAAGGTAATAATAGTCAGCAAGGCATTGACTAACCAAATCGCGAAATACTCTCCGCCCTTGCCATGAAAACGAACCGGATGGTATGAGTCGTCAATTTTTTTATTATCAGACATTTTTATCTTTCGTCCTGAAACAAATAAGAAGTCATCCCTCTTCAAAAAAAGAGAGAGGATAAGAACCCAGTGGAACGCTGAAGATTTAATCATGCACGCATACATTCAGGCAATGTATTATTAACATTTCAGATGAAAAAAATTCTCATTACGCGCCTAAAAATGCCCGAAGTACGCGCAGCGTTGCATCCGCGCACCTTTAAATGGTATTAAGTCGGAATGATGTGCACAACGCCAAAAAAAATCGAGTGAGCAATATGTCTACCGCAACGCCCTTGAGCCTGTTGGTACGCCCTATCCGACCTGAAGATAATGCCGCCATCGCCAACGTCATCCGCCACGTGTCGGCCGAGTTCGGCCTGACTGCCGATAAAGGCTATACCGTGGCTGACCCGAATCTCGATCATTTATACGAGACGTACAGCCAGCCCCGCTGCGCCTATTGGGTGGTGGAACTCGACGGCCAGCTCGCGGGCGGCGGCGGCGTTGCACCTTTAAGCGGCGCGGAGGCTGACTTGTGTGAATTGCAGAAAATGTATTTCCTACCTTCTCTTCGCGGACAAGGTTTAGCCAAAAAACTGGCGTTGCAAGCCATGGAATTTGCGGGTACTCAGGCTTTCACACGCTGCTATTTAGAAACCACCGCCAGCCTGACGCAGGCCATTGCTCTGTATGAACGTCTGGGGTTTGAGCATATTGATGGCGCACTCGGCAACACGGGGCATACTGACTGCGAAGTCACGATGCTGAAATACCTATAATTATCGAGTCGTTTAATCGAAGGTGCAGAAATCAGAATGTTCAGTTATAAAGAAATTTCCACCCTGAACGAATTGGAATTAATGGTCTACAACACCATTATCCAGAATACGGGCAAGGTGATGTATATGACCATTCGTGAACTCGCTGATGTCGCCGGTGTTTCTACCACCACGGTTTTACGTTTCTGCAAAAAAATGCATTGCGAGGGTTATTCTGAATTCCGCATTCGCCTTAAGTTATATCTTGAGCAGGATGAAAAACCGCCCGTCTCTTTTGGCATCAGTGAAATCATCAGTTACTTCAAAAGCATTAATAACAGCGAATTTGATGAATTATTAGATCTTGCCACTTTACAAATAGCCAATGCGCAAAGAATAATATTTGTTGGCATAGGAACATCAGGGGCATTAGGAAAATACAGTGCGAGATTCCTCTCCAATATCGGAAAGTTCAGCACTTATATTGATGACCCTTACTATCCGATTAACAGCGACATGTATCAGGATGCTCTTGCGATTATTTTATCTGTTTCCGGTGAAACAGAAGAGATCATCCGTATTGCCAGCCAGTTCCGCTTGCAGAATTGTAAGATCATCAGCCTGACTAACAGTGAGAACTCAACCCTGGCACGTATGGCGGACCTGAACATATCCTACCACATGCCGCCTATCCTGCTGGAAGGCCAATATAATATTACGACACAGATCCCCGTCTTGTACATTATCGAAACTATTTGTAAAAAATTGCCGACGTTAATAACCTCAAAAGCCATTTCCCGCCCGAAATAAAACAGGGCGTTTTATCAATGTGACATCTACCCAATAATGTATTTTGTTATATCGTGACTTCACACCTCCTTTTGTTACACTTCCTCCTGAAAGTATAAAAATAAAAACCTTCCCTATACAGATTGCATTTATCCTCAAAGTAATTGGAGCTATAGCAAGGCAGCAAGCCGAATGAATCACGATACGTTGACTCAAGTAAGTCATTCGTTTGAATAAGTGCAGCTAATATTGCTACCGCATCAATTACCAAGAGGATAAGGAGAATAATAATGGCGATTGATTACGCTCAGACTGCTCAGGATATTGTAAAATATATCGGTAGCAATAATAATGTGATTAGCGTCACACATTGCGCGACCCGTTTACGTTTTATTTTAAAAGATAACAGTGCCGTCGAAAAAGAAGAGTTAAAGCGCGTCAAAGGTGTGATCACTGTTATTGAAGCCGGTGGCCAGATGCAGGTAGTGATCGGCAATCACGTCAGCGACGCCTATAAGCAGGTGCTAAAAATCATCACCGTTGATGAAAATGCGCTGATCGATGCGCCGAAAGTCGGCATTGTCAGCCGTTTAATGGACATTATCTCCAGCATCTTCGCCCCTTTTCTATACCCGCTGGCCGCCTGCGGAATTTTGCAAGGCATCATCTCTTTTCTGGCAGCTATTGGCTGGATGGATGCCGCCAGCGGCACTTACCGCATTCTTAACTTCGTTTCATGGACCGGCTTCACCTTCCTGCCTGTGCTGGTAGCCTTCACCGCAGCGAAAAAATTCAACGTTAATCCGTTTACCGCAGTGATCAGTGCCTGTGCTCTGATAAGCCCCGACTATATGAATATGCTGACGGCCAACAGAATTACCACCGTCAACTCAGCTGACCCCACTATCCAGCAATTGATGCAAGAAGCCCTGAGTAACCCGCAGGTCGCTCATATTCTTAATAACATTGCCGGTATCCCACTCTCGTCACCGACACTGGATTTCTTCGGCATTCCAGTCCAATACCTGAGCTATACCGCGTCGGTTATTCCTATCATTCTAATGGTCTGGGCGATGTCCTACATCGAACGTTTCTTCGAACGCATTTTGCCAGGCGTGGTGCGTAATCTTTTCACCCCCATGTTTTGTATAGCAATTATGGTGCCGTTAACGCTGTTGGTGTTCGGCCCGGTCGGTAACTTGATTGGTGGTGCTATCGGCGGTGTTTATAACACATTGTATAATCTCAGCCCGGCGGTCGCAGGCTTCGTTGTTGGTGCTTTCTGGCAGCCACTGGTCACCCTTGGAGTGCATTGGGGCATTACGCCGGTCACCGTTGGAAATTACGCAACGCTGGGTTATGACACCTTTACCGGCCTCCAGGCGTCAGCCGTTTTTGCCATGACCGGCAGCATGTTTGGGGTCTACCTGAAAACGCGTAACCGCGAGATGAAAGGTATTTCTTTATCAGCAGGGATCACCGGCCTGTTTGGTATCACAGAACCCGCTATTTATGGCGTGGCATTGCGTCTGAAAAAACCGTTCTTATGCAGCTGCGCGGCAGGCGGTATTGGCGGTGCCATCGCCGGTTCATTCAATGCGGTGTCGTGGAGTTACTGCCTGCCGGGCATTGCCGTACTGCCGGTGTTCTTCAGGGAAGGGCACATGCCACAGTTTCTCGGCTTCCTGTTATCAATATCCGTGGCCTTTGTGCTCGGTGCGCTGTTTACCTGGCTGGTAGGCTTCAATGATGAGCCTGAGGTCGTTACCACCAAAAAAATGCAGGCAGAAGCTCCACGGGCAACACAAACACAAATGAATTAAGTCTGAAATAATATTTATAGCGCGGAATTTTTTGTCCGCATAAAGGGAGAACGGGATGAGTCATCAGTTACCGAAAGATTTCTTGTGGGGCGGCGCGGTAGCGGCGCATCAGGTTGAAGGCGGCTGGAATAAAGGCGGTAAAGGCGTGAGCATCGCCGACGTGCTTTCCGGTGGCGCGCACGGCGTTGACCGCGTAATGACCGATGGCGTACTGGACGGTTATCGCTATCCGAACCACGAAGCGGTGGATTTCTATTCACACTACAAAGAAGACATCGCGCTGTTCGCCGAGATGGGCTTCAAATGTTTTCGCACCTCAATTGCCTGGACGCGCATTTTTCCTAACGGAGATGAGTTGCAGCCGAACGAAGCAGGTTTACAGTTCTACGACGACATGTTCGACGAACTGCTGAAACACGGCATCGAACCGGTGATCACCCTGTCGCACTTTGAGATGCCATGGTATCTGGTCAAAGAGTACGGCGGCTGGAAAAACCGTAAAGTGGTCGATTTCTTTGTGAAGTTCAGCGACGTGGTGCTCCAACGTTACCAGCACAAAGTGAAATATTGGATGACCTTCAACGAGATCAACAACCAGCGAAACTGGAACTATCCACTGTTCGGTTATTGCTGCTCGGGCGTGGTATTCACCGAGCAAGAGAATCCTGAAGAGACAATGTATCAGGTGCTGCACCACCAGTTCGTGGCCAGCGCTAAAGTGGTGAAACTGGGTCACGCCATCAATCCTGACTTCCAGATTGGCTGCATGGTCGCCATGGTGCCGCTCTACCCGTTCTCCTGTCACCCGGATGACGTGATGTACTCGGTTGAGTCGATGCGGGAACGCTACTTGTTCGGCGATGTGCATATGCGCGGTTATTACCCGTCATACATCCTCAACGAGTGGAAACGACGCGGTTTCACTCTCCAAATGGAAGAGGGTGATCTGGACGCGTTGCGTGAAGGTTGCGCCGACTACATGGGCCTGAGCTACTACATGAGCAATGCCGTTTCCGCCCATAATCCAAGCGACGACAACGGATTATCTGGCTTTGCTGGCAGCGTGCCGAATCCGCACGTCAAAGCCTCCGACTGGGGTTGGCAGATTGACCCCGTCGGCCTGCGTTATTCCCTGAGCGTACTTTACGAACGTTATCAGAAACCATTGTTCATCGTTGAAAACGGCTTCGGTGCCATCGACAAAGCCTCACCTGACGGCATAATCCACGATGATTACCGTATCGCCTATTTAAAAGCTCATATCGAACAAATGAAGAAAGCCGTGTTCGAAGATGGCGTGGACCTGATGGGCTACACGCCTTGGGGCTGCATCGACTGTGTGTCGTTCACTACCGGCGAATACAGCAAACGCTATGGCTTTATTCACGTCGACAAAAACGATGACGGCACCGGCACCATGGCGCGGTCACGTAAGCAGAGTTTTGAATGGTATAAGAACGTCATTGGCAGCAATGGAGAAGTGCTTTAAGTCAGTGCTGCATTGAATAAGTCAAAAAGCGGCATATGATACAGAGAATGAGCACGAAATTAGCGGATGGCGGCTCTCAATCATTGAGTCAAATAAATCCAACGCTCATTCTCTATCAATCCTATTTCTGTTTTTACTCCGAGGCTTAATTGTGTCTGACAGTACCGAGGCAGGGCACACTTTCCTCGCAAATCTGGGTAAAATTCGGCTTCGTTCGGGTGATCCTGAGGCAACGGATTGGCTGATTTCACAAGCTAAATTAGATAGCAATTCCAGAGATATGGGCTAGTCGGTTTTTCTGGCCAAGATTGTGGCAAATCGTAGCTTTATCCGGTCGCCATTATCATCCGTTTTATGTAACTGCCCCAGATCTTCATTGTATTTAATAATCTCCCATCCTGGATAATAGTCTCTGAGATCGCCTGATTTAAAGGTAAACGGGAAAGGCAGTAAACAGGGGTAGTCTTCACTATCCATTGCAGCAACAATCAGGTTATATCCCCCTTTTGCTGTACAAGACTGCATATTCTCAATTAGTGAAGGGATCCGCTCGCGCTGGAGAAACATAAAAACGACGGTAGAGAGAATAAAATCAAACGATCCGTCAAAGACAAGCGTGTTGAGGTCTTTTTCCCCGGCGGTGATGGCTGGCAGGTCTTCTAATTCGATGAGCTTATTAATATGGGCGATACTGTCCGTATTTTTATCCCACGCCGTGACATCAAATCCTTTCAGATTCAAATAAAGCGCATTCCGGCCCACTCCACAACCCAGATCCAGCGCCCGTCCTGGCGGGATAATCCTGGCAGCTTCAATCACTTCAGAATGCGTACCGGTCATCTGATACTTTTTAGTGAAATAGTCTTCTGCAGTACAGTAGAAGGCAAGTTGGCACTGCAAATCTTCAGAGAAAGAGACAATCCGGTGCCACTGCTGCGGCTCAATATAGGGGGAAGCATTTTGTGGTGTGAAGACAAAAGACTCAGTCACTTCTCCGGGCTCCGTCATCATGGCGAAGGTCAATGAACCTTGAAGAATAGTCAGCTTGGCCCAGGTTCCGGCTTGAGTGTTATGTTTTTGCGTAAAGCTGTGAGGCAGCGTTTTACTGTCCCATAAGGGCATGAGTTTATAAGGCAATAGTGGATTCATTCGTGTTCTCCTGTCTGCGCACGGTTAAGTTGATGAGCTGCGGTCGGTCCTGTTATTGGAGGCTCAATTCACGTAGTAACATACTCATTCTCTGCAGTAATGATAACCTCAAGCGGATGCAGCGCCCATTCTCGGGCAATTTTCCTGCCATGCTCGCGGCACTCTTCCAGCATTCCCGCGATCTTCGGCATCATTACGTTATTCATGGTGGAAGAGCGGACGAATACGCCTTTGGAGCGGAAAGCTTGGGTCAGGACTTTCAGCGGCGGTTGATCAACAAAATGTTGAGAGAAAAACAGAACATTGGTCTGCTTGTGCACGTGCTCTGGATATAGATGCAGGGAATCTTCACAGACTGGCCAAACGGCTGGGGATTAAATCGTAACGGGTGCTGTGGTATATAGACGGTTAATAATAAGTTTACGCTGTAAATATCATGAAAAAAGGCTACCGAAACGGCAGCCTTTCATCTATTTAGTGCAGAAATACGAGATGATTAATGACGCTTACCGTCATCATCTTCATCAACTAACTCGCCTTCCTTGCCTTCTTCATCACCTTCTTCGCCGTCTTCATCTTCGTCGTCGCCTTCGAAATAAGTCCCCCAACCGTCATAGTTCACGCCCTGGGCTTCGGCCAGATTCATCAGTTGTTCAACCTGTACGTCAATCTGTTCGGCATTCAGCGCAATTTCGCTGATCACATCGCAGCACATTACGGTAGTACCGTCTTCAACTTCCAACTCTTCTGCGTCGGTAACTTCATAACCCAATTTGAAAGCTTCAACCGCCGCTTTCTCCAGCACGTCGAAGTTCTCTGATGATAAGTGGTGTTCAATAGTATAAAGCGCGTCAGGATCGCTGCCATCTTCCAGCAGTTCCTCGATGATTAAGCGGGTTTCTTCACGTTGTTCTTCCAGCAACTCACGATTTGCCATGCCTCAGTCCTCAATCAATGTGACGTATATTGCCGCTATTTTCACACAGCCAAGGGCCAGCCTCCACTATAAACGACAAAGTTTTTATTTCGGGGTTGTAATTGCATATTCATACATATAAATTGAATTTATATTCACCATAAAATGCAAAGGCATTGGAGAGGAACACCATGAGTCTTTTGAGTAAACGTCATTTTCTCAGGTTACTGGATTTTACCCCGTCAGAAATTACATCCCTCCTCCAGCTCGCTGTCGAGCTAAAAGCCGCGAAGAAAAATGGCACTGAGAAAGCCCACCTGCAAGGAAAAAACATCGCGCTCATCTTCGAAAAAGACTCGACCCGTACACGATGCTCTTTCGAAGTTGCCGCTTATGATCAGGGCGCAAACGTCACTTACCTCGGCCCAAGTGGCAGCCAGATCGGCCATAAAGAGTCGATGAAAGACACCGCACGCGTACTGGGAAGGATGTACGACGGTATTCAGTATCGTGGTTTCGGTCAGGACAAAGTCGAGATGCTGGCGGAGTTCTCCGGCGTCCCGGTCTGGAACGGCCTGACCAACGAGTTTCATCCGACGCAACTGTTGGCCGACCTGCTGACAATGCAGGAGCAACTGCCAGGCCAGCCGCTTAAAGGCATGAAACTCGCCTATCTGGGTGATGCGCGAAACAATATGGGCAATTCGTTGCTGGAAGCCGCAGCGCTGTGCGGTCTGAATTTACGTCTGGTGGCGCCAACGGCCTGCTGGCCGGATGCCGAACTGGTCGCGACCTGCCAACATCTGGCTCAGGAGAATGGCGGCAGTATCTTGTTGACGGAAGATATTGCGACCGGTGTGAAAGGCGCCGACTTTTTGTACACCGACGTCTGGGTGTCGATGGGTGAACCCAAAGAGACCTGGAAAGAGCGCATCAACTTACTGCGCGCCTATCAGGTCAACAGCGCGATGCTGGCCCTGACTGGTAATCCGCAGGTGAAATTTCTACATTGTCTGCCCGCGTTCCATGACGACCAAACGACCCTCGGCAAACAGATGGCCGAAGAATATGGTCTGCACGGCGGCATGGAAGTGACTGATGACGTGTTCGAATCACCGCACAGCGTCGTGTTTGATCAGGCTGAAAACCGCCTGCACACCATTAAAGCAGTGATGGTTGCCACGCTCGGTTCACTCTGATCCCACCTTGGCCCGACGCCTACTTTACCGCGCATCGGGCCGTTTTTTGGCTGGAATAGCTTCACCCGCTTTTACATAATATTGCAGTTTTTCAGGTCATATCCCCGCCAAAACGCCGATTTTTCAGCTAACCTTTTTATTAAAGCACTCCTTCTTTTGCCGTTTTCAGGCGAAGGGGTAAAAAAAGGGCATCGCGATGAAATCAGTGAATTTGGAATACGTACTGCGCCTGGAAAGTTTATTGAGCCGGATTTATCCCAGGGAACACATTGCCGACCTGCTGAAAAAAATTCTCCATCTGGCAGAGAAATGGGATTACGGCAAACACCGCACCACCGATTGGGTCGATGGCACTCATATTTATCTCATCACCTATGGCGATAATATTACCCACGGTGAGCAGCTGCCACTCAAGACGCTCAACCAGTTCGCAGACAAGTACTTACGTGACATCATCAGTGATATTCATATTCTGCCGATGTATCCCTACAGTTCGGATGACGGCTTCAGCGTCATCGATTACCGCCGCATTGACGAACACCTTGGCGGCTGGTCCGATATTCATCAGCTCTCAACCCATTTCAACCTGATGTTTGACTGCGTGATCAACCACATCTCCCGCTCCAGCGACTGGATGAAAGGCTATCTGCACGACGAGCCTTACTACAAAGATTATTTTATCGACTCCAATCCGGCTCTGGACTACAGCAGCGTAGTCCGCCCTCGTGCGTCGCCTCTGCTGACTCCCTTTATTAAAGCCGACGGCACAGAGCTGTATCTGTGGACCACCTTCAGCGAAGATCAGGTAGACATCAATTTCAAAAATCCGCAGATATTGCTGGAAAGTATTGATGTTCTCCTGCAATACGCCGCCAGCGGCGGGCAGTCGATCCGCCTCGATGCGATTGGCTACATCTGGAAAGAATTCGGTACCCGTTCCATTCACATGCCGCAGGCGCACAACATCATTAAAGTGTGGCGAACGATCCTCGACGAAGTGATCCCCGGCACCCGGCTTATCACCGAAACCAACGTACCGCACCATGAAAACATCAGCTATTTTGGTGAAGGTGATGAAGCGCATATGGTGTACCAGTTCCCGCTGCCGCCGCTCACACTGCATGCTTTTTTGCGTCAGGACACCACCACGTTGACGAAATGGGCACAGAGCCTGAACGCGGAAGCGCGCTATCCGAACACCACTTATTTCAATTTTCTGGCCAGCCATGACGGCATCGGGCTGCGACCGACCGAAACCTTTCTCGACGACGATGAACGCAAATACATGGCGCAGGAAACGCTGCGTAAAGAGGGCCGCGTCTCCTACAAGGACAACGGTGACGGCACGCACTCGCCGTATGAGCTAAATATTAACTTCCTCAGCGCACTGACTGAGCCAGATGATGACGTCGATCTGAAGGCGCGTAAGTTCCTCGCCGCGCAGGCGCTGTTGCTGTCGTTTATTGGCGTACCGGCGATTTATATTCACAGCCTGCTGGGCAGTGAAAACGATCTCGACGGTATGCATCAGTCGGGAATTAACCGCCGCATCAATCGTAAGAAACTTAAACTGGGCGAGTTGGAGACGGCGCTGCAAAAAACTGACAGCCTGCCCGCGCGTGTCTTTTTCGGATTGAATGCGTTGATCAAACACCGCCGTGCGCATCCAGCATTTTCGCCGCAGGCCGGACAGCGGGTGTTTGACCTGGGAAAATCACTGTTTGCGATGGAGCGTTATGATCCGCAGACCGAAGACCGTATTACCTGCGTCTTCAATATCAGCAGCCAGTCTCAGGTGGTGAAACTGGCCGTCGAGGGCAAGGACTTGATTGGCGGGGAAGCCTTTACCGGCCAGACGCGTCTGCAACCATGGCAGGTGATGTGGATTAAGCACAAACTCAAAGCGCCGGAACGCCTTGGCCGCCTGCGCCGCTGGCGGATGAAAATATTTAAGCGTTAACCAACATCTTTACCACCGCTTTGCGCACGTTGGCCGGTTCGCCGACAACACACAGGGGTTTGTGTACTTCGCCGGGATAGAACACCACGAAGTCACCAGCCTGCAACACGATGGTTTTTTCCTGCTCACCGGCGGATAAAAACGCGATGTCTTTGTCAGCCAGCCAGTCGGTATCGACTTTACCGGCGGGCTGATTACTGAACGTCATGCCTTCGGTGCCATTAAGGATAATTTGAATATCCAGATAGCGGGCGTGAAACTCTGCACGACGCACGGATTGTGGCTCAGTAGCGTCATTGGAGATCAGCACAAAAGCGTCGTTACCGCGGATATCATGTTTGCCGAGCGGCGTTTCCGCGGTGATGTGCTGCTTCACATACTCGATGGCGTCACGCAGTTCGGCAGGCAGATAAGGCACCAGATGCAGTTGATGAATATTTCCAGTTAACATGGTCTTCCCTTTGCTAATTTAAAATGAAATCACGTTTCAATACGATGCCATGATAAAGCACCCGCAGGCAACGCCGCATGATCCAGTTAACACTTCTGGCCTCAATTTTGGCCCGCAGCCAATCGATTGGCTGCGTATGATTTTTCCGCTTGATGTCGTCGATGGCGGGCGTATAATGCGCGACAATTTGCCGGGAGAACCCATGAACAATCGACAGGTTTGCTGTGTTCAAAAACAGTCACAAAACGCTGTGCCAGAAGGCAGTCCGCTGCCGTTGTTCTTCCGTTGCATTGCCGATCTGATGAAAGCCCCTTATTAAAGGGGCTTTTTTTTGTCCAGAATTCGAGAACCAATTGACCCAAAAAAACCCAAAGTAATTGGCGTTGTGGCAAGGCAGCAAGCGAAAGAATCCCGATGAGCTTACTCAAGTAAGTGATTCGGGTGAACGAGCGCAGGCAACGCAGCTACAGCTTCAGGCACGAAGGGGATTAAGAGGAGAGAAGCAATGGCTAACCCGCTATACCAAAAACACATTATCTCAATCAACGATCTCAGCCGTGAAGAGTTGGAGCTGGTACTTGATACCGCTGCCAGTCTTAAAGCCCAGCCGCAACCTGAACTGTTGAAACATAAAGTGATCGCCAGCTGTTTCTTCGAAGCCTCAACGCGTACCCGCCTATCGTTTGAAACGTCGATCCATCGTCTTGGTGCATCGGTGGTCGGTTTCGCTGACGGCTCCAATACCTCGCTCGGTAAAAAAGGCGAAACGCTGGCCGACACCATTTCGGTGATCAGCACTTACGTTGATGCCATCGTGATGCGCCACCCACAGGAGGGCGCGGCGCGTCTGGCGACCGAATTCTCCGGCGGAATTCCGATCCTCAATGCCGGTGACGGTGCCAATCAGCATCCGACGCAAACCTTGCTTGATCTGTTCACCATTCGCGAAACCCAGGGCCGCCTCGACAATATCAAGATTGCCATGGTCGGTGACCTTAAATATGGCCGTACCGTTCACTCTCTTGCTCAGGCGCTGGCTAAATTCCAGGGCAATCGCTTTTACTTTATCGCGCCCGACGCGCTGGCGATGCCGGGCTATATTCTCTCCCTGCTGGAAGAGAAAGGCATTGAATACAGCCTTCATGAAAGCATTGATGACGTCGTACCGGAGCTGGATATTCTCTATATGACCCGGGTACAGAAAGAGCGCCTGGACCCGTCCGAGTACGCTAACGTCAAAGCCCAGTTTGTTCTGCGCGCTGCCGATCTGGTCGGTGCCCAGGCGCATATGAAAGTACTGCATCCGCTGCCACGCATTGATGAAATTACGCCAGACGTTGATAAAACCCCTTATGCCTGGTATTTCCAGCAGGCCGGCAACGGCATTTTCGCCCGTCAGGCCTTACTGGCATTGGTACTTAACGCCGACACCGCCCAATAAACTTGAGGAGAAAATAGTATGACTCACGATAATAAACTTCAGGTTGAAGCCATTAAATGCGGCACGGTGATTGACCATATTCCGGCACAAATCGGCTTCAAATTACTGTCGCTGTTTAAGCTGACCGAAACCGATCAGCGTATCACCATCGGGCTGAACCTGCCGTCCAATGAGCTTGGCCGTAAAGATTTGATCAAAATAGAGAATACCTTCCTGACCGAACAGCAGGTCAATCAGCTGGCGGTATATGCGCCGAACGCCACGGTTAACCGCATTGACGATTATGTCGTGGTGAAAAAGCTGATGCCAACCCTGCCGGACCACATCGAAGGTGTGCTGCGCTGCCCAAACAGCAACTGCATCAGCCGTTCAGAGCAGGTGGCGTCAAGCTTTGCGGTGAAAAAACGTCAGGGCGACGTGCATCTGCAATGTAAATATTGTGAGAAAGAGTTTGAGCATCAGGTGGTGATGAATAACGACTGACACGACAGGCGTAATGACTTTTGAAGCATGGCCTTTATACTGGCCATAAGTTTTAAAATCCGACCACTCAAATCAGGAGACACCATGTCCCGCGAAATCAGTACTGAAAATGCACCCGCAGCCATCGGTCCTTACGTTCAGGGCGTTGATCTTGGCAGCATGATCATCACTTCCGGCCAGATCCCGGTGGATCCTAAAACCGGCGCCGTCGCCGATGATATCGCCGCTCAGGCGCGCCAGTCTTTGGAAAATGTTAAAGCCATTGTTGAAGCCGCTAACCTGAAAGTATCAGATATTGTGAAAACCACTGTTTTCGTGAAAGATCTGAATGATTTTGCGACCGTTAACGCCACCTACGAAGCCTTCTTCACCGAGCACAATGCGCCGTTCCCGGCACGTTCATGCGTCGAAGTAGCCCGTCTGCCAAAAGACGTAAAAATCGAAATAGAAGC
Organism: Ewingella sp. S1.OA.A_B6; assembly: GCF_049889095.1. Taxonomy (NCBI): domain Bacteria; kingdom Pseudomonadati; phylum Pseudomonadota; class Gammaproteobacteria; order Enterobacterales; family Yersiniaceae; genus Ewingella; species Ewingella sp. S1.OA.A_B6. Next base: position 181,246 of record NZ_JBLJFK010000005.1, on the reverse strand, counting down.
CATCGCTGTACGTCGTTAATCCAAACGCAGTGCAGGGATCAGGTCAGCCTTCGGGCTGGCCTTTTTTTTGTCTTATTCCCTGCGCTGACGATTGCCTCATCAGCGACCATACTCAATAAACGACGCCTTTTTTTGCCCCAAATTCAGGCAAGCCGTTAGCATTACGCACCTAAATAGCGCGTAGATACTGATTTTTAGACGTGTTTCCGCGGTTTATGCACGCTGGCACACTTTATGCGTGTCCCTTTTGTAACGTAAAAAAAATTCTCTTAAAAAATGAAACAGCCCGACCTGTCATTGAGGTGAATATGATCAACATCGACCTTTCCGATTCACCCTTTTTTGATGAAATGTTAATGGCTGAAGGACAGCATCGCGGCCATTACGAGGCTTACTGGCAGTGGTTACAGAAGGCCGATCAACAGGCCGTCCAGCGCAAGAAAGAAGAGGCGGCGCTGCTGTTTCACCGGGTGGGGATCACCTTTAATGTGTACGGCGAAGATGACGGTGCTGAGCGGCTGATTCCGTTCGACAGCGTGCCGCGTATTATTCCTGCTAACGAGTGGAAAATGCTGGATCTGGGGATCCGCCAGCGCGTACAGGCGTTGAATGCTTTTCTGCATGATATTTACCACGATCAGAACATCCTTAAGGCTGGCATTGTGCCTGCCGAACAAGTGCTGGCAAATGACCAGTATCAGCCGTGCATGCAGGGCATCGACCTGCATCGCGACACCTATGCGCATATTGCAGGAACAGACATGGTGCGCGGCGGTGATGGCGAATATTACGTTCTGGAGGACAACCTGCGAACGCCGTCCGGTGTTTCGTACATGCTGGAAAACCGTAAGATGATGATGCGGTTGTATCCGGAATTGTTCGCTGAACAGCGTATTGCACCGGTTTCCCGCTACCCTTCCCACTTGCTACAAACTCTGCGCGAAAGTACACCGGTCAATGATCCGACCGTCGTGGTGCTGACTCCTGGCCGTTTTAATAGCGCCTATTTCGAACACAGCTTTCTGGCACAGCAAATGGGGGTCGAGCTGGTGGAAAGCGTCGACCTGTACGTCAAAGACGGCGCCGTGTTTATGCGCACCACGTCCGGACCGTGCAAGATTGATGTCATTTACCGCCGCCTTGATGATGCCTTCCTCGACCCGCTGGCGTTTCGCGCTGACTCCATGCTCGGCGTGCCGGGTTTGCTGTCGGTCTACCGTGCTGGCGGCGTGGTGCTGGCCAATGCAATTGGCACCGGCGTTGCCGATGACAAATCCATTTATCCTTACGTGCCGGAGATGATCCGTTTTTACCTCTCCGAAGAGCCGATCCTCAACAATGTGCCAACCTGGCAATGTCGTGACAAAAAAGCACTCTCTTTTGTGCTGGCGAATCTGGAAAAGATGGTCGTGAAAGAGGTTCACGGCGCAGGGGGCTATGGCATGCTCATTGGCCCGACGGCCAGTCTTGCGGAGATCGCCCGTTTCCGCGATCTGCTCAGGGCACGTCCTGAAAATTATATCGCTCAGGAGACGCTGGCACTTTCGACCTGCCCGACGTTCGTTGATAGCGGTCTGGCACCGCGTCACATCGATCTGCGACCCTTCGCACTGACCGGCGCAGAGATCCGCCTGGTGCCAGGCGGTTTAACGCGCGTGGCGCTGGAGGAAGGGTCACTGGTGGTCAACTCATCGCAAGGTGGCGGAACCAAAGACACCTGGGTGTTAGAGGATGAGCCGATAGAGAAAAACAGTGCGGAGGACGACGAATGCTAAGCAGAACCGCCAGTGAGTTGTACTGGATGGCACGTTATCTGGAACGCGCCGAAAACATTGCCCGCCTGCTCGACGTCACTAACAAACTGTCGATGATGTCGATCCGCGATCACACCCAACTGAACGACGATCAAAATGATCTGATGGTTCCGTTAACGCTCACCGGCACGCAGACGCTGTTCAGTGAGCATTATCCTCAGGTCACCATGAGCAATCTGCTCAACTTTTTTGCCCTGGATAATATCAACCACAGCAGTATTTTCAGCTGCATGCAGATGGCGTGGAATAACGCCCACGCAGTGCGCGGCAGTCTGTCATCTGAGGTGTGGGAGAGCATTAACGCGTCGTGGATTGAGATGAAATTGATCCGTCGTCAGGGCGTGGCTGCGCTCGGCGCTGACGCCTTTTTCGACTGGGTAAAAGAGCGTTCGCATCTGTTTCGTGGCGCGATGTTTGGCACGTTACTGCGCAGCGACGCGCTGAATTTCATTCGTCTCGGTACCATGCTTGAACGCGCTGACAGCACCGCACGATTGCTGGATGTCACTCACCAGCTGCTTGATGCCGATGAAGACCCGGTGCGGGAATACTACCGGATGGATACCCTGCTGCGGGCAGTAAGCGCGCGCGAAGCCTTCCATACGCTCTACAAACAGCAAATCAGCCGCGAGACGATCTCCGAACTGCTGATCTTACGGGGTGAATTGCCGCGATCCCTGCTGGCCTGCGTGGAGATCATGGCCGAACAGCTCGAACTGATTGGCGGCACTTCCGGCAATTTACCGCGCCGCCGGGTGCATACACTGCATGCTGAACTGCGCTTCACCACGCTGGATGAAATTATGGCAGAGGGCCTGACGGAATGGCTGACGCAGTTCCTCGGTAAAACCAGCGCCATTGCAGAGAGCATCCATCAAACTTATCTGGAGGCACAATAATGAAACTGAATGTCAGTCATCAGACGCATTACACCTATGCGCAGCAGGTCAAACGCAGTACGCAGTATCTTCGCCTGACGCCGCAGGACTCCAGCCATCAGAAGATCTTGTCGTGGGATCTGACGCTGCCGGAATATGCCACCCGCACGTTGGATGCTTACGGGAATGTGCTCCATGTTCTGACGCTGGACCAACCCCATCAGGCGATCACTATCGAAGCCAATGGCGTGGTGGAAATTGAAGACAATGTGGAAGACGATAATTGCGGGCATTTGTCGCCGCTGGTCTTTCTGCGCACCAGCCCACTGACCCACGCGGACGGGGCGATCCGTGACTTTGCCGGCCGCTATTACCGCCCGCAAGCTCAACATGAGAGTCTGTGTACGCTGATGGGCGAACTGCTGCTGAAAATGCCCTACAGCCCAGGGACCACCACGGTAAAAGACAGCGCTTCGCAGGCCTTTTCGGCGCAACAGGGCGTCTGTCAGGATCACACCCATGTTTTTCTGGCCTGTTGCCGCAGTCTGGGCATTCCGGCCCGCTACGTCAGCGGTTATCTCTACAGCGAAGACTCGACGCACGTCGCCATGCATGCGTGGGCCGAAGCCTGGCTTGATGACCGCTGGCAGAGCTTTGATGTGACTAACAATACCTGCCAACCCAATCAGCATTTGAAACTGGCTATCGGTATCGATTATCTTGATGCATGCCCGGTTCGCGGTATCCGTTTAGGCGGAGGATGTGAAGATATGCACACCGTCGCGGCGGTTCACATGCTCGATATTCCTCAATGAGGATGACTTACTGAAAAGGTAGATATTCCTATGACTTACTGTGTGGCCATGCGCTTGTCCTCTGGCCTGGTTTTTGTCTCGGACTCGCGCACTAATGCCGGAGTGGACCACATTTCCACTTTCCGCAAACTGCATATTTTTCATCAGAGTGATGAACGGATGCTGGTGATTCAGAGTGCCGGAAATCTGGCGACCACACAGAGCATCATCAGCATGCTACACCGGCGCTGCCTTGATCCTGAACGCGAGAATCTGTTGAATGCGACGTCGATGTATGACGCAGCCAGCCTGCTGGGAGAAACGGTGCGTGAAGTGATTGCCCGCGACAGCGGTGCCAATCAGGGCGGCATGACTGATTTCAGCTGCAATTTACTGCTCGGCGGTCAGATTAAAGGAGATGGATTGCGGCTGTTCCATATTTATCCGCAGGGCAATTTCATCGAAGCGACGCATGACACCCCCTACTTTCAGATTGGCGAAAGCAAGTACGGCAAACCTATTATTGACCGCGTGCTGAACTACAATACCCCGCTGGAACAGGCGATGCAGTGCGCATTGATTTCGATGGATTCCACCCTGCGCAGCAATCTGTCCGTCGGTTTACCGCTGGATGTGATGATCTACCCGGCTGACAGCTACAGTTCCGCGCAGCAGCACCGCATTACCGAAGAACATCCGTACTTCGGTATGATAAGCAAGGGCTGGGGCGAAGGCCTGCTGAGTATTTTCGGCCAACTGCCACCGCTGAAACTGGATTAGACATCCGTGCAAATCAGCGCTTTTTCTCCACCGCATTCTCCACGGCGAAAGGATCAATCCCCTGCCGCTGAAGGTGGCGAAAACGCAGTATGTTGTAACCGTTCATCAGCAGGAAGCTGCCCTCGATCAGTGAACCACCGATCGAACCGAGCCAGATATTGTGAATGACCCAGCAGCAGGTGGAACCCCACATGATGCATCGGGTCTTTAGCCCGCTGGTGCGAAACAGTGCCCAGGTACTGGCTACGGTACCGACGATTGGCAGCAATTCCATCAGGTGTTTGGCTTTGCCGATGCCAAAAATAAGTGTCAGAGCAATAAAGACTACCATCACCCACTGGTTGCGTGTTTTCAGGGTGATCAGGGTACGGACAGCGTTGAGCAAGGCGCTCATTCCCGCCGGATTAGCCCCCATTAACAAAAAATGAACGCCAATAATGGCGCTGTAGGCGGAGAGCTGTTGTTTAAAACGGCGGTCGTTGCGGTTGAAGAACATCGTGATGCCGACAAAGAATGCCAGTACGCCAACGCCCTGCGCAAACCAGATATAGTGCGCGTTCCAGAAGTCACTCATGTGCAAACATCATTATCCAGCCAGGAGAAAGTTTACGGCGCCTCACATATTGAAACACCGTTTCACCTTCATCCTAAAACTCAGTAACTACAATGTCACGCCGCTTTTGAAAATCGCCAGTTCGCGGAAATCATTCAATTCATTTTTCGACAGTTTACCGTCAGCAATGCCGACAATCAGATCGACAAATTCACTGAGCAGGTCGTCCATCGGAACACCGTGAATGAGTTTTCCCGCATCGAAGTCAATCCAGTGTGGTTTCTTGGCCGCCAGCTCGCTGTTGGTCGCCAGTTTAACGGTCGGCACAAAACCGCCATAAGGCGTGCCACGTCCGGTGCTGAACAGAACCATATGGCAACCGGCGCCCGCCAGCGCACTGGTAGCAACCGCGTCGTTACCCGGTGCACTGAGCAGGTTAAGCCCGTGACGGGACAGGCGTTCGCCATACTTGAGGACGTCCACTACCGGACTTTGACCGGCTTTCTGGGTACAACCGAGCGATTTCTCTTCCAGCGTAGTAATACCGCCCGCTTTGTTGCCCGGCGACGGATTCTCGTAAATCGGCTGATTGTGCTCGATGAAATACTGTTTGAAGTCGTTCACCATGTGAACGGTTTTTTCAAACGTCTGCTCGTCGCGGCAACGGCTCATCAGTATACGTTCTGCACCAAACATTTCCGGGACTTCCGTCAATACGGAGGTGCCGCCGTTAGCGATCACGTAATCGGAAAAACGTCCGAGCAGCGGGTTAGCCGTAATGCCGGACAAACCGTCGGAGCCGCCGCATTCCAGACCAAACTTCAGCTCACTGAGTTTACCTGGCACGCGCTGGTCATGGCGCATTACTGCGTAAAGCTCACGCAGGCGCTCCAGCCCGGCTTCCACTTCGTCATCAAACTTTTGCAGCGTCATGAAGCGCACGCGCTCGTCATCCACGTCTCCCAGCGTGTCGCGGAACACATCCACCTGATTATTTTCACACCCCAGACCAATCACCAGCACCGCACCGGCGTTCGGATGGCGAACCATATTTTGCAGCATGGTGCGGGTATTAATGTGGTCATCACCCAGTTGAGAACAACCAAATGGATGCGTGAACAGATAGACGCCATCAGTGCCTTCAGCCTGATTGGTTTCTTTCAAAAAGCGTTGTTGAATCTGCTTAGCAATCCCGTTGACGCAACCGACCGTCGGGATCAACCACAGTTCGTTACGGATACCCACCAGACCGTTTTTACGGCGATAAACCTGCACCTCGCGATCGGCCATTTGCGGAGGAAGTTCGACGAACTCCGGCTGATACTGATACTGGTCCAGATCGCTGAGATTGGTTTTGGCATTCTGCGAGTGAATATGCTCACCGGCGGCAATGTCCATCAATGCATGCCCGATAGGCAGGCCATACTTGATGATATTTTGGCCAGCAGCGATGGGTTTTATCGCAAACTTATGCCCACGCACTACCGCCTGAAGCAGCGTAACACCGGCTTCGGTTGGTTCGCCGGATTCAAGATCCTGCAGGGCGACGGCGACGTTATCAGCGGGGTGAATCTGTATGATACTATTCATAATCAACCTCTTAACTGTAAGCCGTGAGTGCATCGCGCATACCACGATCCTCAATTGCCTGTAACTGTTCGGTCACTTTTTCATTCAGACCCGGCACCGTATTCAGGTCCAGCCCCCAGTGCTGCTCATCAGCAAGGACCGTTGCAACCAAGCCACTGAGAGTAAGCTCTCCACGGCGTACTTCACTCCACCGTGAAGAAAACAGGCTCAGCCACTTTGCGTCATCCTGTAATGGGAAGATTTCGCCGTTGCGCTCACCGCGATAAAACGCCAGCAACGCGGCCAGCGCAAAAGTCAGACGTGGTGGCAACAGGCCGTTCATCTGCTGGCTGGCCAGCAGCTGCGGCAGAATGCGGGTACGGAACTTGGTCATGCCGTTAAGGGCAATCGACAGCAACTGATGCTGAATAAACGGGTTGCGGAAACGGCTCAATACCGCCTGCGCAAACGACGTCAGTTCGGCCTGCGGTAAGTTCAGCACCGGTGAGATCTCTTCGGCGATCGCCATTTCAACAAAGCGGCTGATTTGCGGGTCATTCATCGCTTCGCCTACCGTGTCCAGCCCGGCAAGAAATGCCACTGGCACCAGAGCGGTATGCGCACCATTGAGAATGGCTACTTTGCGTTCTTTGTAGGGTTTGATGTCATCGACCAACAGGATATTCAGCGGCAGTTTGTCCAAACGCAGTTCCTGCGTCAGGCTTTTCGGCCCCTGGATAACAAACAGGTAAAAGTGTTCGGCGCTGTCGAAGAAACTGTCCTGATAACCCAGCTCAGCCTGCAGGCTGTCTACTTCACTGCGCGGATAGCCAGTCACAATGCGATCAACCAGCGTCGAACAGAAGGTGTTATCAGTGAGCAGCCACTGGTTGAACGCTGCCGGTAAGGCCCATTCGGTTGCATAACGCTGCACCAGTTCCAGCAATTTCTCGCCGTTGTAGTCGATCAGTTCGCACGGCAGCAGTACCCAGCCTTTATCTGCTGCGCCGGCAAAATGCGTGAAGCGCTCGAACAGCAAACGGGTCAGTTTAGCGGGGAAGCTGACCGGCGGCGCATCGTCAAAGCGGTCGCCCTCCACGTAGCTGATACCCGCTTCGGTGGTATTGGAAAAGACAAAACGAATGTCCGGGTTGTGCGCCAGCGCCAGATAATCATCGAACTGGTGGTAAATATCGATTTCACGGTTAACTGAGCGGATCACCCGCGTATCTCGCACGCGTTCACCCTGTTCGTTCAGGCCACTGATGATGGTGGTGTAAAGGCCATCCTGCTCATTCAGCGAAGGCGGGAAGTCGCTGTTGATCGGGCGCACAATCACGATGCCGGCATTCAGATCGGTATGTTCGTTCAGCAGGTCAATCTGCCAGTCAACAAACGCACGCAGGAAATTGCCTTCACCAAACTGAATAATTTTTTCCGGGAAATGGCATCCGGGGAAATCACGACGGTTTAACCTTTGCATCTCACACTCACCTTAAATTTACGCAAACGCCGGTCTTTGAAGGCGGTTCGCGCTCCATCACCGTCGTGTTCAGAAGAAATTATTAATCTGAATAAGAATTTTGACCCTGCCGGGCGCGACACATCACACCTGGCGGGTTTTACTCAGTTCAATTCAATGGCGAAATACTCTTTCGCATTATCGAAACAAATGTTCTTAACCATGTTGCCCAGCAGCGCCATGTCGTTCGGCGCTTCGCCATCTTCTACCCAGCGGCCAATCATCTGACACAGGATGCGACGAAAATATTCATGGCGCGTGTAGGACAGGAAGCTGCGGCTATCGGTAAGCATCCCAACGAAGCGGCTCAGTAAGCCCAGATTGGCGAGCTGCGTCATCTGGCGCTGCATGCCGTCTTTTTGATCGTTGAACCACCAGCCAGCACCAAATTGAATCTTGCCCGGCATCCCTTCGCCCTGGAAGTTACCGACCATGGTGCCGATGACTTCGTTATCACGCGGATTCAGGCAGTACAGAATCGTTTTAGGTAAGCCGCCGGCCATGCCCTGCGCGCCAAGCAACTTGGACAGCGGCTCTGCCAGCGGTTGGTCATTAATGGAGTCGAAGCCCACGTCGGCACCGATCAGCTGGAACATGCGGGTGTTGTTATTACGTAGTGCGCCTATGTGGTACTGCTGTACCCATTCACGGCGTTGATATTCTGAAGCCAGATAAAGCAGCACGCCGGTTTTGAACTGGGCGATTTCTTCTTTGTTGGGTATTGTGCCGCTCAGGCGACGAGACAAAATACCATCCAGTGTTGCGTCATCCGCTTCGCCGTACACCACCACGTCCAGCGCATGGTCGGACACTTTACAGCCATGCGCCGCGAAGTGGTCCAGACGCTTTTTCAGCGCATCGCGCAAATCACTGAAGCGCGTGATGGAGACATCGGCGGCAGTTTCCAGTTTCTTCATGTAATCATTGAAGCTCTCAGCTTCAATGTTGAAGGCTTTGTCCGGGCGCCAGCTTGGCAGCACTTTGACGTCAAAACGGGTGTCTTGTGCCACGGATTTGTGGTGTTCCAATGAATCGATTGGGTCGTCGGTGGTACCGACCAATTTCACGTTCATTTGTTTCATGATGCCACGCGCGCTGAAGCTCTTCTGCGCTAACAATTCGTTACCGCGATCCCAGATTTCCGACGCCGTCGTCGGTGAAAGTAGTTTGCCGGTAATGCCAAACGGACGTCGAAGTTCGAGGTGAGTCCAGATATAGAGCGGGTTACCGATAGTATGTGGAACGGTAGCAGCCCAGGCATCGAACTTCTCACGATCGCTGGCGTCGCCGGTACACATGCGCTCAGGCACGCCATTGGTACGCATAGCACGCCATTTGTAGTGATCGCCTTTCAGCCAGACGTCATACATGTTCTTGAATTGATAGTCCTGCGCGATTTGTTCCGGCGGCAGGTGACAGTGATAGTCAAAAATCGGCTGGTCTTTTGCATAGTCATGATAAAGCCGACGCGCTGTCTCGCTGTCCAGCAGGAAATCTTCGGTTAAAAACTGCGTCATCTTAGGTCCCTCACCTTGAATTCTTTTCTGAGTTGTCTCTCACTGATGCGAAGTTATCACACCAATTACAGTCATCGTCCAGCACTATTTAACGTCTTTAAAGGGGTGGATGATGGTACAAACATTATTAAAAAAACATTATCTAATTGAAAAAAATGATATTTTTTAATTTATTGCGTTGATATCTATTATCCACACATTCTTAATGTGTTTTTGTGATGTCATTCAAATTTTAAATCTGTATGACAAGTTATCTTTAGCTCGCCCCAACAAGAGCGTGAGTGAAGACCTGCCACATCACTAACGTTTTTGTCGGGGACACTGGGAGAACCAAAACAGGGTAGTCAAATAACGTACTCATCAGCAGCACTACAAGCTGAAGCCCCGCACTGAGCGGCGGTGCTCAGTGTACTGCGGCCACAAACGTGCAGACAATACCGGATTATTTACTGGGAGAGAGTTAAATGAGTAAGATCAAAGGGTTACGCTGGTACATGATCGGACTGGTCACAGTCGGTACTGTATTAGGCTATTTAACACGTAACGCCATAGCCGCTGCAGCACCGACGCTGATGAGCCAACTCAACATTAGCACTCAGCAATATTCTTATATTATCGCCGCCTATTCCGCCTGCTATACCCTTATGCAGCCGGTTGCCGGTTATGTGCTTGACGTCATGGGAACCAAAGTCGGTTACGCCATGTTTGCCATTATGTGGGCGCTGTTTTGTATGGCGACTGCCCTGGCCAGCAGTTGGGGCGGTCTGGCGATTGCCCGCGGTGCTGTCGGTATGGCAGAAGCGGCGATGATCCCTGCCGGCCTGAAAGCCAGTAGCGAATGGTTCCCTGCGAAGGAACGTTCGATTGCAGTAGGCTACTTTAACGTGGGCTCGTCTATCGGCGGGATGATTGCGCCGCCGCTGGTTGTCTGGTGCATCCTTGTGCATAGCTGGCAACTCGCCTTCATCATTACCGGTGCCCTCAGTTTGGTCTGGGCCATCTGCTGGTTAATCTTTTACAAACACCCGAAAGACCAGAAAAAACTCAGCGAAACTGAACGTGAATATATTCTTGGTGGACAGGAAGCGCAGCATCAGACCGACAATGGCAAGAAGATGTCAGCATGGGAAATCCTGCGTAACCGCCAGTTCTGGGGTATCGCGCTGCCACGTTTCCTGGCAGAGCCTGCCTGGGGGACATTCAATGCATGGATCCCGCTGTTTATGTTCAAGGCTTATGGTTTCGACCTGAAACACATCGCCATGTTCGCCTGGATGCCAATGCTCTTTGCTGACTTAGGCTGCATCGTCGGCGGGTATCTGCCACCACTGTTCCAGAAATATTTCAAAGTTAACCTGATCGTGTCACGCAAACTGGTCGTCACCATGGGGGCAGTATTGATGATTGGCCCCGGGATGATTGGTCTATTCACCAGCCCTTATGCCGCCATTGCTTTGTTGTGCGTCGGCGGATTTGCGCACCAGTCACTTTCCGGCGCATTGATCACCCTATCTTCAGACGTGTTTGGTCGTAACGAAGTTGCGACAGCCAACGGACTGACTGGGATGGCCGCATGGACAGCCAGCACGATGTTTGCTCTGGTGGTAGGCGCTCTGGCCGATACATTGGGCTTCAGCCCGCTGTTTGCCGCGCTTTCAGTGTTCGATCTGTTAGGTGCAGTCGTCATCTGGACCGTTCTGCAGAACCGCTCAGCGGTGGAACCTACCGCTCAGCCTTTGCAACCCGCAAAAGTCTGATATCACTGTTTTGGCCCGGAAAACAACCCGGGCTTTTTCATTTTGTTCATCCGAATGCACCTTTCTGACATGTCTTTGACGGTGCAACCGTCCTGCGTTCCTCGTATACTGGTATAACAAGTTTTACCCCGGCAGGCGATGCAGCCTGGGAGAATGCTCTCTGTCATTCAACGACATTTTTATCGCTTCCGTTTATATCAATGAAGAGTAAAGCCATGGAACCTACTGAAACCAGACGTCTTTATCAACAACTGGCAGCCACGCTCAAGGAGAGAGTTGAGAGCGGCGTTTATCCCGTCGGCGAAAAATTACCGGCCGAGCGCCTGATTTCGGAAGAGATGAACGTCAGTCGCACCGTGGTGCGTGAAGCGATCATCATGCTTGAAGTGGAAGGCTATGTTGAGGTGCGTAAAGGTTCCGGCATTCATGTGATGTCCAACCAGCAAAAACATCTGGTTATGACCGATAGCAGCCTGGAGTTTGGCGCAGCCGGTCCATTTGAATTATTACAAGCGCGTCAGCTGATAGAAAGTAATATTGCTGAATTTGCCGCCACGCAGGTGACCAAACAAGACATCATACGTTTGATGGAAATTCAGGAGCAAGCCCGTCTGGAGGACCGCTTTCGCGATTCCGAGTGGGATCTGAAATTCCACGTTCAGGTAGCGCAATCCACGCAGAACAGCGCCATGGCGAGCATCGTAGAGAAGATGTGGAGTCAGCGCCGTCAGAATCCCTATTGGCGTAAATTGCATGAGCATATCGACGCGAAGTCGATCGAAAGCTGGTGCGAAGATCATGACCAGATCCTCAAGGCGTTGATCCGCCGTGATCCGCACGCAGCCAAACTGGCGATGTGGCAGCATCTGGAAAACACCAAGCAGATGCTGTTCCGTGCCACCAGCGATGATTTCGAATTCAACGTTGACCGCTATCTCTATTCCGAAAATCCGGTTGTCCACCTTGATGCTCCCGCGCTGCACCTTTCTTCCGCGATCAACAACAAGTAAATCCCTGTTTGCAGCAGGCTGTTTTTCGCGGCCTGCTGATGTCCGCAAAAAGACCTCCCTATCCGGATTTAATCCACTTCCTGAAGTGAACGTTTCTAAATAAAAGTTTTCTCAAATAAAAGATTCCGGAAAAATAATTCCTACGATTCCTGTCAGCCCACTGTCGAGTTGTGTCAGTGAGTGTAAAAGCACGGTCTGACAGTCGTAGCACGCTTATATCATTCGGTTTTAACAGGTATATTTACCTGTCTCAAAGTGGGTGCTTTTGTTACAATTAAGTCACTTTTCTTACCCTGACTGCCATGGAAAGGCGTACTTGTCGGCCTGGTTATTCTGCGTTGAGCTGCACTGTTCCGCATTGATTCGGTCGATTAACTGAAAACTACGGAGTTTCACGAAAGTACATGGAAATCATTAGTTCGCTCATCGATGCCCTCTGGCAACAAGATTACGAAACACTGGCCAACCCCTCGATGGTCTGGACACTGTATATCCTTCTATTTCTTATTATTTTTTTGGAGAATGGCCTGCTCCCTGCGGCTTTTCTTCCCGGTGACAGCCTGTTGATTCTGGTTGGTGTCCTGATCGCAAAAGATGCGATGAACTTCCCGCTGACCATTTTCCTGCTGACGACCGCAGCCAGCCTGGGCTGCTGGTTAAGTTACATTCAGGGGAAATGGCTGGGGAATACCCGAATAGTGCAGGGCTGGCTGGCCCATCTTCCCGTGCAGTATCATGAACGCGCCCACAACCTCTTCCATAAACATGGCCTTTCAGCCCTGCTGGTGGGCCGTTTTCTGGCGTTTGTCCGCACATTACTGCCGACCATCGCCGGGTTGTCCGGCCTGAACAACATGCGCTTCCAGTTTTTTAACTGGGTAAGTGGTCTGTTGTGGGTGTTGATTCTAACCACCCTCGGCTACTTCCTCGGTAAAACGCCGTTGTTCCTGAAATACGAAGACCAGTTGATGAACTGCCTGATGCTGTTACCGCTGGTGCTGTTGGTCGGCGGTTTAGGCGGCTCACTTCTGTTGCTGTGGCGTAAGAAGCAAGCTGACCGTCTGAAAAAAGGCAACAAAGCGCCGTGAGAATCATATCGATAAAACGCTCAATAGTGTGGCCAGTCGCATTGCTGATTCTACTACTGGTTGCAACGATCGTAGGCTTCGCTTTCTCACGCATGCCCTCTTCGAGTAATGCCTTACAAATAAGCCCTGCCCGTGCGGGCGTGACCATGCCGGATGGTTTTTATGTCTACCAGAGTCTTAATCTGCGCGGTATCCGCATTCAAAGTATTACGCCGGTAGAAGATGGTCTGATTGTGGCGCTGGATTCCAGCGAGCAGCGCATTCTGGCAGAGCAAGCCTTGCTGGACATTTTACCCATGGGCTTCTCAATCAAACGTTGTGAGCCACCAAAGCAACATCTTTGGCGGCAAAAAATCCCCAGCGATCAGCTGAAGCTGGGTTAACACCCTACACCCTTTCGGAATCCTCCCTTAAGCGCTTCTAATATTAGCTGTTATAATTTCATCTGAAATATTCAAAAATTGTATGCGTCACGCAAGGCGCTTTATGGAAGAAACGCCACCGCGTTTCATAATGACTAAGGAAGACCACAATGAAATTGCGCTTATCCACACTTATCGCGTTCCCTGTTCTGGTGTTATCCAGCGCCGCTTTTGCTGCCCCGCAACCCGAAAGTTGTGTGACTAAACAGCAGGAAATTCAAACTCAGCTTGATTATGCTTACCAGCATAATAATAAAAATCAGATCAACGGATTACAGAAAGCCCTTAGCGAAAGCAAAGCGCATTGTACTGATGCAGGGCTGAAGGCTGATAATGCGCGCCACGTCGCCGAAAAAAAGCAAAAAGTTCAGGAACGTAAAGATGAGCTGAAAGAAGCTCAGACAAAGGGTGATAATAATAAAATCGCCCAAAAACAGAAAAAACTCGAACAGGCCCAGTCTGAATTACGAGAAGCACAAGGCAAATAAACCCTTTGTGTGAGTACAAATTTTTTACCGGTACATAGCAGATTTTTTTGGGTTTTTTACCCCTTGCTGAATCGTTATCCGCCTATTCATAGTTGCGATCAGCCAGATATCCGCTATGTTAAAAGTTCGCATCAGTTAACGTATGGAGTGAATTACACATGGCTAATAACACCACATCAGAGCATCTGCGCGCAGAACTTAAATCATTGGCAGATACGCTGGAAGAAGTCCTTCACACTTCTACTGACAAACCCAAAGCTGAACTTGATAAGTTGCGCGGTAAAGCAGAAAGCCTGCTGAAAGATACCCGTTCACGCCTGAGTGATACCGGCGACAAACTCGCACATCACTCAAAAGAAATCGCAGGCCGCGCTGACGATTATGTTCATGATAAACCCTGGACCGGCGTTGGTATTGGTGCTGCAGTCGGCGTCGTGATTGGCGTCCTGTTAGCTCGCCGCTAATTATGGCTGAACACTTAAAAGCGCCGCCACAAGGACCGGGCAAAGGGATCCTGGACACGGCTCAACGCATCGTCACCATTCTGGTGGGGATTGTTGAAACGCGTGTCAGGTTGGCAGTCATTGAGCTGGAAGAGGAAAAGGCCAATATTTTCCAACTTCTGCTCATGGCTGGCATCACCCTTATTTTCACAGCGTTCGGTTTGATGAGTTTGTTGGTTGTGCTGTTCTGGGCAATCGACCCGGCTTACAGATTGATGGCAATGGGAACCACCACCGGAGTGCTGTTATTCCTGGCGGTGGTTCTGGGTGTGTGGACGCTGGCTAAGGCGAAACGTTCAACGTTATTGAGCATGACGCGCAAGCATCTCGATACCGACCGCGCATTGCTGGAAAAGGATGACGAATGAGCACGCCTGACCGCGTTATCGAAAAGATAAAACTGCTGCGTAAGATCGACCGTCAACGTGCCGAACTGGCCAGCGGGCGTCTCGAGTGGCTTGAAACCATAGCGAAAGTGGATCGCGGCTGGGTAAAGTTTATTGATATGCGGAAGTACTTGGTGCTTGGCTCCAGCGTGTTGGCAATATACGGCATTCGCCACCCGAGCAGCGTTGTTCGCTGGTCGCGTCGCGCGTTTGGCATCTGGGGTACAGTACAGCTTTTTCGCCGTCAATTTATGAAGCCTTAACTTTCATAACCGACTGAATAAAAAGACTTAAAATCGATTTTTCCCCTTTTTAAAAAATTGATAAAAGAAGCCAGGCTGTTCCTTCAGTCTGGCTTCTTCCTTTCTTACGCTCTCAGGTTTAAATGTGTCGCTTGCTACCCGTTCAATTTATTTGATGTTAATAGACAGTTTTACTTGCTAACAACGTCACAACTTTCGACTTACTATCTCGCCATCAACCTGACTGCGGTAACGCATGGGGATAATACCCAAACGTACCGTTACTATTTTTTCGCCCATTTGGGCGACACTTTCCCGGAGTCGAAGATGAACAAGGTAAATAACACCGTCCTGCTGATTGCGCGTATTTTAATGCCGATTCTATTTATCGCAGCAGGCTGGGGGAAAATTAACGGTTACACTGCCACTGCCGGTTATATGACATCGATGGGCGTACCTAGCTTCTTCTTGCCACTGACCATCTTGCTGGAATTCGGCGGCGGCCTGGCCATTTTGTTCGGCTTCCTGACCCGCACTACTGCGATCATCACAGCCGTGTTTACCATTCTGACCGCGCTTATTTTCCACACTGATTTCGCCGTCGCTATAAACCAGATGATGTTCATGAAAAACTTGTCTATCGCGGGTGGATTCATGGCTCTGTTCGTCGCTGGCCCAGGGGCATTCAGCATCGACCGCCTGATTAAGAAAAACTGGTAAACACCAGCAGCGGGAATCGACTGCTATACTGAATAAGATTTTGGGCGATGTGATTATTCACCTCGCCCTTTTTTATTTCCTAAAGACCACCAAAATTGAAGGTACACATCATGGGACAACTGGTTGACGGCATCTGGCAAAACATCTGGTACGACACCAAGTCTACTGGCGGGCATTTCAAACGTTCAGCGGCACAGTTTCGTCACTGGATAACGCCTGATGGCGCGCCTGGCGAACACGGCGTCGGCGGGTTTGCCGCCGAGAAAGACCGCTATCATCTGTATGTTTCGCTGGCCTGCCCCTGGGCGCACCGCACGCTGGTGATGCGTGCTCTGAAAGGGCTGGAGAAGATGATTCCCGTATCGGTGGTGCACCCACTGATGCTTGAAAATGGCTGGACCTTCGGTACTGATTTTCCTGCTGCCACCGGCGACGACTTATATCACCTGAACTATGCCTACGAGATCTATTTGCGGGCGCAGAACGATTACACCGGCCGTGTGACCGTACCTATTTTGTGGGACAAACAGCAGCAGACTATTGTTAGCAATGAGTCGGCAGACATTATCCGCATGTTTAACAGTGCGTTTGATGCCCAGGGCGCACGCGCAGGCGATTATTACCCACAGCAACAGCGTGCAGTGATTGATGACGTAAACGAGTGGGTTTATCCGCAGATTAACAACGGTGTCTACAAGGCCGGCTTTGCCACCAGCCAGCAAGCTTATGACGAAGCAGTGAACGGCGTGTTTGCCGCGTTGGATAAGGCTGAAGGCATTCTTGAGAAACAGCGTTTTCTGACCGGTGATCATCTGACCGAAGCCGATTTACGCCTGTGGACTACGCTGGTGAGATTTGATGCGGTTTACGTTACGCATTTCAAATGCGACCGTCACCGTATCAGTGATTACCCTAATCTGTACGGCTTCCTGCGTGATATTTACCAAATGCCAGGCATTGCTGAAACCGTGGATTTCGCGCATATCCGCAACCATTATTATCGCAGCCACGCGACCATTAATCCGTATGGGATCATCTCAACTGGACCAGCACAGGATTTAGATTCCCCACACAACCGCGATACACGCTTTTGATTTTCTCCTTCCCCTTTCTCACAAGGGGAAGGCCGGAATCGGGTATGGGCTTTGTGAGTTAAGACAAAATTACTTCACTTCACGCGTTACCAGTAACTTAGCAATTTCACGCAGGAACCAGGCTTTCGCTTCGCCCATGCTGTCCCGACGCCACGCCATAATAATATCCGATTCATGCTTGTACTCTGCACTCACCACCCGCAGGCGGCCTTCAGCGATATCCTGCTCGACCATCGGATACGGCATGGTCGCGACGCCTAACCCTGCCAGCAGCGCTTGGCGTTTTTCTTCAAGTGTGCTGACGGTGAGACGTTGTTGCTTGTCGAGAAGCTGTACAGTAAGTACGGGACGTTCGCGGGCTGTGTCCGCCACGGCGATGCCACGGTATTTTACCCGGCTAACCTCAGATAAAGGTTCAGCCTCCAGATGAATAGGGTGATCCGGCGCGGCAACGTAAATACTCACCAGTTTATAGAGCTTACGGCTGTTGATTTCAGACGAAGAGCGGAAATGCATATCCGGGGCAATCACGATATCAGCCCGACCTTGTTCCAGACGCTCCCATGCGCCCGCCAGTACTTCAGTGATCAGCGATACCTGCGTATTGGCTTTCAGCGCCAGTTTTTCGATCAGTGGGAAAAGCTGTGTGGCTGGTGCTAACGCTTCGCAAACGATAGTGATCTGGGTTTCCCACCCACGAGCCAGCGCTTCGGCATCGACGGTGAGTTTGTCAGCCGCTTCGAGCAGAACACGGCCGCGCTCCAGCAGCATACGCCCAACATTGGTGAATTTTGTCCGATGACCTGAACGGTCAAACAGCACAACGTCGAGCTCATCTTCCAGCTTCTGCATGGTGTAGCTCAATGCCGAAGGCACGCGGCCAAGCTCATCTGCCGCGGCGGCGAAACTGCCACGACGATCAATGGCATCCATGACTCGTAATGCTTCAAGTGTTAGTGCACGATCCTTAGCCATGGAATTCTCTGTCAGGAAATTTGAATATGGCGACCAGATTAACTGGCTAACAATCGTGCGTCCAGACGCTTACCCTTTATCTATCGATTTTTTTCACTGAGCCAGACCGCCATGATTAAGAGCAGAACAGCAGAAGAGTGCGGCACAGCTGACTTTGGTTGGCTGAAGGCGCGCTATACCTTTTCATTCGGACACTATTTTGATCCGAAACTGATGGGTTATGCCTCGCTGCGGGTGCTAAACCAGGAAGTGCTGGCACCGGGTGCCAGCTTCCAGCCGCGCACCTACCCGCGCGTAGATGTTTTGAATCTGGTCTTACAGGGTGAGGCCGAATATCGCGATAGCGAAGGCAACAGCGTTCGCGTAAGGGCCGGTGAGGCCACGCTGCTGTCTACGCAGTCCAATGTCAGTTACAGCGAGTTGAACCTTAGCCTGACGCAGCCGCTGACCCGAATGCAACTGTGGCTTGATGCCTGCCCGGAGCAGGAGAATCCGTTGGTCCAACGGATCAAAATAGGCAACACGTCGTATCTTTTGCTGGCATCGCCGGACGGAAAAAATGGCAGTCTGCAGTTGCGCCAACAAGTGTGGATCCACCATCTGGATTTACCGGCAGGTGAACAGATCACCCTGCCGATCCGGGGACCGCGTGCGTATTTGCAATCCATCCACGGCCAGGTCAACGCCCTCGGAATGGAAAGTCAGGATACACAGCGCCTGGTGTGCGGTGATGGAGCTTTCATTCACCTCGAACCCCACGTCACAATAACCGCCAGCACCCCGTTACGGGCACTGCTGATTGACCTGCCGGTCTGAAAATAGACCACCGCAGAAAAGACAAAACCCCGCACAGATTGCTCTGCGCGGGGTTTCTTTTATAGTTGGAGTTGATCGTTAAGCCGCTTTCTTTTTGTGAAAAGGGTCGTGGACAGTCATTCCTCTTATAAGCTTCTGAAAAGACAAAACCCCGCGCAGATTGCTCTGCACGGGGTTTCTTTTATAGTTGGAGTTGACCGTTAAGCCGGGTTCTGTCGTGGACAGTCATTCCTCTAGGCCAGCAATCGCTCACTGGCTCAAGCAGCCTACCCGGGTTCAGTACGGGCCGTACCATGTGAACCCCTATTTGGCCTTGCTCCGGGTGGAGTTTACCATGCCACGAACTGTTGCCAGCCGCGCGGTGCGCTCTTACCGCACCCTTTCACCCTTACCTGATCCCACTTACGTGGGCCATCGGCGGTTTGCTCTCTGTTGCACTTGTCGTAAGCTCGCGCTTCCCAGGCGTTACCTGGCACCCTGCCCTATGGAGCCCGGACTTTCCTCCCCTTCATCTGTCTCCCCCGAAAGGGACGGCAACGAAGCGGCGACTGTCTAGTCAACTCCGCGGCGGATAATAGGGTATTCCGCCCTACTTGTCACCCTCTTGCTGGTCGAGTGCGTATTTATACAACGCATTCTTCTTCACATTGTGGATTTCAGCGGCCAGCGCAGCGGCTTTTTTCAGGGGCAACTCTTTTTGCAGCAAAGCCAACGTTCTTAAAGCCTCCGCCGGCAAGGCTTCTGTATCGACTTTATGACCTTCGACAATCAGTACCATTTCGCCGCGTTTGCGGGTTTCATCTTCCAGCACCCAGGCCAATAATGCGCCTACCGCGTCGCCACGGATATTTTCCCAGGTTTTGGTCAACTCGCGAGCCAGCACAACATAGCGATTTGGCCCCCAAACTTCGACCATATCCTGCAGGCTGTCGAGCAGACGATGTGTAGATTCATAGAAAATTAGCGTACGAGGCTCTTCAATCAGCGCCTGAAAGGTATCTTTTCGCGATTTAGTTTTAGCCGGCAGAAAACCTTCGTAGCAGAAGCGATCTGACGGCAAACCCGCGGCCGAAAGCGCCGTAATTGCTGCGCAAGCACCGGGTAAAGGCACTACGCGGATACCGGCTTCACGGCAGCAACGGACCAGATGGTAACCAGGATCATTGATGAGCGGTGTCCCAGCATCCGAAACCAGCGCAATACTTTGACCTTCCTGGAGTTTTGATAATAAATGCTCAGCTTTTTGCTGCTCATTATGGTCATGCAACGGGTACATTTTGGCGCTGATACCAAAATGGTGCAGCAGTAATCCGGTATGGCGAGTATCCTCCGCCGCAATCAAATCGACGCTGTTCAGCACGGCCAATGCACGTTGGGTAATGTCCCCTAAATTGCCGATCGGAGTCGGTACGATGTACAGCGTTGATGCAGAAATATCTGCTTGATCGTGTTGATTCATTGTTTCATCCGGATTGCCGATTTAATATTGAGCATCTTGAAAAAAACATCACTGGAAACTGAATGCCTTCCTCAACTACTTTTCGTACCCGCACGGGACGTTTAATCCCTGCCGTTATTGTGGCGATACTTCTCGCCAGTTGTTCGAGCCAGGCTCCGCAAACGCCGAAGGAAACCCTTCAGGCCAAAGCAACTGGCAGCTCAGACTATTATCTGCAGCAAGCCCAGCAAAGCGGTGATGATACCAAGGCTGACTGGCAATTACTTGCAGTTCGTGCCCTGTTGCGCGAAGGGAAAGTGCCTCAGGCTGCCAATCAGCTGTCGCAATTGCCGCAAAATCTGAGTGCGGTACAAGCTCAGGAGCAACAACTGGTCAGTGCCGAAGTTCAGATAGCTCAGCAAAACTACCCGGCAGCGGCAACTACGCTAAGCAAGCTTGATCCGGCTAATTTAAATGACGCCCAGAAAGCCCGTTTCTATCAGACACAAATCGATGCCAGCCAAGGCCGCACCAGTCTCGAATTGCTGCGCGCGTATATTGCTCAGGAACCTTTGCTACAGGGTAAACCGCATCAGGACAATATCGATGCGACCTGGAGTGCGCTGACGCAAATGACGCAGCAGGATCTCAGCGCTATTACTATCAATGCTAATGAAAATACGTTGCAAGGTTGGTTGGATCTGCTCAGCGTCTGGCAGAGTAATAAGCAGGATCCCGATCTGTTGAAAGCCGGTATCAAAGACTGGCAGCGCCGTTACCCGGTTAACCCGGCGGCCAAAACCTTGCCGACTCAACTTAACAGCGTCCTCAACTTCCAGCCTTCTTCTACCGAGAAAATCGCCCTGTTCCTGCCGATGAGCGGTGCGGCGCAGGTTTACGGTAACGCTATTCAGCAAGGCTTTAATGCGGCTATGAACGGCTTACCAAGCCAGCCAGCACCACAACAGGCACCGGTTGATCCGAACACCGCCGCGCCGCAGACCGATCCGAATGCAACCGTTAGCCCATCGGCTCCGGACACCACTACAGCGCAGGGTACGCCAACGGCGGCTGCGGCGGTTCCCACGGTCAGCGCAACGCCAGTCAATGCGCAGGTGAAAGTTTATGACACCAGCAATCAACCATTGCAGGTCTTGTTGGCTCAGGCACAGCAAGATGGCGCAACCATCGTTGTCGGCCCGCTACTGAAAGATAAGGTGACTGAACTCGGCTCAACCCAGACACCGTTGAACGTTTTAGCACTGAATCAGCCAGAAACAGAGAAAAGCAGTCCCAATATCTGTTACTTTGCGCTCTCGCCGGAAGATGAAGCACAAGATGCAGCACGCCACATGTGGGCGCAGCATCGTCAGATGCCATTACTCCTGGTGCCTCGCGGCAGCTTCGGTGACCGTATCGCACAAGCCTTTGCCGATGAATGGCAAAAACAGGGTGGCCAGACGGTTTTGAAACAGGGTCTTGGTTCCTATTCTGAACTTAAATCGACCATTCGCAGCGGTATCCGACTGACGGGTACACCGGTGTCCAGCAGCGCGCAAACCGCCGCTCCGGCCCAGCAAGGTGTGACCATTGGCGGGATAACCATTCCGGCACCACCAAGCGATAGTCAAATTGTGCAGGCCACCAGCGGTGGCGTCTCCGGCAATATTGATTCGGTGTATATCGTCGCAACGCAGGATGAGCTCACGCTGATTAAGCCGATGATTGATCTGGCGGTCAGTGGCCGTAATAAGCCCGCTGTTTATGCCAGCTCACGCAGCTATCAGGCGGGTGCCGGTCCCGACTACCGACTGGAAATGGAAGGCGTACAGTTCAGCGATATTCCTCTGCTGGCAGGTAACAATCCGGTATTGATGCAGCAGGCCACCAGTCAGTTTAAAAATGACTATTCGCTGGTTCGTCTCTACGCCATGGGAATTGATGCATGGGATCTGGCTAATCACTTCTCACAAATGCGTCAAATACCCGGCTTCCAGGTTTCCGGGAAGACCGGTCAACTCAGCGCCAACGAGAACTGCGTTATCCATCGTAAGTTGCCATGGCTGCAGTACCGTCAGGGCTCACTGGTGCCGGTTTCTTCATAAAAGTACCGGTTTAAGGTAACGCTGACAATTTCACTCAGGCATTGGATTGCCGGAGTTTACACTGACAAGGATGTACTGATGTTCAAGACCACCCGCGAGCGTGGCGCAAACTATGAAGCCTTTGCCAGACGCTATCTTGAGAAGGCAGGGCTGATTTTCGTCGCTGCTAACGTGGCGTGCCGGCGGGGTGAAATTGACCTGATCATGCGCGATAAACAAACCTGGGTGTTTGTTGAAGTCCGCTACCGTTGCAATGCATTGTTTGGTGGCGCAGCGGCCAGCGTGACGCATCAAAAACAGAAGCGGTTGTTACAGGCCGCCTCTTTCTGGCTTGCTGGAAGAAACGCAAGCTTTGACACATCATCTTGCCGTTTTGATATTTTAGCCATCACGGGTAGCCAGATAGAATGGCTGACGGATGCTTTCAATGCGGATTGAGGTTGTTTTGAGACTGACGGCCTGCCCGACCGCGCAGCCGACATTTTACTGACTGGACTAAATCACGTGCTGGATAGAATCAAAGCCTGCTTTACTGAAAGTATTCAAACCCAGATTGCCGCTGCAGAAGCTCTGCCTGATGCCATTTCCCGCGCAGCAATGACGCTGGTGCAATCGCTGCTTAACGGCAATAAAATACTCTGCTGCGGTAACGGCACCTCTGCGGCAAATGCCCAACATTTTTCCGCCAGTCTGATTAATCGTTTTGAAACTGAACGTCCGAGCCTTCCTGCAATCTCACTATGTGCAGATAACATTCTGCTGACCGCTATTGCCAACGATCGTCTGCACGAAGAGATCTACGCCAAACAGGTACGGGCGCTGGGTCAGGCAGGTGACGTTTTATTAGCCATTTCCACCCGTGGTAATAGCCGTGATATTGTCAAAGCGGTTGAGGCCGCAGTGACCCGCGATATGAATATCGTTGCTCTCACGGGGTATGACGGCGGTGAGCTAGCTGGTTTACTGGGGCCCCACGACGTTGAGATACGTATTCCGTCCCATCGCAGCGCACGTATTCAGGAAATGCATATGCTCACAGTGAACTGTCTCTGTGACCTGATTGATAACACGCTGTTCCCACACCAGGACGATTAAGGAGTTCCAATGAAGGCAAGTCCTCTCTTTGCAGTATTGTTAAGCGCCCTTCTGTTACAAGGCTGCGTGGCCGCCGCTGTCGTTGGCGTTGCCGGTGTTGCGACCAAGACCACCACCGATCCACGCTCAGTAGGCACTCAGGTTGATGACAGCACGCTAGAGGCGCGTGTGAGCAATGCGATCAGTAAAGACAAGCAACTCAAGGATGAAGCCAGAATTGTGGCGACCGCCTATCAGGGTAAAGTCCTGTTAACCGGTCAGGCCCCAACGCCAGATATGGCAACCCGCGCTAAACAGATCACCATGGGCGTAGATGGCGCAAGCGATGTATATAACGAGATCCGCACCGGTAAACCGGTCAGCATGGGGACCGCATCACTGGATACCTGGATCACCACCAAGGTCCGTTCACAGATCCTCACCAGTGATTCAGTGAAATCTTCCAACGTGAAAGTGACCACCGAAAATGGCGAAGTGTTCTTGCTGGGTCTGGTGACTCAGGAAGAAGGCAAGTCAGCAGCGAGCATCGCTGCCGGCGTCAGCGGTGTGAAACATGTCACTACGGCCTTTACCTACGTTAAGTAAGGGGTATTAAAAGTAGTGAAGGGGCTCAGTATCGTATGCTGGGCCCTTTTTTATGCATTCAGGCAGGAAGGCTACCTTAGCTTGTGTTCGGCGAGAAATGCCTCACCACCCAGTTGGCTCATCTGGCGCAAGATCCACTGCTGACGACGCAGCACATAAGCTGAGGGTGAATCGACTTTGAAAAGATGGGGGTTGGGCAAAACTGCTGCCAGAAGCGCAGCCTGAGAAGCAGTAAGCTTGCTGGCAGGTTTATGGAAAAAGTGCTGCGCAGCCTGCTCTACGCCGAAAATACCGTCACCAAACTCCACGATATTCAGGTACACCGTCAGAATCCGGCGCTTGCTCCAGACTGTTTCAATGCCAACGGTCAGCCCGGCCTCCAGCCCTTTTCGCACCCAGCTGCGGCCATCCCATAGGAACAGATTCTTGACGGTTTGCTGAGAAAGTGTCGAAGCACCGCGAACTCGCGCATCATCTTTATCACTTTTTTCCAGCACTGACTGAATAGCTTCGACATCAAACCCCCAGTGCTCGGGGAATTTCTGGTCTTCGGCGGCCATGACTGCCAGCGCCATAGGCGAGGAAATTTCATTCATCGGTACCCAGGTAGAATGGGAAATGTAACTGAAATTGCCGCTCATCCAGGCAGAAATTTGCCGCTCCACCATCACTGCAGAAAAGGGTACTGGCAGAAAAGAGAACAGCAGAATACCCGCCACCCATAAGCCCATGAACAGTATTACAAGGCGTTTTAGCCATTTTAACGGCGTCCTTAACAGGACAGTTGCTGACGATTTACTCATTTGCTCCATTCCATAACACATCTGACCAGCTTATCAATCCCCACAGCGGCTTTACGGTCTGACTCTTCCGCCAGCAAACCAGGAGTGCTAACAATCTTCATTTCTAAATTGACAACAATATCATCTGCCGGGCAGGAAACCGGTTCGGCACCAATGGCATCAAGGAGTTCCGCACGATCCACATCAGTACCTAAGGTGATACGCACTTCCGTGCCGACAAGTTTAGGAGCCAAGACTCCGGCCTGACTGATGAACCCTAATGGTTTGCCTTGCTTATGTGTTTCTTGCGCTAATGTGAATAATTCCTCATCGATCGTGTAATCGCTACCATCAGTCTCCAGCGTCGTTAATCGACGGATTGTGCCAAAACCTCCCGGAAAAATAAGAGCACTAAAGTTCTCAGGAACCGATTCCTTAAGAGATATGATTTCACTTAAGGACAAAAAAGAAGATTCTGTTGCCGTGAGAATCCCCTCTTTTTCTTTTTTTATAAATAACTCTTTTATTACATGATGTTGAGACTCATCAATGACAATGCATTGGCTTTCTACACCCTGTTTCTTCAAGGCGGAAATGACCAAAAAAGTCTCCTGAAACTCTGTTCTACCGGAAAAATCATCGCCGCAGAGCACAACGCCAACAGGCTTCATTCATATTCTCCAAAATTTACTGCGATAAAGGCTTGAAGTTTTGTATAGACAAAGACTAAGCTACATCACAGTTTTTAATGAATCTTGTAACAGTTTCGCTTATATTTGTTATGTTGGTTCCTACAAGATGTATTAGACTTTACGGCAGAATTACCAAAGCTTGCGAAACCAGAACCCTTATAATTGTCGCGGGTTAACGATTTCCCTGGTGTTGGCGCAGTATTCGCGCACCCCGGCCTCGGCTGGGGTTATTTTTTTCCAGCGTTTGCTGTCCATTCACGTAAAATCTGCACATCGTTACGCCACTCCAGCTTCAACTCATCAATCCATTCCTGAACATTGTCCCACCATGCTGGCAGCGTTGGGGTCTGAATTTGTTGTGCCAACTGTTGCAGATGTTTCAAGCCAACCGACCCTGCTGCTCCTTTGATTTTATGACCCTCTTCGGCAATACCTGTCTGGTCGCGGGCAATCATGTTGGAATCGAGCACGGCCAGATAATCTGGCATCATTTTTTCAAACATGTCAGCGCTCTGGTAAATCAACTGCGGGCCAACCAGATCGATGTACTGCTCCAACATGGCAGTATCGAGTAAAGTGTCGCTGTCTTTCATCACTACGGGTTCCTTTTCCATTACGGAAGCGTCTGGCTGATGATCCCAGAACTGCTGGATCATCGCGGTCAGCGCAGCAACGGACAGCGGCTTGCTCAGCACATCGTCCATACCGGCATCGAGATACTCTTTTTTATCTTTCAGTACATTGGCGGTAAGCGCTACCAGTGGCGGCAGATGCCGCCCGGCGTAGTCATGACGTAACTTACGGGCAATATCCAAACCGGTCATATCGGGCAGTTGAATATCAAGCAGCACCAAATCAAACTCATCCGGGTCAAACATAGCCAGTGCATCATGGCCGTTCATTGCCACTTCCACGCTGTTGCCCAGTTTTTCCAGCACCGATCGCGCAACGATCACGTTCAGTTCTATATCTTCCACCAGCAGCACGTTCAACGCAGGTAAAAGCAGTTCTTCATCTCTTTCGCTGAGCGGCTCATCCAATATCGCCGCCTTGACCGTCAGGGTGAAGCATGAGCCTTTGCCCTGCTCACTGCATACCGTGATGTCGCCGCCCATGCTCTGCGCCAAACGTTTGGATACAGCCAGCCCGATCCCCGTGCCAGTCGCCGGTTTACCGCCGTTTTGATCCTTCACCTGGTAATACATGGCGAAAATTTTGTCCTGTTCATCTTGCGGAATACCCATTCCAGAATCCTGAACCTCGAACCGCAGCAATTCGCCGCCGTCGTGATGAACGCGCACCACGATTTCCCCTTCGCGCGTAAATTTCACCGCATTACCAATCAGGTTCCACAGAATCTGCCGCAGGCGCGTGCCATCCGTCATGATGTTATGCGGCAGCGGTAAATCGGGTTGCATCACAAACTTCAGCCCTTTGGGCTGAACCAGCAAGCCGGAAAGGTTTTCCAAATCGGAGAGGAAACCGGTGAAATCGACCTCCTGGATATCAAGCTGCATTTTGCGGCGCTCAAGTTTATCCATTTCAATAATGTCGTTAAAAATATTGCCCAGCGTGATGGCACTGACATGAATAGTTTTCAGATAATTGTGCTGCTCAGCGTTGAGATGTGTATCGAGCAAAATCCGGCTAAGGCCGACAATGCCGTTAAGCGGTGTACGCAGCTCATGGCTGATCGTTGAGATAAAGGTAGTCTTTTCCCTGCTGGCATTCTCCAGTGCGTCCTGGTAGCGCTTACGCTCCGTAATATCGCGCCCGAACCCCATCAACCCGTGACGCTTCCCGATGCGGTCATAAAAAGGCACTTTACGCAGTTCGAAGCAGGCTTTGCGCCCATCGGGATACACCAGCCACTGTTCATAGGTCAGCGAAACGTTGTGGCGAAACACTTTCTCATCAGTTTCCACCACCTTTTCGGCGATGTCCGGACTGTAGACGTCATTAGGCGTCAAACCCACCAGTTGTTTTTCACTTTTACCGGTCAGCAGTTCCATCGCGCGGTTACAGCCGGAAAATTCTTTATCTTCGTTACGGTAATAAACCAGGTCCGGCGAGGCATCAAGGAAAGACCGCAGCAAGGCTGATTGCTGACTCAGCTCAATTTGAGCCTGTTCGCGATGATGCATTTCCAGTTTGAGTTTATCCACCACGGCAAGGCGCGCTTCTTCGGCTTTAACACGGTCGGCAATTTCCTGGTTCAGCTGTGTAATATTGTCTTTCAACTGCTGATTCAGTTCGAGGTCGCGATGGCGCATCTCTTCGAGCTTATCCACCAGGCGCGACAAACGCTGACGGGATTCTTCAAGTTGTTCCACGACGACCGAAAGGAAATAGACTGCCCATGGCGTTATCAGCAAACCGAAGAAGATCGAGCGGACCACATCGATGCTCTCAACCTTACCGTGTAGCAACAAGGTCACGGCCATCTGGACAATCATCGCCAATACCACCAGCGCGGAGGCCAGCAGCAAAGAAAAACGGACTAATCCCAGTTTGACCATCAGATCAACGTAATACTGAGCTAACACCCGGACTTGCTTCATAACAATTCCCTTAAGAATAAGACGTTCGAATGATACCCCATTTATACGTTCAGATAAGCCCGATATAAGACGGTGATTGGCGTGGAACCCCCACATTGTGATCGGCTTAGTGACCTGCACGGTTGCGGGGCTTAGGGTGGTGCATTAAGGCATAATTGCGTGCAGATATTGACTAGCCATCAACCGGATATTATTGATACCGAGCGGTTTTATTTAACAAGACCCCAATCATTTCAGGCTTTACGCCCATCCCCGGAAAAAGAACCCGTCATTCCTCTGGCGTCAAAAAGAATAAATATTCACTATTACTGCAAATAAAGTCATTTGAGCTGATATGAATAATTCTTATTATCGCGGTCCTTTTCGTGCATTATTACTGTCTGATTAAAAATAGTCACAAAGCACATGCAGTAGCACTTTTGCAGTATAAAACACTGCAATAATTACCACTTCCAGCACGCTGTACAGTTAGCGTGCCTTCTGGACAGTGAGACAGCTCACACTTCAGGGTACAAACCTTATTGAATTCAGGGGTTAAAAAACACCATAAAACCTTAACTTATCAAAAACTTAACTTCACTTATGAGGTTTTCATTCTCACTTAAATCCGAATTTGACCTGCCTGTGCTTTCTCGCTAAGTTGGAAGTCCGCTGGAAGCAATCTCGACGGGTGTACCACTCGTCATATTTATGCAGTAATTGAAGACTCCCTCATAAAAACAAGTCAACCACCACTTGTGAGAACCGTCACGAGGGGCCTTTGACCGGGAAACTCAGGCATTCAACGCACCGAAAGAGTGCGCGAAAATGTGAGCCATCCCTGTCTAAAAGCCCCCTCGCAATAGGTGTGAGAGTCTCGCAGAGCCTGGGGAGGTTCACGAATATGTTGTACGATAAATCCCTTGAGAGGGACAACTGTGGTTTCGGCCTGATCGCCCACATAGAAGGCGAACCTAGCCATAAGGTCGTGCGTACAGCAATTCACGCACTGGCTCGTATGCAACACCGTGGTGCTATTCTTGCTGACGGCAAGACCGGCGACGGTTGTGGCCTGCTGTTACAAAAACCCGACCGCTTTTTCCGCATGGTTGCCGAAGAACGCGGCTGGCGTCTGGCCAAAAATTACGCCGTTGGCATGATATTCCTCAGTAAAGATGAAGAAGAAGCTGCCGCGAGCCGCCGCATTGTTGAGGAAGAACTTCAAAACGAAACGCTGTCCGTGGTCGGCTGGCGCGACGTGCCGACAAACCCTGACGTTCTCGGCGAAATTGCCCTTTCCTCCCTGCCCCGCATCGAGCAAATTTTTGTTAATGCGCCGGCCGGCTGGCGCCCGCGTGATATGGAACGACGCCTCTATATGGCGCGCCGTCGTATTGAAAAGCGCATTACCAATAAAGAGTTCTACGTTTGTAGTTTCTCCAACGTGGTGACGATTTATAAAGGCTTGTGTATGCCAGCCGATCTGCCGCGTTTCTATCTTGATCTGGCAGACCTGCGTCTGGAATCAGCTATCTGTTTGTTCCACCAGCGCTTCTCTACCAATACCGTGCCACGCTGGCCGCTGGCTCAGCCGTTCCGCTATCTGGCGCACAACGGTGAAATCAATACCATCGCCGGTAACCGTCAGTGGGCGCGTGCCCGTGGCTATAAATTTAAAACGCCGCTGATCCCCGATCTGCAGGATGCCGCGCCGTTCGTCAATGAAACCGGTTCGGACTCCAGCTCGCTGGACAACATGTTGGAGCTCTTCCTGGCAGGCGGTATGGATTTACTGCGCGCCATGCGTTTGCTGGTTCCGCCAGCCTGGCAGCAGAACCCTGATATGGATAACGATCTGCGGGCCTTCTTCGACTTTAACTCCATGCACATGGAGCCATGGGACGGCCCGGCCGGTATCGTGATGTCAGACGGTCGCTATGCCGCCTGTAACCTCGATCGTAACGGCCTGCGCCCTGCGCGCTATGTCATCACCAAAGACAAGCTGATCACCTGCGCCTCTGAAGTTGGGATCTGGGACTATCAGCCGGACGAAGTGGTAGAGAAAGGTCGTGTCGGTCCTGGCGAGTTGATGGTGATCGACACGCGCAGTGGTAAAATTCATCACTCTGCGGAAACTGACAACGATCTTAAAGGCCGTCATCCGTACAAAGAGTGGATGGAAAAAAACGTTCAGCGCTTGGTGCCGTTCGAAGACCTGCCTGAAGATCAGGTTGGCAGCCGCGAACTGGACGACAGTGCACTGGAAACCTTCCAGAAGCAGTTCGGCTACAGCAGCGAAGAACTGGACCAGATCCTGCAGGTTCTGGGAGAAAATGGCCAGGAAGCCGTCGGCTCTATGGGCGACGATACCCCATTCGCCGTGCTCTCCAGCCGTCCACGTATTATCTATGATTATTTCCGCCAGCAGTTTGCACAGGTGACGAACCCGCCAATCGATCCGCTGCGTGAAGCCCATGTCATGTCACTGGCGACCAGCATTGGTCGTGAGATGAACGTATTCTGCGAGGCCGAAGGTCAGGCACACCGCCTGAGCTTTAAGTCACCAATCTTGTTGTGGTCTGACTTCAAACAGCTCACCACGCTGGACAGTAAATACTATCGCGCCGAGACGCTGGATCTGACGTACGACCCGGCCGAGCAGGATATGGAAACGTTCGTTGCCAAATTGTGCGACGAAGGTGAGCAGAAAGCCCGTGATGGTGCTGTGCTGTTGGTGCTTTCGGACCGCAACATCGCGCCAAATCGACTGCCACTGCCTGCGCCAATGGCAGTCGGTGCGCTGCAACGCCGTCTGGTTGAGAAAAACCTGCGTTGTGACGCCAACATTATTGTTGAAACCGCCAGTGCGCGTGACCCACACCACTTCGCCGTGCTGATCGGTTTCGGTGCCACCGCTGTTTATCCGTATCTGGCTTACGAAACGCTGGCCAAGCTGGTCGACGCTCGGGTTATAGACAAGAAATACCGTGAAGTGATGCTGAACTACCGCAACGGCATCAACAAGGGTCTGTATAAAATCATGTCCAAAATGGGCATTTCAACCGTGGCGTCTTATCGTTGCTCTCAGTTATTTGAAGCGGTTGGTCTACACAAAGAATTGTGCAACACCTGCTTCCAGGGCGTGGTCAGCCGTATTGGTGGCGCAAGCTACAACGACTTCGAGCAAGACCTACAAAACCTCTCCAAACGCGCCTGGCTGAAACGCAAGACCTTAGATCAGGGTGGTCTGCTGAAATTCGTCTACGGCGGTGAATATCACGCTTACAATCCGGACGTGGTGAATACCCTGCAGGCTGCTGTAAAAAGCGGCGAGTACAGCGACTATCAGCAATATGCCAAACTGGTGAACGAACGTCCGGTTGCAGCGCTGCGCGATCTGCTGCAGATCACGCCGCAAGGTCAGCCGATCCCGGTTGATCAGGTTGAACCAGCCGAAGGCCTGTTCACACGTTTCGATACCGCGGCGATGTCTATCGGTGCTCTTAGCCCTGAAGCCCATGAGTCTCTGGCAGAAGCGATGAACAGCATCGGCGGGCGTTCTAACTCCGGTGAAGGCGGCGAAGATCCTGCGCGTTACGGCACCAATAAGGTCTCACGCATCAAACAGGTCGCCTCCGGTCGTTTCGGTGTAACTCCGGCTTATCTGGTGAATGCTGACGTAATTCAGATCAAAGTGGCGCAGGGTGCTAAACCAGGCGAAGGCGGTCAACTGCCGGGCGACAAAGTCACGCCATACATCGCGAAACTGCGTTATTCCGTGCCGGGTGTGACCCTGATTTCACCGCCGCCGCACCATGACATTTATTCTATCGAAGATCTGGCTCAGCTAATTTTTGACCTGAAACAGGTCAATCCGAAAGCCATGATCTCAGTGAAGCTGGTTTCGGAACCAGG
Organism: Ewingella sp. S1.OA.A_B6; assembly: GCF_049889095.1. Taxonomy (NCBI): domain Bacteria; kingdom Pseudomonadati; phylum Pseudomonadota; class Gammaproteobacteria; order Enterobacterales; family Yersiniaceae; genus Ewingella; species Ewingella sp. S1.OA.A_B6. Next base: position 149,166 of record NZ_JBLJFK010000005.1, on the reverse strand, counting down.
CGTAGGTACCATCGCCACCGGCGTAGCGAAAGCCTATGCCGATCTCATTACCATCGCCGGTTACGATGGCGGTACTGGCGCAAGCCCACTGTCATCGGTCAAGTACGCTGGCTGTCCGTGGGAACTCGGTCTGGTGGAAACACAGCAGGCGTTGGTGGCCAATGGTTTGCGGCACAAAATTCGCCTGCAGGTAGATGGCGGCCTGAAAACGGGTGCTGACATTATCAAAGCGGCAATTTTGGGTGCGGAAAGCTTCGGTTTTGGTACAGGACCGATGGTCGCGTTGGGTTGTAAATACTTGCGTATTTGCCACCTGAATAACTGCGCCACCGGTGTGGCGACTCAGGATGAAAAACTGCGCCGTAACCATTACCATGGCTTGCCAGAACGTGTGACCAACTACTTTAAGTTTATCGCACAGGAAACCCGTGAAATCATGGCGGAACTCGGTATAAGCCACCTGGTTGACCTGATTGGCCGTACTGACCTGCTGCTTGAACTGGATGGCTTCACCGCTAAGCAAAACAAGCTCGACCTCTCAGCACTGCTGGCGACCGCCACACCGCATCCAGGTAAAGCCGTGTACTGCACTGAGAACAATCCGCCGTTCGATAAAGGCCTGCTCAACAAAAATATTCTGGATCAGGCGGCTCCGCATATTGAGTCGAAACAGAGCAAATCGTTCTTCTTCGATATTCGCAACACGGATCGCTCGGTTGGTGCACTGTTGTCCGGCGCTATCGCTGAGAAACACGGCGATCAGGGCATGGCTGCTGACCCCGTGCGTATTAACTTCAGTGGTACTGCTGGCCAGAGCTTCGGCGTCTGGAATGCCGGTGGTGTGGATCTTATGCTGACTGGCGATGCCAACGACTACGTTGGCAAAGGCATGGCAGGTGGACGTATTGCTATTCGTCCACCGATCGGTTCCGCCTTTCTTAGCCACGAAGCCAGCATCATCGGTAATACCTGTCTGTACGGTGCTACCGGCGGCAAGTTGTTTGCTGCTGGCCGTGCGGGTGAACGCTTCGCAGTGCGTAACTCCGGCGCTATCACTGTGGTGGAAGGCATAGGCGACAACGGTTGTGAGTACATGACCGGCGGTATCGTCTGCGTACTGGGCCGGACCGGCGTCAACTTTGGTGCAGGTATGACAGGTGGTTTCGCCTACGTACTCGATGAAGATGGCGAATTCCGCAAACGTGTTAACCCGGAACTGGTTGAAGTGCTCGGTGTTGAAGAGCTGGCCATCCATGAGGAACATCTGCGCGGTTTGATCACCGAACACGTTCAGTTGACCGCATCGGCCCGTGGTGAAGAGATTTTGGCGAACTGGCCGCAATGGGCATCTAAATTTGCCCTGGTAAAACCTAAGTCCAGTGATGTCAAAGCATTGTTGGGTCACCGTAGTCGTTCCGCAGCTGAGCTGCGGGTACAAGCGCAGTAAGAGGTCAAGATGAGTCAAAACGTTTATCAATTTATCGACTTACAGCGCGTTGATCCGCCAAAGAAGCCGCTGAAGATCCGTAAAATTGAGTTTGTCGAAATTTACGAGCCGTTTTCAGCCACTCAGGCGGCATCACAGGCAGATCGATGTATATCCTGTGGTAACCCGTATTGCGAATGGAAATGCCCGGTACACAACTACATTCCGAATTGGCTGAAGCTGGCAAATGAAGGCCGTATTATGGAAGCGGCCGACCTTGCGCATCAGACCAACAGTCTGCCGGAAGTCTGTGGGCGCGTTTGCCCGCAGGACCGACTGTGCGAAGGTTCATGTACCCTGAATGATGAGTTCGGCGCCGTGACCATCGGTAATATCGAACGCTACATCAGCGATAAAGCTATCGAGATGGGCTGGCGTCCGGATATGTCTCACGTCGACCCTACCGGCAAACGCGTGGCAATCATTGGCGCAGGTCCGGCAGGCTTGGCCTGTGCTGATGTGTTAACCCGCAACGGTGTCAAGGCGGTGGTTTACGATCGCCACCCTGAGATCGGCGGTCTGCTGACCTTCGGTATTCCGGCCTTTAAGCTGGAAAAATCGGTAATGACTAAGCGTCGCGAAATCTTCAGCGAAATGGGAATAGAATTCCAACTCAATACTGAAGTGGGTAAAGACATCACCATCGAGGCTTTGCTGGCGGAATACGACGCGGTATTCCTCGGCGTGGGGACATACCAGTCGATGCGTGGCGGTCTGGAGAATGAAGATTCACCAGGCGTCTATGATGCTCTTCCGTTCCTGATTGCCAATACCAAGCAGCTGATGGGTTACGAAGACAGCCCGGAAGAACCCTACACTACGATGGAAAAGAAACGTGTTGTGGTGCTCGGTGGTGGTGATACTGCGATGGACTGCGTACGCACCTCCATTCGTCAGGGTGCAACGCACGTTACCTGCGCCTATCGCCGCGATGAAGAGAACATGCCGGGTTCACGCCGCGAAGTGAAGAATGCCCGCGAAGAAGGCGTTGAATTCAAGTTCAACCTACAACCGCTGAGCATTCAACTTAACAGCGCAGGCCGCGTAAGTGGCATCCGAATGGCCCGTACCGAACTGGGCGCACCGGATGCACATGGACGCCGTCGTGCTGAAGTCGTCGCCGGTTCCGAACACGTGATGGAAGCGGATGCCGTAGTGATGGCGTTTGGTTTCCGCCCGCACAAAATGGAATGGCTGGCTGCTCACGACGTGGAGCTTGATACCCAAGGGCGCATCCTTGCTCCGGAAGGCAGCGATAATGCTTTCCAGACCAGCAATCCGAAAATCTTCGCCGGTGGCGATGCGGTGCGCGGTTCAGACCTGGTGGTTACCGCCATCGCTGAAGGTCGTAAAGCTGCAGAAGGTATCATGGGCTACCTCGAGGTCTAGCAGGCTCGTGTTGTCAGAAAAGCCGCGCAAGCGGCTTTTTTTATTAGCAAAAAACCTAATATCCGTTTCACAGACAATAAAAAACCCCGCATATAAATGCAGGGTTTATGTCGTTTTAGCCGTGTAAAACGCTTATTTTACTACTCGCAACGATGGGCGCCCACCGCGAGGTGGAGTCGGCGGTTCATCATCCGGGCTTTCTTCAGCGACGTCTGGCAAATCACCATCAATGACCGACATTGTCGGTGCAGATGATGGATCTTTGTTATTGTTATCGTCGTCGTTGTGCCCTTCAAATGCCCCTTCTGACTCATAAGCAGCTTCCGGCTCGAACATCGTTCCGGCGCCATTTTCACGGGCATAAATGGCCAATACCGCAGCGATAGGGACAAATACGTTACGCGAAACGCCACCAAAACGAGCGTTAAAGCGAACATCATCGTTACCCAGTTCGAGATTACCGACAGCGCGCGGCGCGACGTTCAGGACAATCTGACCATCGCGGGCGAATTCCATCGGAACCATAACGCCTGGCATTGCCACGTCAACCACCAAGTGCGGCGTTAATTGGTTGTCGAGCAACCATTCGTAAAACGCACGCAGCAGGTATGGACGGCGAGGAGACATGTCGTTCATCTCCATGCCTTAGCCCCGGGTGTGCAAACGCATTTCGCGCTCGGGTTCAGTAAGGGAAGCCAGGAAAGCATCACGCTCGAATACACGGGTCATGTAGCCTTTCAGCTCTTTTGAACCGGTACCGGACAACTCAATGCCAAGCTCAGGCAAACGCCACAACAGCGGTGCCAGGTAGCAGTCAACCAGACTGAACTCTTCGCTCTTGAAGTAAGGCATGTAGGAGAAGATTGGCGCAATCGCCAGCAGCTCTTCACGCAATTGCTTGCGTGCAGCGTCAGCTTCCGGTGCAGAACCCTGCTCAATTTGACGCAGCAGTGAGTACCAGTCGTTTTCGATGCGGTGCATCATCAGACGGCTCTCACCACGGGCAACCGGGTAGACCGGCATTAACGGAGGATGCGGGAAACGCTCATCAAGGTATTCCATGATGATGCGTGACTCAAACAGCGTCAGCTCACGATCGACCAACGTTGGAACGGTACGATATGGGTTGAGGTCAATAAGATCCTGCGGCAGGTGATCCATCTCAACCTGCTCGATCTCAACACTGACACCTTTTTCCGCCAGTACGATACGTACTTGATGGCTAAAAATGTCGGTCGAGCCAGAAAACAGCGTCATTACCGAACGTTTGTTGGCAGCGACAGCCATGAAAACCTCCAAGTTTATCTAGAATAATCTGCGAATAGCCAACTGTCAGGCTGCTATCCTGAACAATCATCTTTACTGCCAGCCAGCAGCTTCGTCCCTCGTTTCATCAACAGGCGCTGGCAAGGTAAACCCAGCCAGGAAGCGCGGCAACAGTCACTGCCCGGTGAACAGGCACAAAAGTGTGTGATAGCTTACCAGATTTTGGTCGGCCTGTGGGAATGGCATAGGGGATTTCGTGGGGAAATGTGTATCAGACGGCAATTTGCTCAAGACTCACCGACCTGCGGGCATAAAAAAACCCGGTGAAGCACCGGGTTTTTGACGTTGTTCTTTGTGTCGGAACACAGCACTGCCGAAGCAGTAAAGAATTAACGCTTGGAGAACTGAGGACGACGACGTGCTTTACGCAGGCCGACTTTCTTACGTTCAACTTTACGAGCATCACGAGTAACGAAACCTGCTTTACGCAGTTCGCCACGCAGACTTTCGTCATATTCCATCAGTGCACGAGTAATACCGTGACGGATAGCACCAGCTTGACCAGAGATACCACCACCTTTAACAGTGATGTACAGGTCAAATTTAGAAACCATGTCGACCAGTTCCAGAGGTTGACGAACTACCATGCGGGCAGTTTCACGACCAAAGTACTGTTCCAGGCTACGCTGGTTAATTACGATGTTACCACTGCCCGGCTTGATAAAAACGCGAGCGGCGGAGCTTTTGCGGCGACCAGTGCCGTAGTATTGATTTTCAGCCATTGCCTATAATCCCGATTAAATGTCAAGAACTTGCGGTTGCTGTGCCGCATGAGTGTGCTCGTTACCCGCGTAAACTTTAAGTTTACGGTACATTGCACGACCCAGCGGGCCCTTCGGCAGCATGCCTTTAACCGCGAGCTCGATGACACGCTCTGGACGGCGAGCAATCATCTCTTCAAAGGTCGCTTGTTTGATACCACCGATGTGGCCAGTGTGATGGTAATAAATCTTGTCAGTACGCTTTTTGCCAGTTACAGCAACTTTTTCTGCGTTCAGAACGATGATGTAATCACCAGTATCGACGTGCGGAGTGTATTCCGCTTTATGCTTGCCACGCAGACGGCTAGCCAGTTCAGTGGCCAGGCGACCTAAGGTCTTGCCCGCTGCGTCAACTACGAACCAGTCACGTTGTACGGTTTCCGGCTTAGCTGTAAAAGTTTTCATTAAAAGCTTACCCAATTAAAGTTACACGTTGGCGAACACCCAAACGCCTATATGTTTTTATAAACCACATAAGAAACCGGGTTTATAAAATAAGTATTGGAGGTTCACACGACCATCAGTCCAGCAAACCTACCCCTTCGAATAGCCATTGCCGGCACTATGAAGTTTCGGGAAAAAAACTTCGTTGTAACGTGGGGTCGCAGGATTATAGAGAAGTCACCGGCAAAGATCGAACCCTTTTTTGACTAAAATGCAGATTTCGCTTCATTCAGTTTAGTCTTTCGAGGATCAATCGCCCCACCCATTTCTGCCAAAGCACAAATTGAAGGTCAAGGCAGGTGCGGCAGCCTGAGATACTCCTCGCTTTGCATCTCTTGCAGGCGCGACAGGCAGCGCTGATATTCAAACTTCAGCCGCTCACCCTGATAAATTTCATACATCGGCGTTTGTGCAGAAATCACCAGTTTGACGTGGCGTTCATAAAATTCATCGACCAGCGCCAAAAATCGCCGGGCAGCATTTTCATCTTTCAGCCCCATCACCGGTACATTGTGGAGCAGAACACTGTGGTAAATCTTCGACAGCGCAATGTAATCCAGTTGGCTGCGGGCTTCTTCGCATAAGGTATGGAATTCAACCGCCAGCACACCGTCGCCGGAGGCAATCGCCTGCAGCGGACGGTGATTAACCTGTAACAACGGGTTGACCTCGCCTTCTTGCCCGGCAAGCTGGTCAAACATATGTCGCATAGCGACGGCAGTCTCCGCCTGCAAAGGGGCCAACCACAAATTAGCCTGCGTTAGGGTGCGTAAGCGGTAATCGATGCCCGCATCGACGTTCATCACGTCGCAATACTCTTTAATCAAATCGATGGCGGGCACGAAGCGCGCACGCTGTAGCCCGTTGCGATAAAGGTTATCCGGCGGAATATTGGAGGTTGCAATCAGCGTAATACCACGCGCAAACAGCGCCTGCAGCAGCGTGGCCAACAGCATAGCGTCGGTAATATCGGAAACAAAGAACTCGTCAAAACAAAGCACATCGGTTTCAGCCTTAAAGCTGTCTGCAATCATTTCCAGCGGGTTTTCCTGCCCCTGTAACTCCGTAAGCTGCTGATGCACCCGCAGCATGAAACGGTGGAAATGCAGACGCAGTTTGCGTTCACCAGGCAAAGTCTGGAAAAAAAGATCCATCAGCCAGGTCTTGCCTCGCCCGACACCGCCCCACATATATAAGCCCTGAACGGGGCGTAAGGTGTCTTTTGCACTGTTTTTTCCAAACAATCGGCCCAACAGGCCAGCAGGCGTTGGTATTTTCATAGCGGCCGGGGTATTTAGCGCATGGTAAATCAGCTCAAGCCGGGTAACGGTCTGCAGCTGAATGTCATCCGCCAGGAACTCTCCGGCAGCTAAGGCACTCTTATATAACGTCAGTGGTGTCGTGGGTTGCATGTCAATCAACGTCCCTGAGAAAATATTTTTCCGTATTTCACGGCGATTATCCGCAGATTTAGGTCCAGTTCGCCGCTTTTACCGCCGGTCTGCTCGTGAAAAAATCGCTTTGCTGTGGTGAATGTCAGCGCAGGATTCCACTCGGACGAGGTAAACGGTTATAGTGGACTGATACGGATGGAAAACGTATGTAGAATTTACGTTAAAACCATTGCATGAAAAAGCCCTGCGGAAAAACGAAGTCAAAATAGGAGTCATTATGACCTGGGAGTATGCGCTCATTGGATTAGTGGTCGGTATCGCCGTCGGTGCGTTAGGGATGCGCTTTGGCAATCGTAAATTACGCGATCAGCAAGTGATGCAAAACGAGCTAGACAGAAGCAAAGCCGAACTGGACGAATATCGTCAGGAATTGACGGGGCACTTTGCCCGCAGCGCAGAGCTGCTGGATAATATGGCCACCGACTACCGCCAGCTTTATCAACATATGGCGAAAAGCTCAAACAACCTGCTGCCCGATATGCCAGCACAGGATAACCCATTCAACTACCGTTTAACCGGTTCTGAAGCTGACAACGATCAGGCTCCGGTAGAAATGCCACGCGACTACTCAGATGGCGCGTCAGGCCTGCTGCGTGGTCAGCGTACGGGTCGTAAATAAATAATGGAACTGCCCGTGACAATGTTCATTGTTACGGGTCAGACCATATTGCGTCGGATCTGCCGACGCAGCACCTCAGAATGACGCTTCCTAAATGCGCAGCACAGACTATCGTTCATAGTCCATAACAGACAGCGAGAGTGTTATCCTTATGAAGAAAAAGTCTTTTTTGTTCAGTGTATTAACCATTTGTATCGGATTAACCTTCGCGTCTATTCCTGCGGCGAATGCGGGTCTTCCCGTCGCCGTTGAGGGCCAGCAGTTACCGAGTCTGGCCCCGATGCTGGAGAAAGTGCTGCCCGCGGTGGTCAGTGTGCAGGTGAGCGGCACGCAGCCGCCAAGCAATGACGTACCACCTGAATTCAAGTTCTTCTTCGGCCCACAAGCGCCTTCTGATGACAAAGGGGGTCAGGCTTTTGAAGGCTTGGGTTCTGGCGTGATCATTGATGCGGCCAAAGGCTATGTCCTGACGAACAATCACGTGGTCAATAATGCCGATAAAATCACCGTGCAGATCAACGATGGCCGTGAGTATTCGGCTAAGCTGATTGGTAAAGACGACCAGTCCGATATCGCGTTAATCCAGATTATTGATGGTAAAAACCTCACTCAAATCGCCATGTCAGATTCCGATTCGCTACGTGTAGGCGATTTTGCCGTCGCGGTAGGTAATCCGTTTGGCCTCGGCCAAACCGCCACCTCGGGCATTATCTCGGCGCTCGGGCGCAGCGGCCTAAACCTTGAAGGGCTGGAAAATTTTATCCAGACCGATGCCTCGATTAATCGTGGCAACTCCGGTGGCGCGTTGCTGAACCTGAAAGGTGAACTGATTGGCATCAACACCGCGATCCTCTCATCACAAGGTGGCAGCATCGGGATTGGCTTTGCTATCCCGGTAAATATGGCGAAAAACCTGAGCGAACAACTGATCAAGTTTGGAGAGGTTAAGCGCGGTCTATTGGGCATTCGCGGCACTGAAATGACGCCGGAACTGGCCAAAGCCTTCAAACTCGACAGCCAGCGCGGCGCGTTTGTTAACGAAGTACTGCCCGCTTCAGCAGCCTCGAAAGCGGGTATTAAGTCAGGGGACATTCTGGTTACGCTGCAAGGCAAACCATTGAGCAGTTTCGCTGAACTACGCGCCAAAGTCGGCACCGCGGGGCCGGGCGTGACCATGCAGATTGGTTTGATACGCGAAGGTAAACCGATGACAGTGAGCGTTACATTGGATAAGAGTCCGACGGTTGAAACCAGCATCGACAAGCTTAATCCGGCACTGCTGGGTGTCACCCTGAGCGATCTCGACCCGAAAACTGCCAAAGGGATCCGCGTTGATGACGTGAAAAAAGGCTCTCCAGCCGATCAGGTTGGCTTGCAGAAAGATGACGTTATCATCGGTGTTAACCGCGAGAACGTTGATAATCTGGCGGCGTTCCGTAAGATCCTCGAAGCCAAACCGAACCTGATCGCATTGAGCGTTCAGCGTAAAGGTCAAAATATTTATTTGTTAATGCCATAAAAACGATGTTAATGCCGTAAACCTGTGAAAATCGGACGCAGCCCGTGCTGCGTCCGAACAAGTCATGCTATTCTTCTGAAATATTCCACCCACAATTCCAGACTCCTATGCTTGTTAAGTTATTGCGATCCGCCGTTATTGGACTGATTGTTGCCGGTATTTTACTGGCATCAGTACCCTTACTGCGCAAAAATATTGCCCAGCCATTGTTCGAACACCAGTTCAGCGAAAACAATGAACAGCCAGTCAGCTTTAACGAAGGCGTGCGTCATGCTGCCCCTGCCGTAGTGAACGTCTACAACCGTAACATGGGCGCCAATTCAAAAAGCGAATTACAGATCCGCACTCTGGGTTCTGGCGTGATCATGAACGATAAAGGCTACATTCTTACCAATAAACACGTGATCAATAATGCAGATCAGGTGATCGTCGCGTTGCAGGACGGAAGAGTCTTCGAAGCGCTGTTAGTGGGTTCAGACAGCCTCACCGACCTGGCTGTTTTGAAAATAGACTCTGGCAACCTGCCGGTTATTCCGATCAACGCCAAGCGCGTACCCCGAGTCGGCGATCTGGTGATGGCCATCGGTAATCCCTACAATCTTGGCCAGACCGTAACGCAGGGCATCATCAGTGCCACCGGCCGTATCGGCCTGAGCCCCTCAGGTCGCCAGAACTTCCTGCAGACCGACGCCTCAATCAATCAAGGCAACTCTGGTGGCGCACTGGTCAACAGCCTTGGCGAATTGGTGGGCATAAACACCCTCTCCTTTGACAAAAGTAACGACGGTGCCACGCCGGAAGGCATTGGCTTTGCAATACCCACCGCCCTCGCCACGAAAGTCATGGGCAAACTGATCCGTGACGGCCGCGTGATCCGTGGTTATATCGGCATTGGTGGGCGAGAAGTATCACCGCTGCACGGCCCTAACACCGGCATCGACAGAATGCAGGGCATCATTGTCAACGAAGTCACGCCAAATGGCCCGGCTGCCAATGCAGGTATGCTGGTGAGCGATGTGATCGTCAGCGTGAATGGGAAAACAGCAGTGTCCGCCATTGAAACCATGGATCAGGTGGCTGAAATCCGCCCAGGAACGGTGATCCCAGTTGAGATCATGCGTAATGGTAAAAAGCTGGCTTTGCAGGTAACGATTCAGGAATATCCATCGCATTAATCAACGAGTAGCCTAAACAGCAGCCGTAAAAAAGCCGGAGAGTTAAGTTAACTCTTCCGGCTTTTTTTGACGAGTCAGTCTGATGTTTTATTCGCCGCTGAAGCGTTCGATGCTCGCGCCAAGCTGACGCAGTTTATCTTCGATGCGCTCATAGCCGCGGTCGATGTGATAAATACGATCAACGATGGTGACGCCTTCGGCAATACAACCGGCGAGTACTAAACTGGCGGAAGCACGTAAATCAGTCGCCATCACCTGCGCGCCGGAAAGCTGCTCAACACCATGGCAAATCAGGGTGCTGCCTTCAATTTCTGCATGAGCGCCCATACGGATAAGTTCTGGAATGTGCATGAAGCGGTTTTCGAAAATGGTTTCGGTGATAACACCGGTCCCTTCTGCCACCAGATTCAGCAAGCTGAACTGTGCCTGCATATCAGTCGGAAAACCCGGATGCGGCGCGGTACGGAAGGTGACCGCTTTCGCACGTTTGCCATGCATATCAAGACTGATCCAGTCTTCGCCAACTTCAATATCAGCGCCAGCTTCGCGCAGTTTTGCCAGCACAGCATCCAGCGTATCTGGACGCGTGTCACGGCAGATAACTTTACCACCAGAGATGGCTGCTGCGACCAGGAAAGTACCGGTTTCGATACGATCTGGCACCACACGATACACCCCGCCACCCAGACGCTTAACGCCTTCGATGGTAATTCTGTCAGTACCTGCACCGGTAATTTTTGCACCCAGCGTATTCAGGAAACCTGCTGTATCGGTGATTTCCGGCTCACGCGCGGCGTTTTCAATAACCGTGGTGCCTTCAGCCAGCGTCGCCGCACACATGATGGTCACGGTAGCACCAACGCTGACCTTATCCATCACGATATGCGCGCCCTGCAAACGGCCATCAACGGACGCTTTGACATAGCCCTCTTCCAGCACGATTTTTGCGCCCAGTTGCTCAAGCCCCGAAATATGCAGATCAACAGGACGTGCACCGATAGCGCAGCCGCCCGGCAGTGAAACCTGACCCTGACCAAAACGTGCGACTAAAGGACCCAGCGCCCAAATGGAAGCACGCATAGTTTTCACCAAATCATAGGGCGCGCAAAACTCGTTTACCTGGCTGGCGTCGACAAAGACCGAACCATTACGTTCCACTTTAGTGCCCAACTGACCCAGCAATTTGAGGGTGGTATCGATATCTTTCAGATGTGGGACGTTCTGAAGCTCAACCGGCTCTTCTGCAAGCAGCGCAGCAAACAAGATAGGGAGTGCGGCGTTCTTTGCACCGGAGATAGACACTTCGCCACTTAGACGAGTGCCACCCTGTACACGAAATTTATCCATTGTAACGGCTCTCTTAATTTCAAATGCTTAATTCAAATACGCATTGCTGACGGAGGGAACCTACAGCCTTAAAAACCATTCAGTTTGCGGTCACGCTGCCACTCTTCAGGGGTATAAGCCTTGATAGAGAGTGCATGAATGCGGTTATCTGCGATGTATGCCATCAAAGGGGCATAGACAGTTTGTTGTTTTTTCACCCGGCTCATGCCGTCGAACAATGCACCCACTACGATGGCCTGAAAGTGGCTGCCGTCACCTGTGACGTGGGCTTCATCCAATGCCAATGAGTTCATCAGCACGTCTTTAATTTCGTTAGTGTCCATAGGAATCGATTCTTCTGAAGAGATCATAACAGCTGAACATCTTATAGGGATCCGGCCAACTCTTAAACCACGAAAAAGCCCCTGTGCGTGAGTTTTGCATAGGGGCTTGTACGTATTGCATCGGCTATCGCAGAAACGCTCGCTAACTTACGGTTACTGCTGCCTTATTTATTGAACCACTTTTTGTGCTCTCAATTAACGGGGATAATTTCCTGCAAATTGTAGAGTGCGATAAGCGTGCTCAAACGATCGGTGATGCCGGTGAGAGCCAGAGTAACGCCTTCCTGCTCAGCCTGTCCGCGCAGGTGAACCAACATCGCCAGACCGGCTGAGTCCACGCGATCCAGACCGGCAACGTCAACCGTATTGACCTTATTCATCAGCGTCCGGCGCTGATTCCACAGCGGCAACAACGTTTCGCGATCCAGATCACCGCGCAACATCAGGCGCGGTGGCTGGTGCTCCCAGCTCAATGCGCCTTTTATCATTTTTTATCCAGCGTGATTGGCTGTGCCGCAGCTTGTTTCAGACGCTCAGTAAGGCCATCGATGCCTTTCTGACGCAGGATATCCGCCCATTCGTTTTGTTTGGTAGAGATCATGCTGACGCCTTCGGCAATCATGTCATACGCCTGCCAGTCGTTAGTCCGGCTGTTTTTACGCCACTGGAAATCCAGGCGAACTGGCGGGCGACCGTTGGGATCAATGATCGTCACGCGAATCGCAATGATGTCCTTACCGGCAAATGATTGCTCCGGTTGCACCGTGTAGCTTTGGTCTTTGTACAGCGCTAAAGCCTGACCATAAGCCTGTTGCAAATAATCACCGAACGCGGCGAAGTAAGCTTCGCGCTGCGCCGGAGTTGCATCTTTGTAGTAACGGCCGAGAACTAAAGCGCCGGCATACTTGATCTGCACAAACGGCAGCAACTCTTCACGAACGATGACGCGCAGGTAATTAGGATCTTGCTTGATTTTCGGCTGCTCGGTTTTCAGACGGGTAAAAGTATTCTTCGCCGCTTCATTCATCATGCTGTACGGATTTGTCTGGTCTGCGGCGGCATTGGCCAGTGGCGCCATAACCACCAGCATAGTGGCTAAAATGATACGTTTAAACATGCATTGTTCCTCTTGTAAACGGTACTCGTAAAAAGTGCTTAATGACTGGTTGCTGCGGGCTGTGGAGCGGCCACTGCATCGGGCGTCGCCTGAGCATCACCCGCATTAGCGTCAGTTTTGTCTTTATCACCACCGCTCTTGTACAGGAACTGACCGATCAGGTCCTCCAGCACCAGCGCTGATTTGGTGTCCTGAATTGAGCCGCCATCTTTAAGAATAGTCGTTCCCATATCCGGGTCTTCAAAACCGATATTCAGCGCCAGGAATTGCTCACCCAACAAACCGGATGTGCGGATAGCCAACGTACTCGTGCTCGGGATCTGGTTATATTTCTTCTCAATATCCATTTCCACTTTCGGCGAGTAATTTTTGTCCAGCGTAATAGCACTCACGCGCCCGACAACTACACCACCCACTTTAACCGGAGAACCGGCCTTCAGGCCGCCAATATTGTCGAAGGTAGCAGAAATGCGGTAAGTCGGTTCAGAACCCATCGAACGTATATCAGCCACTTTAAGGCAAAGAAATAACACGGCACACAAGGCGATGATTAAAAATGCACCAACCCAGATCTCACTTTTCTTCGTTTGCATTGATTAATTCCCAAACATCAGTGCTGTCAGCACAAAATCTAATCCCAGCACCGCCAGAGACGAATGCACCACGGTACGGGTCGTTGCCCGGCTGATCCCTTCAGAGGTCGGGATAGCGTCATAACCATTGAATAGAGCAATCCAGGTCACGGTAATGGCAAAAACTATGCTCTTTATCAGGCAGTTAAGTAGATCATGACGCCACTCTACCGCATTTTGCATAGCTGACCAGAAGAATCCACTGTCGATTCCTTTCCAGTTCACGCCAACCAGCGAGCCGCCCCAGATACCCACGGCAACAAAAATCGCGGTCAGTAACGGCATGGAAATCAGCCCGGCCCAGAAACGGGGGGCAACAACGCGACGCAGGGGATCGATCGCCATCATCTCCAGACTTGAGATCTGTTCAGTGGCTTTCATCAGTCCAATTTCAGCGGTTAATGCAGATCCGGCGCGGCCAGCGAACAGCAACGCGGTTACCACCGGCCCCAGTTCGCGCAGCAAAGAGAGCGCTACCATCATGCCGAGGCTGGCTTCTGCACTGTAGGTCGTCAAAACGATGTAACCCTGCAGGCCAAGCACCATGCCGATGAATAGACCCGACACCAGAATGATCAACAGCGACAATACACCAACACTGTAAAGCTGCTTAAGCAACAACGGCCACTGTTTGGCAAACTGCGGCTTGCCGACCAGTGCACGGAATAACATCAGTCCGGCGCGGCCAAACGAGGTACATGTTTGAATACCACGACGGCCTGTAGAGGCTAATGCCTTAATTAACATTGATATACAACTCCATCATCCAAGCAGCTCGGCTTTATAATCGCCGGCCGGGAAGCGGAAAGGTACCGGCCCATCGGCGATACCGTCGAGAAACTGGCGAACACGGGGATCTGGATTATTTTGCAGCGCCTCGGGCGTTCCTTCAGCAATCACATGCTGTGCTGCCACAATATAAGCATAGTCAGCAATGCTCAGAACCTCAGGAACATCATGTGATACGACAATACAGGTGACGCCCAGAGCATGATTAAGCTCATCGATCAGCTTCACCAGAACTCCCATCGTGATCGGGTCCTGACCCACGAAAGGCTCATCAAACATAATCAGTTCAGGGTCAAGCGCAATTGCACGCGCTAAAGCAACGCGACGTGCCATACCGCCTGAAAGCTCTGCTGGCATCAGTTTACCGGCACCGCGCAAACCTACGGCTTCCAGCTTCATAGTCACGGTACTGCGCAGCAGCTCTTCTGGCAACTTGCTGTGCTCACGCAGTGGAAAGGCCACATTCTCAAACACATTCAAGTCGGTAAACAGTGCACCGGACTGAAACAGCATACTCATTTTCTTACGCGATTCGTAAAGCTTACTCCGCGATAAGGCGGGAATATTTTCCCCATCGAACCATATCTCACCGCTGTCCGGCGCTAACTGCCCCCCGATAAGACGCAACAAGGTCGTTTTACCGATCCCAGAGGGTCCCATGATGGCGGTAACTTTGCCGCGGGGTACCGTCATATTTATCTCTTCGAAAATGGGGCGTTCGCCGCGCGTGAAGCTCATGCCTTTGATCTCGACCAGATTCGATTGGCTCTGACTCATTCAGTTTATCCCTTAGGATTGTTTCAGCTTACGATACCTCTGATGTTAGAGGTACCAGCGCGTAACTCCGGTATTTTTACAAAAACTTACCGCATTTACGTCACCAAAATTGCCATTGATTTACTTTTCTGCCTCAGGCGGTCAAAATCAATGAATAACAGTATTAAAAGAAACGCTGGATTCGTCTAACATACAGCAGCTTTGACTGGCTGTTTGAGGACACGCTGTTTAAGAACATAAATTGTGTAACTCTTGATCTTTTTTGACTACCCTTTGGTCGGCTGTTCAGGCAACAAACCTCGCATTATACCTAATTAAAGGATTTTTCATGCTTCTCGCTATCGTACTCATGGTTGTCGGCTTATTACTCTTAGTCTATGCCGCCGATCGACTAGTGTACGGAGCTGCTGTTCTTGCCCGCTCAATGGGTATTCCACCATTAATCATCGGTATGACCGTGGTGGGGGTCGGTATTTCCCTTCCTGAGCTGGTGGTGTCAACCACGGCTGCTATCAATGATCAGATGGATTTGGCCGTCGGAAACGCAATTGGTTCGAATATCATCAATATTCTTCTGATTTTGGGCGGCGCGGCGTTGATTCATCCACTTTCCGTGGGTTCTGATATCTTGCGGCGAGAACTCCCTTTATTGTTACTGGTCACAGTGCTATGCGGTTTTCTGCTTAGTGACGGTGAACTCAGTCGCCTGGATGGCGTTTTACTGCTGACAAGCGCAGCTGTTTTCGTCATTTGGATGATCAAAATTGCCCGGGCTGCTGAAAAGCAAGGATTGGATACTCTGACTTACGAACAGATGGCCGAGCTCCCACAGGACAGCAGCAATACCGTCGCCTTCCTGTGGCTGGCGCTGGCGTTCATTATTATGCCGCTGGCTTCGAGCATGATCGTCGATAATACCACGGTCATCGCCCGCTACTTTGGCGTCAGTGAACTGATTATTGGCTTAACGGTGGTAGCTATTGGTACCAGCTTGCCGGAAATGGCGACCTTTATCGCGGGTTCGGTGAAAGGCGAGGATGATATTGCTCTGGGCAACATCATTGGTGCCAATATTTTTAACATCTGTCTGGTTCTGGGTTTACCCGCACTGGTTGCTCCGGGATCGTTCAGCCCGGAGGCTTTTCACAGGGACTACTGGGTGATGCTCGCTGTGAGTATCGTGCTTACCGGGTTGTGTCTGATGCGTAAACACCGCATCGGTCACTTGGCTGGTGCTCTGTTATTATGTGGCTTTGTCACGTATGTGGCGCTGTTGTACTTTGTACCCGGCGGCGTTGAGTTTTAAACCCCATCAGGAAGAGATCATGGGAAATTTGGAACCAGAAGGAAGATTTGATTTCCAGTCTGCAGGAAAAGCCGTACTGAAGACCGAACGTGAGGGGCTGGAACAGCTCGACCAGTACATTAACAACGACTTTACCCGCGCATGTGAAAAGATGTTCGCTTGCGTCGGTAAAATAGTGGTGATGGGCATGGGCAAATCAGGCCATGTCGGCCGCAAAATGGCGGCGACCTTTGCCAGCACTGGCACGCCGGCGTTCTTTGTTCATCCCGGTGAAGCCAGCCATGGCGATCTTGGAATGGTGTCTAAACAGGACATCGTGATCCTCATCTCTAACTCCGGTGAATCGCACGAAATATTGGCATTGATCCCGGTATTAAAACGACTGGCGATCACCATGATTTGCCTGACGGCAAATCCGGAAAGCTCGATGGGAAAAGCGGCGGATATACATATTTGCGTCAGCGTTCCGCAGGAAGCCTGCCCGCTCGGGCTGGCGCCCACCACCAGCACCACTGCGGTCATGGTGATGGGTGACGCCCTGGCCGTGGCGCTATTGCAAGCACGCGGTTTTACTGCCGAAGACTTCGCCCTTTCGCACCCTGGCGGGGCACTTGGCCGCAAGCTTCTGTTGCGGGTCAGCGATATCATGCACAGCGGTGCCGAAATTCCGCACGTCAGCAATGACGCATCATTGCGTGATGCATTGCTTGAAATCACCCGTAAAAACATGGGGATGACGGTAATTTGTGATGACCTGATGAAAATTCAAGGCATCTTTACCGATGGCGATTTACGCCGCATCTTCGACATGGGCATAAACATTAGCGAAGCGTCCATCGCTGACGTCATGACCACCGGCGGGATCCGCGTTCGTCCGACATTGCTGGCGGTTGATGCTCTGAATTTAATGCAGGATCGCCACATTACCTGCGTCATGGTTGCCGATGGCGACCAGTTGTTGGGTGTGGTACATATGCATGACATGCTACGCGCTGGCGTAGTTTAATTGAGGAATGTCCTGAATGAGTAATAGCGCAGCCAAGGTGGATACCTGCTATGGTCCGGTCAGTATGGATGTACTGGAACGGGCAAAGGCCATTCGCCTGCTGATTTGTGACGTTGACGGTGTAATGTCTGATGGCCTGATTTATATGGGAAATCAGGGCGAAGAGTTGAAAAGCTTCAACGTCCGTGACGGTTACGGCATCCGCTGCCTGCTGACCTCTGATATTGAGGTGGCAATTATTACCGGCAGAAGCGCAAAGCTATTGGAAGACCGAGCTAATACACTGGGCATTCGCCACCTGTATCAGGGGCAGTCAGATAAGCTTTTGGCCTTCCGTGAACTGTTGGATACACTGTCTTTAACAGCCAGCCAGGTCGCCTATATCGGTGATGACCTGATTGACTGGCCCGTCATGGCTGAAGTGGGGTTATCGGTTGCAGTATATGATGCACATCCGATACTGCTGCCCAAAGCGCATTATGTAACGCACATTCCCGGCGGACGCGGTGCAGTGCGTGAATTATGTGACCTTATTCTGCTTGCGCAGGGCAAGCTTGCTGACGCCAAAGGGCTGTCGATATGAACAAACCAAAGCTTTGGATAACGATCC
This sequence comes from Ewingella sp. S1.OA.A_B6, assembly GCF_049889095.1. Classification (NCBI taxonomy): domain Bacteria; kingdom Pseudomonadati; phylum Pseudomonadota; class Gammaproteobacteria; order Enterobacterales; family Yersiniaceae; genus Ewingella; species Ewingella sp. S1.OA.A_B6. The sequence goes on along the minus strand of NZ_JBLJFK010000005.1, from coordinate 131,086 downwards.
TGCTGGCCGTGGTGGCATTAGCTCTGATTGGCTGGTCTCTCTCGGACTCAGATAACCCGACACCGTCTGCGGCCAACGACCAAGACCCTACGTATCAGAGCCAACATACGGTTACCGTCGTATATAACCCGTTGGGCAGCCTGAATTATAAACTGGTTTCTGAACAAGTTGAATATTTCACCACTGACCAACTGACCTGGTTTACCAAACCCGTGATGACTATGTACGACAAAGACAAAATTCCTGTCTGGACCGTACGCTCAGATCGCGCCAAGATGACCAATGATAAAATGCTCTATTTGTACGGGCACGTTCAGGTGGATAGCCTGACGCCGGATACGTCGCAGCTGCAGCGCATCATAACGGACAATGCTTCTGTTAACCTGGTCACACAAGACGTGGCTTCCGATGATGAAGTGACGCTTTATGGCACAGGCTTTACATCTAACGGCATGAAAATGCGTGGAAATCTGCGTAACAAAACCGCAGAGCTGATCGAAAAGGTAAAGACCACTTATGAAATTCCAAGCAAAAAATAAAATCCGTAATTTCCTGATCACCAGCTCTCTGCTTGCCGTCAGCATTCCAGCATTGGCGCTGAAAGACGACACCACCAAGCCGATCACCATCGATTCGGTCAATCAGGCGCTGGACGTTAACACTAACACGGCGACATTCACCGGCAACGTCATCGTCAATCAGGGATCCATTCAGGTCAAAGCCGACAAAGTTGTGGTTATCCGACCTAAAGGCGAATCAGGTAAAGAAGTGGTTGAAGGTTACGGTAACCCGGTGACTTTCTATCAGATGCAGGACAACGGCAAACCGATCAGCGGCCACGCATCAAAGGTGCGCTACGAAGTCGCCACCGACCTGGTTACCCTGACCGGCAATGCTTACCTTGAACAACAAGACAGTAATGTGAAAGGCGATCGTATTACCTATCTGGTGCAAAAACAGCAGATGGAAGCCTTCAGCGACAATAAAGGCGGTCGAGTGACCACCGTTCTGGTCCCTTCGCAGTTGCAGGACAAAAACCAGCCGGCACCAGCCCCCGCAGCGCAGACGAAAAAGAGTAAGTGATAATTTATGGCAACGTTAATCGCAGAAAATCTGGCTAAGGCCTACAAGGGCCGCAAAGTAGTTGAAGATGTCAGCCTGGCCGTCAACTCCGGCGAAATTGTTGGACTACTGGGTCCAAACGGCGCGGGTAAGACCACCACGTTCTATATGGTCGTGGGCATCGTTCAGCGCGATGCAGGCCGTATCATTGTCGATGATGAAGACATCAGCCTGTTGCCGCTGCACACCCGTGCACGTCGTGGAATTGGCTATCTGCCGCAGGAAGCCTCAATCTTTCGCCGTCTCAGCGTATTCAACAACCTGATGGCTGTGCTTGAGATCCGCGAAGACCTGAATAAAGAACAGCGTAACGACCGCGCCAACGAGCTGATGGAAGAGTTTCATATCTCCCATCTGCGCGACAACCTCGGTCAGTCTCTGTCCGGTGGTGAACGCCGCCGTGTAGAGATCGCCCGGGCGCTGGCAGCCAACCCGAAATTCATTCTTCTGGATGAACCTTTTGCCGGTGTTGACCCTATTTCAGTTATTGATATCAAAAAAATTATTGAACATCTGCGTGACAGCGGCCTTGGCGTACTGATCACCGACCACAACGTGCGCGAAACGCTCGACGTGTGTGAACGTGCTTATATTGTCAGCCAGGGGAAACTCATCGCCCATGGCACACCGACAGAGATTCTGGCGGATGAACAAGTTAAACGTGTTTATCTCGGTGAAGAGTTCCGTCTGTAAATCACGCCGTATAGTTCAGGACGTAAAGCCAAGATATGAAGCAAGGTTTGCAGCTACGATTCAGCCAGCAATTGGCCATGACACCTCAGTTACAGCAAGCTATTCGCCTGTTGCAATTGTCGACGCTTGAACTCCAGCAGGAGATCCAACTGGCGCTGGAAAGCAATCCGCTGTTAGAGCAAACCGACCTGCATGAAGAGATCGACTCAGTAGAAACCCCCGACAGCGAAGGTCTTGATACCCGCGAAGCGCTTGAGCAAAAAGACATGCCCGAAGAGCTGCCTCTGGACGCCACCTGGGATGAGATTTATACCGCCGGTACGCCGTCAGGCACTGGCAACGATTACAGCGACGACGAACTACCCATCTATCAGGGCGAAACTACCCAGACGCTGCAGGATTACCTGATGTGGCAGGTAGAATTGACTCCTTTTACCGACACTGATGCCGCCATCGCGACGTCGATTGTCGATGCCGTCGATGACACCGGCTATCTCACCGTCTCTCTGGAAGATATCCTTGAGAGCGTGGGCGACGATGACGTCACCATGGAAGAAGTGGAAGCCGTACTCAAACGCGTTCAGCGCTTTGACCCAGTGGGCGTGGCGGCAAAAGACCTGCGCGACTGCCTGCTGATCCAGCTTTCACAATACGTACCAGAAACCGCTTTTCTGGTCGAAGCCAAACTGATTGTCAGCGAACATCTGGATCTACTGGCAAACCATGATTTCCGTGCACTGATGCGATCAACCCGGCTAAAAGAAGATACACTCAAAGGAGCGATGCAGTTGATCCAGTCACTGGATCCTCGCCCTGGACAGTCGATCAATACCGGAGAGTCTGAGTACGTGATCCCGGACGTGCTGGTACGTAAAGTGTCAGACATCTGGACGGTGGAACTCAACTCCGACAGCATTCCGCGTCTGAAGATTAACCAACAGTACGCCGCAATGGGCAGTTCAGCGCGAAGCGACAGCGACGGCCAGTTCATTCGCAGCAATTTGCAGGAAGCAAAATGGCTGATAAAAAGTCTGGAAAGCCGTAATGAAACCCTGCTCAAAGTGACCCGTTGCATCGTCGAACAGCAGCAGGCTTTCTTTGATTTAGGCGCTGAATTCATGAAACCGATGGTTCTGGCAGATATCGCCCGGGCGGTCGAAATGCACGAATCGACAATCTCACGTGTGACCACACAGAAGTTCTTGCACAGTCCGCGCGGCATTTTCGAGCTGAAATATTTCTTCTCCAGCCATGTCAGTACTGACAGCGGTGGCGAGGCATCGTCGACCGCTATCCGGGCGCTGGTGAGGAAATTGATCGCGGCGGAAAATCCCGTCAAACCGTTAAGCGACAGCAAGTTAGCTACCTTGCTTTCCGATCAGGGGATCATGGTGGCCCGTCGTACTGTTGCTAAATACCGAGAGTCTTTGTCCATCCCGCCATCAAACCAACGTAAACAGTTAGTTTGACCTCAACTGAGAAGGAAGACATTATGCAGCTCAACATTACCGGACATCACGTCGAAATCACGGAACCCATGAGAGAATTCGTCTCGTCGAAGTTTGCCAAACTTGAGCAATACTTTGATCGAATCAATCAGGTATACGTGGTGCTAAGCGTTGAAAAAGTGCAGAAAGTGGCTGAGGCCACACTGCATGTGAATGGAGGCGAGTTGCACGCCACCTCGGAACATCAGGATATGTATGCGGCCATCGACGGCCTGGTTGATAAACTGGCGCGCCAGCTCAATAAGCATAAAGATAAACTGAAACAGCACTGACACTTACGTAGCCTGTCGCGCTACGGACTTTGAGAGCATCGGCTTGTGACCCTCGGGAAACGAGCCGAACTGTCATTAGGGTGAAAGAGCGCTAAAGTGAAGAAGAAATGATTAACGATACAGCTATGCAGTTAACGTCAGTCCTTAACGCCGAATGCACTAAAAGCGGCGTTCACTGCGCCAGTAAAAAACGCGCGCTGGAAATCATCAGCGAACTTGCCGCCAAACAACTCAATCTGGCGCCACAATTGATTTTCGATGCCATTCTGACCCGCGAAAGAATGGGCAGCACAGGTATTGGTGCAGGCATTGCCATTCCACACGGTAAACTGGAAGAGGACACGCTGCGCGCTGTCGGTGTATTCATTAAACTGGAACAACCTATCGCCTTCGATGCGATTGATAACCAGCCGGTTGATCTGCTTTTTGCCTTACTGGTCCCGGCTGATCAATGCAAAACCCACTTACACACCTTATCTTTGGTCGCCAAAAAGCTGGCTGACAAAACCGTCTGCCGTCGTCTGCGTGGCGCACAAAGCGACGAAGAGCTGTTCCGAATCATGACAGAAAGCGAATAATTACAAGACTATACTTAACGGATTAAGCAGGTGGCATTTCAGTTCAGCCGGTAAATATTTATTCTCACCGGCTCAACTTAGTCACTGTGATGGTTCCCGGTGGAAAACTGGGGCAGGGAATTTCGAACACTGAATTGCAGGGGAGTGACAACATGGTGCTGATGATTGTCAGCGGCCGTTCCGGTTCTGGGAAGTCAGTTGCCTTGCGGGCACTGGAGGACATGGGTTTTTACTGTGTGGACAACCTGCCGGTAGTCTTACTGCCTCAGCTTGCCGAAACCCTCGCCGAACGTAACATATCTGCTGCGGTCAGTATTGACGTGCGCAACATGCCGGAAAACCCGGAAATTTTCGAACACGCGATGGCCCAGCTGCCGGCAAGCTTTGCGCCACAGCTGCTGTTTCTCGATGCCGATCGTAATACTTTGATCCGTCGTTACAGTGACACCCGTCGCCTGCACCCTCTTTCCACTAAAAATCTCTCGCTCGAAAGCGCCATCGATGAAGAAGCTGACCTGCTGGAACCTTTGCGTTCATCCGCTGATCTCATCATCGACACCTCAGAAATGTCAGTGCATGAACTGGCTGAAATGCTGCGAACACGCTTGCTGGGTAAACGTGAGCGCGAGCTGACTATGGTGTTCGAGTCATTCGGCTATAAGCACGGCATCCCTATTGATGCAGATTACGTCTTTGATGTACGTTTCCTGCCGAACCCACACTGGGATCCCAAACTGCGCCCGATGACCGGCCTGGACAAACCTGTGGCGGCGTTCCTTGACCGTCACACCGAAGTACATAACTTCATTTATCAGACGCGCAGCTACCTGGAACTTTGGCTGCCAATGCTGGAAACGAATAACCGCAGTTATCTGACTGTCGCCATCGGTTGTACCGGTGGTAAACACCGCTCGGTATATATTGCAGAACAATTGGCCGACTACTTTCGTTCCCGCGGGAAGAATGTGCAATCCCGTCATCGCACGCTGGAAAAACGCAAAACATGACAGTGAAACAAACGGTAGAAATTAAAAACCGGTTGGGTATGCACGCACGCCCGGCGATGAAGTTGTTTGAGTTAGTGCAGAGCTTTGAGTCGGAAGTGATGCTGCGCAATGACGCAGGCATTGAAGCGGAAGCCAGCAGCGTGATTGCGCTACTGATGCTCGATTCCCCGAAAGGCCAGAAAATCGAGATCGAAGCCACTGGCCCCGATGAGGCCGAGGCGCTAAGTGCCGTCGCGAATCTGATCAATTCCGGTTTTGACGAAGATTAATCTTGGTTTTTAGACTCAAAAATCTCCCCAAAATCATTCGAGTTGTATCAAGGCGGCAACTGAGTGACAAATCGGTCAAAGACCGATTTGAACAGCGCTCGCGCTGGCCCTTAAGGGTGAGCCTCATTTATGAGGATCATAATCCGCGGGAGCTTACATCAGTAAGTGACCGGGGTGAGTGAAGGCAGCCAACGCAGAGACCGCTTGAAGGATGACGAGGATGGCTAGATTCGGCTCAGGCAATCGATAGCAATCGCTTTGAAGCTTTCGAAATTAGAACTGCTCAATAAACGGCTCATCGACCTCTCCCGCACAAACGTCACAAACAGATCGTAAATCGCCATCGCCTCTTCGTAATCTGCTTTGCTGATTGCCAACAGGAAAATCACGTGAGCGGTTTGCCCCTCTCCCCACGCGATCCCCTGCGGCGACAGCAGCGTGATCACCACGGTCTTCCTGGCCAGCAAACCGAGTGAATGCGGCAGCGCGATACCTTCACCCAGCATGGTCGACACTATCTCTTCACGCTCGACAACGGAAGGATAAAACTCGGCATCGACGTAACCTTCCTCTTCCAGCTGGCGACACACTTTATGGAATAGCTGTGCTTGAGTCATGGGTTCGTCGATGATCATAAAATGTTTTTCGTCGAAGAACTTCTCCAACATGTAGGGCCGCGTGCGGTCTACTAACACCAGCTTGCCTAACTGCTCCATCTGGTATTCCGTCGGGAAAGGCGACAACACCACCACCGGCTTGTTTTTCTCACTGATGCGCGCGTTGGAGATAATGAAATCTTCGTCGACGTGTCCGAGCTTCTCGTAATCACGCAGTGACACCACCTGCGTCAACACCAGCTGCGGGTATTTACGACTGATCTGGGCCTGGATCATGCGAATAGTCGAGTTGCCGGTATCGCACACAAGCATGACTTGCGGATGGCGCTGGTAGCCAATGTTGTAATGCCGTTCCAACCCAACACCAATGTGCAGCACCAGAAAACCGATCTCGTTCTCACTGAGTGTATACGGTGTGTATTTTCCCCAGCTGGATACCGCCGCCAGCGTCACGTCATAAGCCATCGGATAGTGCTGCTTGATGTTGCCTAGCAAGGGATTAGGAATATTGATCTGGTATTTAACCCGGGTGATCATGGTTTTAATGTGGGTGAGTAGATCGGCGCGTAGCTGTTTATCACCTTGTAAATCAAAATTATAGTGCGCATTAATGTACGAAAGAATGTAATCCACCAGCGATTCTTCGTCGTCGGCATTAATGTCGGTCGGCAAAATATTCTGCACCCGCCGCGCCGCAATATTGACCCGCAAATAGGCTTCTTCCGCCGCTGGGATCTCTTTGCCCACCATTGACTTCAGTTCAGCCGCCAGGCAAACGGACACCTGTCGCACCGCCGGATCACCCTCCTCCGCATCAAAGTCAGTCAGCGGATTGCCACCGGCAATGCGTTTAATCGCCACCGCACAGTACAGGATCAAGTACTGCTCGCCTTCGTCAGTCAGTTGGATTGGCGACTGGGACAGCAACTGATGCATAAAATGGGTCAGTGGTGCCAGTGCCTCACGCTCCAGACTTTCGGTTTTCAGCAGCGGATTGGTCTGCTCCTCACCATCGAGTTGGAAGAGTAAATCGGTCAGACAGGCGCGGATTGCCAGTTCAACACCGAATAGCTTCATACCGTAACGCGGTTTAGTTTCAATGCTCAGGTGGTAGTGCGCCAGATGCTCCCTGACCTCAGCCATATCATTTTGCAGGGTTCCCCGACTGACAAACCATTCATCGGCCAGATCTTCCAGCTTAAGTGAAAAAGCTGAGGTCAAAAAACGTATGAGCAGGTAATTTACCCGTTCAGAGGCGGTACGTGGGGTTGGGCTGATACGGCGGTTACGGGTCTCTTTCAGGGCGGAGAACAGCGTCGGATCATCGATTTTTAGCTGATACCCGCTGCCACGGTTGTGCACGAACGACGCACCATACTGCTCCATGATCTCATTAAGCGCAGTAATGTCAGCACGCACCGTGCGAGTCGAGACGTCCAGGCGTTTCGCCAGCTCCTCCTGCGGCAGCGTTTCAGCCTGTAGCGCATCAAATAAATGGGCCAGTCGTTGATAGGGAAATCTCACTATGGTTGCCTCATTTTCTTTCCAATGTCCCTCCCCCTAAAACCGGGTGAGGTTTCAGGGGGAGGGATTGAGTTCTGATGCATTACCGATCAGGGAACAATGACCATCTGCGACGGGCTGCCCACTGGCGTGTAATCATCAACGAAGGTCAATTTACCGCTGCCAGACGAAACCTTGAATCTGGTGATGTTATCGCTTCGTTGATTCATCGCGTAAATATATTTTCCATCCGGTGAGACGTTGAGGGTGCGTGGATAATCCCCACGAGTCCAGGTCTCCTCGCCAAAGGTCATTGCACCCTCACCGGTCACGTTGATCTGCGCAATACTGTTGTGCAGACGGTTGGCGACGTACAGATGTTTGCTGTCTCTGCTCAGCACGATGCCAGCGGCGAAGTTGGTACCTTTGAAATTGGCCGGCAGAGATGACAGCATGTGTAACTGGGTCAGGGTGCCTTTGGTACTGTCAAAGCGGTAGCTGGTCAACGTAGAAGCTTCTTCGTTAATCAGAAACACTACCTTGCCATTCGGATGGAACACAAAATGACGTGGCCCTGCGCCCGGTGAAGACGCGTTGATAAACGCCGGATCATTAGCCTGCAACTTGCCACTGGAACTGTCCAATTCCCATTGGTAAATGCGGTCCAGACCGAGGTCGGTTGAGAAGACGAATTTGCCACTCGGGTCAGTAGCAATCATGTGTGCATGCGGGCCATTGTGGTCGCTGATCGCGAAACTGCCTTCGGCGGCCGCGGCCGGTTTGCCTGCGCCGGCCGGCCCGGAATCTTGCTGATGATCGCTGGCGTCACTCAACTTACCACTGGCGTCTACCGGGAAGGTTGCCACCACGCCGCTGATATAATTTGCCACCAGTAAGCGATCGCCTTTCGGCGTCAGCGACAGATATACCGGGCCCGCTCCCTGGGAATCCACTTGGTTAATCAACGTCAGGCTGCCATCCTGTGGATTGATCTTATAGGCCGCAATAGCACCGTTCTTACCACCGTTGTAGGTGTCAATTTCACTGCCGATAAACAGCGTTTTACCATCGTGACTCGCGACCATCTGGGCCTGATTCGGCAATTGGCTGGCCAGTACGCGCTCGGTTAGCGCACCGGTTTTACTGTCGAATTTGAAGCGGTAAACGCCTTCACCATTCGGATTATAGGTGCCGACATACGCGTAATGAGGAGTTTGCGTCATGTTTTTTTCTGCTGCATAAAGCGGTGTGGCAGACATCGCCAGCATCGCGGATGTTAAACCTGAAATCAGTAGCCAGTTTCTCATACCTTTCCTTAATTTAAAGGGATTGCCAGATAAACGAGGGATCTGGCGCTGCCCGCTAAAGGGACGGACGCCGGATATTTAACAGCGCAGACAGCTCACAGCGCGGAAGGACATATTGCTTATCTCAACCGATCAGTTTTTTGACACTGGCCAGCAGAGTTCTGACATCATCAGGGCGGGTGTTGCCGCTATTGCTGTCAATAATTGAGCTGTAGATGTGGGGAATGATTTTACTGACGCCCGCTTCCAGCGCGATTGCCATAATCGGCTCGAAGTTTTCCAAATCTATTCCGCCGGTCGGCTCCAGCCAGAAGTCATGCTTCGCGCATGCGCGGGCCACAGCGGCAAATTCATCACGGGTTTTCAGGCCGCCCATAGGGAAGTATTTTACCGAACTGCCGCCCATATCTTTCAATAGCGCAATGGCGGTTTCTACCGGCACAACGGCATCAGCAAAGGTAGCGCTCAGCGGTCCGGTATTGATTTTTACCCAGCCGACTTTGCCAGTTGGCGAAATCAATCCGTTAACGACGCTGTCACTCTGACCAAGCAATGCCCGGCTGGTGCCTACGCCGGTGAACACCTGATTCACATGCTGCGGCTGAACCTGCTGTGAGATCTGGCTGACCATCAGCGACTGGCGCGGATCACCAGCACCCAGGCCGATGGACAACGCATTTTCAATCAGCGCGGCGTACTCTTTCATGTCCGCGACGGCGCTGGGTACATCCGCGTAATTTTTAGATAGCACGCCCACCAGCACATGACCCTCAGCGGCGTCATAAATTTCGCGGGCATTATCTTTGGAACCTGCCAATACGTTCAGGCACACGCGGTCACGGTAGAAATTCGGGGTCAACTTCATGCTTTTTCTCCGCTGAAAAGTTGTTTAAAACGATTGGCAACGATAGTGAGTTGCGGCAGCGTCACGCTGCGCACATCGACTTCAATTTTGCCTTCGTTGGCACGGTAACCGCGGAAGTAGATGGCAATCTCACCATTTTTCATCGCATCGACAATATCCTTAGTTTTCCAGCCCAACACCGCTTCGTCGAAGGTGATTTCAGTACGCGCGATATCTCGCCCGGCGCTGTCCCACACCACGCGGCCAGTAACACCATTGATTTGGTTCAAGCTTTCAATAAAGGGTGTCATCTTATCGACCATTTCCTGACCGGTGGTTTTCGGCAGCGTAATATAACTTTCGATCGCCTGAGTTAAGCCAAGAATGCCCTCTTTGCCGACTTTCATCGCCCGGCCGATACCGCCAGATTGCAATTTCACCCACTCAACATACTGATGTTTGCCGAGCACCAGGCCACTGGTCGGGCCTTCGATGGCTTTGGCACCACTGTAGATCACCAGATCAGCACCCATGTTGTAATAGCAGGTCAGATCTTCTTCAGCTGCCGCGTCGACGATCAGTGGAATATTGTGTTCACGGGCGACGGCCGCGGCTTCGCTAACCGACAGAATGCTTTTCTGCACCGAGTGATGCGACTTGATATACAAAAGGGCAGCAGTACGTGGGGTAATGCACGCAGCGAGCTGCGCAGCTGAACATTCGTTGGCATAACCGGCTTCCACTACCTTGCCACCGCCCATCAGCACCATGGTCTGTACCGGTGTGCCATAGTTAACGTTGTGACCTTTCGGCAGCACGATGTCGTGCGGCAAGTCCAACGGTGCCGCGTGCAGATTTTCCAGCAACCAGGCGTTGTCTTTCACAATCACAGCCGCGACGGATTGCGCAATACCGGCAGACGCGCAGGACACCACGACGGCATTTTCAACGCAGAGCAATTTAGCGATGTACGCGCCGGTTTTGTTGACTAAATCCTTCATTTCGAAGTAGTGATTCAGACCGGTATTAACAACATCAGCCACTTCGGCACGCGGGGTAGAAACCCCCAGCGCGGTCATACGGCCGGAAGCGTTAATGACTTGTTTTAAATTGTATTTTTCATAAAGATTAGCATTCGAAGACATCACTTGATCTCCCTTCATCAGTGAATAGGGTTATGCCTGCCACCACGGCGGCCAGTGGGACGAGATGATGCTCACCGGTCACTGAAAAGCCTTCAGAGTCAAGGAACACCTTCGGCGCATGCTGGAGTTCAAACAACGTCAGGTCAGCGTCAGCGCCAACTTGCAGGCGCCCTTTGGACGGCAGGCGGAGCGCGTCGGCAGCATTGCAGGTAACGCAATCAATCACCTGCTCCAGTGACATGCCGACGGTAAAGAATTTAGACATCACCGCAGCCAAGCTATGAACTGGCCCGTTGACGCGGTTACGGCAATAAATATCAGAGCTGATGGTGTGTGGCGTAATGCCCTGCTGGATAGCCAGTTCCGCCACTTCAAAACTAAAGCTGGCACTGCCATGGCCGACGTCAAGTCGTACACCGCGGCTAAGCGCGCGTTTTATCGAGCCTCGCAGCACGCCTTCCGGCGACAAAATACGGTTCGGTTTGCCATTGTAGCAGTGGGTGATGATGTCACCTGATGTTAATAAGTCGGCGATTTCACCAAGGTCTGGCGGGTTATTACCGATGTGGACCATCAACGGCAGACCGCCGTTTTCCTGCTGAATTTCCTTGGCACGAACCAGCGGCTTGATGCCGTTCTGACCGACCACACTGCTGCTCATTCGCGCTTTAATACCGATGATAAAACCAGGATTACGGGCAATAGAATCACGCACGCCAACCTTGTCAATTTGCGCCATATCCGCCAGTTCGTTTTGCGTCACGATGCCGGTACGGGCAATATTGAGGAAAGCAAAGACGTTGGTTTTTGCCTGACGGGTCTGCTGATAGAAGTCATCGACGTCATTCGCGCCGGTGCTGCCCGCATCAATTACCGTGGTGACACCGCTTGCGACGCCGACTAAATCAGGCTCGTCATAATAAATAGGCGATTTGATGTAACAGTGGACATGGGAGTCGATCCATCCGGCGCTGGCGAAAACCTTGCCGTGCAAATCGAGAATGTGGTTGGCGGTCGTGCTGGAGTCCAGCGGGCCGATAGCAACGATTTTACCGTCGTGAATTGCAATATCAGTCAGGCTGCCGTCTGGGCTTTTTGCCTGTCGGATTATCAGGTCATACATATGACATTCTCCGTAAACACATTGCAGTAACAGCGGCCACCCGACCTTTGCTGCACTGTTTACTCTGCTAACGGGCACCGGAGAAAACGCTCTCCGGCACCTGATTTACCTGCTTATTATCTGTTAAAGCGCTACCGGGAAAATCGCACCGAGGATCATCGCACCAAGGATTGCGCCGCCGGTGATCGGTTTCTGCCAGATATAAAACACCAGCGCACCGAGCAATGAGCCCAGGCCGATAGGGATCGAGGCAGCCATCGCAGAGAGAATAATCAACGGACCCAGGAAACGACCAGAGGCATTACCTGCGCCCATCATCACGTCAGCCCCGTAGGTCGAATTACTCTGGTTGATAGTAAATTTACGCGCCAGAATAATGATGTAACCCACTGCCAGACCGAGGATCAGGCCCGTTACCAGAGACGCCGCGAAGTTGGCGACCGGGAAGATGATCCCGGCACCCAGTAGCATCGCCGGGACACCGAGGCCGATACCGGTCTGGATCGCGCCACCGATATCGAGGATCCCCACCAGCGAACCTTCGATAATACGAGCAAACAGGAAGCTGGCACCGAAGGCCGCAACTGCCCCGTAGACACCGGTGTCCATGCCTGCACGCAGCATCGAGACAAATGCCACTTCGTTAAAAGCACCAATTCCGTACAGGTAGTACATGTGCGTCCCGGCAAACACGCCGGAGGAGAGTAACCCGACGAAAATCGGGAAAGACCACTCGGCGTACCAGAAACCACTTTTGGCTTGTTCTTCCATTGTCATGTGCTCCAGTTCTATTTATTCGCGAAGTTACTTGCCGCTAAGAGAGTTGTGAATACCGTTCAACCATGTTGGAACGTCCAACATGAATGATTGCAGCAGTTTCACATCGAAGCCGCGGAAGAACCCGCTGAGCACGAACAGCGCGATAATAGCCGCCATCATCACTTTAGTGACGTGATTCCAGCCGCCCTCTTCAACGCCTTTACCGATCAGGATACCCAGCACCAGACCCGGAACAGCATTACCCATGATCATCTGCGACAACCCACCAAAAATGGTGGCCCAGAAACCGGAGCGACGCCCTGCGTCAATCGCCGCCAACCAGAAAATCACTGGCATCACGGTGTTAACCAACAGGTTGGCTGCAGGCACCAGCACTTTCACCGCCGTCACCTGAAGCGATGCAGGTACAGCAGAAGCAGTAGTATTCAGAAAAGCCACGACAATCATGCCGATAACAGCACCGGCGATAGCCATCTTGCGTGGATCATGCAGGGTTTCAGCAACGTTACGGTTTTTCACCATTATCGCGGCAGCAGCCCAGTGAGGAATGATGCGGTGGTCTACGTCTTGTGTGAACGAGCCCGCTGCAACAGAAGAAGCCCAAGCGTTGAAGAAGAAGCCTAAACCGAATGAGAAATGCGAAGCTGGATCGCCTTCACAGGAATTTAACTCCCCAAGAGTACGAAAAGCCCCCATCCCTTGCACGTTTGGTGCGTGGAACATACGTGCAGCACCTGCACCTACGCCCACACCTACCAATCCGCCGATAATAAGCGACTTAAATAAAATAATTAGGAACATCAGTATATCCTTGTCATTTATATACCTTTCGTCATGCAATTTTCGCGTTGGTGAAAATCGAATAGTCTTAGGGTATAGATTATATTTTTAGAGCATCTTCTCCGAAAAGAATGACCCTTATTTAGTGACAAAAACTACCTTATCGGTATTAATTACGGTCATATTGACAGTAATATCTAAGGCTACGTAATAACTTTTCCTTTCCCTGGCCAGAAAAAAGAACAGGAATTTTTCTCTCTTTATCGTCTCCTCAGCCGTAATGACTTTGACGTCCTGCGGCTCAATACGTAGCAAAATATTTTGAGTGGATTTAAGAACGTTCCGCTGCACCTGACTCAGTGCAGCAGAAAAGGCGGCAGCCTTATTTTCGCCTTTTCCCTCAACCCGAACAGTCGTCGTTAGTTGTTGTTTCATTACGGCTGGCCAAATTTCTTGATATAAGCTTCAACCAATCGTGTCCCAAGCTCTTCTTTATCCATAAATCCGAAGCCTAATACATTACAGCCTTCATTAATTGCAGTGACACCCTCATCTACGGAACGCATACCGTATTTTGCTTTATATCCATATTTAGTTTGCGCGGTGATGGCACCTGCGCCGCCGCTGCCACAGAAAGAGATACCAAAAGTGGCATTTTCTGCTTTCATCACGTCGCCTAACTTCATGTCCGCTGCAACGCCAGGCACCACGACGGCTCTGCCACCCGCAGCTTCAACGCCTGCTGCCACTTTCTGGCCTTTGCCTAAACGGTCGCCGATAACAACAGTAATTTTTCCCATGATCTCTTTCTCCAGATAAATTATTAAAAAGACAAATAGTTATGAATTGTTATCTTTCGCGACTTCGAAATGCACCGAGAGTAAATATGCCTCCTCAATCGGTAAGTTCCCAAACAGGTCAACCACCTGTTCGGCCATTCGCATAGAATCTGCGGATATTTCGTCGAAAAGCTCTTTATCAACCTCAGGTAATGGTTCCCCGGTAATAGAACGTAATACCATTGCCTTTACATGTGAAGTTAACATCTGCTGCTGAACATCATTGGTGTAAATATCTTCGGCATTTAACATCACCTGAATATCTTTCAGCACTTTATCTATGGTTGCTTCTGCGTCTTCCAAATCAATTTTCCCTGTTTTATTAACAGATGCGGTTGCGTTTTTCACTCGCGGTCACCTTTTTCCTTGCCATGCAAAAATCATCTGCATTTACCCTAACCCTAAGATCATTTCCTGTGTAGCCGGTTTTTTTCCAGTTCGAACTGGAAATGCGGTGACCTAAACGGATCACATTCTCAAAACTGAGGTTAATCTGGGGATATGACTGCCACGACGGCAGGTACTCAGGGTATTTCACTGACAATAAGAGTTTTAGCAGCACTGAATAGAGAGAACAGCGCTTCCATTTTCGGCTATCTCCGCCTAGTATCAGAGGATAGAACATGAAAACATCAACACCCCTGCGCAGATGCGCGGGGGTGTTGCTTTTTAACAACCGGCAACCCTGCCGATCCCTACGCCATCCCTGCGGATGGCGAGATAGAAGGAAACTAGGAAAAATGCTATGAGCAAACCGACCCTGACCATCAATGAGCTTGATGCAGAACGTTTAGATACCCTCTTGGCGAAACCGACTTACGCCAACAACCCGGTTGCAGAGGCCCTAAACGAAGAACTGGATCGCGCTGAAATCCTGCCGCCGCAGGATATGCCTGCCGACGTCGTGACGATGAACAGTAAGGTGCGCTTTACGGAAGGCAAAGAAGGCGAAGAACATATACGTACGCTGGTGTACCCTGCGGCACTGAAGGACACCGACGAGCAGTTATCCGTAATGGCACCGCTCGGCGCGGCACTGCTTGGCCTGCGCGTCGGCAGCAACATTACCTGGACAATGCCTAACGGCAAAGAGAGCCGGATCGAAGTACTTGAGTTGTTGTTCCAGCCGGAAGCAAGCGGTGAGCTGCGTCGCTAATATAGATCACGTAAGGGCTCAGCATGCTGAGCCCTGTATATTTCAGTGACCGAACAGACTACTTAAATTTCTTATGATTCTCATTACGAGTAGCTTTAAACCCTTCGGCCTCTTTCTTCGCCTCATCCATCTTACCCGCTTTCGCGAGCTCTGAAGCCTTGTCGATCTGACTGATTAGCGTATCCATACCTTTATGGTAATCCTGCATTTGCGGGCTATTGGCATCCTGACCTTTCAATTTCGGCGGCGTGGCTTTTTTCGCGTCCTGAGCCGCCGCTTTCATGTTGGCAAGAGCGGCAGTGAAGTCGCTGGCATTGTCTGTTTTCAGCACTTTGCTGTAGTTATCGGAAATGGTATTCATATCCGATTCTAAATCTGCCGCGAGCGCGACCGTGCTACTGCCTAACATTGCTACTACTGCTAACGCCATCAATTGTTTACGCATATTTATTCTCGCTTGTTTTAAGTCTTATTGGATAAAAACGACATTACTTGTAAGGCTTACTAAAAATAGGCTGAGGAAGGAGAAAGTGGCACGATTTTTTTGTAAAGATAAGTACAAAAGAATCGACGCAGCGACCAGGCAGACACTGCGTCAATGATAAGTAAATAGGCGTTATTCGCCAGCGATTTTCATTTGTGGCAGGAGTACAGAGCCGCACTGAATGTTGCTACGGGTTTCTATATCACTGCCAATACTGACCATATTACGCCACATATCCTTCAGATTACCGGCGATGGTGATTTCACTCACCGGATACTGGATCTCACCATTCTCCACCCAGAAACCGGCCGCTCCGCGAGAATAATCACCCGTCACACCACTGACGCCCTGGCCCATCAATTCTGTTACCACTAAACCTTTATCCATCTTGCGCAGCATACCGGCGAAATCGTCACCCTGACCGGCAATACGCCAGTTATGGATACCGCCTGCGTGACCGGTGGTTTGCAAGCCAAGCTTGCGGGCGGAGTAGCAGGTCATTAGCCAATTCTGTAACACACCATCTTTGATGATATCGCGGCGCTCGGTACGCACGCCTTCACTGTCAAACGGTGTCGATGCCAAACCCTGCAACAAATGCGGATGCTCTTCAATGGTCAGCCATTCCGGCAGGATCTGTTTGCCAAGGCTATCAAGCAGGAATGAAGATTTCCGGTAAATGCTGCCGCCGCTGATAGCGCCGACCAGATGACCGAATAAACCGGTTGCCACTTCGGCGGCGAACAGCACCGGTGCGTGCATCGTCGGCAATTTGCGTGGAGAGAGGCGCGACAGCGTACGGCGGGCACATTCTGCACCTACCCACTCAGGATTAGCCAGATCATTCATATTGCGGGCGATGGTGTAAGCGTAATCACGTTCCATATCGCCTTCATGCTCAGCAATCACCGAGGCAGAAATAGAGTGGCGGGTGGAGCAATAGCTTTGCAACATACCGTGGCTGTTGCCAAAAACGCGGATGCCATAATGGCTGTTGAAGCTGCCACCTTCGCTATTGGTGATGCGCTTGTCAGCAGCCAGCGCTGCCTGCTCAGCACGCGCAGCCAGTTCTATACCGCGATCGGCATCCAGCTCGGTCGGGTGGAACAGGTCAAGATCAGGCGCATCAAACGCCAGCGTCTCACGATCGGCAACACCGGCAAACGGATCCGGCGAGGTAAAACGGGCGATATCCAGCGCGGCCTGCACGGTACGCGAAATGGCATCAGCGCTGAGATCCGTTGAGGATGCACTACCTTTGCGGTTCTGATAATAAACAGTAATACCGAGCGCACCATCGCTGTTGAACTCGACGTTTTCGACTTCGCCAAAGCGGGTGCTGATCCCAATACCGGTGGTTTTACTGACCGCTACTTCAGCCGCATCTGAACCT
Source organism: Ewingella sp. S1.OA.A_B6 (assembly GCF_049889095.1). NCBI lineage: Bacteria > Pseudomonadati > Pseudomonadota > Gammaproteobacteria > Enterobacterales > Yersiniaceae > Ewingella > Ewingella sp. S1.OA.A_B6. Next base: position 113,666 of record NZ_JBLJFK010000005.1, on the reverse strand, counting down.
ACTTTCGCCAATTCCAAAGCCTGAGCTACGGCCTGTTCCAGTGTCTTACGCTGTTGTGCCACTTGATTGACTACGTTCATCACTGTCATCACTTATGAGAAAAAGGGTTATACCCGTCATCCTTCAAGCTGCCTCGGCGTTAGCTGCCTTCAGTCACCCGAATCACTTACTGAAGTAAGCTCATCGGGATTCCTTCAGTTGCCGCTTTGATGCAACTCGAATGCTTTTGGGTAAATATAAGAATCAGTTTAACAGAACGTGGAGGATTGAGGCATAACCATGCATAATGCCGCCATGCAATAAAGCACAATCAAGCTGACAGGAATATCTCAACGGGTATTCCCGAAAAGAGAAAGCGCCCCATGATAAAGAAAATTGACGACTGGTCCGATGCTGTTCCGGAAAACGAGAACAAAGAAGATGACGAGATCATCTGGGTCAGCAAAAGCGAAATTAAGCGTGACGCCGAAACCCTGAAAGATCTGGGTCAGGAGATGGTCGACTTAGGCAAGAACTCGCTGGACAAACTGCCGCTGGACGAAGATTTACGCGCCGCGATCGATCTGGCGCAGAAGATCAAAAAGGAGGGCCGCCGCCGCCAAATGCAACTGATTGGTAAAATGCTGCGCTCGCGCGAGGTCGAACCGATCACTACGGCACTGGACAAACTCAAGAATCGTCACAACCAGCAGGTTTCGCTATTCCATAAGCTGGAAGTACTACGTGACCGTCTGGTAGAAGAAGGCGATGACGTGATCCCTTCCGTGCTGGAGCTCTATCCAGATGCCGATCGCCAGCAGCTGCGTGCTCTGATCCGCAATGCACAAAAAGAGAAGGCGACCAATAAACCGCCAAAATCCTATCGTCAGATTTTTCAATATCTGCGCGAGCTGGCCGAAACCAAAGATATGTGATCCACTCTGCCCAGTGAATGAAAAAAGCCACCGTGATGCATCATGGTGGCTTTTTGTTTTTCATGACCGGTTACGCAGGGTGCTTATATTCAACCGGCCTTTCCAGCACGTTGAAACGCAACCCGCCGTCCAATTCCTCCTCTGCTTCCTCAAACAGCAAAATCAGCGCACCAAAGCGCCGTTTTCGCCCAGCAGACAGGTTGGTAAAATCTATTTCCACCGGCAATTTTATCCCACCGGTGACTTCATCCCAGAGCGCATCCAGATTGGCACCAAAGCTTTCACTCAGCACAAACTGACGTGCAAACTCGCCATAAAAGGTGGCTAAATCCGGGATGTGATTAAAATCGAAGACCACTTTACTCATCGAATTCACTCCACCCGAACAAATTGTCTGTAGTGATCGCGGCTAATATAGATCAGGCCATCACTGGCGAAAAGTACCCGTTCTGCGCCTCGGTGGCCGCAGTGGTAATTGATATCAGCCTCACGCCATACGCGCTTATAGGCGTTAGGAAGACGCCCTTCACGATTGGCAAATCGGTCGCCGCCAATGGCTTTACCCGGCAGTACCTGGCATAAATTTCCAGCACGAGCATTCCATCCTGCACTCCTCGCCGTTTTCTTAGTGACATAATAATCTGGCAGGTGATGATTATGCCGCAGGTAGTTCACCAGGGACTGTTCCGCAGTCAGCACCGACATTATATCAGCGGATTGTTTCGCCTGCGCGACAGCGAGAAATTGCCCCAGCAGCAAACCAAGCCATAACATTAGCCAAAGGCTGCGATTACGCAGCCATATCAATCTATTCATGATTACCTTGTAATAAGTATACCCAAAATAATTCGAGTTGCAGGAAGGCTGCAAACGAACGAATCCCGATGAGCTTACTCAAGTAAGTGATTCAGGTAAGAGAGAGCAGCCAATGCATCTGCAACTTGAAGGATGAAGGGTATATCGTGCCCAACGTTACAGGTTACCCAGATGTAGCGTCTTCACCGGCCAGTACTCTTCCAAATCCAGCGATAACGAAAGCAGGATTATGTATCCAATATGTTAAGTATAGCGGTTAAAACTACGGTCGAAGCGCTCACTGCACGGCATGCTCATAACAATTAAGGAAAAAAAACCGCTGCCTTTGATGACACCGGTTTTTTCGCAGCGCTTTTTCCATCATGCCAGGAAGGCATGCTGGTATTTATGCAGCATCTCAGCCAGCCGTTTTACCGGCTCGGTAACTTTTGGTGGTGCATCGTATTCCACCAGTTTTTGCTGGTACTCATTCAATTCTGAAAGCAGCCGCTGATAGTAATAGGTGCGCTTACCCTCGCCCGAAGAGACTACGTGATCGGCAGTATTACGGATCTTTTTATGGAACGCAGACAGCTCTTCGCTGACCGGGATTTCCGCCATTTTCATCCGCTGGTGAGCGATAATCAGCATCAATGCCAGCCGGTATTTGGCGATATCATTCGGGAACATCACTAACAGCTGGTTTAGCTGATGATATAGCGCCGGCAGATGGTTTTCACGACGACGATACACCTTGGTGGTAAGTGCCGACACCGCACTGCTCATAAAACGGTTGAGCAGCGTACGGCCGGTTCTTTCACGCGAATTATCACGGATCAGCAGTAGCACGACCAACGCAATCATAGTTCCAATTGCCTGACCGGTAACGTTGTCGAGAAAGGCTGTCACGTTGAATTTCATTGGGTTACTCAGCACCAGAATATTGATTGTTCCGGCCAACAGACCAAGCATACCAAGACGCCGTTTAGTCACTTCAATGCCAATAAAGAAGGTGAATATCCCCAACGACAAACACAATAGAAACAGACTTTGCTGCGTCGCTGGCATGATCAGCATGAAGTATACTGAGCCGACCGGGATCGCCAGCAGCATCCCGACCACAAAGTCGATAGCCACGCCTTTGGGATTCGGCGTACGCATCGCCAGTGACGTCACCACCGCGATGATAACCACACAACCGCTGCCGGAGGTCCAGCCGGTCCACAGCCACAACAGACAACCGGCCGCACTGGCGGCAAAAGTACGCAGTCCGTTGATCATGGCGTGATGGCGCTCAGCCGAGGTCGGTTTCACCACCACTTCACGGTTAAGAACGTTACTTTCCACATTACTGATGCTGCCGTTGGTTTGAATACCTTTCGCCAGCAGCAGCGCCCGCGTCCCCGCGCCGATCCATGAGCTGATGGTCAGCAGAATATCGTCGCTGTGCGTCGAGGAGATCGCCTGACGTAGCTGTTTCATACGCCGGTGAACCTCAATCGGCGTTTCTGCCGGTTCGGCAAACAATGCCTTTATATTAGGCGTAATACGGTCTGGTGAAGTTTGCAAGATCAGGTAGGTTTCACAAGCCTGAGTGATCATACTCAACGAGGTGCTGTGCAGTGCTTTCAGCCGCTCATTAGCGCGCTGCCAGCGTGACGATTCCATTATCAGGCTAGTGCGCATGCCGTTAAGTGCCGTGGTGCTCTTAATCAGATTGCTCCACGATTTATCAATGTCTTCCTTTTCGCCCTGATTGACGCAAATACGCATCAGAGCGAACTGGTCAAGCAGTAGCTGACTGACCGAACGGTCAACATCAGATTTGATCGATCGTGGCGAAAACAGCAGATCGGCAACAATCGCACAACAAATCCCCACTACAATCTCGCTGCAACGCTCGACGGCAAACTGCGGTGCCTGCAGAGGCGTACTGGCAGATGTCACCACGATGATCAGCGCGGTATAACCGGCCAGTCCCAGCGCGTAAGAGTTTTCAACCCTCACCAGCGACGACCACCAGGTACAGACTCCAGCCCAGATACAGCATAAAAGTAACATCACTACCGGCGCTCGGGCGGTGGCGATGATAATCACCAGCGCAGCGATACACCCGATAAAAGTACCGATGACGCGCAGAAGGCCACGATGGCGGATGGCACCGGCGAACGGCTCCCCCCCAGCCGCCATCGCCGGACCAGAGACCACAATCGCAGCGGTCATCGCTGACCAACGCGGCGTTTCCAACTGGAAATAAAAACCGAGGATCAGCGCACCGAGGATAGCGAAAGTCAGCTTGCAACCGAACCTGACCCGCGAAATGAATTGGCTGTTCATGTTGATCTCTTAGCCGAACTCACGCAGACGGCGTAACAGTCGGGTAAATCCTGACTGATGTTCAGGCTGTCTGTCGTGAGCGCCGGTGATCACCACGGTCGCCGTGGTGCCCGCAGGGTACGGATGCTGTTGGTCGGCGGCATCGAGGACAATTTTCACCGGCACACGCTGTGCCAGTCGTACCCATTCGAGATTGCTATCGATAGTGGCCAGGCCGTTGGCGGCGGCAGAAGAGGAGCTATTGGTTACCGCGGCGGCAATACTGTCGACTGAACCGTGCATGATGCGGTTACTGCCCAATGGCGTGATTTCGGCGCGATCACCTTTTTTCAGGCCTGACAGTTTGGTTTCTTCCAGATAGGCCAGAATATAAAAAGTGTTTTTCTTCACCAGCGCGACGGCGGTCGAACCACGATTGATATAGTTGCCAGGATGCACGTTGAGGTTGGTCACCCAACCGTCAGCCGGCGCGGTTACCACGGTACGCTGGAGATCAAGCACGGCCAGGTCGCGCGCAGCCTGGGACTTCGCCAGTTGATGCTGTGCGGTTTGCAATACGTTGTTGGCCTGATCAATCTCTTCCTGTGACATAGCCTGCACGCCAAGTTTTACGCGGCGTCCCGCTTCGCGCTTTTTCTCGGCAGCGAGTGCCTGATAGTAAGCAGCATCAGCACTGGCTTCATCCAGCGCCTGCTGGTAGCGCGGCTGATCAATCTTGAACAAGATCTGGCCCTTCTTCACCAGCTGGTTATCAACGATGGGCACATCCGTGACTAAACCCGTTACGTCAGGTGCGATAGAGACCACGTCAGCGGTGAATTTGGCATCTCGGGTCCACGGTGATTCGGTATAGAACGCCCATGCCCTGAAGATAGCGATGACCGCAAGGACAACAAGGAGTAACGTTATTGCGTAACGTATTATTTTTATAGAAAAATTTTTCACGACACCCTCAGATGAAGAAGCAGGAAATCAGATAGAACAGACAGCAAAACAGAGCTGTATTAAATAACGCCGGATGCCAGACAAAGTCGTAAATCCCGGTGGGTTGTAACAGGCGTCGCAGCAGGAAAAAGATCACCAGCGCCAGCAGGATTTCAAAAAATACCGGAGGAAACGACAATCCGAAAATCACCATAACCGGAAGCAAACTCATGCATAATTCCTTAATGTAGCGCAGCGGAAAATCGCCTCTCGTTACGTCCGCGCATTATTCATTATTTTAGACAATACCGTCTCATTCTGAGAGTCAGAATTGGGTAAAAGAGACAATGGATTTGCCAGGGAAGTGTGCGAAGGTAAGCAGCGATACCGCCAGTCAATGCCGAAACTGGGGTCTATCACCCAGAGCAGTATATTAGCCTGCTTATTATCAAGTGATCAACATTCTGTGACCACAATCACTTTTAAGCCAGAGTTAACAATGGACCGATTAAAACGCATGTCGATTTACGCTCAGGTGGTGGAAAGTGGCTCTTTTACCGCGGCAGCACGTCGCCTCGAAATGAGCGTTTCTGCTATCAGCCAGACCGTTTCAAAGCTAGAAAATGATTTACAAGTCAAACTGTTAAATAGAAGCACTCGTAGCCTTGGTTTGACTGAAGCCGGTAAAATATATTATCAGGGCTGCCTGAAAATGCTGCAGGACGTACGCGAGGTGCATGAACAATTATATGCATTCAACAACACACCAACCGGCACATTACGTATCGGTAGCTCATCAACAATGGCACAAAACGTATTAGCTGCGATGACCGCCGAGATGCTGGTGGAGTACCCAGGGCTGAAAGTTAATCTGGTTACCGGCATTCCTGCTCCGGATCTGATTGCCGATGGCCTCGACGTGGTGATCCGCGTCGGTGCGCTCCAGGACTCCAGTTTGTTCTCTAAACGGTTGGGGTCAATGCCTATGGTGGTCTGCGCCGCGCGCAGCTATCTGAGCCAGCACGGCACGCCTGACAAACCGGCCGATATGGTCAACTTTTCATGGCTGGAATACAGCGTGCGCCCCGACAGCGATTTTGAGTTAATCGCCCCGGAAGGTATTACGACGCGCATCACGCCGCACGGACGCTTCGTCACCAATGATTCCCAGACCTTAATTCGCTGGCTGAAAGCCGGCGTGGGCATCGCGTATGTGCCACTGATGTGGATCATTGACGAAATCAACGCCGGAGAAGTGGAGATCTTGTTCGGCGGTTATCAGTCCGATCCACGTCCGGTTTACGCGCTTTATACCGAAAAAGACAAGATGCCGCTGAAAGTGCAGGTGTGTATCAACTATCTGACCGAATATTTTAAACAGGTCGGAAAAGCCTATCAGGGATATAGGCAAGGGATGGTGAGTCCGAAATCATCAAAATAAAACGGGAACCCTGAGGTTCCCGTTAAAGCTGATGGCAAAACGACGATTACGCGCTGCCACCCACCGTAATATTATCCAGTTTCAGCGTTGGCTGGCCGACGCCGACCGGCAGGCTCTGCCCCTCTTTACCACAGACGCCGACGCCTTTATCAAGCGCCAGATCGTTGCCAACCATTGAGATCTGCTGCATAGCTTCGATGCCTGAACCTATCAGCGTAGCGCCTTTCACCGGTTTGGTTATGCGGCCGTTTTCGATCAAATAGGCTTCGGTGGTTGAGAAAACGAATTTTCCGGAGGTAATGTCCACCTGTCCGCCGCCAAAGTTTGGCGCATACAGACCATATTTCACGCTGCTGATGATCTCTTCCGGTGTGGATTTTCCCGCCAGCATGTAGGTGTTGGTCATACGCGGCATCGGCAGGTGCGCGTATGACTCGCGCCGGCCATTTCCGGTTGGTGACACACCCATCAGACGTGCGTTTAATTTGTCCTGCATGTAGCCTTTTAGCACGCCGTTTTCGATCAGCACATTGTACTGACCTGGAACGCCTTCGTCGTCAATCGCGAGCGATCCACGAAGTCCGGGCATCGTGCCATCATCCACCACGGTGCAGAGCTCAGACGCCACTAACTGGCCCATCTGACCGCTGAACATCGAGGTACCACGACGGTTAAAATCGCCTTCCAGGCCGTGACCTACGGCTTCGTGCAGAAGCACACCCGGCCAACCCGCACCCAATACCACTGGCATGCCACCCGCTGGAGCCGCGACCGCATTCAGGTTTAGCAGTGCCATGCGTACCGCATCGCGCGCGTAGGCCTCAGCACGGACTTCGCCATCAACGCTTTCGAGGAAGTAGTCGTAACCAAAACGCCCGCCGCCGCCACTGGAGCCACGTTCACGGCGGCCATCATCTTCAACCAACACGCTAACGGACAATCGCACCAGCGGGCGGATATCCGCCGCCAGCGTGCCGTCAGTGGCAGCAACCAGTATACTTTCATACACGCCGGTGATGCTGGCGCTGACTTCCTGCACCCGTTTGTCGGCCGCACGTGCGACGCGGTCAACGCAATGCAGTAATTCAATTTTCGCTTCACGTGACAGGCTTTGTAGCGGATCGAGGATCGTGTAAAGCGCCTGATAGCCAATTTCGCCCAGCGTGTGGACTTTGCCGTTACCCTGTTCACGCACAATGCTACGCGCTGCGGAGGCACTTTGATTCAAAGCGTTCAGGGTGATTTGGTCTGCATACGCGAAACCCGTTTTCTCGCCGCTGACGGCGCGGACGCCCACACCCTGATCGATATTATAAGAGCCATCTTTGATGATGCTGTCTTCAATCACCCAGGATTCATGGAAACTGGATTGAAAAAAGAGATCTGCATAGTCGAGGCGACGTTCAGTCAGTTGACCCAACACGGAAAACAGGTCTTGATGACTCAGATTATTAGCGGTTAGTAACCGCTCACTGACTAAGGCCAAACTCATAAGCTCTTCACTCTCTTTGGGGATGAATTGTTCCGGCCGGAAGATTCGCCATTCACGGCCGAACAATATAATCGTAACACGCGATAAAAATAGCCAATACCGTAATGACAGGTATTTCAGGGCACAGCAGCGGCGTGGGGCTCTTTTGCGGATATTGGCTGGCGAAGAACCTCATTAATTCTTGGTTCAGCGATGGTACCGTCAATGTGATAACGGATCAGCGAAATTTTATTCCACAGCGGCGCCAGTACTTTAGTCGCAGCAAATACCGCAGCCCCCACAATCGGGTTGATAACGAATGCCGTCGCCACACCGACCGTGGCAGAAATTTCTGGTGCGACCACGGCTTCCATATTCAGACGCTGGTTAACCAGATCAACGCTGCCGGTCATCGCGATATCGGCAGCAAGGCCGTCTACCAGCAGGTCATCAGTATGGATCACGCCATCTTTAATCCACGCCGTGGATTTGATGGAGTCAAAATAGAACCCTTTGCCAAAAGTATCGCTGAAATCCAGTTGTAGCTTACGCATCAGGGCATCGAAGCTCACCAGACGTAACAGCTGGCCAGCACGCCCACCGCCGAGGTCAACAATTTCACCTTTGCCCAGATCCGTTTTCATCGTGCCATTGAGCGTTTTCAGATCCGGCTTCCAGGGTATGGATTTCCAGTGCAGGTCAAAATCGATGTTAAACGGCGCACCGCGCAGCGGCGTGGTTACACCGAAGAATGAGGTGGCGGCTTCGACATCTTTGCCCGTCAGTTTGCCTTTCAGGCCGGTACTTTCTCCCGAGCCGTTCTGCTTCCAGTCGCCCTGCACATCCAGACGGACCACGCCGGTATCGATAAGGCCATTGCGCAGCGATAGCTGGTTACCCTCCGGTATCAGGTCCGCATTGACCCGGCGGAAACTCTGCCCCAGGAACCAGCACGCCTGACAACGCAGCTGCAACGCAGGCCAGCTGGCGAAGGAGATATTGTTCTCAGCAAAAGGATTCGACGAAGTTTTACCGCCGCTCGCCGCATCAGCTACGGTCCACTGCGGGTTAAAGTAGAGGTAACGTAAATCGGCTTTCCATGGGCCGCGGTCATCCATCATGAGCGTACCGTCGATCTCTTTACCCATCGCCGTAATGCTCATGCCGCTGCTGCTCTGGGTTGAGCGTAGCCGCAGATCGTTCCATACCTGGCCACCCAGCGTCAGTTGCGGCGTGGTCAGGGTTATTTCATGCGGGAAGCTGAACGCTGGCGCAAGCTCCTTGCTGGCCACTTTGCCATTACCGCCAGACTTGCCGGTGGCGGCGCTATCCGGTGACATCAGCGCCATCCAGCTTTCGCCATCGAGTGCCGGTAAATGTAGCGTCAGGCTGCTGGTCTGCGGCAACGCGGGGGTCTTCGGTGCGTTCATCTGCCAGGCGGCGCGATCGAGTTTTAACTGTTTGCCCAGCAGCCAGCGACTGTTAAAGCGGTCTTTCCCATCTACTACGCCGGTAAGATCAAAGCTTTTCAACCCACCTTTCACGTTTACACTGAGTGGCAGAGTATGGCCGGCCTTTTTATCTAACGGGCTGGGTAAGTGACTACTTACATTCTTCAGATCCGCACTGACTGCTACGTTGTAATTTGGTTCGCCTTTATGCGGCAAAGAGACATCAACAGTCCCTTTCCATGGGGCGCTGCCACTGATTTTTTTTGCGATAACGTCAGGTATGCCGGTGATTTTCGCCAGTTGCCAGTCCCCTTCCAACCCGACGTTAATCGTGTAATCGTCCGCCAGTTCGTGGGTGCTAAACTGAGTATTGAAGGGCTGACCGAACCAGTTACCGGAGAGCTGATTACTTTGCAAATTGCCGTTGTCATAGACGAACTGCCCGCTGAGGTGTTCCATCGTACTGTTCAACGACTTAATAAACAGGCTGTTATTGTTGAGATTGACGCCACCCGTGGCACGTACCATTTCGCCGTTGAGTGGAATATCTAAATGTAAGCGACCGCTTACATCGCCGCTGATCTGCAACTCTTCTAACGCGGCTCCCAGCGAGTCTTTCAGCGGGGTATCCATAAAGTAGGCACCGATATCTTTGCCCTCGCCGTTGATATCCGCATCAATGAACAGTTTTTCTTTCAGATAGTCCGGGATATTGGCGACAACATTGTTCCCATCCACTTTACCCAGTTTGGTATTGGCCGCCTTCATAAAGAGACCGTCATTGAGAAAGTCGAGGTCAATATCCAGATTGGTCAGCGCCGGCCACTCCGGCTGGAACGCAAATGTCGAATGTCGCAGCGGTACCCAGACCTGGAACTGACCTTCATTATTTTTGAACGGGAAATACTGCGGATCACCGTTAAACGTCAGCGTAGCGTTATCAACCTGCCCGCCCTGAATCGCACCGGAGAGGTAATCTACCAGATGTTTACCCATCAGGGTTTCAGGGAAATAGCGCCAGGCCTGGCTGGCATCGTACAGACGAATACCGGTCAAAATATTCAGCCATGGCTGTCCGTTGGCAGGGCTGTCATAGTGGAAGTCGCCGTGCGCCCAAAGCGCGTTGGCTTTTACATCCACACCTTTGGCCCACAAACCCCATCCGCTTTTATCATTACTCCAGTCGAACGTACCTTGTGCGGAACTAACCTCCAGCGGTGCACGAAACATTTCGCCATACGGCAGAGTGCTATCCTGCAAATTCACGGTCAGTTGGCCGCGCTGCACGCTGCCTTTCAAAGCGCCACTGAAATGGTTGATGCCCGGCAGTAATTTCCAGCGCTGCCAGTTAACATCATGCCATTGGGCATCAAAGCGAGTGTGATCGGGCTGATTGAGCGGAATGTCGAGAGCCAGCGCATCAATCATTCCCTGGGGCTGCAGATCCTGCCAGCGCTCCAGCAGCTCCGGCGTCAGGAATGAGAAGGTTGGAATGATCGGGCCAAGCCGTTCAAGCTGCAACTGGGTAGCGCGCAGACGTATTTCCTCACCCTGCGAGGGTCCGAGGAACGCATTATTTTCCGGCAAATACAGTGCGCTAAAGGTGCCTTTTGGCCACGCTTGCCCGTCCGTTTTGAGATTGAGCTGTTTGGTCTCCAGCTGCCAGCCGTTGCCTTGCCGACTGCCGTGCAGCGTCAGATTTTCAACATCCAACCGGTGGTCCTGACCTTCACTTGCCCATGTCGCCGCACCCTTTTTCACCCAGACATCGCCAGCGTAGATATCGCCATTGCGTACCGTAAGCCAGGCTGCAAGGCTAAAATCAGCGCTTTCTAATCCGGTGTTACTGCGCAGCCAGCGGCTGAACCAGGGTTTCATATCAATATCGTCGGCCTGCAGGTAAACTTTTCCGTTATTGAGCAGGCCGTTATTGTCGTTAAGATCCATGCGTAGTTGAACGACGCCGTGCTGTCCGTTAAAACTCGACAGGCTCACCAATCCTTCGGCACGATGGCGGTTATGGCTGTTCAGCCACGTCAGCTGTGGGATAGAAATTTCGGCACGCGGCCCGGAGGGCGTCAGGAATGAGATACGGCTGTCGCGCAGATCAAAATGGTCGACCTGTTTGAGGAAAATATTACTGATACGGTTGGCTTCGAAACCTTTACTGTCTTTGGCGTTACCGCCAAAAGTGGCGTTACTATCCAGATCGAGGTTGTAGAACGTCAGGTCACGAAACTGCCAGCGCATATGCAGTAAAGACTGCCAGACATCGAGCGCCAGCGTAACGCGCTCTACGTTAACTGAGGCATCAGGCAAGGTCACGCTGAGCTTTTTCAGCTCCAGCGTCGGCCCAAAGGTTTGCCAGTTACCGCTGATTTGTTCGAGGCTAATCGGCACGCCGGTGATAGACTGTACCTTGTTAACCAACTGCCCCTGGAAGCGATGGAGCTGAGGTAAAGCCAGACGCAAACCACTGATCGTCAAGGCAACAATCACAATAATGGTTGCGCAAGTGGTTAACAGTATCCCGGGCAGTCGCCTCAAACTTATCTCCTTGTACCCCATTCTGCAACGGTATTGACCACGCAGACTGCAATAGAAATTACTCCCCTACTCGCTTCATGCTAGTCTCATGAAGCGAGTAGGGATCACATCATCACGACGTCGAACTGCTCTTGGTTATAGAGTGGTTCAATCTGAACTTTCACCTGCTTACCGACAAAAATTTCCACTTCGGCCAGCGCGTGGGACTCTTCGCTTTTCAGCGCTTCGCCGACGGCCGCAGAGGCGTATATCAGGAAACGATCGGCATCATAGGCATGATGAACCCGCACGATTTCTCGCAGTATTTCATAACATACCGTTTCGACCGTTTTCACCGTGCCGCGGCCGTGGCAGGTCGGGCAACCACTGCACAACACGTGTTCCACGCTTTCACGGGTACGTTTACGCGTCATTTCAACCAAGCCGAGCGCGGAGAAACCGTGGACACCTGTTTTCACGCGATCTTTCGACAATGCCTGCTCGAGAGAGTGCAATACACGACGGCGATGTTCTTCATTCGACATATCAATGAAGTCTATGATGATAATACCGCCAAGATTACGCAGACGCAGTTGGCGGGCAATAGCCTGAGTAGCCTCAGCATTGGTATTGAAGATGGTTTCTTCGAGATTGCGATGACCGACAAATGCCCCCGTATTGATATCTACAGTGGTCATGGCTTCGGTCTGATCGAAAATAAGGTAACCTCCTGACTTGAGTTCGACTTTACGCTCCAGCGCGCGCTGGATTTCGTTCTCAACATCAAAGAGGTCAAAAATAGGCTGCTTGCCGTTGTAATGCTCAAGTTTGGCCGTCATTTCCGGAATGTATTCACTGGTGAACTCCACCAGTAATTCATAGGTTAGACGCGAGTCAACGCGGATCCGGTCCAGCGCTTCACCGGCAAAATCACGTAACACGCGGTGCGCCAGCGCCAGTTCACCATACAGTTTGCACTTAGTTTTGTTGCGGCGTTTGCGCTCCATCACTTTGGTCCACAAACGCTTGAGGAAAGCGGCGTCCTGTTTCAGTTCTTCTTCGCCCACGCCTTCAGCCGCAGTGCGGATGATGTAGCCACCGTGCTCATCACAATATTCTGATACTACTTTTTTCAGACGATCGCGTTCTGTTTCGCTTTCAATACGTTGCGATACGCCAACGTGCGATGCACCCGGCATGAAAACCAAATAACGTGAAGGCAACGTGATATCGGTGGTCAGGCGTGCACCTTTGGTGCCCAACGGATCTTTTACCACCTGCACCATCAGATCCTGGCCCTGATGCACCAGCTCTACGATGTCACGTACATTGAAATGTTTCTGCTCATCACGCGCCACACATTCAGTGTGTGGCATGATATCTGATGCGTGTAAAAAGGCCGCTTTCTCTAAGCCAATATCTACAAAAGCCGCCTGCATGCCCGGAAGAACCCGGCTAACGCGCCCTTTGTATATATTGCCCGCAATACCGCGCTTGGCTTCACGCTCAATGTGGATCTCTTGCAAAATACCACCGTCAATGTAAGCCACCCGCGTTTCCGACGGGGTTACATTAACCAGTAATTCAGCTGTCATGCTTTCTCCTAAGCTCGCGTAATGCAACAAAGTCACCAAACAGTTCCTGAGTTTCCACCAGAGGAAGTCCCATCACTGCGTAGTAACTGCCGCGAATTTCACGGACGAAACAACCGCCCTTTCCCTGAATACCGTATGCACCCGCTTTATCCATGGGTTCTCCGCTCAGAATATAGTGCTGAATATCCTCGGCGGATAGTGAGCGAAAGGTGACATCAGTCACAACCAGCGTACTGCGGTGAATATTTCTATCTGCCAAAGCAACAGCGGTCATCACCTGATGCTGACGACCGGAGAGCGCAGCAAGCATTTGAGCTGCCTGAGTTTCATCCTGCGGTTTTTCCAATACCTTGCCATCGAGGACCACAATAGTATCCGCGCCCAGCACCGGAAAATCTTGCGGAGCAACTTTCACCCCAGCCTGCGCTTTTTCACAAGCCAGCCTGACAGCGTAGGCGGCCGGCGCTTCGCCAGGCTGCTGTTCTTCCGCAACATCAATAACCAGACGCTCAAATGCGTATTCAAGAACGGCAAGTAACTCGCTGCGGCGCGGTGAACCAGAAGCCAGATAAAGTACGGTCATCATTTCCTCATCGAACAGCGAACTGACGGCGGATCTTACGCATCAGCAGGAACAGCCATGGCCACAAAATACCATCCACCACGCTGCTCCAAAAAACTTCAGGGTGGAACGAAACGTTAACCACCAAAAACTCGGCCCAGAAAACCACCAGATCAACAGCCAGCGAGAGCAACATGACAATTAATGCCTGCTGCCAAAGCGCCATATTACGGAATAACTGAAATTTGAACGCCACCAGGTAAGCCGTCATCGCCAGCGCCAAAGCGCGAACGCCCAGAGTAGAACCGAGGATAAGATCCATCACAAACCCGACGATAAAACCCGATCCCACGTTAACCCGGTGCGGTAAGGCCATAACCCAATAAATCAGGATAAGCATTAGCCAGGATGGGCGGAACATGTAGATCTCTTGGGGCCATGGCATCACCTGCAATAACATGGCTATCAGAAAGGATAGCCAAATTATCCAGCGCCCGTGGCTCCGGTAGTGATTCATTGCCGGCTCCCGGCGGCAGGCCGTGGCGATACTGGCGTAGTGACAGTACCGGTCGCAGGCTGCGGAACCGGCGCCGGTGGGCCCATATCACCCGGAGGTGGCAGTACCTGCGGCATCATTTGCATCAGACGCTCGTTGGCAACGCGATGAACTTCTTCAGGAGGTAACGGTTTGTCCCCGTTACGATCCGAACCCCACAGCAGTAACAGATAACGCAGACGTTGCAGACCCGCCGTCGGTCGCGCCTGAATCACCGTGTAAGCACGTTGATTATCGACTTTAACCGAAGAGACGACGGCAACGGGATACCCTTCAGGGAAGCGCCCGCCCAGACCAGACGTCACCAGCACATCACCCACGCGAATATCGGTATTGCTGGGTAAGTGTTCAAGTTGAAGGTCGTCTGTACAGCCACTGCCGGCGGCAATGACGCGGATATCATTACGTAATACCTGAATCGGCAAAGCGTGCGAGGCGTCGCAGATCAATAATACGCGACTGGTCAGAGCACCCACGGCAACCACCTGCCCAACCACGCCTTTATCACTGATCACCGGCTGACCGACATACACCCCTTTTTGGCTGCCCTGATCGATAACTACCTGGTCGCTGTAAGGATCATCACTGGTCGACAGAACCTGCGCCACCATCTTGTGCTCATCCTGACGCAACGGTGAACCTAGTAATTCGCGTAAGCGGGCGTTTTCCTGTTTGAACTGACCAAGCAACATCAGATCGCTGTTTTTGAGCAGCAACTCCTGACGCAATGCGCGGTTTTCGAGTTCAAGGGATTGACGGGTCGCAAACGTGTTGGAGATCTGATCCAGGAATTCACGCGGAGCATTTGACAAAAAATAGAAAGGGCTGACGGCAGTGTCCATATAGGTACGGATCTTGACGAACGTACCTATTTTACTGTCGGCAAAAATCAGGACGATGGCAATGAGAATAGCCAAAAAAAGTCGCAGCTGCAGGGAAGGTCCCCGGCTAAAAATCGGCTTCATAAAATATGCGAGTTCCTCGGCAACAAAAGGTATCAGCCAATCGAAGTGAAAGACAACCCTGGTAGATAAAGCAGCAAGCGAATGAGATCGCGCGCAACCTGCCTGAATAATTGCTCATTCAGGCAGATCAGCGCTCGACACCAATTTGACACTGCATACTTTAACGCAGCAGGTTTCACCAGATTGACAGTCACCTTTGCGGGCAAAACCAATCTTCGCTAAATAGAGTCTTTGCTAAAACGAGCTTCGCTGAAACTCTAACGCTTTTCGCTCAGACTACTCTTCGCTGAATAAGTCGCCGCCGTGCATGTCGATCATTTCCAACGCTTTACCGCCGCCACGAGCAACGCAGGTCAGCGGATCTTCCGCGATAATCACCGGAATACCGGTCTCTTCCATCAGCAGGCGATCGAGGTTACGCAGCAATGCGCCACCACCGGTCAGAACCATACCGCGCTCGGAGATGTCGGAAGCGAGTTCTGGTGGACACTGTTCCAGAGCAACCATCACCGCGCTAACGATGCCAGTCAGAGGCTCTTGCAATGCTTCCAGAATTTCGTTTGAATTCAATGTAAAGCCACGCGGGACGCCTTCAGCCAGGTTACGACCACGGACTTCGATCTCGTGAACTTCATCACCCGGGTAAGCAGAACCGATACCGTGCTTAATGCGTTCAGCCGTTGCTTCACCAATCAATGAGCCATAGTTACGACGCACATAATTTATGATGGCTTCGTCGAAGCGGTCACCGCCGATGCGTACAGAAGAAGAGTACACCACGCCGTTCAGCGAGATGACGGCCACTTCTGTGGTACCACCGCCGATATCAACAACCATAGAGCCGGTTGCTTCAGAAACAGGTAAACCTGCACCGATCGCTGCGGCCATTGGCTCTTCAATCAGAAACACCTCACGCGCGCCCGCACCTTGTGCAGATTCACGGATAGCACGACGTTCAACCTGCGTTGCGCCGACTGGCACACAGACCAGCACGCGCGGACTTGGGCGCAGGAAGCTGTTGCTGTGAACTTGTTTGATGAAGTGTTGCAGCATTTTTTCGGTTACGAAAAAGTCAGCGATAACGCCATCTTTCATCGGGCGAATAGCCGCAATATTACCTGGCGTACGACCGAGCATCTGTTTAGCATCATGGCCGACGGCCGCAACGCTTTTAGGTGAACCAGCACGATCCTGACGAATAGCCACAACTGATGGCTCATTCAGCACGATGCCTTGTCCTTTTACATAGATGAGGGTATTGGCGGTACCCAGGTCGATGGACAAGTCGTTGGAAAACATGCCACGAAATTTCTTAAACATAACGAAAGGATAATCCTGCTAGCTGGGGGCGAAAAATAAAATCCGCCTACTTTACCAACCACGCGAAGCAGCGACAAGGCGCAAAAAAACGTCCCGCTTCGGTGAAATTGTCCACGATGTCGGTGGCTTAACCTGCAGTTACTCTGACTGCAAAACACCCCGCATTCAATTCCATAACCCAGATTCATCCAGATTCAGAGAGTTTGATTGCAGATCTTTTGCAGGAATAAACAAAAGCACCAACACCGCACATGAATTCTTGCACTTACACCGGAATCCCCTGAAAAAGCAAGCGGCTTGAGATACAAGGCACACTTTCTTTGACAAGAACCGATTAAAGGCTGTGTCATTCTACGTTAAATATTCCCATTACAGTCAGTTTAAACGTCACCGTTGTGTGAATATTTTTTGCTGACAGGCTCGACGGCTTGTGGACCGGCAAAAAAATCACCCTGCCCACCGTGAATGCCCTTTTCAACCAGCACCGCCCACTCTTCTTTAGTTCGCACACCCGAGGCAAATACTTTAGCGTGCGTTCCCTCACATGCGCTGATCAGACTTTGCACAAACAGCTGATTTTCAATCCTCTTCTCAATATCCCGTACCAATCCGGGATGGAGTTTTACGCAATCCACTGGGAAAGTTTTGAGATAAGAGGTACTGACAACCGTCAAACCCGCCTGAGAAACAGCAAGACGGCATCCCATTCCCTTCAGCAAGCGTATCGCTGGACGCAACTTGTCGATATGTTGACAGAGATCTGCCTCTGCAAGTTCAATCAATATTCGCTTACGCTGCTTTTTTTCACACTGCAGGAGCGTATCACGCAACCAACGGATAAAAGAGCGCTGCAATAATGAATCAACCGTCAGGTGAAATGCCAACGTTTCGTCCGCCCAGTGAGTGAGTAACGGAATAATCTGAGACAGCATTTGTCGATCATAACTTTGCGACATCCCGAACTGCACCACCAGCGGTATAAACTCCGCTGCTAACAGCTCTTGTTCGCCATCAAAAATACGCCGCTGTACTTCACGATGATCCAATGGGCCCTCTGTAAGGTATGCCGGTTTCTGATAAAGGCGCGGACCGCCGCGCGCTAAGGTATTTTCCAGTAAAGTGCGCCATTTGACGCTTCCCCGCGCTTTCTCAGGCACTTTTCTATCGTAAATCAGCCAACTGTTGCTGCCCTGGAACGCTGCGTTGCGGGTCGCCTGTTCAGCATAATCCATCACTTCTTCTGGTAGTTGGCTATAACGATAGGCACTGATACCGATATAAAGCAGTGCATCGCGATCGATATTATTGGAAGCAGGTAGTGTGCCAAGAGCATTGACCAGTTGAGCCGCCATGACCTCAGCCTCTTTCAGGCTACGGTGCGGAAGCATTACCGCGAAATCAGTGTGGAAGTAGCGGGCCAGCAACGCGTCGGAATAACGCATAACAAAGGTAGAGAGAAGATTGACCATCGCTGAGCGCAGTTCGTCGACGGGGCGCTGGCCGTGCGTATCACGCAGCGTATCGAAGTCCGGCAAACGGAGCAGCATAACAATACCGTGAGCGCCCTCTTCTTCCAATTGAGTGGCGAGCTGATTATCAAAAAATAACCGGTTACTCAACCCGGTCTGTGAATCCTGCTGTGCGAAGGCGCGGATCAGGGTGTCCACGCGACTGCGCTGTTCGCGGGCTTCACTCAGGTCGGTCAGAAGTAAATCAATAGCGCTGCTGACAACGGGTGGCCACTCGGTAATATCCCCCCGGGTCAGTTCATCACGCTCCCCACGCAAAATACGGGATGCCCTGACTTCGAGCCTCTCCAGCCCGGCAGTTTCCACACGCAACCAGCGAAAACTAAGCAACACGGCGATGATCATCAACACGATGGTCACGCTGATGACAACGGTGGGAAGCATTGCGCGGGTATAAGTGCCGATGGGGTCAACATAGACAATGCGCATTGACATCGCCGGATGCTGTATTAAAGGCAGTACGGTGGTGATGCGATTCGGATAACTGTTTTCCCATGCGCTATCCATATCCAACGCCTCTCGGTATGAGAAAAGCGTGTTTTGGTTCTCGATAATTGTCACTTCGGAAATATCAAGCATACGCATCGCCGTGGGCATCCAGTGCTCCGGCTGCTGTGGAGAATGAGAAAGAAGAGATTGATCGTAGATTGCCGCCAATGTGCGTAAATGTTGTTCGGTATAGTGCTTGTTTAAAAAGACAAAACTGAAGGTGACACCGAGCAACATTAATAGCATTGCCAATGTGACCAAAATGGAGATTAATGCCGCCAGTCTGTTAGTAAATCGCATCCCTGTGCCTTACACGCTACTGTGCTAATAAATGAGGTCATGCCCGTAAAAGCCTTTCACCACGGACCGTCATTGAAAGGCCACTACTATAAAGCATCAGTGTTACAAGTCCGGTAAAGAGTTGTGAGTAAGGCTCTGGTTAACCGCACCATAATTGTCTCATGTCAGCCCCTCAAGCTTAGGGTGAGTTATATTCATAGCATAGCAACTGCATAATCGGTCAATTCAGAATTCTTATGGAGATGAGTAATGCGAGCACTTTTATTAGAGCAGAATGACGGCAAAACGGTATCGTCCGTTGGAAAAATCAGCGCAGAACAGCTGCCCGAAGGCGATGTGACCGTCGATATTGACTGGTCGAGTCTGAATTATAAAGACGCCATGGCCATTACCGGGACGGGCAAAATTATTCGTGATTTCCCGATGGTTCCTGGGATAGATTTCGCCGGGCGCATCAGTAGCAGCCAGGACAAGCGCTACAGCGTCGGGCAACAAGTGGTGCTTACCGGTTGGGGCGTAGGAGAAACCCATTGGGGTGGACTGGCGGAACAGGCCCGCGTCAAAAGTGACTGGCTGGTGTCGTTGCCAGAAGGCCTAGAAGCACGCAATGCCATGATTATCGGTACTGCGGGTTTTACAGCGATGCTGTGCGTGATGGCCCTTGAGGAAGGCGGCATACTGCCCGACAGCGGTGAAGTCATTGTCAGCGGTGCCAGCGGTGGGGTCGGCAGTACGGCAGTCACTCTGCTCGCAACGCTGGGTTACAACGTCGTCGCCATCAGCGGACGCACCAACAATACCGATTACCTGACTCAACTTGGCGCCAAACGGGTGTTGACCCGCGAAGAGTTCAGCCAAGAGGGCCGCGCACTGGATAAGCAACGTTGGGCTGGCGCTATTGACACCGTCGGCGGCCAAACTCTGGCGACGCTGCTTTCGCAAACTGTTTATGGCGGTACTGTTGCGGCCTGTGGTCTGGCGGGGGGTTATCAGCTTCCAACCACGGTCATGCCTTTTATTCTGCGCAATGTGCGTCTGCAAGGCGTTGACTCAGTGATGTGTCCACTGCACCGGCGCATGGACGCCTGGGAGCGCCTGGCACAAACATTACCAGCATCATTCTATGAGCAGGCGGCGACAGAAATCAGCCTCGAGCAAGTCACTGAAACTGCCGCCGGGATCATGGCCAATACCGTAACAGGTCGAACGCTGGTAAGAGTGCGTGAATAAAACCGCCAATTAATACCACGGGCGTCGCTTGCGGCGCTCATGTGTGAAAATTATCTTCCTCTCTGAAATTTCCTATTTTCTAACACTAACTCGCTAAATCGACGTTCACCCGCCATTATTTAGTCATATTGATCAATAACTATAATGATACCGGAGCAGGTGATGAATAAACTTCGCAAACTGACCGAGGCGGACGTCACGCCGGAAAGTATTTTTCACGACCGGCGCAAAGTACTGCAGGCGCTAGGGATAAGTGCTGCTGCACTGGCATTGCCGCAAAGCGCGAAAGCCGATGTGCTCTCCTGGTTTAAGGGTCACGACCGCCCAAAAGCCGCAGCCGGTAAACCACTCGACTTCACTAAGCCCGCTGCCTACCAAAATGATTTAACGCTAACGCCAGAAGATAAAGTCACCGGCTACAACAACTTTTATGAATTTGGGCTGGATAAAGCCGATCCGGCAGCGAACGCTGGCCAGTTGGTCACCTCTCCCTGGAAAATTGTCATTGATGGCGAAGTCGGCAAACCAATCACGCTCGATATGGACGACATCATGAAACGCTTTCCGCTGGAACAACGCATTTACCGGATGCGCTGCGTCGAAGCCTGGTCGATGGTTGTGCCCTGGATTGGTTTCCAGCTGAGCAACATTATTAAGCTGGCTGAACCCACCGGCAATGCACGATTTGTAGCCTTCAAAACGCTGTATGACCCGGAGCAGATGCCGGGCCAAAAAGACCGTTTTATCGGCGGTGGACTGGATTACCCTTACGTGGAAGGTCTGCGCATGGATGAAGCGATGAATCCGCTGACCATGCTGACCGTGGGCGTTTATGGCAAGGCGTTGCCTCCGCAAAACGGCGCACCGATCCGCCTGACCGTGCCGTGGAAGTATGGTTTTAAAGGCATTAAATCGATAGTAAACATTAGTCTGACAAAAAATCAGCCGCCGACGACCTGGAACCAGATCGCTACCAATGAATACGGTTTTTATGCCAACGTCAATCCGCACGTTGACCATCCGCGCTGGTCGCAGGCGACGGAACGCTTCATTGGCTCCGGCGGCATTCTGGATGTTAAACGCCAACCAACGCTGCTGTTTAACGGCTACGCAGAACAAGTTGTCTCGATGTACCGCGGACTGGATCTGCGTACCAATTATTGATTTCAGGAGTGAATTGATGAGGGAACCTCAATGCGGCGTTTGAGTCTGACACACATTAAATGGCTGAAAGTTGTTATCTATCTGGCGGCTTTTTTGCCGTTTCTGTGGCTATTATTGTCGATCAATCAGGGCTGGTTCAGCGCCGACCCTGCAAAAGACATCCAGCATTTTACCGGACGAATGACGCTTAAATTACTGTTAGCGACCCTGCTTATTACGCCAGTGGCCCGTTATGGCAAGCAACCGCTGCTGATCCGTGTGCGCCGTCTGGTCGGTCTGTGGTGCTTTGCCTGGGGAACCCTGCATCTTCTGAGTTATTCATTCCTCGAACTGGGGATCAACAATCTGGCGTTACTGGGCAGTGAACTGATTTCCCGGCCTTACCTGACACTTGGCATTATCAGCTGGCTCATCTTGCTGACGCTCGCTTGCACCTCAACGTTATGGTCGCAACGTAAGTTAGGTGCAAAATGGCAAACCCTGCATAACTTTATCTATGTGGTCGCCATTCTGGCCCCGATCCACTATATCTGGTCAGTTAAAATCCTATCGCCACAGCCTGTCATTTATGCGGTAATTGCTGCTATCTTGTTAGCATTACGCTACAAAAAGTTCCGCCAGTGGCTGCGGTAGGCAGCGGAACTTTTCTGTGTTCTACCCCTCATAATCCCGTAGTCAGAACCCTCAGTTGCACTCTGAGGGTTGATTATCTTCGCTGATAAGACCAGTATTTAGCTGCGAATTGCCACGATATCATTATAATGCCCGACCTTATGCTGAAAAGCAGGGCTGATTTTCCGCGAAATAGGTGACAAATCGGTGACGTCAGGGTATTTTCTACAATCTTGGTCTAATTGCCGGAGATAGGCTCACAATGGCGGATAAGTTTGACATTTTGCTACTAAACGGTCCTAACCTGAATTTGTTAGGGACACGTGAGCCTGAAACTTACGGAAGCACCACGCTCAACGATATTGTTAAAGGTTTAGAACAGCAGGCCGCGGCGGCAAACGTTGCGCTCAGCCATCTGCAATCTAACGCAGAGCATCTCCTGATTGATAGGATCCATCAGGCACGCGGAAACACCGATTTTATCTTGATCAACCCCGCAGCCTTTACCCATACCAGCGTGGCGCTGCGTGATGCGTTGCTGGCAGTGCAGATCCCATTCATTGAGATCCATCTGTCGAACGTTCACGCACGAGAACCTTTTCGGCACCACTCCTATCTATCTGATATCGCAGTGGGCGTTATCTGCGGACTTGGCGCAGATGGCTACCATTTTGCTTTACAGGCAGCGGTTAACCGCCTGTCTAAAACCCATTAATTTTTTCGCAACAAGAGTACGGAATCACACCCATGGATATTCGTAAAATCAAAAAACTGATCGAACTGGTTGAAGAGTCAGGTATTTCTGAACTGGAAATTTCTGAAGGCGAAGAATCAGTGCGCATCAGCCGTGCAGTTCCTGCACCGGCTTATCCTATGATGCAACAAGCTTACGCGATGCCAATGCAACAACAACCCGGTCTGGCCGCTGCTGTGGCACCGGCTGCAGCACCTGTTGAAGCGGCACCGGCTGCGATCAGCGGACATATCGTCCGTTCACCGATGGTGGGTACTTTCTACCGCACGCCAAGCCCGGACGCGAAAGCCTTTGTGGAAGTCGGCCAGAAAGTTAACGCAGGTGATACTCTGTGCATCGTTGAAGCAATGAAAATGATGAACCAAATTGAAGCAGACAAATCTGGCGTGGTTAAAGCCATTCTGGTGGAAAACGGCCAGCCGGTTGAATTCGACGAGCCGCTGGTCGTCATCGAATAACGAGGCGTACCATGGTAGATAAAATTGTTATCGCGAACCGCGGCGAAATCGCGTTACGTATTTTGCGTGCCTGTAAAGAACTGGGCATCAAAACCGTAGCCGTTCACTCCACCGCTGACCGTGACTTGAAGCACGTACTACTGGCAGACGAAACGGTCTGTATCGGGCCTGCGGCCTCAGTAAAAAGCTATCTCAACATCCCGGCTATCATCGCTGCGGCTGAAATCACTGGCGCGGTGGCTATCCACCCCGGCTACGGTTTCCTGTCCGAGAATGCCGACTTCGCTGAACAGGTTGAACGCTCCGGCTTCATCTTTATCGGCCCGAAAGCAGAAACCATTCGCCTGATGGGCGACAAAGTATCTGCTATCAGCGCGATGAAGAAAGCTGGCGTCCCTTGCGTACCCGGTTCTGACGGCCCGCTGGGCGACGACATGGACCAAAACCGCGCCTATGCGAAACGCATTGGTTATCCGGTGATCATCAAAGCCTCTGGCGGCGGCGGTGGTCGTGGTATGCGCGTTGTGCGTCACGATAAAGATCTGGAACAGTCCATCACCATGACTCGTGCGGAAGCCAAAGCGGCTTTCAACAACGACATGGTTTACATGGAAAAGTACCTGGAAAATCCACGCCATATCGAAGTTCAGATTTTGGCTGACGGTCAGGGCAACGCGATTTATCTGGCAGAACGTGACTGCTCCATGCAGCGCCGCCACCAGAAAGTGGTTGAAGAAGCTCCAGCACCAGGTATTACCGCAGAAATGCGGCGTTATATCGGTGAGCGTTGTACCAAAGCCTGTGTGGACATCAACTACCGCGGTGCGGGTACTTTCGAATTCCTGTACGAAAACGGCGAGTTCTATTTCATCGAAATGAACACCCGTATTCAGGTTGAGCATCCGGTTACCGAGATGATCACCGGCGTTGACCTGATCAAAGAGCAGTTGCGTATTGCTGCCGGTCAGCCACTGTCGATCAAACAGGATGAAGTACGCATTCAGGGCCATGCAGTCGAATGTCGTATTAATGCTGAAGATCCGAATACCTTCCTGCCAAGCCCGGGCAAAATTATCCGCTTCCACGCTCCGGGTGGTTTTGGCGTGCGTTGGGAGTCGCATATTTACGCTGGCTATACCGTACCGCCGTATTACGACTCCATGATCGGCAAGCTGATCACTTACGGCGAAAGCCGTGACGTGGCCATCGCCCGCATGAAAAACGCACTGGCTGAATTGATCATTGATGGCATCAAAACCAACATTGATCTGCAAATGCGTATCATGACCGATGAAAACTTCCAGCACGGTGGCACTAACATCCACTATCTGGAAAAGAAACTCGGATTGCAGGAAACTTAAGAACGTACTCTTTACGTACTCTCTTAGCAGGGCCGGATATTCCGGCCCTTTTCATTTGGGACTTTTCACTATGAAGACTCAGAAAATGGATAAGCGCTTTCTACAAGCTAACCGAGAGGCCCGCTGGGCATTCGGTCTGACGCTGGCATACTTGCTGGCCTGGTGTCTGGCAGCCTACCTACCCGACGATAAGCAAGGCATCACCGGCCTTCCGCACTGGTTTGAAATGGCCTGTTTGTTGATTCCACTGATTTTTGTACTGCTGAGCGGGTTGATGGTATGGGTGATTTACCGCGATATTCCATTGGAGGACACTCATGCAGACTGAAGTCTTATTGCCGCTTATCGCTTATTTACTGCTGGTGTTCGGGCTGTCGGTCTATGCCTATACCCGCCGTCAGGCTGGGAGTTTCCTCACCGAGTACTTCCTCGGTAATCGTTCGATGGGCGGTTTTGTCTTAGCCATGACGCTTGCTGCCACCTATATCAGCGCCAGTTCGTTTATTGGCGGGCCAGGTGCAGCATATAAATTTGGTCTTGGCTGGGTACTATTGGCGATGATCCAGTTGCCGGCTGTCTGGTTGTCACTGGGGATTCTGGGCAAGAAATTCGCCATTCTGGCAAGACGCTATAACGCCGTCACACTTAACGATATGCTCTATGCACGCTATAAAAGCCGCCTGTTGGTATGGCTCGCAAGTTTCAGCCTGCTGGTCGCTTTTCTCGGTGCCATGACCGTCCAGTTCATTGGCGGTGCCCGTCTGCTGGAAACTGCCGCGGGCATTCCCTACGATACCGGCTTACTGATTTTCGGCGTCAGCATCGCGCTGTACACGGCGTTTGGCGGGTTCCGTGCCAGCGTGCTAAACGACGCGATGCAAGGCCTGGTGATGCTGCTCGGCACGGTCCTGCTGCTGGTCGCCGTGATTCATGCTGCCGGTGGCCTGCACAGTGCGGTGGATAAGCTGCAACAAATCGATCCAAAACTGGTTTCTGTCACAGGCGCCGGTGACGTGCTTTCACTGCCGTTTATGGCCTCGTTCTGGGTACTGGTGTGCTTTGGAGTGATTGGTCTACCGCATACTGCCGTGCGCTGCATCTCTTACAAGGACAGCAAAGCGGTTCACCGGGGCATCGTGATCGGTACGGTAGTGGTGGCAATCTTGATGTTTGGTATGCACTTGTCAGGTGCGCTGGGCCGGGCCATTCTGCCAGATCTCAAAATCCCTGATCAGGTAATACCAACGCTGATGATCACCGTTTTACCACCGTACGCCGCAGGGATTTTTCTCGCTGCTCCCATGGCAGCTATTATGTCGACCATCAACGCCCAGCTGCTGCAGTCATCTGCAACTATCGTTAAAGATTTGTATCTGGGGGTGCGCCCCGACGAGATCACCAATGAGAAGCGCCTGAAGCGTTTCTCCAGCTCGGCCACCTTTGTGCTTGGCCTGTTGGTGTTGCTCGCCGCGTGGCGTCCGCCTGAGATGATTATCTGGCTCAATCTGCTGGCCTTTGGTGGACTGGAAGCCGTGTTCCTGTGGCCACTGGTTCTCGGCCTTTATTGGGAGCGAGCCAATGCGGCAGGGGCGCTCAGCTCAATGATTGTTGGCGCGGTTTGTTATACCCTGCTTGCCAGTTTCGACCTGCATCTCGCCGGTCTGCACCCAATTGTACCCTCGCTATTGCTCAGCCTGATGGCTTTTTACATCGGCAATAAGTTTGGCGATAGTCGTGCTGAACCCGCGTTGAAGCCGTCCTGAGGGCGGCTCCATTTTTACTGCATGCTTAGAAGAGAATTGCTATGCCTTGGATCCAACTGAAAATTAACACCACCGGTAACGACGCGGAAACGCTAAGCGACGCGCTTATCGAAAGTGGTGCCGTGTCTGTGACGTTTTTGGACACCCATGACAACCCAGTGTTTGAACCGCTGCCGGGTGAGACCCTGCTATGGGGCGACACCGACGCCATCGGCCTGTATGACGCTGAAACAGATATGACCGTGGTTATCGCCATGCTGGAAAACGAGCCGTTACTGGGCAAGGGTTTCGCACATAAAATCGAGCAACTCGAAGACAAAGACTGGGAGCGTGAGTGGATGGATAACTTCCACCCGATGCGTTTCGGCCAGCGTCTGTGGATCTGCCCGAGCTGGCGCGACGTACCGGACCCAACCGCTGTCAACGTGATGCTCGACCCGGGGCTGGCGTTCGGCACGGGCACTCACCCCACCACCGCGATATGTCTGGAGTGGCTGGATGGTTTAGACCTGCAAGGCAAAACCGTGATCGACTTTGGTTGTGGCTCTGGCATCCTGGCAATTGCCGCCCTGAAACTCGGTGCTGCAAAGGCTATCGGCATTGATATCGACCCACAGGCCATTCTGGCAAGCCGCGATAACGCGCAGCGTAATGGCGTGTCAGAGCGCCTGTCGCTGTACCTGCCTCAAGACCAGCCTGGCAATCTCTCGGCTGACGTGGTGGTTGCCAACATCCTCGCAGGGCCGTTGCGTGAACTCGCGCCGCTTATTAGCGTACTGCCGGTCACCGGTGGCCACCTTGGCTTGTCAGGTATCCTGGCCAGCCAGGCGCAGGGCGTATCCGATGCGTATCAGGCGCTGTTCGAGTTGGATCCAATTGCTGAAAAAGAAGAGTGGTGCCGTATCACAGGTGTTAAAAAAGCCTGATTTTCTGGTCTCAACCCCGTCAAAATGGCGGGGAGTTTTGTAATATTTCCCCACTCGCTCTCCGCCCTACGCGTTGCCAGCGGCGCCTGTACATTTATTCGACACATTTTGTTATTAATTATCACACCGAATAGCTCGCTTTTTAATCGAATCTAGATCTGCATCACAGATATTTACGGTTAATGCTACTTAAAACAACAGATTTAACCTTAGATTCAACTGGCTTACCCTGTAATACACAGCGAGTTTTCAGGAATTTTCGTAAGAGCACAATTTAACCAAATAAAGCTAACTCAATGTTTAATATAAATAAAAAATAAAAAATAGTAAGTAATGCATTTCAAAGAAGCATTTTACCGGGGTATTGGTCAAAGTTTGGCCTTTCATCTCCCGTCAAAAATGCGTAATATACGCGCCCTTGCGGACATC
Source organism: Ewingella sp. S1.OA.A_B6 (assembly GCF_049889095.1). Classification (NCBI taxonomy): domain Bacteria; kingdom Pseudomonadati; phylum Pseudomonadota; class Gammaproteobacteria; order Enterobacterales; family Yersiniaceae; genus Ewingella; species Ewingella sp. S1.OA.A_B6. The sequence goes on along the minus strand of NZ_JBLJFK010000005.1, from coordinate 85,794 downwards.
AGTATGGTCATTCTAAGTCTATGCGCATCGGACACCACCAGCTTACAAATTGCCTGATTGCGGCCCCAATGGCCGGTATTACAGACCGACCGTTTCGTGCCTTATGTCATGCAATGGGGGCTGGAATGGCAGTATCCGAAATGCTCTCTTCCAATCCGGAAGTGTGGCGGACGGACAAGTCACGATTGCGTATGGTTCATAACGATGAACCGGGGATCCGAGCTGTGCAAATTGCCGGTTGTGACCCCGAAGATATGGCGGCTGCCGCCCGAATTAATGTGGCGAACGGTGCGCAGATCATTGACATCAATATGGGCTGCCCGGCCAAGAAAGTGAACCGCAAACTGGCAGGATCTGCCTTGCTGCAGTATCCGGATTTGGTCAAACAGATCCTCTCTGCCGTTGTGAACGCGGTAGATGTGCCAGTTACGTTGAAAATTCGTACTGGTTGGGCACCGGAACACCGTAACTGTGTACAAATTGCACAATTGGCTGAAAACTGTGGAATTCAGGCCCTGACAATTCATGGCCGAACCCGTGCCTGTCTCTTCAATGGAGAGGCGGAGTACGACAGCATTCGGACAGTTAAGCAGAGTGTTTCCATTCCAATTATCGCGAATGGCGACATAACTGACCCGCATAAAGCCAGGGCAGTACTCGACTACACCGGAGCTGATGCTCTGATGATTGGACGTGCTGCTCAGGGGAGACCCTGGATCTTCCGGGAAATCCAGCATTATCTGGACACAGGGGAGCTGTTACCACCGCCACCAATTGGGGAGGTTAAGCACTTGTTGTTAGGGCATATACGGGAATTGCACGACTTTTATGGTCAAGGCAAGGGATTCCGTATAGCCCGTAAGCACGTTTCCTGGTATATCCAGGAGCATGCCCCGAATGACCAGTTTCGGCGCTCCTTCAACGCCATAGAGGATGCCAGCGAACAGCTGGAGGCGTTGGAAGCATATTTCGAAAATCTTGCGTAACAAAAAAGAGCTGACAGAACTATGTTCGAACAACGCGTGAATTCTGACGTACTGACCGTTTCTACCGTTAACTCTCAGGATCAGGTTACTCAAAAACCCCTGCGTGACTCGGTAAAACAAGCACTTAAGGGCTATTTTGCTCAACTGAATGGTCAGGACGTGAATGACCTGTATGAGTTGGTATTGGCTGAAGTTGAACAGCCACTGTTAGACATGGTGATGCAATATACCCGTGGCAACCAGACTCGTGCGGCCCTGATGATGGGTATCAACCGCGGTACGCTGCGTAAGAAACTGAAAAAATACGGCATGAACTGATACTAGTCAGTTAACTGTTTGAAAAAAGGCGCTTTTCCTCATTTGGATTAGCGCCTTTTTTATTATGAAGACTACAGGAATGGCTACACGACGCAGCGAACAATCCTTACTTAAGCATATTCCCCATTATATAGGTATGCTCGACCGTACTGTCATCTCCCATCATTTCTATAGCAAAGAGTCTTTCATTCAGATCTTTGCTATTTTTATTTCGAATAGCTAAAGCATCACCAGCCATCGGATCAAGGACGACGAAATCAGCTTCTTTCCCTGCAGTAAAACTCCCAATTTTATCGTCAAGAGAAAGTAATTCTGCGCCAGCTAATGTTGCAAGATATAAGTTTTCTAAAGGAGTCAACGTGGTAACATCTTGGGGATTGCTGGTGAAAGCCTTGCGTAATTGAGTGACATTGTAGGCTTCATCCATTGTTTGAATCATAGACAAGCTTGTCCCTGCACCAACATCAGTGCCTAATCCTACTTTAATATTATTTTTTCTTGCTTTATTTAAATAAAAAAGTCCGCTTCCTAAAAATAAATTTGATGTTGGACAAAAAGCAATGTTTCCTTTTTTATTAGACATTACCTTATAGTCCATATCATCAAGATGAATGGAGTGTGCGAAGATGGATTTTTTGTGATAAGCCCAAACTTGTCATAAACATCCAGATAGCTTCTGCTCCATGGAAATAATTCTTTTACCCAATCAACTTCCTGATTATTTTCAGCCAGATGAGTATGCAGATAAACATTGGAGTACTCTTTCAGTAACTTACCAGCAACGCTAAGTTCTTCTTCAGTAGAGGTTGGTGCAAATCTTGGGGTTACTGCATATCCCAGACGCCCTTTATTTTGCCATTTCTCGATAAGTTCTTTGCTCTCACGATAGGCTTTTTCAGGCGTATTGAGTAATTCTGGCGGTGCGTTTCTGTCCATCAAAACTTTACCAGTGATCATTCGCATATTTCTTTTTAACGCCTGTTCAAAGAAAGCGTTTACAGAAACAGGGGAACTGGTAGCAAAGACTAAAGCAGTAGTTGTCCCATTTTTAATTAATTGATTAAGGAAGTCACTCGATATCTCTGATGCATAGCCGTAATTGCTAAATTTCATTTCAGTGAGGAACGTGTAGGCATTTAACCACCCAATAAGTTGCTCTCCATACTCACTTGTCATTTCAAGCTGTGGGTAGTGGACATGTGTATCTACGAAACCAGGCGTTATTATTTTACCTTGGTAGTCAATGAACTTATCCAAACATTTTCGATCTAATTCTTTATAGCTCCCTACATTAATAATGTATCGTTGCATTACTCGTCACGGCCGGATCGCCAGTAAAATATACTATCTCCCCTCTATATCCGACAGTATTGGCATGGGCAAGAAAAGGAAAAAAGGTCAATACAAGTAACGTAATTTTTTTATAATTCCTTTAACCCCATTAGAAAAACCATATATTAAAAATAAAAAAACCTTTTTTATTTTTTACTACAAGAAAACTCAACCACATCTTTTATAATTAAAGTCTGGGTTTTAATATTTAATTTATACAATATCCAATAATCGCAGCTTAGCTATGAGCTGCGACTACTCGATATAAATTATTAGCCCATCGCTAACTTGCGAGCGAGGATATTGTGTTGCTCGATAATAATAGGCACATCGGCTGTAGTCACTTTACTGTCTTCCACTACAATACGCCCATTGATGATATTATAAGCGACGCGGCCCGGATTGCAGAACACCAGAGCGGCAACCGGATCATGGTTACCTGCCAGACCAATATTGTCGAGACGGAAAATAGCCAGATCCGCCATCATGCCAGGCGCGAGTGCACCGATATCGTCACGGTTAAGGTTCTTCGCACCGCCGAGAGTCGCGATTTCCAGCGCTTCTCTGGCTGATAATGCATCAGGGCCGAAACCTACACGTTGCAGCAATAGCGCCTGACGCACCTCCCCCATCATGTTGGAGCTGTCGTTGGATGCAGAACCATCGACGCCTAATCCAACATGCATACCCGCATCCAGCATATGACGTACTGGTGCAATTCCAGAACCAAGACGCATATTTGAACACGGGCAATGTGCAACGCCAGTGCCTGTTCGAGCAAATAGTTTCATCCCATAATCATCTAATTTGACACAGTGGGCATGCCAAACGTCATGGCCAACCCACTCGAGATCTTCAACATACTGGGCTGGCGTTTTGTTAAATTTTTTTTTGCTGTATTCAATATCACTGACATTTTCCGCCAGGTGGGTATGCAAAGAAACACCGTATTCTCGGGCTAATTTCGCGGAGTCGCGCATCAGCTGTTCACTCACTGAAAACGGTGAGCAGGGCGCAACGACAATCCGTAGCATTGAGCCACGGCTCGCGTCGTGATATTTCTCAATGACCCTCTGGGTATCGTCGAGTATCGCTTTTTCATTCTCAACGATCGAATCTGGTGGCAAACCACCTTGTTTCCGCCCTACGCTCATGCTTCCCCGACAGGCGTGAAAACGCATTCCCATCTCTTGTGCGGCTTCGATGCTATGATCGAGTTTGATTCCATTTGGATAAACATACTGATGATCGCTTGATGTGGTACAACCCGATAACATCAGCTCTGCTATCGAGGTTTTGGTCGCGACTTTCATCATTTCCGGTGTGAGGCGTTCCCATAAAGGGTACAAAGTGGTTAGCCACTTAAAGAGTTCACCATCCTGCGCATCAGGCACCACCCTGGTTAGACTTTGATACATATGGTGGTGAGTATTGATAAGCCCCGGAATAACAATGTGCCCTTTTAGATCTATAACCCGATCTGCCGTCTTGGGTACATCAGCTTCAACACCTACAGCAATAATGGTATTACCTCTGATATAGATGCAACCTTGCTTTATTTCACGACGTTTTTCATCCATGGTGACAATGACATCGGCATTTTTCAGCAATAGAGTCTGCCCTGATGCCGGAAGAGGAGACTGCCCACTATTACCTGCTAAAGATGACAGTACGTTTTCTTTTGCATCTGCCGACAATGTCGTCAGTAAAGGAACAAGCAGTGGAGCCTTTATCAGCAAGCGTCGGAGATGGTTCGGAACATAATCCTTCATTTTAATAATTCCTTATAATTTTATTTAATTCACTTAACAACATGGGTGAGAAAGATAACACCTATCGATTATTCCAAATCGAATTGTTTCTCTTGCGACATTTAGCGCACATGACTGCTTTGCAAGCAAAAATATAAAGCGAAAATATCAACCAAGCCTTTTTAATTACTTTTAGATAAGAATATTATTAACAAAGCGTCACTTCATACACAAGTCAAAACATATTACTTACCATGCCATCCCCCTCCAAAATTAAGGATCGAGAGACAATTAAATAAAAAAATCAACATACAATGATTTAATTTTATAATCAACCGAATGAAAATGCATCATTTAAAACATACAAAAATAATAGCGATAATTTTTAGCCTGTAGCATGAACTGATAGTATTTTTCTTGATAAAACACAATTTTTTCGAAAGAGGCATTCTTTGTAATTACTTCTTGTCGTTAAAAGTTCGTATTAAAGAGGATGAGCGAGGAAACTGCACAAAACATAACCCAGATCAATTTGAATGAGAATAATTCCATCATTGATCCACTGAATACGTCGTAATTTAAGAGAACAAAAACACACCGCAGAGGACACGACCATGTTGCAGAAAATCATCACCCGCTTTAACGCGTCGTTAAGTAAACCCGACCTGGCTAACCTACTGTTAAGACTGACTTTCGGCCTGCTGATATTCCATGGCTGGCATAAACTTTACGGGGGCATTGGCGGCATTCAGTCTATGCTCGAAGCCCACGGCATTCCGGGCTTTGTGGGTTATGGGGTACTGGTGGGTGAATTCATCGCCCCGATCATGATCATTCTTGGCATCTTTACCCGCCCGGCCGCACTGGTGGCGGCAGTGACTATGCTGGTTGCCTGGCTGTTGGTGGGTATCTCGCATACCTTCGAACTTTCACAGACCGGTGCCTGGGCCATTGAAGATATCGTCTATTACTTCATGGTCGCAGTGATTATCGCGCTGCTGGGTTGCGGGCGTTACTCGGTGATGAAAAACCCGCTGTACCGCTAACGTTGTGAATATCGAGAACATGCGCCTTCACAGGGGGCGCATTTTTTGGTCTCTCTTTGTGTACGGCGTACAACGTCAAATCGCATAGTTATCGGATTATCCCCCACTCTGGATTGTCAGATGAGCATGATATACTGCACGCCAAGAGTCGTTTTCGCCCCCACTCATCGCCTACGAAAAACCCATTAGCAACGCGATTTCGCCTTTTAAAAGTAAAGATTTCGTCAAGCCAGGTGCAGTTTAAAACATTCATCCGCTTACGTTGTCCCAACCTTTGCTACACAATACGTATCGCTGTTGAGCTTTCTCTATGCGCGGTACTTCAGATTATTTAATACCGATGATTGAGCTTATATGACATCTCCATCCCAATTTCGCGCTTCATTTTTACATCCACGCTACTGGCTGACCTGGTTCGGTCTGGGCATCCTGTTTTTTTTGGTCCAGCTCCCTTATTCCGTCCTTTATCGTTTGGGAAACTGGCTTGGCCGTACGTCAATGCGCTTCCTGAAACGCCGCGTGTCCGTCACCCGCCGCAACCTGGAATTGTGCTTCCCTGATTTCAAACAAGCCGAAATTGAACGCCTGATCGTCAGCAATTTTGAGTCCCTGGGCATGGGTTTGATGGAAACAGGCATGGCCTGGTTCTGGCCAGATGCGCGGGTAAAACGCTGGTTTGATGTCAGCGGATTAGAACACTTAAAAAGAGCGCAGCAGGACAACAAGGGTGTGCTGGTTATCGGCGTACACTTTATGTCACTGGAGCTGGGCGGCCGCGCTATGGGCCTCTGTCAGCCGATGATGGCGATGTATCGCCCACATAACAATAAAGCCATGGAGTTCGTGCAAACCTGGGGGCGTATGCGCTCCAATAAAGCCATGCTGGATCGCAAAGACTTACGCGGTATGGTGCACGCACTGAAGAAAGGCGAAGCGGTATGGTTTGCACCGGATCAGGACTACGGCCCACGCGGCAGCGTGTTTGCCCCGCTGTTTGCTGTTGATCAGGCGGCAACCACCAGCGGAACTTACATGTTGGCTCGGCTGGCAAAACCTGCACTGGTCACTGTCGTGCTGATCCGTAAAGACAAGGGCAAAGGCTATGAACTGGTTATTCAGCCGGCACTTAAAGATTACCCAATCGACGATGAGATGGCCGCTGCGGCATACATGAACCGCGTTGTGGAAAAAGAGATCATGCGCGCGCCTGACCAATATCTGTGGCTGCATCGCCGCTTCAAGACTCGCCCGAAGGGTGCCCCTTCGCTCTATCTTTAAGCGATATATACCCTAAATAATTCGAGTTGCAGCGCGGCGGCAACTGCATGAATCCCCGGGAGCATGGGCAACCATGTGACCTGGGTGAATAAAGGCAGCCAACAAAGCTGCAGCTTGAAGCATGACGGGTATAGACCTATCCAATGAAGCCTGACTACCCTGTCGGGCTTTTTTACGCCTCTGATTTAACCTCTTTACAGCATCGAAATCCTCCCTGGTTCGATAAAAATTATTCTCATGACACCAGATTCACTTTTCTATAGCATCTCCTTTTACTTGCCCAGGAGAGAAGTGATGAGAAAGCAAATTCGTCTGGCGTTAGTGGGGGATCACAATCCCGCCATTGTTGCTCACCAGGCTATTCCCCTCGCAATAAACCTTGCTGCACAAAAGTTTGGCCTTGATATCTACCCCCTATGGCTCGCAACCGAAACCCTTAATGACGATCGGCCATTAAACGATTTCGATGCCTTCTGGTGTGTGCCTGGCAGCCCTTATGTCTCGACAGAAGGCGCATTGCGGGCTATCCGCTTTGCCCGCGAAAACCATAAACCTTTCCTCGGCACCTGCGGCGGATTCCAGCACGCTATCATCGAATATGCCCGCAATGTGATGAAGTGGCAGGATGCGGGACATGGTGAAACGGACACCGAAGGGCGTTTAGTCATTGCGCCACTGGCCTGTGAAATGGTGGAGAAAAAGGCTGGGATCCGTCTGATTGCAGACAGCATTCCAGCCCGCGCGTATGGCACTCTGGATGTTGAAGAAGGTTATCACTGCCGCTATGGCATCAACCCTGAGTTTCAGGCCGCACTGGAAGCACAACCGTTACGGATGGTTGGCCACGATCAGGCCGGCGAGATCCGAGTGGTGGAGCTGCCCGGTCACCCGTTTTTTGTCGCTACCTTGTTCCAACCTGAACGCGCAGCGCTTAAAGACCAGCTTCCCCCACTGGTGGCTGCCTTGATTCAGGCTGCAGCGCAACCATAGATTAACAACAGTCACTCTCAGGCCGCCCGGTCTGGGAGTTTTTAGATCTGCCCACAATTAACCATCACTTAACCATGCAATAGCATTCTATTTACATCCTTCACGGTGAGATCCAGTTCCAAATAGTGAAATAAGCTGCACCGTTTTATTGCAGCCATATTGACCGCGCACCGGATTGGGGCAATAAATTCAATAGCGCCAATCAATGTTACTGTGCGATACCCCTCCGATACTTGTTTGATGGGCATTTCTCATGTTGGCACTCCTCTTGCAATGAATTCGTGCAGAGGGCTATGCCCCAAAAAAAAAGACAGGGTGCTCCGCGCACTCATACAATAATAATTTTCGGTTTTGTCTCACAGGACGATTTATGAAAAAAATACTGCTCTCAACACTGATTGCCGCAGCAAGCTTTGCCACTTTAGCTGGTCAGGCACATGCAGGCACAACGCTGGATGCTGTGAAGAAGAAAGGATTTGTCCAATGTGGGATCAGCGACGGTTTGCCTGGTTTCTCTTATGCTGACTCAAAAGGTAAGTTTACCGGCATCGACGTTGATGTTTGCCGCGCTATTGCCGCAGCCGTTTTTGGTGATGCAGAAAAAGTAAAATACACTCCGCTGACCGCGAAAGAGCGCTTCACTGCTCTACAGTCCGGCGAAGTAGACATCCTGTCACGTAACACCACCTGGACTTCCTCGCGCGACGCTGGCATGGGTATGATCTTCGCTGGCGTGAACTACTACGACGGCATTGGTTTTCTGACACATAAGAAAGCCGGCCTGAAGAGCGCCAAAGAGCTCGACGGCGCAACCGTTTGTATTCAAGCCGGCACTGACACCGAACTGAACGTCGCCGACTACTTCAAAGCTAATAAAATGACCTATACCCCCGTCACCTTCGATCGCTCCGATGAAAGCGCCAAAGCGCTGGACTCCGGCCGTTGCGACACCCTAGCCTCTGACCAATCTCAGCTTTACGCACTGCGCATTAAACTCGGTAAACCTGATGACTTCATTGTACTGCCGGAAGTTATCTCCAAAGAACCTCTCGGCCCGGTCGTTCGCCGTGGTGATGAAGACTGGCTGGAAGTCGTGCGCTGGTCACTGTTCGCCATGCTGAATGCTGAAGAGATGGGTGTAACCTCTAAAAACGTTGAGCAGTTGGCCGTGAATCCGACCACGCCTGACATGAGCAATCTGCTGGGTAAAACCGGTAAATATGGCCAGGATCTTAAACTGCCAAACGACTGGGTCGTGAAAATCGTTAAGCAGGTCGGTAACTACGGCGAGAGCTTTGACCGCAATGTCGGTGCCGGCAGCGCACTGAAAATCAAACGTGGACAGAATGCACTGTGGAATCAGGGTGGTATTCAATACGCACCACCGGTCCGCTAAATATCCTTCGTTCTTGAAGTTGCAGTGGCGTTAGAGGCGCTCGGTCACCCGAATCACTGATCTGAGTGAGCTCATCGGGATTTCCTCCCTTGCTGCAACGCCAATTACTTTGGATATTCTCGTTTTAAAAGCTTTTAAGGATGCCGATGCACCGGTCTTTCCCGGTGCATCACTTCCATGTCAAAGATCGCTAAAGGCCATTCCCTATGTCGCAACGCCCAACCGAAAAAAGGTCGTTCTCGCTAACCAATCCAGCGGTCCGTGCCTGGCTCTATCAAATATTCGCGGTGGTGTTGCTGGTTGCCTGTCTGGGCTACCTCCTGCACAACACCATTACTAATCTGACCACAAGAGGCATTACCTCAGGTTTTGACTTCCTTAACAGAGGGGCCGGTTTCGGCATCATTCAGCATCTTATCGACTATCAGGAAGGTGACACCTACGCCCGCGTTTTTGTTATTGGCCTGCTCAATACCCTACTCGTTTCAGCACTCTGTATCGTGTTTGCCTCCATTCTCGGTTTTATCATCGGCCTTGGCCGACTTTCCGATAACTGGCTGATCCGTAAAGTCTCCACCATCTACATAGAAATCTTCCGTAATATTCCACCGCTGCTGCAAATCTTCTTCTGGTATTTTGCCGTGCTGCGTAATCTCCCGGGGCCGCGCCAAAGTATGGAAGCGTTTGGGGTCGCCTTTGTCAGTAATCGCGGTCTGTATTTACCTTCGCCTGAACTGGCGCCGGGCAGCCTGGCTACTGCCATTGCACTACTGTTAGCGGTGTTAGGTATTTTGGTACTTAAACGCTACAACCACTTTCGCCAAATCCACACGGGGCGGATTTGGCGAATCTGGCCGTGGGCCATTCTGATGCTGCTTATCTTTCCAGCGCTGGCTCATCTGTTCTTCGGCCCGGCGCTGCACTGGAACATTCCTGCGCTAAGCGGCTTCAACTTCCGTGGCGGCATGGTGCTGATCCCTGAGCTTGCCTCGCTGACATTGGCGCTGTCGGTCTACACCTCAACCTTTATCGCCGAAGTGATCCGTTCAGGTATTCAGTCGGTTTCCCACGGGCAGCATGAGGCCGCCCTCTCTCTGGGCCTGCCAAACCCGGTGACTTTACGTCAGGTTATTTTGCCGCAGGCGATGCGGGTGATCATTCCACCGCTTACCAGCCAGTACCTCAACATCGTTAAAAACTCCTCGCTGGCGGCTGCCATCGGTTACCCGGATATGGTGTCATTATTTGCCGGTACGGTGCTGAATCAGACCGGGCAGGCGATTGAAACCATTGCGATCACCATGTCGGTCTACCTGATCATCAGTCTGGCGATTTCGTTCTTAATGAACATTTATAACCGGCGTATCGCGCTGGTCGAACGTTAAGGGAAACGAATGACGATGAGCACAGTTCCCCATTCCCTGAGGGTTGCAAAACCCGGCACGCCGGTCGGTACCGCCGTGTTATGGGCGCGTAAAAACCTCTTCTCCAGCTGGTTTAACAGCCTGCTGACTCTCTTCTGCCTGTGGCTGCTGTGGGTAGTGATCCCTCCCCTGCTCAACTGGGTCGTTTTTCAGGCGAACTGGATTGGCACCACCCGCGCTGACTGTACCAAACAGGGCGCATGCTGGGTCTTTGTTCATGCCCGTTTCGGCCAGTTTATGTATGGTTTATATCCGTTTGAAGAGCGCTGGCGCATCAACCTGACCCTTATCGTCGGGCTGCTGACGCTGATCCCCATGTTTGTGAGTGCTATGCCACGACGTGGGCGATACATCACCGCCTGGATCATTCTGTTCCCCATTTTTACCTGGTTCATGCTGTACGGCGGTTTCTTTGGCCTGAAAGTGATTGAAACCCGCCAGTGGGGTGGATTGACGCTGACGCTTATCATCGCCGCCGTCGGGATTGCCGGTGCGCTGCCGCTGGGGATTTTACTGGCGCTGGCACGTCGTTCACGGTTGCCCATCGTGCGGGTGCTGTCGGTGATTTTCATCGAGTTCTGGCGCGGTGTGCCGCTGATCACCGTACTGTTTATGTCCTCCGTCATGCTGCCGCTGTTTATGCAAGAAGGCACCAACATTGACAAATTGGTGCGTGCGCTGGTTGGGGTGATCCTGTTCCAGTCGGCTTATGTGGCGGAAGTGGTGCGCGGCGGCCTACAGGCGTTGCCGAGAGGACAGACTGAAGCTGCCGAATCGCTGGCGCTGGGCTACTGGCGAACGCAGGGTCTGGTGATTCTGCCGCAGGCATTAAAGATGGTGATACCGGGTCTGGTTAACACCATCATCGCGCTGTTTAAGGACACCAGTCTGGTGATAATCATCGGTCTATTTGACCTGTTTAGCAGCGTACAACAAGCCACCGTCGATCCGGCGTGGCTCGGCATGTCGACCGAAGGCTACGTCTTCGCCGCTGCCGTTTACTGGATTTTCTGTTTCAGCATGTCGCGTTATAGCCAACATTTGGAAAGACGCTTTCACACCGGACGTTCCGCACACTGAGGTAAACCATGAGCGAACATCAAGTTACTGAACCTAAAAAAATGATGATCACGCTGCAAGACGTGAACAAGTGGTACGGACAGTTCCACGTGTTGAAAAACATCAATCTGAACGTGAAATCGGGTGAACGCATTGTACTTTGCGGCCCTTCAGGTTCAGGCAAGTCGACTACCATCCGCTGTATCAACCATCTGGAAGAGCATCAGCAAGGGTTGATCGTGGTAGACGGTACTGAGCTGAATGACGACCTGCGCAACATCGAACGCGTACGTACTGAAGTCGGTATGGTGTTTCAACATTTCAACTTATTCCCGCACCTGACCGTACTGCAAAATTGCACGTTGGCGCCATGCTGGGTGCGTAAAATGCCGAAGAAGGAGGCCGAAGAACTGGCGATGCATTACCTGAAACGCGTACGTATCGCCGAGCACGCACACAAGTTTCCTGGCCAGCTTTCCGGTGGTCAGCAGCAACGCGTGGCCATCGCCCGTTCGTTATGCATGAAACCGAAAATCATGCTGTTCGACGAACCGACTTCTGCGCTGGATCCGGAAATGGTGAAAGAAGTACTGGATACCATGATTGGACTGGCAGATGAAGGCATGACCATGCTGTGCGTAACGCACGAGATGGGCTTTGCCCGTACTGTCGCCGACCGGGTGATCTTTATGGACCGCGGGGAGATCGTGGAAGAAGCGCCACCGGTGGAGTTCTTTGCAAATCCTAAATCTGCGAGGACCAGAGAATTTCTGTCACAGGTGATCCATTAACGCGCTAATGGTGTGGGCGGCGGCCCACTAATGCTTTTAACTGCCTTTCAAATTCAATACCTTGGACTAGCCTCCCAAACTGGCCTCAAGAGGCGCCTATCGCCGAGGCTTTGCTAAATTCAAAACCAGATCTATGTATTTTTTTAAAAAAAGTATGGTTCGCATTCAAGTTCAAAAGCAGAACGGTGTTAATTTTTAAAATGTCCAGGCCGCATTCAAAAATGACGCCGAACAAATGGTGAGAAACGGCGAGAGTTTTTTTCGAGCGGGTCCGAACCTGAAGTGAGGGCACCGCGCAAGCGGCGGCCTTTTGCGGCTATAACAGCGGTGACTGAAACACAGCCATTGTGACCAGCGTAGCTGCGGAAGTCTCATAAAAAAACGCGGGATTGTTAAGGGGATTCGTTTCAATCCCCTTAACCCGGCGTGGGCCGGAGCCCACGACCTTGAACTTGAACTTGAACTTGAAATTGAAATTGAATAAACAGTTTTAAAAGCTTTTCCAAAAGCCGCCCATCACCCGCGGTGCCCGAAGCATTAATGAAAGACGATCACACTTCCTTTTCTGCTAATAGCGCTTCGAGTAAATCGAGGTCATGCAGCAGCTTTTGCAGCGTTTCATTACTGATTTTCTGGGTGGCGCGCAGGTGATAAAGCTCGCCACGCTCTGCACGCAGGGCAGTCAGGCGGAAGCGACGTTCGAGGTTTTCCAGCTTAAGCGCAGTTTCTATATCATCCTTATTGGCCGTTCGCCGTCGCAATGTGCCTATCACCCGCGAACTGATCTCTTTTAGCGCCTGCTCATCGATATTCTCTTCGGCATCCGCCGCGAGTCGTTCCTCCATTTTATGCAGACTTTCAATCGCCACTTCGGCGGCAATCGACTTCGCCATCCGCTCCTCTTCTCGGGATGCCGAACCGTCGGCGATCACTACACCTTTGAGCAGGAACGGCAGCGCAATCACGCCGGCAATCAGCGAGAACAAGATCACGCCGGTCGCCAGGAACACCAGTTGATAACGCGACGGGAAAGCGGTGCCATCGGTCAGAAACAAGGGAATAGAGAGCACACCCGCCAGGGTTATCGCTCCGCGCACCCCAGCGAACGAAGCTACCCACAGTTCACGAGTACTGTAGCTGCCAAACAGCAACGGTTTCTTTTTCATGAAACGGTTGCTGAAATTTTTCATCACCCATAGCCAGGTAAAACGCAGCAGCAGCAACGCAAAGTAAATAATGCCGACATCAGCAAATAGGTGCCAGGTGACAATCGACGGATCATGGGTAGCCTGAGCAAGCGAGTTCTCAAGAATGCCCGGCAATTGCAAGCCAAGCAGGATAAACACCATCCCGTTGAATACAAACTCCAGCATCGCCCATACGCTGTTAGCACGCAGGCGCATCGCCAAGGGGGCATTACGGATAATGCCGGACTGGCTGATGGTCATACCGGCAGCTACGGCCGCCAGAATGCCGGACACACCAATATGTTCGGCAATCAAATATGAGGCAAATGGCAGTAGCAACAGAAAGACGATTTGCGTCGCCGGATCATCCCCGCTCCAGCGGCTCATAATGCGCAACGATTTACTGTACAACCAGGTCACTGCCACACCGGCCATCAGGCCGCCAATAGCCACTTTAAGAAACTCGACCGAAGCACCGCCGACGGTGAAAATCATGGTGCCCATCGCCACGGCGATAGCAAATTTCAGCGACACCAGACCAGACGCGTCATTCATTAGCGCCTCACCTTCCAGCACGCCCATGATCGACTTAGGAATACGTCCTTTGCCGACAATTCCGCCGAGCGCCACGGCATCGGTAGGAGAGAGCACCGCCGCCAGCGCAAAAGCAGCGACCAATGGGATATTGGGCACCATCATATAAATCAGATAACCGATACCGACAACGGTGAGCAGCACCAGTACCAGCGCCAGCCCGATTATTTCGCGCCCGTGCCGTAAAAATTCGCGGGTCGGGGTTTTCCAGCCATCGGCAAACAGCAGCGGCGGAATGAAAAGAACTAAAAACAGCTCAGGGTCGAAATCCACGTGCAAGCCAAAATTCGGCCAGGCCAACAAAGCCCCGACGATGATTTGCATGAGAGGGAGTGGAATTTGAAATGGCAACATTCTGCTCACGATACCGGAGAGCGACACCACCAGAATCAGAATCAGAATAGTAAAGAAGATTTCCATGCTTTCCTTAGACTCTTATTTTTATGATTTCAATCAGACGGGGTCTGACACAGACTTGGGGAATAGTAGATCAAAAAAGGGGAATTTTTAAATCAGAGCGTGCTGTTCGGGGCCACAGGGACACTTTCAAATTCAACGTCGAGACCTTGGGCTGCCGCCCAAATCGGCGGGTTTCGGATTGCGCTCCGAACTTGCTTTTTAAATTCAAAACCGTGGGCGTCGGCCCACACCGACCAAACTGGCTTTTAACGTCAAGACCTTGGGCTGCCGCCCAAACTGGCCCAAAAGGAGGCATAAACGTGCCTCCTCTTGGAACTCCTGCGTTTTTTAACTGCGCGCTATCGCTGAATCGGGATGGTCGTGTTTCAGCTGCTGCTGTTATAGCCGCAAAATACCGCCGCGTTGCGGTACCTTCATTTCGGGTTCGGACCAGCTCGCAATAAACCCGCTCGCCGTTTCTCACCTCTCATTCAGCGGCATTTTTGAATGCGCCCCGTACTTTTTAAAAGATAAAAATAGCCCCGGTTTTGAATTTAACAAAGCCTCGGCCGCGTTCAAAACGACGTCGAGGGAGAGGCGCAAAACCGCGCGGGGGTTTGCGCGGGTTGAAGCCCGAACGGAGAGGACCGCGCAGCGGCGGAGTTTGCGGCTATAACAGCTGCGCCTGAAACACGGCCATTGTGACCAGCGCAGCTGCTGTTTTTAAAAGAGCCCGGGGTTCTTAGGGGCGGCGGCGATTGGCCGCCCCTAAGGCCAGTTTGGGTGGCAACCCAAGGTTTTGGCTTTGAACTTAAGGCCAATTTGGGTGGCAACCCAAGGTTTTGATTCTAAAAAGCGTTACATTTTTTCGCCAAAAAAATCTTAAATAGCCCATCCACCTGCGTAGAACGCCACTAATGCCACCGCGATGATCACGGTGCCAACGTTCAGCTTACGCCATTCGCCGGAGAAGATGCGGCCGATAACCAGCGCACTAAAGCCCAGCATAATACCGGTCACAATATTGCAGGTCAGCACAATAAATACGGCACACAGCAGGCCAGACATCGCATCAACAAAGTCATCGAAATCCAGTTTGGTGACGTTGCTCAGCATCAGCAGTCCGACATACATCAGCGCCGGTGCCGTAGCGTAAGCCGGGACCAGATAAGAGAGTGGTGACAAGAAAAGCATCAACAGGAACAATACACCCACCACGGTTGCCGTCAGGCCTGTCTTGCCCCCTGCCGCCGTACCCGCAGCAGATTCAATATACACCGCCGCCGGTGCAGCACCGACCAAGCCGGCCAGTATGCTGCTGAGGGAGTCAGACGTCAGCGCTTTACCACCGCTGATGATCTGACCCTCTTTGTCGAGCAAGTTAGCCTGACCGGCAACGGCGCGAATCGTGCCAGTGGCGTCAAACACGGCCGTCATGACCAGCGCCAGTACGCTTGGCAGCACGGCCATCTTCAGCGCGCCCATAATGTCGAGATTAAACAGGACAGAATGGCCATTGGCGTCAGACAGCGACGGCATGGCGAACAGGCCCTGATACTTCACCGTTGGATCAAAAATCAGGCCAATGATGGAAATGGCGATGATCACCAGCAGAATACCGCCGGGAACACGCAGTTTTTCCAGACCGAAGATAACTGACAGACCGAGCAGCGTCATAATTACCGGGAAAGAGGTGAATGCGCCAAGCGTCACTGGCAGGCCATCGAGAGGGTTTTTGATCACCAGACCGACACCGTTGGCAGCAATCAGCAGCAGGAACAGGCCGATACCAATGCCGGTACCGTGCGCAACGCCCATCGGTAAATTACGTAATATCCATGAGCGGATACCGGTTACTGAGATGATGGTAAACAGTACCCCCATCAGGAAGACCGCACCCAATGCAACGGGTACACTGATGTGCTGGCCCAGTACCAGACTAAAGGCGGTAAATGCCGTCAGCGAGATAGCACAGCCAATTGCCAGCGGCAGGTTAGCCCACAGCCCCATTAATAAAGAACCTAAACCTGCCACTAAACAGGTCGAGACAAAGACCGCGCTGGGTGAAAAACCAGCTTTACCCAACATGGCCGGGACAACAATAACGGAATAAACCATAGCCAGAAACGTCGTCAGACCTGCAATGATCTCCTGACGAACATTACTGCCGCGGGCAGAGATTTTAAAAAAAGCATCAAGCGAACCCGTTCGCGCAGCGGTGCCGCCCGTTTGGCTGTGTTGACTAGACATGTGAAACCCTCTGAAGTGTCTTGCTGAAAAGCCTGCGTGGTCATTACGAAACCGTTTCGTCACGTTCGCTTCCCTACCCGGTGAAATGCTGCTGACAAACAGGCCACAAAACCAAGGCAAACGTTTAACTCTCATCGCGTAAGGCGGAAATAAAAACCACGGGAACTGCAAAGCAAACGATTATCCAGCCATTAACCCTCTCTTTTCAACTCCTGTTCACGACAAATTGGTCTTATTTGTTCATTAAAAAAGCATATCGCCCGGAAATTTGTGCAAACCCGGTATTTTTAGTTTTTTGCCAGAAAAGTGGGTTGTGCACAAATTTATTTTGTCTGATATTTAGGCAATACGGGCAGGCGAAAAAGACGGCGTTCAGGCAGGGTTAAGCGATATTGTACAAGTTAAGCGCCATGTCCAATAAACACGGCGGGTTATCTCCAACGCAAATCCAATAATAGAGAAACAGTACTGAAGAGATAATAGGTTTCACTGATGTTTCACCGGAACAACTTACAGGGTAATAAAAACGCCGGTAAAACATAATATATAGTGTCAAAAGATCTTATTCGGGTGAGTCAACGCAGCCAACACATCTTCAACTTGAAGGATGGAGGGTCTATCCGCTAACTCCCAATATGGTAGGGGCCGCCCTGCTCCAGCGCTTTCTGATAGGCGGGGCGCGCCTGAATAGTCGACAGCCAGCGGCTGACATGCGGATATTTATCCAGCCCGCCACGGGATACCATAGCCTCAATCGGGAAACTCATCTGAATATCCGCCGCGCTAAAATCACTGCCCGCAAACCAGGTACTGTCGGCAAGATGTTTTTCGAGATAGGCGCCATGGGTGGCGAGTTGTTTATCCAAATAATTTTGCTGTACACCTTTACCAATCGCTCCGGCAATCGGACGAATAAGCCAAGGCATTGGCGGTTTACCGAGACGTCCGAAGATTAACTTCATCACCAAAATTGGCATCAGCGAACCTTCGGCATAGTGTAACCAATAACGGTATGCCTGCCGTGCAAAATGGTCAGTTGGCTTAAGGTTGCCTTGTGCGTCATAAGCCTCTTGCAGATATTCGATGATGGCACCTGACTCAGCCAGTGTCAGATCGTTATCCACCAGAATGGGTGATTTCCCCAAAGGGTGCACTTTCTTCAAAGAATCCGGCGCCAGCATGGTTTTTTCATCACGTTGATATCGTTGTATTTGGTACGGAATTTCCAACTCTTCCAGCATCCACAGAATTCTCTGTGAGCGCGAATTATTTAAATGATGAACCGTGATCATGCATTCTGCTCCTAACTGATAAGGTTGATTTATAATTAACTATAGTCGATACCCTCAGGGCTGTATTTTATATTAAAAAAAACCTATTTTTATTAGGTCTTAATAATGTATGGTGGTTCAATTCCCTGTAAATCCTGCCCCCCTTAAACTTAAGTAAATTTAATGAATTTCCACTAATTCATTAGCCTTTATTATTAGTTAATGCCATCATCACCGCACTAAAATTAACCATTTATATAAGCACTTTAATATGTGGAGTCTTGCATGCTTTCCAGTGATTACAATGCTGTGCTTATTTTATTTTCTTTCATCGTTGCCATGCTGGCTTCTTATACCGCACTCGATATGGCTGGACGAGTGGCAACCACACAAGGAAAGGCTTCCAGATTCTGGCTGGCGGGCGGCGCCCTTTCCATGGGTATCGGCATCTGGTCGATGCACTTTATCGGAATGCTGGCCTTCAGCATTCCGGTTTCAATGGGTTACGACCCACTGATCACCCTGTTTTCTATGGTGATCGCCATCGTCTCTTCTGCCTTTGCCCTATGGCTGGTTTGTCATGAGCGTCTGCCCACCCAAAGTCTGCTGTTCGGCGCATTGTTAATGGGCGGCGGTATTGCGGCCATGCATTACACCGGCATGGCTGCTATGCGCATGATGCCCGGCATCAGTTACAGCATCGGCTGGGTTGCACTGTCGGTGGTAGTAGCGATAGCCGCTTCCGGCACAGCGCTCTGGATGGCGTTTCACCTGCGCCAGCAGTCACCTAACATCAAAATGCTGCGCGCGGGTGCTGCGGTCGTTATGGGCACAGCAATTGTCGGTATGCATTACATCGGCATGGCCGCAGCTAATTTCCTCAAAGGTAGCCACAGCATGGCTGCAAATTCCGGCGTAAGTAATCAATGGCTGGCGCTGCTGGTGATTGTGGTAACGCTGGCCGTTTTGGCCATCACGCTGATCATTTCTGTGCTCGACGGTCGGTTGCAGGCGCGTACCTCGGTGTTGGCCTCTTCGCTTGCACAAGCTAACCGTGAACTAACGCAACTGGCGCTGCACGACAATCTGACTAAACTGCCTAACCGTCTGTTGCTGGAAGACCGCCTGAGTCAGGCTTTTCAGAAAGCTGGGCGCGGTGATTCTCTATTTGCCCTGCTGTTTCTCGACCTCGACGGTTTCAAGGCAGTAAACGATGCTTTTGGCCACCACGTGGGTGACCAGTTATTACTCGCTGTTGCTGAGAGAGTGCGTGAAGAGGTGCGTCCGGAAGATACATTGGCACGCCTGGGGGGTGATGAGTTTGTACTGTTGTTAGAAATAGCAGAACCCGATGACGCCGCTACGCTGGCTGATAAATTGGTGCATCTGATTGCCAAACCTTTTCAGATCTCGCGTTATGAGTTGCTGGTTTCAGTCAGCATCGGGATTGCCGTCTATCCGGGGGATGGTAAAGATGAGCGCGAACTGATGCTCAATGCCGATGCCGCGATGTATCACACCAAGAATTCGGGACGCAACGGCTACAGCTTCTTCCAGCCATCGATGAATGCCAATGCGCAAGACCAGTTGCAGTTATTGAACGATTTACGCATGGCGGTCGAACGTGACGAATTACGTCTGCACTATCAGCCCAAATTTGTCGCCCCGCACGGCCCGGTGACTGGGTTCGAAGCACTGTTACGCTGGGAGCGCCACGGGGTCATGCTCAGCCCAGATGTTTTCCTGCCGACGGCCGAGAAAACGGGTCTGATTATTTCCATTGGCGAATGGGTGATTAACGAAGCGTGCCGCCAACTGCGCATCTGGCATCTATCCGGCCACAGCAGTTGGACAGTGGCGGTGAATCTGTCGGCTTTACAGTTTGAACAGGTCAATTTGGTAGCGATGGTGATCGCAACCATCGAGCGGCATCATATTCCGCCGCAAATGTTGACGCTCGAAGTGACCGAAACTACTGCGATGCGTGATCCAGATACCAGCGTGGCAATCCTCGAGCAGTTGACTGAATACGGGGTTAGGGCCTCTATTGATGACTTCGGCACCGGCTACTCCAGCCTGTTGTACCTGAAGCGGCTGCCCGCCAGCGAGCTAAAAATTGACGGCGCATTCATCAATGACTTGGTTGCCGGCAGCGAAGATGCCAGCATTGTGCAGGCAATCATCGCGCTGGGCCAGACCCTGAACCTGAAAGTGGTAGCCGAAGGCGTGGAAACGACCCAGCAGCAAGAATTCCTCACCGCAATGGGTTGCGATACGTTGCAGGGTTACCTGCTGGGTCGCCCGATGACGCCGCAGCAGATTGCCCTGCATCCTGATTCAGCCTGGGAACCTCAACCCCCAAACATGCAGCAACGCTGAGCAGCGCGCGCTCTCACTCTGCCGCTGTGCGGAAAAACTGTACGGCATTGCGCAACTCCAGGCTTTGCTCGGTCAGTGATTGCGCCGCGGCAGCGGCCTGCTCCACCAGGGCGGCGTTTTGCTGCGTCACCTGATCCATCTGCTCCACTGCAATCCCGACTTCATGAATTCCGGTATGCTGCTCAGTGCTGGCCGTGGAAATTTCACTGACGATCCCCGCGACTTTGTTCACCGAGCTGACAATCTCGTTCATCGCATGACTGGCGCGATCGGCCTGCTGCGAACCTTCGTTTATTTTGTTGACGGTGCCGTGGATCAGATTTTTAATCTCTTTCGCTGCCTGCCCGCTTTTTTGCGCCAATACGCGAACCTCGCTGGCTACCACCGCAAATCCTTTGCCTTGAGTACCTGCCCGCGCAGCTTCCACCGCCGCATTCAGTGCCAAAAGGTTGGTCTGGAATGCAATCCCCTCAATCACGCTGATGATATTGATGATCTCCTTCGAGCTGCCGGAAACATCGCGCATGTGCTCCTGCATACCGCTGACAATCGAGCCTCCCTGCAATGCCGTCTGAGACGTCGCATGCGCCAACTGGCTGGCTTCACGCGCATTCTCCGCATTCTGGCTGACGGTGGCGGTTAGGTTCTGCATATTGGCGCTGGTTTGCACCAGCGACGCCGCCTGCTCCTCGGTACGCTGCGATAAATCAATGTTACCTTGTGCAATTTCGCTTGCCGCATGATTGATCGACTCGCTGCCGCTCATTATCTGATGAATAGTCCGATTCAACTGCTGATTCATGCTATTCAGTGATGCCAGTAAGCTGCTGTTATCGCCGGGCCTCAGGATGATTTCCGCCGCCAAATTGCCCGCCGCAATTTCCTGCATGATCGACGCGGCATAAGCCGGTTCACCGCCCAGTTGGCGGTTCAGATTACGTGCAAGTAACAACGCCATGGCCACAGACAGCACCAGAGCAAAAACCACCAGCACCAGGAATAGCAAGCTGGCGATATGGTAATCACTGCGCGCATGCGCAGCCGCCTGCTCGCTGTTGCTGATTTCATTGTTTACCAACATGGAGAGATCGGCCATTAACTGCGTGCGATATTTCCGGGAGTTGTCGCCGCTGATTTGGGTAGCCTGCGTAATATCATCGCGTTCCATCGCGGCAATGACCTGATCATTCGCCAGCGAGAACTGCTCAAAGTTATGGATGATTTGTTTAAACAAGGCCGACTGACTGCCAGCGCTGTTCAGATTTTCGTAGGCGTTTTCCGCCGCCTTAAAGTTAGCGACGGCCTGCATGATTTCAACCCGGTGACCGTCACGGGACGTGCCCTGCGGTGAGGCGATGTATTGCACCTGTTGCAGACGCAGCTCAGACAGTGTGCCACGCATCACCAGCGGATACTGAACGCCCGGCAGACGGTACGCCCGGTAGTCTTCAATCTGCTGATTAGTATTCTTCAACTGCCAGGCCGACGTCGTTGCCAGAACCAGCATCAGGGTAAGAACGAGTGCAAATGCACCCAACAGACGGGCAAGAACGGAGAGATTGGTTATTTTTTTCATCAGGACACTACAGGGTGAGTGACAGGAAACAGAGATAACGGCAGGAATCAGGGGAACTTTATAGCAAAATGAAATAATATTTCATTTTGTTAAACGCTGATCTTCATCATGTAATCAGAGGGTTGCCGGACAAATTCAGGATGTTATTTAATTGAATGAAAGTATAAGGTAATCGCCACTTATCACTTTTTGTCTTTGAGCCCGCAAATCGCAGAAGGCATGGTCTGGAGAGTTGCGGAAGTTTAACGAGACCTTAAATACGGCCATAACGGCTGAACCAGCGCTATCATAAATAGGGTAAGTGGCAACTCACTCCTCGCTTTAAATTTACTTCAACGTCTTGGCGGATTTATGCAAAGTAAAACCATGCTGTTTCAATTAATCCGTTCTGTATCTCAAAGATAGCCACGCTTTCGAGCGGCTGATCGTTCAGACCATGAATACGCTCGTGGTCAAAGACTTTATTACCCAGCACCGAGCGGGAAATCAGTTCGGCGCGCAGTGCTGGATTATTGAAGCGATGGCTGGCGTAAAAATCACGCAGTTGTGCTTTACCGACGGTAGAAGGTTCAGTCGCGGGCATCCGGTAACCTTTGAAGGTGTCGCTAAAGCAGGCCACAAACTTCTCAAGGTCGTGCTCATTATAAGCATAAAACTGCTGTTCAACGGGAAGCAATGGATTGGGCATTAGCACCTCTCAAGTGAATAAAAATGTTAATTATTTGAATTTAAATTCAATATCTATTAACGCTCGAATCTTGTCAATACCCAGCCAATTTACCTTGGCTGCAAATCCCAAAGCGGTCTGACGGTTGCCATTAAGCCTGGCGTGCCCGCTGCCACCGATAAATCCCGAATATTTTCCGAACCAAAACTGACCACGGTTTCCAGCCCCGCTTCCTGACAAAGCACCGCACCACCGGCGATATCCCACAGTGTCGTACGCCGTTGCAGGTGGCCGTCAGTAATACCTTTTGCGGCGAACACCATGCCGACCGTGGTACAGCGGTAACATTGTACTGACCAATCCGCAGCCCGCAGTCCCTGATAAAATTGTGCAGCTTCATCAAGCTTGTCATCCGAACTGTCACCCAGCGAAACAATCTGCACGTCACCAAAGCGACCATCGCGCACGAAAAGCTGCCCGTTGCGGAAAATCCCTTTGCCACTTTCGGCAGCAAACTGTTCGTTGAGAACCGGCAGAGCGACCACGCCGATCATCGGCTGTTTATGCTCCACCAGTCCGAGGGAAACGCCCCACAACGGAGAGCCTCGCAGGAAATTAGATGTGCCGTCGATGGGATCGATAACCCAGCATGCCGCATCGGTTAACATGCCACCCAGCTCTTCGCCAATGATGGCGTCATGTGGGAAATGTTCCGCCAACTGGGCGCGGATAAACTGCTCAACGGCCACATCGGCCTGCGAAACAAAGTCCTGCACCTTTTTACTGCTGACCTGAATATCATCACGGCGATTAAAATAACCCAATGCAAGTTCGGCTGCCTGTGCAGCAATCTGGCTGGCCTTCGCCAAACGCCAGGACATATCGTTATTGATCATCAATTTTCCCTGTTTTAAAAAACGTTAAAGCAGTCTGCCACGCAATGATGTTATTGAAATGACAAGGCAACATTCAAAATATTAAACGGTGGGTGACATTCTCATCGCCGTTTACCGGCTCAAAACCAAGGTTTTGGTAGAAGGCATAGGCAGATTGCGGCGCATGGGTATTCAGGTAATCGAAATAAAGGGATGCACCATCAATCAGGTGGGTCATCAATAACTGCCCGACACCTTGCCGACGCAAAGCATGGGTAACATACAGATGACGGATACGACCGGCACGCAACTGATTAATGTAGGGATCAATATTACGCCCGCCGATAGCGACCAGACGCCGTTGATGATCGCTATCCAGAGAAAACACGCCGTTAAGCATCTCTCCAGGCAAAGCGAAGCGATTCATCCCCGAATGCCAGTTATCAAGCAAGCGCACCAACATTCGTTGCCCCTCCAGCTTGCTCTCCTCCAGCAATGAGTCAAAACTCGTCGTGAAAGGATCCAGGGGCGCTATAATTAACATGATGTTCTCCTCATTGATTTCTGAAAGCTTGCCAAAACAGCCCAAAAAGCTCTATATCTGTTGGAGGGTTATTGATTAAACGCCTGACTTTCAACGCCGGAGAATGCCATGCCTGATGCCGCCCACCTGTTACCTTTTATGCTGATTGCCCTGGGATTGGTGCTAACGCCTGGTCCGAATATGATTTATCTGATCTCGCGCTCGTTATGCCAGGGGCCTAAAGCCGGGATGATTTCCCTGGGCGGTGTGATAATAGGCTTTGTGTTTTATATGGTATTTGCGGCGCTCGGTATCACGGCATTATTAATGGCTGTGCCTTTTGCCTATGATGCCCTGCGGTTATGCGGCGCAATGTACCTGTTGTATATGGCTTGGCAGGCCGTTAAACCGGGTGGTCGCTCGCCTTTTCAGATTAAAACCTTAGCGCACGATAGCCCGAAAAAGTTGTTCACCATGGGTCTGCTGACTAATCTGCTGAACCCGAAAACCGCCGTTCTTTATCTGTCGCTGTTGCCACAATTCATCGTCCCGGAACAGGGACATATCCTGATGCAGTCGCTGGTTTTGGGCAGTACTCAGATCCTGATCAGTATGAGCTTTAACGCGCTGATCGCCCTTTCCGCCGGATATATCGCCGTTTTTCTGGCGGGCCGTCCGCTGTGGATGCTGGTTCAACGCTGGCTGATGGCTACGGTACTCAGCGGTTTAGCGGTGCGGATACTGGTTGAAGCACGCAAGTAATCTGCTATTTCTGAAAACGCTTGTATTTTAGTCATGTGATGATGAAGCGTATCGCTATATAATCCTTTGCACAACGAATCAAAGGATTTCTACCGTGCGCATTTTACCTTCCGTTTTTCTGCTCAGCATTGCGCTGAGTTTTGCTCCCCTTACTTCATGGGCTTCCCGTCAGGTCACCGACCAGCTTGGACGCCAGGTCACCATCCCCGATCGCGTTGACCGTGTGGTGGTACTGCAACATCAAACCCTCAATCTGCTGGTGCAGCTCGACGCTACGGACGACATCGTCGGCGTGCTGAACAACTGGAAAAAACAGCTAGGCGATAGTTATGCCCGTCTGGCGCCTTCGCTGGAAAATAAAGCGCAAGTCGGTGACCTGACCAGCGTCAATCTGGAAAGTCTGGTCGCGCTGCATCCGCAGGTGGTGTTCGTTACCAACTATGCACCGCAGGAGATGATTGATCGGATTAGCCAGACCGGTATTGCGGTCATCGCCATCTCCCTGCGCGAAGATGCCAAAGAGCAAGCTGGAAAACTCAACCCTATACTGGCTAATGAAGATAAAGCCTACGACGACGGGCTGAAAAATGGCATCAGGTTGATTGGCGAAGTGGTAAACCGGCAAAAGCAAGCACAGGCATTGATCAACTATACTTTTGCTCAGCGCCAACGGGTCAGTCAGCGGTTGAAAAACATTCCGGCTGACCAGCATATCCGCACGTACATGGCCAATCCTGAACTGACGACTTATGGTTCAGGTAAGTACACCGGGCTGATGATGGCACACGCAGGCGCGATGAACGTGGCGGCTGCAACCGTAAAAGGCTTTAAACAGGTAGCGATGGAGCAGGTGATCGCCTGGGATCCACAGGTGATCTTCGTACAAGATCGTTACCCGGAAGTGGTGGATCAAATTAATCAGGATCCGAAGTGGCAAGCGATCGATGCCGTAAAGCATCACCGAGTTTATCTGATGCCAGAATACGCCAAAGCATGGGGTTACCCGATGCCGGAAGCGCTGGCCATCGGCGAATTGTGGATGGCGAAAAAGCTTTATCCGCAAAAGTTTACCGACATCAATATGCAAAAACAGGCCGATGATTACTATCAGCGTTTCTATCGTACTCATTATGTTGGTCAATAAGAGATAAAGCGTACAGGGTGCTTGCCTCAACCCTGACGCTACTAAGGTTGAGGCGACATTACGATGAGGAGAGATTCATGGCTAATTCGATAAAAGTGCTGGCTGCTGGAAGTCTACGCCTGGCGTGGGCACCTCTGTGCGAGGCTTTCCAGAAAGAAACGGGTTGCAAAGTTTTAACCGAGTTCGGTCCCGCCGGGTTGTTGCGTGAACGTATCGAGCAGGGTGAAAAAGTCGATCTGTTTGCTTCGGCCAATACCGCGCATCCGCTGGCACTACAACAGCACGGCAAAGCTCTGCACGTAGAGACATTTTGCGGCAACAGCTTGTGTGTGACAGCGCGTAAAGGGCCGGAACTGGAAAAGCTGAACTGGTTGAACGTTCTGCTCGACCCGCGATTTCGGCTCGCGACGTCAACGCCGCTAAGCGATCCTTCCGGTGATTACACTTGGCAGATGTTCGAACTGATTGAGCGACGTCATCCCGATGCCGGGGCAATATTACGTAATAAGGCGTTGCGTCTGGTGGGCGGTAAAACGTCGGCGAAAGTGCCGGAGGGGAAACTGGCAGCAGAATGGCTGATTTGCACCGGACAAGCCGACGTGTTTATTGGCTATACCAGCTACGCTACTCTGCTGCGGGAAAATGATGCGCTGGAAGTGTTCAACATCCCGGCTGATTATAATGTGCGTGCCAACTATGCGCTGGCAACCTGCACGGATAAAGCCGAAACGCTGGCGGCGTTTATTCTTTCAGAAACAGGCCAGCCTGTTTTGCAGAACGCCGGTTTTTGTGGCCGCGATTCAGTCATGCGCGACTAGCCCGATGCAGACCACAACCGGCGTTTATAGTCAAATCAGTCGTTGAAGTCACGTTCCTTTAGCGCACGCTGACGGTCGTAATATTCATCTTCTGCGGCGATGATCTCATCCAGCAGTGAACCCACGTCTGCTTTCGAAGTGTCTTCAGCAAACTCGCCGGTCAGTACGCTTTCCGGCGTCAGTTTGCCGTCTTCGTAAAGCGCCCAGATCTCTTTGGCAAAACGCGTTTCCAACAGATCTGGCGCGAACTGACCGTAGTAACTACGCATATTGTTCACGTCACGTTCAAACATCGACTCCGCATGGTTATTAGCAGAAGCATCTACCGCTTGCGGTAAGTCGATGATCACCGGCCCATTGGCGTCCATCAGCACGTTAAATTCTGATAAATCGCCATGCACGATACCGGCACACAACATGCGCACAATATTGCGGATCATGGTGTCATGGTCAGCTGTCGCCTCTTCCTGCGTCAGCATGACATCGCTCAGGCGCGGCGCGACCAGCCCCTCGGCATCGGTGATCAATTCCATCAGCAACACGCCATCAAGGCAAATATAAGGCTGTGGAACGCGCACACCGGCATTGGCCAGGCGAAAGAGTGCATCCACTTCAGCGGTCTGCCAGGTCTCTTCCTGCTGCTTCTTACCGAACTTCGAGCCCTTCTGCATAGCACGCGCGCTGCGCGTGTTGCGGACCTTACGCCCTTCCTGATACTGCACCGCCTGCTTGAAACTGCGCTGGGTGGCTTCTTTGTAAACCTTGGCGCAACGGATCTCTCCACCGCATAACACGGTGTAAACGTCGGCCTCTTTGCCGCTTTTTAGTCGACGGACCACATCGTCTATCAGGCCGTCATCCACCAGAGGTTGGATTCTATTTGGGATTTTCATGCAGCCTTGTACCTTATTTACGCGCGCGAGGGAATCACCAGCTCAATATTCCCTTCAGGAACTTCAATGAAGACTCCTGATTTCATCCAGTTATCGGCATCCGCTACGCTTACTGTAACACTCCGCACGCTCTCATTTTTTGTGCGCACCTGTTTATCCATCAGTTTATCTTAATGCGGAAGCAGTGCCTACTTCCTACACAAAGCGGCGTGATCATCCCACACTCAAAACGGGTCTTGCAGGCTCAGCCTAACAAAAACCACAGCAAGCAGACAAAGATGATTTTGACCTCAGGACGTCACCCTCGCAGATAAAACGCACGTAAGTACCATAATATTATCTCTAAGCCTGCTAATTTAAACGATATAGCGGCCTGACGGATTTTTTATATAATTAATTAATTCTCATTATTACCAGCTGTAAGGAAGTGACTCTTATTATATTTATCGCGCATTATTGCAATAACTTTCAGCATTTATCACTCCACTTCGTTTAACTCCCGTTTATTTATCACCTGCGTTGGTATACATGCGGTTTACAATTTCAGTGATACTGTGCCGGGACTTTCTCGTTACAGGTAATCGTCATGCCAAACATTTTAATTACCGGCGCATCAGGTTTTGTCGGCGGTGCAGTGGTTGAACATATTCTTCGCCAGCCTTCACTGGATAATATTCAATTACTTTTATTAGTCAGGGCAGACGATAAAGCGGCAGGTCTAGGCCGGATCATTAATAACCTGAAAAAATTTGAATTAAGTGAAAGACAACTGTCACTGATAACCGAAGATTCCATTTTAGTCGGCGATCTTGCTGAACCAGAAAACTTCATTGATGACACGCGCCTGGACAATATTACGCACGTTATCAACTGCGCTGCTATCGCGTCGTTTGGCAACAACCCAGTACTGTGGAAAGTTAACGTTGACGGTACGCTGGCCTTTGCTAAACGAATGGCGCAGGTGAAAGGCCTACAACGCTTTGTACACGTCGGGACTGCTATGGCCTCAATGCCTGACAAAGGCAGCGTTTTCTACGAAGATATGCCGGATAATGACCATAATGAAGATCTGGTGCAGTACACCGCCTCCAAACGCGCGATAGAAAACCTAATCCGTCAGGAATGCCCACAGATGCCCTTTGTGGTTGCACGGCCTTCTATCATCGTCGGTCATACACAATTCGGTTGCCGCCCATCCAGCAGTATTTTTTGGGTGTTTCTGATGGCAATTAAACTGAAGAAATTCACCTGTACATTCGATGCGAATATCGATGTTATTCCGGTAGATTATTGCGCGATGGTATTGGTGAACTTATGCCTAAACCAAAATATTCAGCATGATTTCTACCATATTTCCTCTGGTGAAGAGATGTGTACACCATTCCATGAAATCGATACCTTTGTCGCTAAAGCCAGCAATACAAAGACGATTATTGATGAATATAAACAACTATCCTATCAAGATTTCACCGGCATCAGGAAACAGTTCAAAGATATTCTTGGACCCTGTAATGATAAAATTATCTTACGTGCCATTAAATTGTATGGTGGGTTTGCCGAATTAAATGTCAAATTTGATAATCAGCGCTTAATGGACATGGGCATGCCTAAACCTGCTCCGTTCAGAAGTTATATTGATAAATGTGTCACCACGACGCGTGGCCAATCAATTTCAGAATTGATGATGGTAGATTTCAAATAATCTCATCACCATGAAAGATTAATACCACACAATGAAATGGCGCAGGATTTATCATTCTGCGCCATTTTTTTGTTTAGGCGGTACCATTACGACCAAACAGGCGGAAACCCTGCCGCTGATTAAGTCTTTCATAATAGGCCGTAACCGCAGGCAGCGCCGGGCGTGACATCGGCGTCATCGACCATCGATTGACTGCCAGGCCGATGGGTACATCAGCCAGCGTAAAGCTGTTGCCAAGAATATAGTCGCCACTACGATGCAACTGCTCTTCAATCATCTGCACATGACGGTTCCAGTCACTGACACCGGCGTCAATAAGAGTCCGATCGGTATGCTGCGGGCTATTGCGCGCCAGCGCCGGAAAGGCATAACGCCAGGAGTTGTTCAGATCACCCGCCTGCCAGTCCATCCACTGCTCGGTCAGTGCACGGGTTTGCGGATCTGTAGATAACAGGTCGCTGCGCCCTTCTTTTGCCACCAGATAACGACAAATGACGTTGGACTCCCACAGCACAAAATCACCGTCGATCAACACCGGCACCATCGCATTGGGGTTGAGCGCCTTGAATTGCGGTGTGTCTGTTGGCTGAAAACCCGCACCGAAATCTTCACGTTCGAAATCCAGCCCAAGCTCCTGGCAGGTCCACAACACTTTGCGCACATTGATAGATGACGCTTTTCCCAGTATTTTCAGCACAAGCCTTCCTTACCCTAAAAGAAAAAACTTCGACATTAAAAGCGCGGCCAGGAGCGTTTGAAAATACGCATATCGGCAATATTTTAAAGTGTGTCTGTAATACAGACAGAAGAATAGCCTAACGCCAGTCCTTCCTGCAAAAATGGCTGGGTATTTTTCGCAAAATAAATAAAGTGCTGAATTGAGTCAGAATGCGGGGACTGGAAAAATTCAGCTAGACTTTACCGCCTGAATTGTTCATACCTGACAGGGAGCGCGCCGCAACGAAGACGCGCAATCCTGCGCATTCATTGAGCACTCTTTTAAGGACGCATCATGCCATTAGTTCGTGTTGATATGATTGAAGGTAAACCCAGCACCTTCCGCAAAGCCATCGGTGACGTAATTTATACCGCGTTGAAGAGCCACCTTAACGTGCCGGAAAATGACCGTTTCATTATTTTTGCCGAGCATACACCCGAAGAGATGATGATATCTCCCGACTACCTCGGGATTGAGCGCACTCAAAACTGCATTGTGGTGCAGGTGACCCTCAACAGCGGCCGCACGCTGGAGATGAAGAAAGCCTTTTATCATGCATTAGCCTACGGCCTTCACGAGCAAACCGGGATGCGTCTCGAAGATGTTTTCATCAACCTGGTAGAAGTGCCGAAAGAGAACTGGTCCTTCGGCAACGGTGAAGCGCAGTACGCCTGAGGATAAAGTCTAAATGAACATTGCGCGAGAATTGCCTGATCGAGATTCACCGGAGTACTTAGCGCTTTCGCTGACGAATTCCGAGACAAAGGTATTGATGACCTTCCCGACGGTTTTATTACATATTGGCAGCGAAGAGACCAAAGTAACGGTGCGGAAAGAAAACGGTGACGTGATCGAGCTGCTATTAACGCTGGGTTCCCAACTGACCTCGCTGGGCTATTTCCATCACGCGCCACCGACGCCGGATGAAATGGAAACCGCCATTATGGTGGTCGAAGATGAGATCACACGCGTCCGTCATGACATTCCCGCCGGTGCCAGACTGGTGAGCAACGACAATGATATCCGCGCCATCGCCCGTCTGACCGGCGTGGCAGAAAACGAAGCAATGCAGCTATCAGTCGATGCCGTCGAGCGCATATTCGACCGTCTGGCGCGGGTGATCAACGGCCGCCCCGCCAGCTTCGAAGGTATCCCCGACGGTAACGACTTCGCCGCTACCCTGCTTATTCTGCGCGAGTTTATGCACCACTTGCAGTTCGGGGAAATCGTGGTGAAAGGGACAAAATTTGTGATCTAAAAGCCTCCCGCAAAGGCTTGTATCTATGCCCGTCAATCCTCAATCCGCCACGCGGTATGCCCATGTTTATTGATACCCCAGCAACAGATTTTTCATCACCGTTGGCGCAATGAGCCAGTCTGGCGTACCGCCGTGAAGGTTGGTATTCTGCGAAGTATTCAAATTGCAAATACCCTAACCAGAAGTAGTGATGAAATGAATCGCTATCCGATGTTCAGTCCGCAGCAGTTACTCAGTTTTGTCGCCGTGTGCGAAACAGGCAGTTTTACTCGCGCCGCTGACCGTGTGTATTTGTCACAATCGACGGTCAGCCAGCAGATCCGACGGCTGGAAGACGCGCTAGGCAAGCCTTTGCTGGAGCGCACGTCGCATCAGGTTCAGCTCACCGAAGAAGGCGAACGGTTACTCGGCTATGCGCGCCGTATCATCGCGCTCAACGGCGAAGCGCACGACGCGCTGAGCGATCAGTGGTGCGACGGCGTGGTGCCTCTCGGCGTTCCCGAAGATTTCGCCGCCGCCACCACCTCGCTGCTGGCGCAGTTTTGCCGCCAACATCCGCATATCCGCCTCGATGTCACCAGCGGCCTGAGCCACGAGCTGCGCCGCGCGTGGCAACAGGACATGCTGGACATCATTCTGGTGAAGCAGTTGACCGGCGAGAAAGCTAACGCATCACGCCCCGAGCCGATGCTGTGGCTCGACAGCGCAGAATTTCCGGCATTTGAGCGCGACCCAATGCCGCTGGTGCTGTTTCCGCTCAACGCGCTGTATCGCGACGAGTTGTGTCAGGCGCTTGACGCTATCGGCCGCAGTTGGCGGATCAGCTACAGCAGCGCCAGTCTTGCTGCACTGGTCGCCGCCAGCGCAGCAGGGTTAGGCGTCACGCTGTTGCCTGCCAGTTGCCGTCTGCCGGAACACCGAATTCTGGGCGCAGAGTGCGGATTACCGCAGATCGATAACGTCGAACTGTCGCTGTTTTATCGCCCCGACGCGACGCCTGCGCAGATCGCACTGGCCGAAAAATTACGGGCGTTTTGCCAGCTCAGTTAGGAATTGAGTTTCCCACTGACAGGCAGTGGGAAATATCGCAGCCGGAACCGGTGGGATCTTTTAGGGTGAAGAGAAAGCAGCATCCCCTGAGCATCATGACCAAGGAATCCGACGTGCAAAACCCTCAGCAACAAAGTCGCAGAAACTTTCTCTCTCAAAGCGCAAAAATCACCGCCAGCAGCGCGCTGCTGGCGTCTGGTATGGCCTCCGCATCTTCCATCAGTTCTGGTACAAAAATAGATAAGTGTGACGACACCAGCCAGATAACTGCAATTTCCGCCCCCCACTACCAGTTGCGTAATGTCCGACTGGAAGAAGGCTTCGAGCGCGAAGGCGAGATGGTCATCGGCACCCAAACCAAGCTGTATAATCTTGAAGTCAGTGACGGCAAGATCGTCGCCATTCAGCCCACGAACGGCGCACCGGCCAGCACGTTACCCGCTTTTGACGCCAACGGTCTGCTTCTGCTGCCCGCCACGCGCGATATGCATATTCACCTCGATAAGACATTTTATGGTGGCGAATGGGAAGCACCGCGCCCGCGCAAAGGCAAAACCATCATGGATATGATTGCCCGCGAGCGGGTGCTGATCCCCAAACTGCTGCCGACGTCGGTAGAACACGCCGAAGCGATCATCGGCCTGCTGCAATCCAAAGGCACCACCGTGGCGCGCAGCCACTGCAACATCGATCCAGTTAGCGGCCTGAAAAGTCTCGAGCACCTGAAAATTGCGCTGGAAAAACATCAGCAGGATTTCAGCTGTGAGATTGTCGCGTTTCCGCAGCACGGTTTGCTGCACTCGAAAGTCGATGGCCTGATGCGCGAAGCGATGCAGATGGGCGTGCAGTACGTCGGCGGGCTGGATCCGACCAACGTCGACGGCGCGATGGAAAAGTCGCTGGACGCGATGTTCCAGATTGCGCTGGATACCCACAAAGGCGTGGATATTCATCTGCATGAAACTACGCCCGCCGGGATCGCAGCGGTTAAATACATGATTCAGACCGTGGAGAAAAACCCGCAGCTGAAAGGCAAAGTGACGCTCAGCCATGGTTTCGCACTGGCGATGATGCAGGGCAAAGAACTCGAAGAAGTGATCGCCGGTTTGTCCGAGCAGCAGTTCACCGTCGCCTCAACCATTCCGCTTGGCAAGCTGAACATGCCGCTACCGCAACTGAGCCAGAACGGCGTCTTCGTCATGACCGGCACCGACAGTGTGATCGACCACTGGTCGCCGTTCGGCACCGGCAGCATGCTGGAAAAAGCCAGCCTCTACGCCCAGCTGTACGGCAACTCCGACGAGTTCGGCCTCACGCGCTCCCTCGCCATCGCCACCGGCAATGTTCTGCCGCTCGACGATGTCGGCAAACGCCAGTGGCCCGCCGTCAACGACAGCGCCGAAATGATCCTGGTCGACGCCAGCTGCTCCGCAGAAGCGGTTGCTCGCGTCTCCGGGGTAAAAGCGACGTTCCATCAGGGAAGACTGGTGTTCGGGGCGGTGGGGAAAGTTTGAGGATGAAATAGGCGATCGTCGAAGCAATGAGTTTCCAGACCGGGGACCCGAACAGACAACTGAAAGATGTCCCCGGACTGTGGGAAGCGGCGTATTTCCTCTTCCGTCATACCAAATTTTGCACTGGTGATGTACAGCATCGACAGTCCTTTGCCACCAAAACAACAACTTGTCGGGCGCGGAACGGGCAGATCGACTTTCAGCAGTAATGTACCTGTCGCCGAATATTGCAGAATACAGCCCCCGTTGAACTGACATACCCAGAGATTGTCCGCACGATCGAGAGCAATACCGTCGGGCCTTCCTAAATGTTCCGGCGTTTCAGCAAATACGCGTGGATTGAACAGCTGACCGCGCTCTTTGCACCATCCGGCCTTAAAGATTATCCGCGCGACAGAGTCCACGTAATACATGCTACGGCCTGACTCGCACCAGGCGATCCCGTTAGGTAATCCTAAATCGCTGATAAGATTGTTTCTTTCGAGTTTGTTTCCAAAACAATGGAGACTGCCGGAGCCAACAGAATGCTGCTCATCCATTAACCCTGTCACCAATCGCCCCTGCGGATCGCAGGCACTGTCGTTATAACGAAATGATTTTCCATCACTCGCTACGTTGCTGCGGGCAGTTATCTTGCCTGATGAAAGACAAAAAAGAATCACACAGGCGTCTTCGGTAAAAATCAAATCCCCGCGGGTTGTCAGAGCCAGTGACCCCACCCGGTACACAGAACGATAAATCAATAAAGGTGGCTGATTGCCCTGAATGGCAAATATTTCACCGCGTGTAATATCAATAAAAAACAATGTACCGGTTCTTTTATCCCATACCGGACTTTCTCCGAGACAAGCCTGAACCGGCGCAAAAATATCGGGCAACGTTGAGAAATCCATCTCAACACTCCTTAATCTGAGGCCACAAATTGCAAAGAGTTTCTGCATCTGCTGCCTGTATCCGGGCCAAATCAAGCGGATACTCTACGTTTTTATTTTCATTAAACCGGCAGGCGGTAAACTGCCCGTTGCTGGCACGCAAAATATAACCGCTGTCCTGACAGGCTTCCGAGGCCAAAAATAATGCCGCAGGCACGACGGATTCGGCCAACAAATTTTCCGGCGTTCCCTTCTGTCCCCACATACGTGTTTTGGCAACCGGAGAAAGCGCGTTGACCCTGATGCCATACGGCTGACCGTCCATCGACAGCGCATTCATAATCCCTATCTGCGCCATTTTTCCAGCGGAATAGCCAACCAGCCCCTTCTGCGCATAATCAACAAACATTGCCCGGTCAGATGTCGTCAGCACCACACGCGGGGTGGCCGAAGTTTTAAGATGGGGCCATGCGTGTTTGCATAGCCAGATAGGGGAATACACATTGATTCCCAAAACGCGCTCAAGAAATGTATCGTCACTGTTTTCGACAGGTTGATAACCCACCCATCCTGCGTTATGGATCAAAATATCCACACCGCCGAACTCTCTGACGGACATCTCAATCAGTGACTGGCACGCAACCTCCTGTGAGTAATCACCGGAATGCGCGATAACCTGATATCCCTTCATTTGTAACGTTTTGGCCGCCTGGCTTGAGACATTTTCGTCACCCCCTTCGCCGCACAAATTCGCCCCGAGATCTCCCAATACAACTCTTGCTCCACATTTTGCTAACGCAGTGGCGTAGGCCAACCCCAGTCCACGGCCAGCGCCGGTTATCACCGCTATTTTGTTATTAAAATTGATCATGGATTACCCCCTGTTTCGAGCGAGATTAGCCCTTAAATAACAGAATGTTGAATACCGATGACCTGACCAACTGATATGAAATTAATATCAGTACAAAATTAATCGTTCCTATAATGTATCAATGGGAATGACGTGCAGGGGGCGGAATGATTGAAACCAGAGTCTTGAAACAATTTATTGTGGTGGCTGAGGTGCTGAATTTTCATCGGGCGGCTGAGCAACTACACATGTCACAGCCACCACTTAGCGTCGCTATCCGACAACTGGAGGAAAAGCTCGGCGTCGCGCTCTTTATTCGCGATCGTGGCGGTGTGACACTCACGCCAGCCGGGGAAGCCTTTATGTACAGCGCACGTGAGGTCGTTAAGTCCCTCACTGAAGGGATAGATCATGCGCGGAATATCGCGCAAGGGATGGCCGGAAAGCTGACGGTCAGTTCAGTCTCATTGGCTGCCTACCCCACATTGCTCTCTACATTTCGGAGATTTCGTAAAGCTTACCCGCAGGTAGAACTGGTGATCAAAGAGATGCCGTCAGCGTTGCAAATTTTAGCGCTGGAACGGGGTGAAATCGACCTGGCGTTTATAAGAAAACCCGCGACAATTCGCTCAGAAATGATGATGACGCCTTACCTTTCCGAACCTCTCCTTGCTGCTTTGCCGGTGGATCACCCCCTTGCAAATCATTCGCAAATTGAGTTGTCGTTACTGGCGAAAGAAAATTTCGTTTTTACCCCAGAACGACTCGGTGAAGGTTACCATCATCAGCTTATTACGTTTTGCAAACAGGCCGGTTTTATCCCTCACATTGTGCAGGAAGCGGCCCAACTGAGCACACTGATTGCGCTGGTATCCTGCGGGTTTGGTATTGCACTGGTTCCTGGATCCGTTGCCGGTTATACGTTGAATGATAAAGTCAGGTTTATTGAAAT
Source organism: Ewingella sp. S1.OA.A_B6 (assembly GCF_049889095.1). NCBI lineage: Bacteria > Pseudomonadati > Pseudomonadota > Gammaproteobacteria > Enterobacterales > Yersiniaceae > Ewingella > Ewingella sp. S1.OA.A_B6. The sequence continues at coordinate 49,169 of NZ_JBLJFK010000005.1, read as the reverse complement.
TTCCAGCTCTGGCTTCGCACCTCGTGTTGAACTTTTTCATCTGCATGCCGTTCATCAGCCACGCCAGAATATCCCTGTAATACTTGGGAATTTTTTAGCTTTGCTTGACGTATCAGTGCCAGAGTTTGAATAGCAAGGAGATGATTTCCCTGACAGGGAACATTAAAAAAGCCCCTCGCGGGGCTTTTTCAGTTTCTGACATGAATGCCCGCAGGCAACCTGATCAGAACGGGATATCGTCGTCAAAATCCATTGGTGGTTCGTTGTTCTGTGCTGGCGCGTTGTTCTGCGTAGCCGGACGAGCCTGCTGGCCGCCGCTGAACTGGTTGCCGCCTTGTGGCTGCTGAGGCTGACCCCAACCGCCTTGCTGACCACCTGACTGGCCGCCTGCTGCTGGCTGACCGCCACCTGCTGGTGTGCCGCCGCTGGCACGGCCGCCGAGCATCTGCATGGTGCCGCCCACGTTAACGACAACTTCGGTGGTGTATTTTTCAACGCCAGCCTGGTCGGTCCATTTACGGGTTTGCAGTGCACCTTCGATGTAAACCTGGGAACCTTTCTTCAGGTATTCACCGGCGACTTCGGCCAATTTGCCGAACAGCACAACGCGGTGCCATTCAGTCTTTTCTTTCTGCTCGCCGGTGGCTTTGTCACGCCAGCTTTCGGAGGTTGCCAGCGTGATGTTAGCAACGGCACCGCCGTTAGGCATGTAGCGGACTTCCGGGTCTTGACCCAGGTTACCGACGAGAATGACTTTGTTTACGCCTCTGCTGGCCATGTGGATTCTCCTGATGAGGTATGTCGTGGTTGAAACCACAGTTTGGGGTGTGAGGAATTCACTTCGCGCCATTATAACCACAAAACGCCGCCTTCGTACCACGGATGTAAAACGTTGGAGCATTCTTTCCAGTTTATTTAGCAAAGCATCCAGCGTTACAACGAGTACTGGATATACATTCAGGTTTCGGGGTGGCATAGACTGTGATTTGTGTCATAATTGCCCGTTACGTTCTTCTCTGTGCCCGATTCGTTGGCCGAAGCAATGCCAGATTTACCGACGGTCACCGGCACGGTGAGCTATCAAGTTAATCCGGGAATAATGAATGGATAAGATCGAAGTTCGGGGCGCACGCACCCATAATCTCAAGAATATCAACCTGATTATCCCGCGCGACAAACTGATTGTTGTCACCGGCTTATCGGGTTCAGGCAAATCTTCACTGGCGTTTGATACCCTCTATGCAGAAGGCCAACGCCGCTACGTAGAGTCGCTGTCTGCCTATGCGCGCCAATTTTTATCCTTAATGGAAAAACCGGACGTCGACCATATTGAAGGTCTCTCTCCGGCAATTTCCATTGAGCAAAAGTCGACATCGCACAACCCGCGTTCGACTGTCGGTACCATCACTGAAATCCACGACTATCTGCGCCTGTTGTTTGCCCGCGTGGGCGAACCGCGCTGCGCGGAACACGGTGTGCCGCTGTCGGCCCAGACCGTCAGCCAGATGGTGGATAACGTGCTGGCACAGCCAGAAGGCGCACGCCTGATGCTGCTGGCGACAATCATCAAAGATCGCAAAGGCGAGCACACCAAAACGCTGGAAAACCTGGCGTCACAAGGTTACATCCGTGCACGTATCGACGGCGAGGTCTGCGATTTGTCCGATCCGCCGAAACTGGAGTTGCAGAAGAAACACACCATCGAAGTGGTGGTTGACCGCTTTAAAGTGCGCGAGGACATAGCGCAGCGTCTGGCTGAGTCTTTTGAAACTGCGCTGGAGCTCTCCGGCGGTACTGCCGTGGTCGCCGACATGGATGACCCAAAAGCGGAAGCGATGTTGTTCTCTGCCAACTTTGCCTGCCCGATTTGCGGCTACAGCATGAGTGAACTGGAACCCCGGATGTTCTCGTTCAACAATCCAGCCGGTGCCTGTCCTACCTGCGACGGTCTCGGTGTGCAGCAGTTCTTCGATCCGGAACGCGTGGTGCAAAACCCTGAGCTGTCGCTGGCCGGTGGCGCTATCCGCGGTTGGGATCGCCGTAATTTTTACTATTTCCAGATGCTGCGCTCGTTGGGCGAGCACTACAAATTCGACGTGGAAGCACCGTACAACGATCTAAGCAGCGACGTGAAACACGCTATTCTGCAAGGTTCCGGCAAAGACACCATCGAGTTTAAATACATCAACGACCGTGGTGATACCTCGATTCGCCGTCACCCGTTCGAAGGCGTTCTGCACAACATGGAGCGCCGTTATAAAGAGACGGAATCCAGTGCAGTGCGTGAAGAGCTGTCGAAATACATCAGCAACCGCTCTTGCTCCTCTTGTAAAGGCACCCGCCTGCGTGAAGAAGCTCGCAACGTATTTGTTGAAGAGACCACGCTGCCAGAGATCTCCGATTTCAGCATCGGCCACGCGCTGGATTTCTTCCGCAATATGAAGCTCAGCGGTCAGCGTGCGCAGATCGCCGAGAAGGTGATGAAAGAGATTGGCGATCGCCTGAAGTTCCTGGTTAACGTCGGCCTGAATTATCTCTCGCTGTCCCGTTCGGCAGAAACGCTCTCTGGCGGTGAAGCCCAGCGTATTCGTCTGGCGAGCCAGATTGGCGCAGGCCTTGTGGGCGTAATGTACGTGCTGGATGAGCCGTCTATTGGTCTGCATCAGCGCGATAACGAACGTCTGCTCGAGACGCTGGTTCACCTGCGTGATCTCGGTAACACAGTGATCGTGGTTGAGCACGACGAAGATGCCATCCGTGCCGCCGATCACGTGATTGATATCGGTCCCGGGGCAGGTGTACACGGCGGTCATGTCGTCGCCGAAGGGACCGTTGATCAGATCATGGCAGTACCTGAGTCGCTAACCGGTCAGTTCCTCAGTGGCAAACGCGAAATCGCCCTGCCGGAACATCGCGTACCGGCTGACCCGACCAAAGTATTGAAACTTTCCGGTGCCAGAGGCAATAACCTGAAAGATGTCACGCTGACGCTGCCGGTCGGCTTGTTTACCTGTATCACCGGCGTGTCCGGCTCAGGTAAATCGACGCTAATTAACGACACGCTGTTCCCGCTGGCGCAGTGCGAGCTCAACGGCGCGACGCTGGCCGAAGCCGCACCTTACCGTGAAATCGATGGTCTGGGGCATTTCGATAAAGTCATCGACATCGATCAGAGCCCGATTGGCCGTACACCGCGTTCCAACCCGGCGACCTACACCGGTATTTTCACTCCGGTACGCGAACTGTTTGCCGGTGTGCCCGAGTCTCGTGCGCGTGGCTACAATCCAGGGCGCTTCAGCTTTAACGTCAAGGGCGGGCGCTGCGAGGCCTGTCAGGGCGATGGCGTGATCAAAGTCGAGATGCACTTCCTGCCGGATATTTACGTGCCGTGCGATCAGTGCCGTGGTAAACGCTATAACCGCGAAACGCTGGAGATTAAATATAAAGGCAAGAGCATCCACGAAGTGCTGGAAATGACCATTGAAGAGGCCCGTGATTTCTTCGACGCCGTTCCAGCACTGGCGCGTAAGCTGCAAACCCTGATGGACGTCGGTCTGACATACATCTGTCTTGGTCAGTCAGCGACCACGCTCTCAGGTGGTGAAGCTCAGCGTGTAAAACTGGCGCGTGAACTGTCTAAACGCGGCACCGGCCAGACACTGTATATTCTCGATGAACCGACTACCGGCCTGCACTTTGCCGATATCCAACAACTGCTGGCGGTCCTGCATCAGCTTCGCGATCAGGGTAATACCATCGTGGTGATTGAGCATAATCTGGACGTGATCAAAACGGCAGACTGGATTGTCGATCTGGGGCCGGAAGGCGGCAGCGGCGGCGGCGAAATCCTGGTAGCCGGTACGCCGGAAACCGTCGCAGAGTGCAAAGAATCGCACACCGCGCGCTTCCTTAAACCGCTGCTGGAACATCATAAGCAGAAAGCCAAGAAGTCGGCTTAACCGAAAGTAAAAGGCCTTCCCGTCGGGAAGGCCTTTTTATTGGGACAATTACTTAAAAATCTTCTGCACAAATTCTGCATATGCCGGACGCCAGACATCCATCTCATGACCCAGATTCGGGTATTCGTGGTAATCGAACTTAATTTTATGTTGCTCAAGCTCTGACTTCAGCCCTGCAATATCTTTTCCCGTTACTACATCTTTGTCCCCCACCACGACGGTGAAGTTTTTCAGCTGCGCGTTGATCTTTTGTGGTTCAGCAAAGCGTTTCTCTACCTGTTCATTCGGCACGGTAGTGGTACTGACACCGCTGAAGGTCGCCAGCCAGTCGAATTTATCCAGGTGTGTCATACCGCTGACCAGTGTCTGATATCCACCCTGCGAAAGGCCGGCCAGCGCACGTCCTGCTGCATCGCCGCGCACGCGGAAATTTTTCGACACCAGCGGGATAATATCCTGCGTCAGCTCGCGATCGGCCGCTGCGGCATTAGCCGGGTAAAAAGTCTTTCGGCGCTCTTTAGGCACAAAATCTTCCGGCACGATGCCTTTGGCATCCGTTTCGGTATCCGGGATCACGACCAACATCGGCGTGATTTTTTTCTCCGCCAGCAGGTTGTCCATGATTTGCGGAATGCGGCCTTGATCGAGTGCAGAACGTCCAGTGTCACCAAATCCATGATAGAAATAAAGTACCGGTAACGGCTTCGACGTATCGTTGTAGCCCGGCGGCGTCCAGACGTAAATCTGCCGTTCGGCATTCAGCGCATTGCTGTGATACGTGATGGCACGCACTTCGCCGTGCGGCACGGCTTTCACATCCAATACGCTGCCCGGCACCAGAATCTGGCTGGTATTCACCTGGCGCTGCGGCTTAGCCATGGCGCTGCCGGTGTCTATTGAGCGGAAGCCATCAACGTTAAAAAAGTATTCATACAGATTGGGTTTCATCATGTCCGAGGTAAAGGCCCAGACCCCCTGAGCATCTTTGGTCATAGGATGAGAAACATAGCTTGGCGCCGTTGCGCCAGTGACCACGTCGACCTGCCTGGCTGACGGTGCAAACAGCCGGAAGGTGATGGTTTTGTCCGGGTTGACCACCGTCAGAAACTGGTTGGCTATCTGCGCCGAATCTTGCTGTAAAGGAAGCGTTTGCGCCGTAACGGCAGCCAGCAACGGCAGGGGAATAGATAAAGACAGAACCAACAACGTAGCACGATTAAGCACAGAACAATTCATTCCTTTTTTCCTCAGTCAGACGGGTTGTACATCAACCCATATCTCGTTTGATAATGACGTATTACACGCCATGAATCTGCGACAGCTGACTCAATCTTTCCCATGCAAAGTCCCAGAAGGTTCTGACTTTTCTCGGGATTCGCTGAATATTCTGTACCACCAGTTGAACCGGCATCGGTGACGGCTCGGAATCAGGCAGCAGTCGGACCAAGATTCCGCTGGCCAGATCGTCAGCGACCTGGTAGCTCAGCAGCCGCGCTATACCGTGACCGGCGCGCACTGCCAGCAGTTGCGATTCGACGTCATTGAGCAAAAGGCGCGGCGACAACTTCACCCGCAGGCCATCCTCATTTGGCCCAAAACGCCACTCATTGCGCGGTGACCTCAGGGTACCGACAATGGTTTGATGTTGCGCCAGCTCCACCGGTTGTAAGGGGTTGCCATACTGTTGTAGATAGGCTGGGCTAGCGACCAGCATGCGGGTAACGTAGCCCACTTTACGGGCCACTTTGCCGGAGTTCTCCAGATGGCCAATGCGAACCGCCAGGTCTAACCCTTCATCGATTAGCTCCAGATTGCGATCATTAAGCACCATGTCGATCTGTATATCCGGATGCAGTTGCAGGAACTCCATCACCAACGGCGCAACGTGTTTACGGCCAAACTGCACCGGCGCGGTAACGCGTAGCAGTCCGTTGAGCTGGGTTTCAGCGGTGTCAAACAGCGCCTCTTGATAATGACCGATCAACACTTGTGCTCGTTCTGCCAGCCGGACGCCAGCCTCCGTTGGGGCCAACCGTCGTGTGGTGCGTTCAACCAGCCGCGCACCAAAGCGCTGTTCGAGCGAGGCGATAGCGCGGGTAATCGCAGGGGCTGAACGCCGGGTCCTCCGTGCAGCCTCCGCTAGGCTGCCGTATTGCAGAACGGCGACGAAAATCTCTAACTCATCCAGGCGATCCATAGATTCTTCCTCAAGATGAAACAGTCACTTTCAATCTTTACGGATTCGCTTCGTTTGTTGCAAGAGTAATCTGTCTGTAAATCGACAAAGGAGACAATACATGCACAATATTCAGCTTTATGCCACCCCGCTTTCCGGACACTGCCACCGCGTGGTTCTGTTACTCAACATGCTGAACTTGCCGTTTGACGTCAAAGAGGCCCCGGCCAGCGTACGCCTCACCGCCGAATTCCGGCAGATCAGTCCAATGGGGCAAATCCCGGTGCTGGTTGATAATGGTCTGACGCTGACCGACAGCAACGCTATTCTGGTGTATCTGGTGAAGCGCTATGCACCTGACAGTCACTGGCTACCGGAAGATGCATTACAGGCGGCGCAGGTTCAACAATGGCTTTCAAAAGCCGCCGGAGAGATCCGCTACGGCGTGGCGGCTGCGCGCATGGTGGCACAGTTCAACGCGCCAGAAGATTATGATGCTTCCGTAGCCATCGCCCGCGTGTTCTTACCGCATCTCGAACACCATCTTAGCCAGCATGACTTTTTGGCAACCGGTCAGGTGACGATCGCCGATCTGGCCTGTTTCAGCTATGTACGCGCTGCGCCAGAGGGTGGTATCTCTCTGGAGTCCTGTCCTGCCATCCGCCGTTGGCTGACCCGCATCGCAGCACTGCCTGGCTATCAGCCCCAGCCCGAACTGCCACTGCCCGTCGTCGCGCAATAGCCATCGACATAACCGGAGGCCACATGAAAGACCGGGTATTTCATCCCGATGAACGACGGGCACAGGTGCTGGCACAGTTTGATATCGTCAGCGCCCCAATTCGCTCAGTCATGCAGGATCAGCACCGCGACTTTTTTGCCGGTTTGCCCTATGTGCTGGCCTCAACCCTGGATGAGAATGGCTGGCCGCTGGCGACGTTGCTGACCGGCCCTCCGGGCTTTATCCGTTCGCCGGATACCACCCATCTGCGCATTAATGCCCCGCGCAGGCAGGACGATCCGACCCTGGCGGCGATGCATCCCGGCAAAGATATAGGTCTTCTGGGGATCGACTTTTCCAACCGGAGACGTAACCGAGCTAACGGCCTGATCGGGCGCATGGATAAGAACCGGATTGAGATCGAGGTCGATCAAAGCTTCGGCAACTGCCCGAAGTATATTCAGATTCGCGAACTGGTGGAGAGCACAAGGCAAAGCCCGCTGCCGCTCAGAGAAGACCTGATAACGCTGGACGATGACGCACGCAGGCTGATCGCCAGTGCTGATACCTTTTTCATCGCCACGCACGCCCACGGCGATAAACCACAGGGCGGTGCAGATGTCTCACACCGTGGCGGGAGACCGGGGTTCGTAAGAATTGAAGGCAACCGGTTATGGATACCGGATTTCAGTGGAAATAAGTACATGAACACGCTGGGAAATTTACTGGCTCAGCCGCGCGCCGCGCTGCTATTTCCCGATTTCGATAATGGCGATATTTTGCATCTGCAAGGTACCACTGAGATCCTCTGGCAGCCTGAGGCACTAAACGGCCCCGGCGGGGCAGAACGCTATTGGTGCATGGATATCGCCCGGGCGTGGCGCTTTCGCGAGGCATTACCCTGGCGCGGCCGCCACGTGCAATATTCTCCGGCGACAATGGCAACGGGAAGCTGGTGAGCGGTTAAACGCCCAACTCGTGGCGCGCTGCCTCCGGTAGTGATGACACCACCATCTGATACGAAGCATCGATCAGATAATAGAACTGTGAATCCGGTAGATCACCATCAAGATAAACAGTGTTCCAGTGGGCTTTGTTCAGGTGATCGCCGGGAATAATACAGCTGTGTTTAGCACGCAACTGGTCGGCAAGCTCCGCGCTGGTTTTAAGCGAGACCGCTTCCCGTCCATTGCATTCGCACAGCATGGCAAACATGACATCCGCCACTTTTATCTGGTTGGCGCCACGCAAGTTATTTTGTGTTTCCTCAGCGCCAGGCTTGGCCAGGCAATAATCAAGCAGTTCCGTACTGGTCATATTTCATGTTCTCCATTGAGATGAGCAAAAAACAGACGTTTAATGGCTCAGCGTAGTTCAAAAAAGGCCAACATTGCTGTCAGCCCTTATTTGCATGATGAAGAGTGAATCAGACGAGAATATTACTGCACAGCGGCGAACGCGTCGGCGACCTGTTTCACGTTGTGGTGATTCAGACCCGCCATGCAAACGCGGCCGCTGGCAATCAGGTACACACCGAACTCTTCACGCAGGCGATCGACCTGCGCCACGCTGAAGCCGGTGTAGCTGAACATACCGCGCTGTTGCAGCAGGTAGTCAAAATTGCGTCCAGGCAGCGCGACTTTCAGGCTGTTAACCAGCGTCTGACGCATTTCCAGAATACGAATGCGCATGCTTTCTACTTCATCCAGCCATTGGGCTTTCAGATGGGCGTCGCCCAGCACTTTTGCCACTACCTGCGCACCGAAATTCGGCGGACTAGAGTAATTACGGCGTACGGTGGCTTTCAGTTGGCCCAGTACACGACCTGCAGCTTCGCTGTTTTCGCACACGACGGATAGCCCGCCCACTCGCTCACCGTACAGTGAGAAAATTTTCGAGAAGGAGTTGCTGACAAAGCAGGTCACGCCCGCCGCTGCCATGGCACGAATAGCGTAGGCGTCTTCGTCAATACCGGCGCCAAAACCCTGATATGCAATGTCGAGGAACGGGATTAAATCGCGCTGTTTAGCGACTTCAATCACCTGATCCCACTGCGCGGGCGTCAGATCAGAACCGGTTGGATTGTGGCAACACGGATGCAGCAGCACGATGCTTTGCGCGGAAAGGCTTTTCAGGCTGTCCAGCATCCCGGCGAAATTCACACCCAGACTTTTGGGATCAAAATAGGGGTAAGTATGAACCTTGAAACCGGCGCCGCCAAAAATAGCCACGTGGTTTTCCCAGGTTGGATCACTGACCCACACTTCAGACTTCGGGAAATAAAACTTGAGAAAATCAGCGCCGACTTTCAGTGCGCCAGAACCGCCGACGGTCTGAATGGTAGCAATGCGTCCTTGTTGCAGGGCCGGATGTTCAGCGCCGAATAACAACGTCTGAATTGCGCTGCGGTAGGCGGGCAGGCCATCCATCGGCAAGTAAACCGAGGCGGTTTGCGGCAGCGCGTTCATCTGGTTTTCAGCCGCTTCCACTGAGCTAAGTTGTGGGATAATGCCTTGCTCGTCATAATACAGACCGATGCTCAGATTAACCTTCTTCTCTCTTGGGTCGTTTTTGAAACTGTCCATTAGCGACAGGATTGGGTCACCGGCATAAGCATCGACATGTTGGAACACGGTATAAATCTCCTGGTTTGATTTCTGCAATACCGCGCATAGACTGGCGCGGCTGTTGTTCGGCGGGTGATCAACATAACTTCACAGACTATCAAAGTTCATTAAAAAAGATGACAACAATGTTGTGATTTCTCGCGCATCCGTATGACATTGATATCAGACGCTGTAACGCCCCGGACGATGGTTCATCGCGATAATCAGATTCACAATCACCGCGCCGAGAATCGAGGCGATCAGCATTTCGTAACTGACCACAAACAGCGATGCCAGCACAATGCAGCAGTCCACGCCCATTTGCAGTTTTCCGGCGCGGATGCCGTATTTATCTTGCAGAAATAGCGCCAGAATATTCATGCCACCGAGGCTGGCTTTGTGGCGGAACAGCACGATAAAGCCGATCCCCATAATGACGTTGCCGAACAGAGTGGCGTAAAACGGTTGCAGATGATCGAAATGGACAAACAGCGGATGTAGATCGGAAAATACCGACACCAGCGCCACAGCGCTGAAAGTTTTCAGCGTGAACGGCCAACCCATGCGGCGAATAGAAAGATAGTAGAACGGTAAATTGATGATAAAAAAGGCCGTACCGAAAGACACCTGAGCCAGGTAATGCACCAGAAACGCAATGCCTGCCGTTCCGCCGGTCAGCGCACCGACCTGACGCAGCATCACGACGCCAAAAGACACCATCAGCGTGCCAATGACAATCGCCAGCATGTCTTCAATCAACGTATGCGCGGTACGAGGTTGTTCCACCGGCTTTTCAAAACTGTCGCAACTTGCCATAAATTCCAATTTCCCCGAAAAACACACACCGAAAAACTTTTATTGATAATTCATGAGATAGGAATACAAGGCAATATTCACACACGTAATTTGCATTAAAAAGCGAAAATAAGATTTCTAGTCGCGTTAATTATTCTTTACATGCAAAAATCACGCATTTACATTAATAATTATGCACTGTAAAAATGAATCCGCACCACAACAAATCACCATAGCAGTGCGCATGAAATAAACCCCCTTTAATCCTCATGCACCCGTTAATAAGCCGTTTTCTTTTAACTGGTTAAGTACAGCTAATGTTTTTACATGCGCGACATTTTTATGAACGGAGAGGATTTGGCTGATCTGAGTACTTAAACCCGCTACATCCTTTACTTCGACTTTTAATAAATAATCGGCGTCACCGGTGGTTTTATACACATCAATCGCGAGCATTGTGACGCAAATAATCCGACCCACTCGCTAAGTTCCTGATTGGCCAGTCTTCCATTAGCTTGTAATAACGTCAAAATCCTCAGGTGGTAATCATCAATGCTGTACATAATACTGTTCCTGTCGTTTTATTTTTGTTTGTCGTCATTTCACACGGTAAGGACTGTACCCTAAATAATTCAAGTTGCAGGAAGACGGCAAGCGAGTGAATCCCGATGAGCTTACACAAGGAAGTGATTTGGGTGATTGAACGCAGCCAACGTACATGCAGCCTTAAGTATGACGGGTATATAACGGCTAAATACTTATCGGCTGTTTTTTCTTATACTGGGCGAATTATAAACAAAGGCGCACGACGCCACCCTGCCGCTTGATATCAAGGAAAAGTTTCATGAAGAAAACGCTAATGACCCTGACGTTACTCGCCGCCAGCACGCTGGCCGCTCACGCCGAAGGTACGCCTTCACATTTGGATCGCGTGCTGCAAAAAGGGGCGATTAACGTCTGCACCACTGGCGACTATAAGCCTTACAGCTTTCTCAATAAAGAAGGTCAGTACGAAGGTATCGACATCACGATGGCACAGTCTCTGGCCACCAGTCTTGGCGTGAAGGTCAACTGGGTGCCGACCACGTGGAAAACAATGATGTCAGATATGACGTCCAACAATTGCGATATTGCCATGGGCGGGATCTCCGTCACCCTCGCGCGTCAACAGAAAGCATGGTTCGCTGATATGCTGGACCAGGACGGCAAAATTCCGCTGGTGCGCTGTGAAGATGTACGGAAATATCAGACGATCGTGCAACTGAACTCACCGAAAGTGCGGCTGATTGAACCCGCGGGCGGCACCAACGAGGCCTTTGTTCACAGCCACCTTCCCGATGCCAAGCTTGCGCTGCACGACAACGTGACAATTTTCCAGCAACTGGTGGATAAGAAAGCAGACGTGATGATAACAGATGCGTCGGAAGCGCTGTTCCAGCAGAAACATTACCCGAAACTCTGTGCGGTGAACCCGAAGAAACCACTGCAGTACGGCGAGAAAGCCTACATGCTGCCGCGCGATGACGTGAGCTGGAAGATGTACGTCGATCAGTGGCTGCACCTGAGTAAAGCCAACGGCGACTATCAGAGTCTGGTCAGCAAATGGCTGACGGTGAAGAAATAGTCTTTGTCGCTAACGTCATGTAGATCCGCAGTTGTAGATCCACCGCTTAAGGCGCAGCAAGCTGCGCCTATTTCCCTACTCCCCCACATAAACGCGGGCAACACGTGAGGTCAGCTGGGTTATCAGCTCATACTGACTGATCCCGGTTGCGGCAGAAACGTCTTCGACCGGTAACCCTTCCCCCCAGAAAATAACCTCATCACCCACAGCGTCACGGGCATCAGGGCCTAAATCGACTGAAATCATGTCCATGGACACGCGACCAACAATCGGCACGATGCGGCCATTAACCCGTACCGGCGTACCACTCGGGGCGCTGCGCGGATACCCATCGCCGTATCCCATAGCGATAACGCCTAGCCGTGTTTCACGCTCACTTCGCCAGATTCCACCGTAGCCAACCGGCTCTCCGGCGGCATGGTTACGCACGGCAATCAGGCTGGAAGTCAGGGTCATGACCGGTTTTAGCCCGAAATGCGCGGCATCGTCGGAGTCCAGCGGCGAGACGCCGTATAAAATAATGCCAGGCCGCACCAGATCCAGATGCGCATCTGGCCATAGTAGTACACCACCCGAAGCGGCAATGGATTTTAGCCCCGGCTTACCCTGCACAAACTGCAGGAAAACGCGCAGCTGGTTTGGCGTGGCTTCGGAGTCCGATTCATCTGCACGCGCAAAATGACTCATGATATTCACCGGCTGCTGCACGTTAGGACAGGCACACAGACGTTGATAAAACGCCTCAGCTTCAGCGGGATGCACACCCAGCCGGTGCATGCCGGTATCCAGCTTCATCCACACATTTAGCGGTTTGAACAGCGTCGCCTGCTCCAGTGCAACGAGTTGTTCGAGGCTGTGCACCGCAGTATCCAGCCCATGCGCCACTACCTGTGGTAAGTCCTCAGGGCTAAAAAAACCTTCGAGTAACACAATGGGCTTCACTATCCCGCCTGAGCGCAGGGCCAGCGCTTCGCTCAGGCGAGCAACACCATAACAATCCGCATCCTGCAAACTGTGAGCCGCATCGAGCAGGCCGTGTCCGTAGGCATTGGCCTTCACCACAGCCAGCACACGACTTTGCGGCGCCAAATGGCGCACCCGTTGCAGATTATGTCGCAGAGCGCGGCAATCAATAACCGCCGTAGCCGCTTTCATGTCTATTCCTTAGTCTTCATCATATTGCGGGCCGCCGTAGTTATCGAAACGGGAGAACTGGCCATTGAAGGTTAATCTCACCGTGCCAATCGGGCCATTACGCTGCTTGCCCAGAATGATCTGCGCAATGCCTTTCTCTTCGCTGTTATCGTGGTACACCTCGTCACGATAGATGAACATAATCAAGTCGGCATCCTGCTCGATAGAGCCAGATTCACGTAAGTCGGAGTTCACCGGACGTTTATCAGCACGCTGCTCCAGACTTCGGTTAAGCTGCGACAACGCGACGACCGGGACCTGTAGCTCTTTCGCCAGTGCCTTAAGCGAACGGGAGATTTCAGCGATTTCCAGCGTACGGTTATCCGACAAGGCCGGCACGCGCATCAATTGCAGGTAGTCGATCATGATCAGACTCAGCCCGCCGTGCTCACGGAAAATACGCCGTGCACGCGAACGCACTTCGGTGGGTGTCAGGCCGGAAGAGTCATCGATATACATGTTCCGTTTCTCCAGCAAAATACCCATCGTGCTGGAGATACGCGCCCAATCTTCGTCATCGAGCTGCCCAGTACGGATTTTGGTCTGATCCACGCGAGACATGGACGCCAGCATACGCATCATGATCTGGTCACCGGGCATTTCGAGGCTGAAAATCAGCACCGGTTTTTCCTGCATCATCGCCGCATTTTCACAAATGTTCATTGCGAAGGTGGTTTTACCCATCGACGGACGCGCGGCTATGATAATTAAGTCGGATTTCTGCAAGCCTGCAGTTTTTTTATTCAGATCGGCATAGCCGGTGTCTACCCCAGTCACACCATCATGCGGGCGTTGGAATAGTTCCTCAATGCGCGAAACGGTGCTTTCTAAAATACGGTCAATACTTTTCGGACCTTCATCTTTACTGGCACGGCTTTCTGCAATCTGAAAAACGCGAGATTCAGCCAGATCCAGCAGATCTTCACTGCTGCGGCCCTGCGGGTCATAACCGGCATCGGCGATTTCATTAGCCACCGAAATCATTTCGCGCACTACAGCACGTTCACGAACGATATCAGCGTAAGCACCAATGTTCGCGGCACTTGGGGTGTTTTTCGATAACTCTGCCAGATAAGCGAATCCACCCACGGAGTCTAAATCGCCCTTTTGTTCCAGGGATTCAGACAAGGTGATCAGGTCAATAGGCTTGCTCATTTCCAGCAGGCGCTGCATTTCGGTAAAAATCAGACGGTGTGGACGGCTAAAGAAGTCATTACTGACCACGCGTTCCGCTACGTTATCCCAGCGTTCATTGTCCAGCATCAGCCCGCCCAGAACGGATTGCTCAGCCTCCAGCGAGTGCGGCGGAAGCTTGAGGCCTTCCATCTGGCGATCGCGGTTTTCGTTCTGTTGATTGGTCGGTTTTTTTGCTGCCATCAGTCGATTAATTCCTGGTCTAAGAGCCTGTTTTCAGAACATGCAATGGAAATGGGTTATCAAAACGGGACACATGATAACGCGTCAGTATACGCAATTATATTTCCTTGTGATGCCTCATTTCCAATTGGTCTTAGCAGCGCTGGATTGTCTCAATTAAATAGCCTAGGGTTACCAACAGACCCGATAACGAGGAAGCAAAATGGCTAAGCGCATTCAATTTTCCACCACTGGTGGACCTGAAGTTTTGCAATATGTCAGTTTTCAACCGCAAGACCCCGCAGCAGGCGAAGTACAAGTCGAGAATAAAGCAATAGGGATAAATTATATTGATACCTATATGCGCAGCGGTTTATATCCAACGGCCTCGCTACCTTCAGGTTTAGGGACTGAGGCGGCAGGTGTAGTGAGTAAAATCGGCAGTGCAGTGACGGGCATTAAGGTCGGGGATCGCGTGGTGTATGCGCAGTCCGCGCTCGGCGCATACAGCGAAATTCACAACGTGCCGCAGGAGAAGATCGCACTGTTGCCCAATGCCATCAGCTTTGAACAGGCTGCAGCCTCCTTTCTAAAGGGCCTGACAGTCTATTATCTGCTACGTTTGACACACAACATTAAGGCGGGCGAAACCTTTCTGTTCCATGCCGCCGCCGGTGGCGTCGGGCTGATTGCCTGCCAGTGGGCCAAAGCGCTGGGTGCCAATCTCATCGGCACCGTCGGCTCGGACGAGAAAGCCGAGCGGGCCAAGCAGGCTGGCGCGTGGGCGACTATCAATTATCAGAAAGAGGATATCGTGGCACGCGTTAAAGAACTTACCGGCGGAGAGAAAGTCGGGCTGGTGTACGATTCCGTCGGCAAAGATACCTTTGAACGCTCTCTCGATAGTCTGAAGCCGCGCGGATTGCTGGTCAGTTTCGGTAATGCTTCCGGTCCGGTGGAAGGCGTCAATTTAGGCGTTCTCACGCAGAAAGGCTCGCTGTACGTTACTCGTCCGTCGCTGAATGCTTACATTACCACCCGCGAAGAATTGAAAACCGCCAGTGATGAGCTGTTCTCTATGATCGCCAGCGGTGCGATCAAAGTAGACGTTAGCGAAGCACAAAAATTTCCGCTGTCAGAAGCCAGGCGCGCTCATGAAACGCTGGAAAGTCGTTCCACGCAGGGTTCAAGCCTTCTGATTCCGGGTAAGTAAGATATCGACGACTGCTGTATCCCCAAAGTAATTGGTGCTTCAGCAAGGCGGCAAGTGAAGAGCCCGATGAGCTTACATAAGTAAGTGATTCAGGCGACTGAACGCAGCTAACGCCGCTGAGGGACCAGTACTAAGGGGATGCAAAAAGGGCCTCCACATAGATGGAAGCCCTTTTATGCTGTCTGTCTCAGACGACCTCTGATTCAAGACGGGTACTGCTGTAGGGTACTGCAAGGTAAACCCAAAGGGCGTTGTCACTTCGGCGACTATTGTATGCCTCATCAGGCTTGATGAATTCAGCGTTGCGGTCTGTAACCACGTATGAAATTCATCCTAACAGCCACCCATGTTAAAAAATATGATAAATGCAGTTTTACCGCACATTCTGATCCAGCTTGTGACTGCTAGCACATAAGTAAAAGTTATAGATGTAACAATTACATTCCAATGTGCTCAAAAGCATCCCATTAACCATTTTAATTTCATGATGTTATGAAAACATTTTTTTAAACCCATGATTAAGGCAGGCGACGGCGACGATATTTCGGCTCATCCGGCTTAATAAACTTCCGGTAAACCCAGACGACAAGCACGGCAAAAACCAACCAAGGTAACATTTTTATAACAATTGCCAAGAATCCACCTAACATCATCAGAGCAAACGCCACGATCAGTGCCGCGATCATCCCCAGCAATGAAATACCGGTCAGCATCAGCATAAAGAAGAAACCAAGCACGAAGAGAATTTCCAGCATCGTATGCTCCTTACAAACAGCGAGAAGACGGAATCAGCCTGACAAGTGCCATCTGAAGTCCAGATAATATTACAAGAAACATGCCAGAGTGACAGGAAGTGTAAGATTATGAAATATATATAAAAATATAACCACGCGGGAAATAGACCGGTGGTCACGTAGTAACTCAGACTAACTTTTAGTGATTTTCACCACTTCCCTCAGGCCTGAATCAGCGCCCTTTGTGGCTGGGTGACACATTGCAACGCCTGTTCAACCACATCGACACCCGCTCCAGGCTTATGGGCGTTTTCGCTGAGATGACGACGCCACTGGCGCGCGCCCGGCACGCTCTGGAAGATGCCCAGAATATGGCGGGTTATATGCCCGAGATAGGTACCTTTCGTCAGTTCCGCTTCAATGTAAGGATACATAGCGCGGATGATGTCCGGCGCGGTGCGCGATGGGACATCCATGCCAAACAGTTCACGATCCACGTTAATTAGCATGACCGGATTCTGATAGGCTTCACGGCCGACCATGACACCATCCATGAATTGCAGATGCGTTTTGGCTTCTTCCAGCGTCTTAATGCCGCCGTTAATTGCCATGGTAAGCTGCGGGAAATCTTTTTTCAGCTGATAAACACGCGAGTGATCCAGCGGCGGGATCTCACGGTTCTCTTTCGGGCTGAGGCCGGACAACCAAGCTTTACGCGCATGAATAATAAAGGTTTCACAGCCGCCGTTTTCAGCCACCTGCTGCACAAAATCGCAGAGAAATTCATAGCTGTCTTGTTCGTCAATACCGATGCGGGTTTTGACGGTGACCGGAATAGACACGGTGTCGCGCATAGCTTTAATACAGTCCGCAACCAGCGAGGGCTGCGCCATCAGGCAGGCACCGAACATGCCATTTTGTACGCGGTCAGAGGGGCAACCGACGTTGAGGTTGATCTCATCATAGCCGCGCTCTTCGGCGAGCTTAGCGCACCGCGCCAGATCGGCAGGGTTACTGCCACCCAGTTGCAGCGCCACCGGATGCTCGGCATCACCAAAACCAAGGTAGTCACCTTTACCGTGGATGATCGCCCCAGTGGTGACCATTTCGGTGTATAGCAGCGCCTGGCTGGTCATCAGCCGATGAAAATGGCGACAATGACGATCGGTCCAATCGAGCATCGGCGCGACGGAAAAACGTTGCGCAGTGAGTGGCATTACATGAGTTTTGGGATTTTGATTTTCTGACATCGACCTGAAATTCGCTGAAGAAAGTGTGCGGGACGTTCCTCTCAGCATGATGGCCGAAAAGACGTTAATCGCTGATTATATCACAGAACAAAGATTCAGCACCCTGCCTCGCCAGCCCCCTTAACTAGCGGACAACCGACGCGCGCCAGACGATGACAAACAGAAGGGCGGCGCATAATTCGTCGATTACACCGAAGCATGATAAAATCCGTCCTTGCCTTGTTCAAAGCGTGCAACCCAGTAGCGTACTCAGAGAGCCTTTATGACCCTGACCAACCCAGATCAATTACTTGCACAGGCTGAAAAGCTTTGTGTGCAACGAAATGTACGCCTGACGCCACAGCGCCTTGAAGTGCTGCGTCTGTTGACGCAACAGCCCGGTGCTATCAGTGCTTACGATCTGCTGGATTTACTGCGCGTGAGCGAACCCCAGGCAAAACCGCCGACAGTTTATCGGGCGCTGGATTTTCTGCTGGAACAGGGGTTTATTCATCGTGTGGAATCGGCCAACAGTTATGTCCTGTGCCACCATTTTGAAGAACCCAGCCACACTTCTGCACTGTTTATCTGTGACCGCTGCGGGTTGGTGACTGAGAAAACAACGGATGGCATCGAAGAGCGGCTGGCAAAACTGGCCGCGGACTCAGGGTTTGAGCTGCGCCATTCCGTAGTTGAAGCCCACGGCATGTGCGGCGAGTGTAGCGTTGTTGAGCAATGCAACAGCCAAGATCACTGCGAACATGACCACAGTATCGTGACTAAAAAACGCTAATGTATTGATGCTTAAAAGATGGGTATTTGAAATAGCGCGGGCACTGAGCAATTAAGGTGGGTACGTCCCTGTACCATCAATCCTGAATGCATTCCCGGGTAGGAGCAGCATATTTCTCAGGATGCATCACTGATACATAACTAATGCGCAAGGGGAATTGCGACTTACCAGTGATATTTATTATCTGTTTCCCAGGACTTGAGTTCTTTCTCGGCTTCTTCTTTCCGATAGCCGTAACGCTCCTGGATTTTACCAACCAACTGATCACGTTTCCCTTCCACCACCGTCAGGTCATCATCAGTCAGCTTGCCCCATTTTTCTTTCACTTTGCCTTTAAACTGCTTCCAGTTACCTTCGGTTTGGTCCTTATTCATAACAAGTTCTCCTATTACCTTGGGTTAGGTTGTCGTGCTTTGTTGAACACGTTAAGTGCTTACCACATGAATAAGAGTAGTTGATAATTTGGCTTTTACGTCAGATAACAGCGATACCCACCATGATTAGGATTATTCCTGAGTGGTAAGTAACGATAACAACTAAAGATTTACTCTGCGGCGGTAGAGGAAAATAGTTTACCGCCGACTGAAATTAGAGATGGATACTAGCCGTGCATATTAGATCCAGTCACCGTTACGGATAACGCCGACGGCAAGGCCTTCAATGCTGAAGCTCTGCTCCCGTAGATCAACAACTATAGGCTCAAAATCGCTGTTTTCGGGCAGAAGCTGGACAATGCTGCCCTGCTTTTTCAGACGTTTAACAGTCACTTCATCGTCAATACGTGCGACAACAACCTGACCATTTCGCACGTCCTGCGTTTTATGCACCGCCAGTAAATCACCGTCGAGAATACCAATGTCGCGCATCGACATACCGCTAACGCGCAGCAGGAAATCAGCACTTGGTTTAAACATTGCGGGATCGACCTGATAATGCCCTTCAATATGTTGCTGTGCCAGCAGAGGTTCACCGGCGGCAACGCGACCAATTAATGGCAAACCTTCTTCTTCTTCCATTAACAGGCGAATACCACGCGACGCACCGGAAACAATCTCAATGACGCCTTTGCGTTGCAGTGCTTTAAGATGCTCTTCCGCTGCATTTGGTGAGCGAAAACCCAGACGAGCGGCGATCTCAGCACGGGTTGGTGGCATACCTGTGGTGGCGATATGATCGCGAATGAGGTCGTAAACCTCTTGTTGTCTGACTGTTAAAGCTTTCATCCCGCCCCCTGATTGTTTATACAGTATTGCTGTGAGTATATACAGGTACTCTCTGAATGAAAACCTAAGAGTGAATAAAAACAGATGCTAAGGTGAAATATGGAATCTTTATTCCAATTTAGAACCAATGCGGCCAAAACACGCTGACCCAGGTGAAAACCGCCAGTATAATAGTCAGCAAAACTGCCGCAGAGCCAATGTCTTTGGCGCGCCCCGACAGCACGTGAAATTCGGGGCCGATACGGTCAATAGCACATTCCACGGCGCTATTTAATAATTCGACGATGATCACCAGCCCCAGAACTCCCACTAGAAGGATGCGTTCAACGCTGGTTACATCAAGGAAAAATGACAATATGATGAAGGGAAACACGCCGATCACTTCCTGGCGAAAAGCCGCTTCGTTTTTCCATGCCGAGCTTAAACCTTTGAGCGAAAAGCCTGCGGCCTTCACGATACGGGTAAACCCGGTAGATTCATTTTTCATGTGTTATTCGTCTTAACGGAAAGGTTGCGGCATTTTATACTTAAAAGCTTCCAGGTTGCAGCAGAGAGGCAACGGAATGACTCCCTATAAGCTTACCAGGAAGTCATTTAGATGAGCGAACCAACACAGCGGCAGCTTGGGGATTATAGAGTATCACCACAGACCCCATACTCACTTTCTGGTATCCTTGCGACGAATTGCTAACAAAGAGGCTTCACGTTTTTATGTCAGGTTGGCGTAGACTTTATTATACCTTATTGAATTTACCGCTAAAATTGCTGGTAAAGAGCAAGGTCATTCCGACAGATCCGGTTACCGAGTTGCGCTTAGATCCCACTCGGCCGATCCTGTATGTTTTGCCTTATCATTCGAAGACAGATTTACTGACCTTACGCACCCAGTGCCTGGCGCAGAATCTGCCTGATCCCCTTATTCCATTGGAAATTGACGGCATACAGCTGCCTAGTCACGTTTTTATCGCTGAAGGACCGCGTGTGTTTACCTATTACACACCGAAACTTGAGTCGATAAAACTGTTCCATGACTATCTGGACTTACATCGCAGTAACCCACTGCTGGACATCCAAATGTTACCTGTATCAGTAATGTTTGGCCGTGCGCCGGGTCGGGAAGGACAAGAAACCCCACATCTGCGCGTGCTGAACGGCGTGCAAAAGTTCTTTGCAGTGCTGTGGCTGGGCCGTGACAGTTTCGTGCGCTTCTCCAATACGGTGTCGTTACGCTATATGGCAACCGAGCACGGTACTGATAAAATTATCGCCCAGAAACTGGCTCGGGTAGCGCGTATGCACTTCTCGCGTCAACGTCTGGCGGCGGTTGGACCACGTTTGCCGGTGCGTCAGGACCTGTTCAATAAATTGCTGGCATCCAAAGCGATTGAGAAAGCGGTCGAAGACGAAGCGCGTAGCAAGAAGATTTCCCACGAAAAAGCCCAGCAAAACGCCATTGCCCTGATGGAAGAGATCGCCGCTGATTTCTCCTACGAAGCCGTGCGCCTGTCAGACCGCGTATTAAGCTGGACATGGAACCGACTTTATAAAGGCATCAACGTCAATAATGCCGAACGCGTACGGCAGTTGGCGCTGGATGGTCAGGAAATCGTGTATGTGCCCTGTCATCGCAGCCATATGGACTATTTACTGCTCTCCTACGTGCTTTACCATCAGGGGCTGGTTCCGCCGCATATAGCTGCCGGTATCAATTTGAATTTCTGGCCAGCGGGTCCGATTTTTCGCCGTCTGGGCGCGTTCTTTATCCGCCGTACCTTTAAGGGTAACAAGCTTTACGCAACGGTATTCCGTGAGTATCTCGGCGAGTTGTTCACCCGTGGTTATTCAGTTGAATACTTTGTTGAAGGCGGCCGTTCGCGTACTGGACGTTTGCTCGAACCGAAAACCGGCACGCTGGCAATGACCATTCAGGCAATGCTCCGCGGCGGTTCACGCCCAATCACGCTGGTGCCAATTTACATCGGTTACGAGCACGTGATGGAAGTCGGCACCTATGCCAAAGAACTGCGCGGTGCGACCAAAGAGAAAGAAAGTTTTATGCAAATGATCAACGGATTGCGCAAACTGCGTAACCTCGGTCAGGGCTACGTCAACTTCGGCGAACCACTGCATCTGACCACATATCTCAACCAGAATGTGCCGACATGGCGTGACTCAATCGATCCTATCGAAGCCCACCGTCCAAGTTGGCTCACGCCAACCGTGCAGGATCTGGCAGCCAAAATCATGGTGCGTATCAATAACTCTGCGGCGGCCAACGCCATGAACCTGTGCTGCACCGCGCTGTTGGCCTCGCGTCAGCGTTCACTGACCCGCGAACAACTGATCGAACAGCTTGATTGCTATTTGCAGCTGCTCCGCAATGTGCCTTATACCGCTGATTCCACCGTGCCAAATTTGACTGCCGAACAGCTTCTCGATCACGCACTGAACATGAATAAGTTCGAAGTCGAGAAAGACAATATAGGCGACATCATTATTCTGCCGCGTGAGCAGGCCGTATTGATGACGTACTACCGCAATAATATTCACCATTTGCTGGTACTGCCTTCACTGATCTCCAGCATCATCATGCACCACCGTTCAGTCACCAGCGCCGAGTTACTGCGTCAGGTCGCATTGATTTTCCCAATGATGAAAGCCGAACTCTTCATGCATTACAGCAAAGAAGATCTGCCAACGGTGCTGCAAGTCCTGTGCGCAGAGTTGGCACGCCAGGGGCTGATCAAACTCGATGGTGAAACGCTGTCGCTTAATCCGTCACGTATTCGCCCACTGCAACTACTGGCTGCCGGTGTGCGTGAAACCTTGCAGCGCTACGGCATTACTCTCTCCTTACTGAGTAATAACCCAAGTATCAGCCGCGGTGCGCTAGAGAAAGAGAGCCGAATTATGGCTCAGCGTCTGTCTGTACTGCACGGAATTAACGCACCAGAGTTCTTCGACAAAGCGGTGTTTACCACGCTGGTTGGTACCTTGCGCGCAGAGGGTTTTATCAATGATATCGGTGATGCTATTCCTGAACATACGCGAGAAATCTACAAAATCCTCAGCGATTTAATGACTCCGGAAATCAAGTTGACGATCGAAAGCGCAGGCATGCCGTCTGAGCTTCCGCAGGCTTCTGCACCGCCTTCTGAGCCGAAAGTCGATGTGCGGGATACTGATCATTAATTAAGCTTGTCAGTGAATTAACAGACTAAGCTAGTACCACGATAAAAAACGCCCGGTTCTCTTTGTTGAGAACCGGGCGTTTTTTCACAATTGAGAAGGCGTCAGAAACTGAAGTGCGACAGGCTCATCAGGATGCCAAGGAACAGCACCAGCCCGACGTAGTTATTCTGGCGGAAAGCGAGGAAACAGGCATCGCGGTCGCGTTTGGCGGTCAATGTATGCTGATGCGCAAACAGTGCCGCCGCGAGTAGTAATGACCAGTAGAAAGGCGAGCTAAGCTGGGTCAGATATCCAACTATCGCCATCAGCACCAACATGGCTAACTGCAGAATACCGTTGATAAGATTATCAAATCGACCAAACAGGATCGCCGTCGACTTGACGCCTATTTTCAGATCATCGTCGCGATCGACCATCGCGTATTGTGTGTCATACGCCACGGTCCAGCAGATATTGGCGGCAAACAGCAGCCAGCAGCTAAGCGGGACGGCTTCACTCACCGCCGCATATGCCATGGGGATAGACCACCCAAAGGCGGCCCCCAATACGACTTGCGGTAAATTGCTCACCCGTTTCACAAACGGATAGATCCACGCCAGCGCCAATCCGGCCAACGATAACAAGATCGTCATGCGGTTGAGGGTCAGCACCAGCAGGAAAGAGGCCAGCACCAGGCAGACGAACAATATTTTGGCCTGTTTACTGCTGATAGCACCACTCGGCAGCGGACGGTTGGCAGTGCGTTTAACGTGACCATCAAATTTGCGGTCAGCATAGTCATTGACCACACACCCCGCTGCGCGCATAAAGAACACGCCCAGCACGAAGACCAACATAATTTTCAGTGATGGCATACCGCCACCCGCCAGCCATAACGCCCACAGCGTTGGCCACAGCAGCAGCAGAGAACCAATGGGTTTATCAATGCGCATTAGACGGCAGTAATCACGCCAATGCCCCTGAAAAAGGCTTACAGACACCTCTTGATCCCCTTGTTGATTGGCCCGATTCATCCTTTATGCACCTTGTTTTCGGGGCGATGAACTGGCGAGTCAGGCAGGAAAATTTCGGTCAGCAGCAGGGGTTTATCGGAAAGGCGCAGCCGCGAACGCCGCGCCCACAGATCGCCCTGTTCATGCTGTAGCAAGCCGAGATGAATATAGTCGCGAGTCAGCGTGTTACCAGCGAAAAGGTAACGACCCAGCGGCACCGTGCCGAGATCCACCAGCGCCAGATCGGGACCCGTCAGTGTTTCTTCCGGGATCACCGTACGGCCTAACAGCCATGGCTCATCATCTCCAAACAGCACCACTTCTCGTACCCAGTAACGCACGCTTTCAGGTAACTGTTGGGCTTCGCTTTCGCCCAACTCTTGGCGGCTGACAAAGCATTCGCGTTTGGGTTGCACTGTGACGGTGACACCCTGCTTTTCAAAGCGGCGTGTCATGGAGCCCATTTCCATCAGCCAGTCGGCAACATCAGCAGGAACATGCTGCAGATCATCAAACCAGTGAATGGGCGGCTGTGCAGGGGAATGAGACTCAGACATTACGAACTCCGTGTCGGGGAAACATTGAACTCCCCTATTAAACATCAGCCTCGCATTCTAACGCAGAATGCGACGGCAGCAATCAGCTTGCGGGCGACCCGCTACTCGCGGCGCAGGCGTTCACTGTTAGCCAGAAACAACGTGACCACCAGAACCAAAATTGCGCAGGCATAAACCAGCGTATCGTACGGGCTCTTGTGGTCAACAATAATTAGCCGAATAATTGCCGTTATACCAATATAAATAAAGTAGCGCAGCGGGAAGTGATATCCGGAAGAAAAGTACTTCACAATCAATGCAATAAACTCAAAATACAGGAAGTAAATTACGATACCTTCAATCAATAAATAGGACGATGACTGGTCATTATTGACAAACAACACCATGCCTAAATGGTAGGTTTCACGCCCCAAAAACAGCATAAGAATCGCTGCCAATACCAATAAAAACATGTTCAAAAGACGCTGCATAATGACGGCTATAATAGTGCCACGTTTAGATCCTGCCATGTGATCTACATCCCATTTTTGTTATTAATACCCGCAGAATACCACAGTGTCCGCAGAGAAAAAGTGGCATTAAAAAAAGGCTAGCCTGTAACGGCTAACCCTTTAATTTCTTTGAATTACTTACACTCAAGTACCTCAGTCATTCGAGTTGCATCAAGCAGACTCGAAGGATGACGGGTATTATTAGCGCCAGTTTTTGAAGCGGTTAATGAGCCCGTTTGTTGAGCTATCATGCTCCGTCACGTCTTCATCACCTTTCAGCTCTGGCAGAATGCGGTTAGCCAGTTGTTTACCCAACTCTACGCCCCATTGGTCAAAGGTGAAGATGTTGAGGATTGCGCCCTGGGTGAAGATTTTGTGTTCATACATAGCGATCAACGCACCCAGGCTATACGGGGTAATCTCACGCAGCAGGATGGCGTTGGTCGGACGGTTACCCTCAAACACTTTGAACGGCGCAACGTGTTTTACGTCTTCAGATTTTTTACCCTGTTCAGCGAACTCTTGCTCTACAACGTCCAGAGACTTACCAAATGCCAGCGCTTCTGTCTGCGCAAAGAAGTTGGAGAGCAGTTTGGCATGGTGATCGCTCAGCGCGTTGTGGCTGACGGCCGGCGCAATGAAGTCACAAGGAACAATTTTAGTCCCCTGATGGATCAACTGGTAGAACGCATGCTGACCGTTGGTACCTGGCTCACCCCAGATAATCGGGCCAGTCTGGTAATCTACCGGGTTGCCGTTACGATCAACGAATTTACCGTTAGATTCCATGTTGCCCTGCTGGAAGTACGCAGCAAAACGGTGCATATACTGGTCGTATGGCAGGATAGCTTCGGTTTCAGTGCCATAGAAATCGTTATACCAGATACCGATCAGCGCCAGCAGAACAGGCAGATTTTTCTCCGCCGGTGTAGTAGCGAAATGGTTGTCCATGGCGTGTGCGCCGCTGAGCAGTTGTTCGAAGTTTTCGTAACCCACAGACAGTGCAATAGACAAACCGATGGCGGACCACAACGAGTAACGTCCGCCGACCCAGTCCCAAAATTCGAACATGTTGTCGGTGTCGATACCGAATTCGCTGACGGCTTTACCGTTAGTAGAGAGCGCGGCGAAATGTTTGGCAACGTGCTGATCTTCGACCGCCGTTTTCAGGAACCAGTCACGCGCGCTGTGGGCGTTGGTCATAGTTTCTTGCGTAGTGAAGGTTTTGGACGCCACCAGGAACAGCGTCGTTTCAGGCGACAGGTCTTTCAGCGTTTCGGCGATATGCGTGCCATCGACGTTGGAGACGAAATGCATATTCAGATGGTTTTTGTAAGGACGTAGCGCTTCGGTGACCATGAACGGGCCGAGGTCAGAACCACCGATACCAATGTTAACCACATCGGTAATTGGCTTACCGGTGTAACCTTTCCAGTCACCACCGATCACGCGCTCGGTGAAGCCTTTGATCTTGGCCAGCACCGCGTTAACTTCCGGCATCACATCTTTGCCATCTACGACAATTGGCGTATTGCTGCGGTTACGCAGGGCAACGTGCAGAACCGCGCGGTCTTCTGTGCGGTTGATCTTCTCACCGGAGAACATCGATTTTATTGCGGCCTGTAGGTCAGTTTCTTTCGCCAGTGCTTGTAGTTTGTCCAGCGTCTCGCTGGTGATGCGGTTTTTGGAGAAATCCACCAGCATCTGGTCTTCAAAGGTCGCAGAAAACCTGGAGAAGCGGTCGCCATCTTCAGCAAACAGATGGCTAATCTGCACATCTTTCATCGTATCGAAATGCTGCTGCAGTGCTTGCCAGGCAGCGGTCTGAGTTGGATTGATATTTTTCATAGCAATACTCTTAGGCTGAGAATAAATTTGAGGTAACTATCCCGATTGTATCCTGAACTTCCCAAGATGAGATGCCTTTTCTTGCGATAGGCCAGATCTGTGAAATCACAATGGCAGGTAACAATATTAGGTGAGAATAGCTCAAAATGTGGCGTGATTGGCCGTCAGACCGTTGACAGGCGGGCGATAACCCGTTATTTCTAAGCGCCTAACTCGCGCAAAAAATATATACCCGACATCATTCGAGTTGCAGGTAGGCGTCATTGAGCGAATCCTGATGAGCTTACTCAAGTAAGTGACTCAGGGAAGTGACGGCAGCCAACAACCCTGCAATTTGAAGGATACAGGTATATGTGTGAGCCAGAAGAGGCGCGTCGCCCAGGCAGTGTACCGGAGGAGCCAGATTCCTACGAAGGTGCATCAGGGGGAGCGACGCCGAGGTCAAACGCTGACGGCAGGCGAGCGATCGACCACAGGGGCTGAATCCTCTGGGTTGTCACCGAGATACCTGCGAGGGTATCGGCAAGGTGGAGCGCTTCTGGGTGTATCGTAGCCTCTCTACGTCTGCTCCCGTTACCCGCTCTTCCCTAGTGCCAATTCTTATGGAATAGATGGTCGTCGTTTTCCGGCGTCCCTGACACGAGGTTTACCATGAATCACGCTGTATCCCGCAACGCTCATCTCCCTTCACTGGGCACTACGGTCGTAGCCAAATTTGGCGGCACCAGCGTAGCGGACTTCGACGCCATGAACCGTAGCGCCGAGGTTGTTCTCGCCAATTCCGATGTACGCCTGGTGGTACTTTCAGCCTCGGCGGGCATTACCAATTTACTGGTTGAACTGGCTGTCGGTCAGAACGCCGAACGTCGGGTATATCTGCTCGACGAAATTCGCCGCATCCAGACCGCCATCATTGACAGGCTCGATAAGCCGGATGTGATCCGCGATGAGATCGGCCGCATGCTAGACAACATCAGCATGCTGTCAGAAGCGGCAAGCCTCGCGACGTCAACGGCGCTGACGGATGAACTCGTCAGCCACGGCGAGCTGATGTCCACCCTGCTGTTTGTTGAAATTCTGCGTCAGCGCAATGTACCGGCAGAATGGTTTGACGTACGTAAAGTGATGCGCACTAACGACCACTTTGGCCGCGCCGAACCGGACACGGATGCACTGTCTGAACTCGTTATCCAGCAATTACAACCCCGCCTGCAGGACGCACTGGTCATCACTCAAGGTTTTATTGGTTGCGAAGGTAAAGGCCGTACTACCACACTCGGCCGTGGCGGCAGCGATTACACCGCCGCCTTGCTGGCTGAAGCGCTGCATGCCGCACGTGTTGATATCTGGACCGACGTCCCTGGCATTTACACCACCGATCCCCGCGTGGTGCCAAATGCTAAACGCATCGACCGCATCGCGTTTGAAGAGGCGGCTGAAATGGCCACTTTTGGTGCCAAAGTGTTACATCCAGCCACGCTGCTACCGGCAGTGCGCTGCGATATTCCAGTGTTTGTCGGTTCAAGTAAAGACCCCTCAGCAGGCGGCACGCTAGTGTGTAATACCACCGACAACCCACCGCTATTCCGCGCCCTGGCACTGCGCCGCAAACAGACTTTGGTCACGCTGCACAGCCTGAGCATGCTGCATTCACGTGGTTTTCTCGCCGAGGTATTTGGCATTCTGGCGCGTCACAATATTTCCGTAGATTTGATCACCACGTCAGAAGTCAGCATAGCACTGACACTGGATACCACCGGTTCAACCTCTTCCGAAAATAGCCTGCTCACCACCTCACTGCTGACCGAGCTGTCCTCACTGTGTCGCGTGGAGGTCGAAGAGAACCTGGCGCTGATCGCCATCATCGGCAACAAACTGTCACAAGCTTGTGGCGTCGGCAAAGAAGTGTTCGGCGTGCTCGATCCGTTTAATATTCGCATGATTTGCTACGGTGCAAGCAGCTACAACCTGTGCTTCCTGGTGCCGGGCAACGATGCCGATCAGGTGGTTAAAACACTTCACCGCAACCTATTCGAATAAGAACGGCGACGTGTACTTCAATGCCAGGCCTGCATGCCTGGCTTTTTTTTCGCCCGTTTTTTATGCTATAGAAAAACGTGACGGCAAAGTTTTACCTGCAATATCAAATAATGAAAAACGACAAAGACCAATAAAAGGAAATTCATCATGCTAGCCAAAATAACTCGCCTGTTCCCACTGTGGGCCGTGTTGCTGTCCGTTGCCGCCTACTATAGGCCGGGCACATTTACGCCCATCGCACCACACGTTGCTACTTTGCTGATGCTGATTATGTTCGCGATGGGCGTTACGCTGAAGTTTGGTGATTTCAAGCGGGTGTTGTCTCGCCCGGCACCGGTTGCGGCGGCTACTTTCCTGCACTATTTGATTATGCCATTGGCGGCATGGGTGCTGGCCAGGCTGTTCCACATGCCGGCAGACTTGTCGGCTGGCATGATTTTGGTCGGGAGCGTTGCGTCAGGCACGGCATCCAACGTAATGATTTATCTCGCCAAAGGCGATGTCGCACTGTCGGTAACTATTTCGGCAGTCTCCACGCTGGTTGGCGTTTTTGCTACCCCGCTGTTGACCCGTTTCTATGTTGATACCCACATTAAAGTCGACGTGATTGGCATGCTGCTGAGCATTCTGCAAATCGTGGTGATCCCGATTTTCGCTGGTCTGGTCATCCATCATCTCTTTACCAAGACGGTAAAACGCGTCGAACCGTTGCTGCCCGCGTTCTCGATGATCTGTATTTTAGCTATCATCAGCGCCGTTGTGGCAGGTAGCCAGGGCTTTATTGGATCTGTCGGTCTGATGGTGATTGTGGCGGTTATGCTGCACAACGGCATTGGTTTGCTGAGCGGTTATTGGGGGGGGAAACTGTTTGGTTTCGACGAAACCACCTGCCGCACACTGGCAATGGAAGTCGGTATGCAGAACTCCGGACTGGCCGCGACGCTGGGCAAAATGTATTTCAGCCCGCTGGCGGCACTGCCTGGCGCACTCTTCTCGGTGTGGCACAATCTGTCAGGTTCGCTGCTGGCAGGCTACTGGTCCGGCAAACCCGTTCAGAAGAAAGAAAAGTAATTCAAAAAGATAAAAATAGAAAGGCGCCGTCATGGCACCTTTCTTATCGCTGTCAGGTCGCTTTAACGACATCTGCGTCATCACGCTCATCATCTTCCTGCGCGTCTTTATCCAGTACGTTATAAGCCACGGCGCAGAACAAAGAGTTCAGACGTTTCATGTCTCCCAGCAGCCCTAAGTGCAGCGAACTGGTTTCGATACTCTGCACGTTATGTTGATGCAGACGATCAACGTGTGCATGCGCATAGCGGCGGTCCAGCAGACGGAAACGGTGCTTAGAACGGCGCAGACGGCGCGCGCTAGCCATATCGTTTGACAGGAATACTGACAGGCTCAGGCGCAGGTTATCCACCAGCTTTTCATGCAGGGAATCCAGCTCGGTCAGCCCTTCAGGCGAGAAGGCCCGTCGTGCCGCGTGGGATTTTGCCGCAATATCAGCGGTCATGCGTTCAATGATGTCACCGGCTTGTTCAAGGTTCAGCGCCATTTCAATAATTTCGGCCCAGCGGCGTGAATCATCTTCACCCAAATCCTCTTTGGGGATCTGCGCCAGATAGAGCTTTATGGCGGTGTAAAGTACGTCGACGTCATCGTCCAGACGGCGGACTTCACGGTCCTGCGCCAGTTTTCCGTGCATCACTTCACGGTTAAGGATCAGCATATGCTCGACCACATCCCCCATGCGCAGGGTTTCGCGGGCTGCATTAACCAGCGCCAGCGCCGGGGTATCAATAGCACTGATATCCAGGTGACGCGGACGCAGACGAGGGTCATCTTCAGGCACGTCTGCAATCATGAGTTCGCACACCCGCGCCATCGGGCCAGACAGCGGAACCATCGCCAGACAGCGGATCAGGTTGTAGAACATATGAAAATAGATAACCAGCTCTTCATCCGGGATACCCAGCCTTGCCAACAGGACCGACAGCGGCCCAATAAAGGGCAGCACAATCACACAGCCAATCAGTTTGAACAACACGCTGCCGAGTGCCACACGCCGCCCTGCTGCATTCTGTTTACTGGCATTAATCATCGCCAGCAACCCGCTGCCGAGGTTGGCACCAATCACCAGACATAACGACACTTTCAGCGAGATAACTCCGGTGGCCGCCAGCGTGGCGGTCAGCAATACGGCAGCTAAGCTGGAGTAACTGACGATCGCAAACATCGCGCCGGTCAGCGCATCGAGAATGACATCACCGGTCAGCGATGAGAACAGAACTTTAACGCCAGAGGCCTGGGTGATAGGCGTTGCGGCAGAGACAATCAATTCCAGCGCTAATAGAATCAGCCCCAAACCAATACCCACACGTCCCATTTGGCCTGCGCGGGTTTGTTTACGACTAAGGAAAAAAGCGACGCCCACAAAAATCAGCAACGGTGAGAGCCAGGAGAGATCAAAGGTCAGCACGCGTGCCATCAGCGCGGTCCCGACATCGGCGCCCAGAATGATCACCAGCGCAGGCGCCAGCGCCACCAGCCCCTGAGAGACGAATGAGGTCACCAACAACGTAGTCGCATTGCTGCTTTGTACCAGTGCGGTAACGCCAATACCGGCGACAAACGCCAGCGGTTTTTTCTCAACGCTGCTACTGAGCACACGACGTAAATTAGCGCCAAAAACACGCATGATGCCGGTACGCACAATGTGCGTACCCCAGACGAGAAGTGAAACAGCGGACAGCAAATGAAGAAGAGTTAACACTAAAGAACAGCTCCGTTAACGCCAGGCATAAACAGGCCATCCTGCCTGCCGGGCGTGTTGGTGCAGGATAGCGTCCGGATTGACCGCGTAAGGCTTGCCGACCTGAGTCAGCAAGGGCAGATCATTATGAGAATCCGAATAAAAACTGGCATGCTGCAACTGTGAAACATCCTGATTAATCAGTTCCATCAGCCGAGTGACTTTACCCTCACGGTAAGTCATCACGCCTTGCGTCGTGCCAGTGAACATCCCCTTTTGGATGCCCACACCAATCGCCAAAGTGTCGTTAACGCCGAGATAACGCGCGATCGGTGCAACCAGATGAACGCCTGAAGCAGAAATTACCACGGTGCGATCGCCGCGGGCACGGTGCCGTTCCAGACATTCACGAGCATCATTATAGACACGCGGAGCGATCACTTCCTGAATATAACGCCCGACCATTGCCGCAACATCTAATTCACAGCGACCTTTCAACGGTGCCAGCGTACAGGTCATGTATTCCTGCATGTCCATCTGACCTGCGGCATATTGCTGCATCATCAGGGTGTCACGTTGCAGGAAGGCCTGCTCATCCGCTACCCATCCCTGCGACACCATAAAGGCCGACCACAGGCTGGAACAATCGCCGTTAATCAGGGTTTCATCAAGATCAAACAGCGCCAGACTCATGCAACTTCCCGTAATGTAACAAGATCTAACTGAAGACCAATTTCAATGCCATCGGCGAGAAGGGAGGCCACAGACCGGTTTAATACATCCACTGACAGCTCAACATTATTCGCCAGTACGCGATAACGCACGACGTTGCCAAGCAGGCTGTGATGTAAGATTCGGGCAGGAATGCCCTGTTCAGGCGAACATATTACAATCGATTCAGGGCGAATTACCACCTGACCACCATATTGCTGGCCGGTCAGCGCTTGCGCATCAGTGGCGTTGAGTAAGTTATAACTGCCGATGAAACCAGCGGCAAAGGCATCAACCGGCTCAGTATACAAGGTTTCGGCATCGGCATTTTGTACGATTTTTCCTTTATTCATCAGCACAATGCGATCTGACATGGTC
The DNA here is from genome assembly GCF_049889095.1 of Ewingella sp. S1.OA.A_B6. Taxonomy (NCBI): domain Bacteria; kingdom Pseudomonadati; phylum Pseudomonadota; class Gammaproteobacteria; order Enterobacterales; family Yersiniaceae; genus Ewingella; species Ewingella sp. S1.OA.A_B6. The sequence goes on along the minus strand of NZ_JBLJFK010000005.1, from coordinate 16,582 downwards.
AATGCCTCCTCTTGATCGTGGGTCACAAAAATCGCCGTCAGGTTCATTTCACGCTGAATGCGGCGGATTTGCTCGCGCAGATGCTTACGGATCCGCGCATCCAGTGCAGACAGTGGCTCATCCAGCAGCAGCAGGCGTGGCTCGGTGACCAATGAACGGGCCAGCGCCACGCGCTGACACTGCCCACCGGAAAGCTGATGCGGGTAACGCCTCGAATATTCATTCATTTCGACCAGCGCCAGCACGTCGCCGACCCGTCGATGAACTTCGCTGGACGATAATTTCTGCATTTTCAGGCCGAACGCCACGTTTCCTTCCACCGTCATATTGGGGAACAGCGCATAACTCTGGAAAACCATACCGATGCCGCGCTGCTGCGGACTAAGCGGAACGATATCCTGTCCCTGCAAAATAATCTGCCCGCTGTCGACGGATGTCAGCCCTGCCAGACAACGCAGCAGTGTCGATTTCCCGCAGCCACTGGGACCCAACAGAGTGACGAACTCACCCTCTCTGGCACTGAAGTCGATGTTGTTGAAAATCTGCGTCTGACCGTAATGTTTGTTGAGTTGCGTGACCTGCAAATAGGACATATCAGCTCTTTCCTTTATTCAGCACGTTAGCTACCCAAGTAAATGCCAGGACAACCACGAAATAGGAGATAACCAGGGCACTGGTGAAATGACCGCTGCCGTTGCGCATGTTGTAAAGATAAACCTGCAACGTTTCATAGCGGCTGCCCGCCAACAGATTCGCGAACACAAACTCGCCAATTAAGAATGAGAACGACAACAGCACAGCGATCGTCATCCCCTTACGCAAATTTGGCAAAACCACCAGCAAAGCAGCTTTCCAGGTACTGGCACCGAGCAGGTGTGCAGCGTCCATCAGGTCACGCAAATGAATCGCCTGCATGTTGTTGGAGATGGCCCGGTAGATAAACGGCAGCGCGATAGTAAAATAACAGCCGATGAGGATCCACGGCGTACCGGTCAGCGCCAGCGGTCCTGACGAATAGAGTGACATCAGACCGACAGAGGAGACCACAGGCGGCACGGCAAACGGCAACAAGATCAGCACATTCATCAGCGCATCAAGTCTGGGGAAGTAGTAAGCGATCACAAACATCAGCGGCAAAATCAAAACCAGCGACAGCAGCAGCGTGCCCAAACAGATCAACAGCGAATGACCCAGTGCAACCAGAAAACGCGGATCGCTCCACAACGCAGTCATCCATTTCAAGGTGAATCCGCTGGGTAAAATGGTCGCTCCCCACTCGTTCACTAACGCATAAACCAACGTGGCCGCCAGCGGTAACAGTAGGATAATCATTAATATCCAGACAATCAGACGATGATATAGACCTTCAGCGCGTGACATGAAACTCCTCCCGGCAATCAACCAATTTTTCAGCGCACATTCAGATAGCTCCTGCGTAAAAGCCACTGATGTATCAGCGTGATAAAGGCCATGAGCACCACCAGCAGCATCGCCAGCGCGCTGCCCATGTTCGGATCGAGCGAAATATCACCCGACACCAATGCGGCAATCCGCACGGGCACCACGTTGAAGTTACCGGTAGTCAAGGCGTACACCGTGGCATAAGCCCCGAGTGCATTGGCCAGCAGAATGACAAACGTCCCCATCAACGCAGGAAACAATACCGGCAAACCAATATACCGCCAGTAACGCCAGCGCCCGGCGCCGAGCAGCGCCGCCGACTCGCGCCAATCTTCACGAAGCGCGTCAAAGGCCGGGTAGAGTAACAGCACGCCGAGTGGGATCTGGAAATAGGTGTAAAGCACAATCAGCCCGTCTTTCGAATACAGATTGAAGCTTTCCATCAGCCCATATTTCTTCAGTAACAGCGTCAGACAGCCGTTCAGCCCGAGTAAAATCACGAAGGCAAACGCCAGCGGGACACCCGCGAAGTTGCTGGTCATATTGGTAAACGACATCACAAAATCATGCAGCTTTGTCGGGCCAAGTTGACGAAGTGAGTAACTGCTCACTAACGCAATCAACAACCCCAATAAACTCGACCAAACCGAAATATCGAGCGAGAAGCGCATCGCTTGTAAATAGAAGGGCGAAGTGAGGATATCGCTGTAATTTCCCCATCCCCAGGCTTCGTAGGTGTCACTGTAAAAACTGCTGATCGCCACCCAAATCAGCGGGGCCAGCTGAAAAACAATAAAAAACACTGCAAACGGCAGCATGAATAACGCGGCTATCCACTTCGCTTTCATCGGCACTCCTCAAAAAGTGGCGTGGTTCAGGCCAGCAATTCCGCGCAGTGCGGTTTATCGTGGGCAATATTCAGCAATTGGCACAGCGTGCCGCATAGCTCAGTTTGCAGCGGTTCAGCTGCTTGCAAGCTGAAGGCTGAGCCAAAGACAAACAGCGGGACAAGACGCTCTTCTGACAAGATACCGCCGTGACTGCAGTCATCATTCATTCCGTGATCGGCGGTAACAATGACCTGATAACCCACAGAGAGCCAGTCGCCTAAATAGTGCGACAGGATACCGTCGGCTACGCGAGCTTTGTTACGATACTGTGGCGTAGAGAGACCGAACTTGTGGCCCGCATCGTCGATATTCATCGAGTGGATCAGCAAAAAATGCGGGTCATGGCGACGGCGCAAACTCTCGGCGTCATCAAACAGGTGCGAATCGGGATAGCTGTCATCGTAATAGAAATGCCCGTGCTGGATCGCCAGCGTTTCATCACTGGTATGGCGGTCGCGCGGCGGGTCAAACGGCGTACTGTTATACAGCTCACTGACCCAGTGATAAGCCGCTGCGGCGGTGGAAAGCCCAGCATCCCGGGCGTAATGAAAGATGCTGCGCTGCGTTGAGAGTCGGTCAACCTGGTTGTGCACGATGCCACTCTCAACCGGCGTGATACCGGTGAGAATGCATTCGTACAAAGGCCGAGACAGCGAAGGCAATGCGCATTCCAGTTGATACAAACGGCCGCGTCCAGCAGCGCACTGTGCCTGTAAATATCCCATTGCATCACGGGCGACCTGATAGTTCAGACCGTCCAGTACCACCAGAATGCTTTTCATCAACGCTTTGCCTTTATGACTTAATTTTAGTTGTTATTGCTGCATGTTAATCATGACGTTTTCCTGCCACAGACGCGGCAGTGTTTTAGCGCTCTTATCCCACGCTGCGGTGTCAGCAATCGGGTGAGCGTTTTTGTATTCGCTGGATGGCAACAGTTTGGCTTTCACATCGTCAGGCAAAGTGATGTGATCGGCCCGGATTGGGCGAGCATAACCACGAGCGAGATTTATCTGACCGGCATCGGAGAAGATATACTCACGAGCCAGCTTCGCGGCATTAGGGTGTTTTGCGAATTTATTGATAATAGTGGTGTAGCCTGAGGTGATGGTGCCATCTGATGGGATGACCACGTCAAAGCGGGTTTTGTCGATCTTGTCACGATAGCTCAATCCATTGAAATCCCAGACAACGCCAACCTGCACTTCGCCTTTTTCCAGAGAAGCAATTACCGGGTCAGTCAGGCTTAAACGCCCTGCTTTTGCCAGCTTGCCGAAGTATTCCAGACCAGGTTTCAGATTTTTTTCATTCCCCCCCATGGCATACGTTGCAGCCAATACGCCATTTGCCGCCTGCGCAGCAGTACCAACGTCACCGATGGTCACTTTGTAGTTGCTTTTCAGCAGATCAGCCCAGCTGTGGGGTTCATCCTTCACCTGAGACTTATCGATAATGAACGCAATGGTTCCGGTGTAAGCGAGTGCCCACATACCGTCTTTATCTTTCGCCCAGTCCGGCACTTGATCCCAGGTCGTTGGTTTATAGGCCTGCGTCACGCCCTTTTGCACTGCGACCGGCCCGAACGCGGCACCCACGTCGCCGATATCGGCGCTGGCGTTGTCTTTTTCAGCCAGGAATTTCGCGATTTCCTGCGCCGAACTCATGTCTGTGTCACTGTGTTTCAGGCCGTACTTAGTGCTCAGATCACTCCAGGTACCTTTCCAGTTAGCCCAGTCATCAGGCATACCGACACTGTTAACCGTTCCTTCAGCTTGTGCAGCCTTGAGAAGTTCAGCAGGAGGCTCAGCAGCAAAAACCACTGAGGTCGAAAGAACGAGCGCGCTGGTAAATACAGAAGCGAACAACTGTTTCATAACGGATGCTCCAGATGGTAGTGTGTGAGAGTGCTGGTCTAGTCCAGCAAGAACCAAGCCAATCTAGCGGCCAATTGTGATAATTATATTACAGTGCGAAAAACCAGCACTTTTAAACTGAACGCTGTTAACAAGCGCACACAAATTCAGCACAAGATCACCCTGGTGGTGCAGAAATGCACTGTGATGAGACCTGTACCCATGAGCGAAGCCTTAACAACCGTGGCTGTGATTTGCCTGACACTGAGCGAAAAAATTGCTGCTGGCGCTTTTTCTGCCGAAGGACGTCTGCCTTCGGAACGCGATCTGAGTGAACACTTCTCCACCACCCGTATCACTCTGCGGGAAGCGTTGAGCCAGCTTGAAGGACAGGGTTTGATTTATCGCGAAGTGCGGCGTGGCTGGTTTATTTCTCCGCCCCGCATTGTCTATAACCCGCTACAGCGCAGCCATTTTCATGCTATGGCGCGTGAACAGGGGCGCAGTGCCCGGACGGAAGTTATTGATGCAAAGGCGCTGAAAGCCAGCGATGCCGTGTGCTGCAAGCTTGTTTTACCCTTAAAAAGCGAGGTTTATTGCATCCGCCGTTTACGCTACATCGACGGACGACCGGTGCTGTATGTTGAGCACTACCTCAATCCGCAATTCTTTCCAAACATCCTCAATGCTGACCTGACCCAATCTCTGACCGATCTTTATTCCGCTCAGTACAGCGTGAACTATGGACGAGTACGTTTCGATATGGTGCCGACGCGCCTGCCTGAGCAAGCCTCCTTTGCGTTGAAAATCGCACCGGGCAGCCCGGCTCTTTTTATCACTCGAACCAACCGCGACCAACACGATCGGGTTATTGATTGTGACCTGGAATATTGGCGCTATGACGCGTTGCAGATTGATGTGGAGGTGAATTGAGTGAAAAAGTAAGGGGCATAGACAGATACCCACAATCATTCAAGATGAATAACAAAACTTGCTGCAAGCTGGTTTTGAACGCTGCTTGCAGCGGCTCCTTTAGGGGCAAGACCATTGAAAATGGCCGAGTAACGCGGCAACGGAATTCCCTCCGGGAGCTTACATAAGTAAGTGACTGGGGGGGATTTTGGCAGCCAACGCCGAATCAGTTCGAAGGATGAAGGGTATTTTTAGTCAGCATCATAGCCAAGGTTGGGTGACAGCCAGCGTTCAACTTCAGCTATTGGCATATTTTTACGAGCCGCATAGTCCTCAACCTGGTCCCGCTGAATTTGCGCTACAGCGAAATATTTACTGTCAGGATGGCTGAAATACCAGCCGGAAACTGCCGCCCCCGGCCACATTGCGAACGATTCTGTCAGTTGCATACCCGTGTTATTTTCCACATCAAGTAATTTCCAGATCTGGCCTTTCTCCGTATGTTCCGGGCAGGCCGGATAGCCGGGTGCAGGGCGAATACCTTGATAGTTTTCACGGATAAGCTCGGCGTTACTCAAGTTTTCATTAGCAGCAAAGCCCCAATACACCTTGCGTACACGCTCATGAAGATATTCGGCAAAAGCTTCGGCCAAACGATCAGACAGGGCCTTGATCATGATTTTGTTGTAGTCATCATGCTGCTTGTCATAAGCCTCGGCTAAGGCATCCTCTTCAAGACCGCCGGTTACCGCAAAAGCACCCATGTAATCTTTTTTACCGCTGGATTTAGGCGCCACAAAATCAGCCAAGCAGTAATTGGCGAAATCGGTTTTTTCCGTTTGCTGACGCAGATGGTGGCTGACCACCAGCACCTCATTACGTCGCTCATCACTGTAGATCTCGATGTCGTCCCCAACGCGGTTCGCAGGGAACAATCCTACAACACCACGTGGATTCAGCAGTTTTTCATTGGCGAGTTTGTCGAGCAGATCGTTGGCATCCTGAAACAAACGTTTTGCCTCTTCACCGACCACTTCATCTTCCAGAATTCGTGGATATTTCCCGGCCAATGACCAGGTCATAAAGAAAGGTGTCCAGTCGATATAGTTACGCAGCGTTTCGATACTGGCTTCCACTTGCTGTATACCCAAACGATGTGCGGCAGGTGGCGTATAGCTATCCCAGTCGATGGTGGTGGCATTGTCGCGGGCTACGTCGAGGCTGACAGGCGGGGTACGGGGTTTCTTGCGCGCATGCTGAATACGCACAGTTTCATACTCTTTGCGGGTACGCTCGACGAACGCATCTCGCTTGGCATCCGACAGCAGCGCTGAGACCACACCGACTGAGCGCGAAGCATTCTGCACGTAGGTCGTAGAGCCGCTATAGTTTTGCTCTATTTTGACTGCCGTATGTGCCTTGGAGGTGGTGGCACCACCAATCAACAGCGGGATGGTGAAACCACGTCGTTGCATCTCTTTGGCAACGTTCACCATTTCGTCAAGGGACGGCGTTATCAGACCCGACAGCCCGATAATATCGACCTTTTCTTCAATCGCGGTTTTAAGAATCTTATCAGTGGGTACCATAACGCCGAGATCGATAATTTCGTAGTTATTACACTGCAACACGACGCCTACAATATTTTTACCGATGTCATGTACGTCACCCTTCACCGTCGCCAGCAGGATTTTACCGTTGGTTTTCCCTTTCTCTTTGCTGGCCTCAATGTAGGGTTCAAGATAGGCCACCGCCTGCTTCATCACACGGGCTGATTTCACCACCTGCGGCAGGAACATTTTGCCCTCGCTAAACAGGTCACCGACGACGTTCATACCGTCCATCAGTGGACCTTCAATGACTTCGATTGGGCGCGCCGAAAGCTGGCGTGCCTCTTCGGTGTCCAATTCGATAAATTCGGTGATCCCCTTCACCAACGAATATTGCAGACGCTTGCGTACGTCCCAACCACGCCATTCTGCCTGCTGTTTATTGGCTTCGCCGTCGTCTTTGCTGCCACGGTATTTTTCCGCAATATCCAGCAGACGCTCAGTGCCATCATCACGACGGTTGAGGATCACATCTTCAACGGCATCGCGCAGTTCTGCGGAAAGATCGTCGTAAATGGCCAACTGACCCGCGTTAACGATACCCATATCCATGCCGCTGCGGATCGCGTAGTAGAGAAACACGGCGTGGATAGCTTCGCGTACCGGATCGTTACCACGGAAAGAGAATGAGACGTTGGAGACGCCGCCGGAAATCAGCGCATGCGGCAGCTCAGATTTAATATCAGCACAGGCCTCAATGAAATCTACTGCATAGTTGTTGTGCTCTTCAATGCCCGTCGCCACGGCGAAAATATTGGGGTCGAAGATAATATCTTCCGGTGGAAACCCCACCTCTTCTGTCAGCAATTTGTAGGCACGGCGACAAATTTCAATTTTGCGCGCACGCGTATCAGCCTGACCATTCTCATCAAAAGCCATCACGACCATAGCGGCGCCATAACGACGAACTTTACGGGCCTGTCTAAGGAAGGCCTCCTCGCCCTCTTTCATTGAAATAGAGTTAACGATGCCTTTGCCCTGAATGCATTTCAGCCCTTTTTCAATGACGTCCCATTTAGAGGAGTCAATCATGATAGGCACACGGGCAATATCAGGCTCACCGGCAATCAGATTAAGAAACCTCACCATTGCAGCCTCGGCATCAAGCATGCCTTCATCCATGTTGATATCGATGATTTGTGCACCGCTTTCTACCTGCTGGCGCGCAACAGCAAGAGCTTCAATATATTTTTCTTCTTTAATCAGCCGTTTAAACCGGGCAGAACCGGTGACATTAGTACGTTCACCCACGTTCACGAACAAGGTTTGAGCATCAATCGTTAATGGTTCAAGGCCCGCCAAACGACAGGCAACGGGAATGTCCGGCAACGCGCGAGGGGCTACACCCTCAACTATTTTTACTATCGCAGCAATGTGTGCGGGCGTCGAACCACAACAGCCTCCCACAATATTCAGAAAGCCGGAACGCGCCCATTCTCCAATATGTTCCGCCATCTCTTTAGCATCGAGGTCATACTCCCCAAAGGCATTCGGCAAGCCAGCATTGGGGTGTGCGGTAACATAACATTCGGCAATGCGAGAAAGCTCAGCCACATATTGACGCAGCTCGTCTGGCCCCAGGGCACAGTTCAGGCCGAAAGTGAGTGGTTTAACATGACGCAGAGAGTTATAAAAAGCTTCGGTAGTTTGCCCCGAAAGCGTACGGCCTGAGGCATCAGTGATTGTGCCTGAGATCATGACCGGCAAAACCACGCCCATGGCCTCAAACTCGGTCTCTACCGCAAATGTGGCAGCTTTCGCATTCAAGGTGTCGAAGATAGTTTCAATCATGATTAGGTCAGCACCGCCTTCAATCAAGGCACGCGTCGATTCACGATACGCTTCAACTAGCTGATCAAAAGAGACGTTTCGGTAGGCGGGATCGTTTACATCTGGGGAGATCGACGCCGTGCGGTTCGTCGGACCAAGCACGCCTGCAACATAACGTGGTTTATCCGGCGTGCGGACGGTCCATTCATCGGCGCAAATACGTGCCAGCCGCGCAGCTTCGTAGTTAATTTCGGCCGACAGCGACTCCATATGGTAATCCGCCATAGAAATGGTGGTGGAGTTGAAGGTATTAGTTTCAAGGATATCGGCACCGGCTTCCAGATAGCCATAGTGGATCGCGGTGATAACTTCAGGTTTAGTCAGCACCAGAAGATCGTTATTACCTTTGAGATCGCTTTCCCAATTGGCAAAACGCTCGCCGCGGTAGTCCTCTTCTTGCAGATGATAGCTTTGGATCATGGTGCCCATGCCACCGTCCAGTACCAAAATGCGCTGTGCTAGCTGCTTACGCAGCGCCTCAACTTGATTCGTCACTCTCACCTCTTCACCTGTCTCTCACCACCGGCAAACCCAAAACACAAGCCGGAAATCATGGTCAACATCCTAGCATACCTTGCTTCGCCGAAAGCTCAGGCCAACGTGAGACTTTTTCAATTCGGGAATACATCCCGCAGTCTGAATGCAACACATCGGATGAGCGAAAAGACCAGTTGCGATCCATACTGTAAAAATGAAAATGAATTCCAAAAAAACTTTTATTCGTCGCTAATTCGCGCATCTTAATAGGAAAGGCCCATGCCAACGTCCACTTCAATCCCGGCCAAACGCGTTAAGAAAACCAAAGCCGCTGCCACTCCTGGCAGCGCAGCCACCGGACAGGTGCAGTCCCTGACCCGTGGTCTGAAATTATTAGAGTACATCGCTGAAGCACAGGGCAGCGTCGCACTGACCGATTTGGCGCAACAGGCAGGCCTGCCCAATTCAACCACGCACCGCTTGCTGAGCACCATGCAGCAGCAGGGTTTTGTTCGTCAGGTGGGAGATTTAGGTTTATGGACTATTGGTTCGCATGCTTTCGTCGTGGGCAGCAGCTTCCTGCAAAGCCGCAATCTGCTTGCAATGGTGCACCCAATGTTGCGGCGTTTGATGGAGGAATCAGGTGAAACGGTTAATCTGGCGGTACTGGATCACAGCGATTATCAGGCGATCATCATTGATCAGGTGCAATGTAATGCGCTGATGCGGATGTCCGCGCCGATTGGCGGCAAGTTACCGATGCACGCGTCGGGCGCGGGGAAAGCGTTTTTATCCACGCTGCCGGATGAGCGGCTGGTGAAGCTGTTGCATAAAATTGGTTTGCACAGCTATACGCCGCTGACCAAAACCTCACCGGTAAACCTGAAACAGGAACTGGCGGACACGCGTAAACGAGGCTATGCATTTGATGATGAAGAGCATGCGCTAGGATTACGCTGTATCGCGACATGCATCTATGACGAACATAACGATGCCTATGCTGCGATCTCGATTTCAGGCCCGATTTCCCGTATCACAGATGACAGAGTGACTGAATTAGGCGCATTGGTTATCCATGCAGCCAAAGAGATCACACAGGCATATGGCGGTGGTAAAAATTAGCGAATAGGGGTAATTACTTCTGAGTGAAAGCCGCATCAACCGGTGGACGCTCATCAAGCCGCAGGCTGAAACGTTGCCTACGGCGATAAGCGTAGACATCTTCGACGTGGCCACCGAGGATGCGCCGCTGCACTGTCTGCCAGTAACTGGCTTCAAATAGATCGCCATGCAGTTTTTCAAATAAAAGTTTAAGCCGTTTATCACTGCAGAGAAAATAGCGGAACTCCTCAGGGAATACATCGTTTGAGGAGATGCTGTACCAGGGTTCGCTTGCCAGTTCATCTTCTGGATAGCGCGACGCAGGGATATGGCGAAAATTCACCTCAGTCATGTAACAAATTTCGTCGTAGTCATAAAACACCACACGCCCGTGACGGGTGACACCGAAGTTTTTAAATAACATATCACCGGGGAAAATATTGGCTGCTGCCAGTTGCTTTATCGCGTTGCCATACTCTTCAATCACGTCATGCAGTTGCTGGTCGCTGGCTTGTTCCAGATAAATATTCAGCGGTGTCATGCGACGTTCGATGTACAAGTGGCGAATAATAATACTGTCACCAACATGTTCAATTTTACTGGGAATTTCACGCATGAATTCTGCCATCAACTCTGCGCTGATATTGTTCTTGGCCAGACTGAAGTACTCGAATTCCTGGGTATCGGCCATACGTCCTACTCTGTCATGTTCTTTGACCAGTTGGTAACAAGCCATCACCTGCGCCTCCGTCACCTCTTTTGGCGGGGCGAAGTGATCTTTAATCACTTTAAAAACGCGGTCACTGCCGGGCAAAGTGAAGACCAGCATCACCATTCCTTTAACGCCAGGGGCGATAATAAATTGCTGGTCATTTTGCGCTATAAAACACAGGTGCTCGCGGTAACACTCTGTTTTTGCATGCTTCTGGCAACCTATGGCGCTGTATAGTTCCGCTGTCGTTTTACCGGGCAGGATCTCACGAAGCCACTCCACTAACGCACCGGGCTGGGGTGCATAAACCATAAAGTAGGAGCGGGCAAAACCGAACACGATACTGGCATCATTGCAGTCAGTCAGACAGGCATCAACAAACAGCTGACCATTTAGGCTGCGGTGGATGGGTAAAAGGAAAGGTAGTACCTGCCCGGCAATACGAACTTTACCGACCAGCCAGGCCGCCTTATTACGATAAAAAAGTTCGGTGGCAACGTCAAAAATGGTCGTGGCGAGCTGTTCGGATGTGGCAATGGCATGCAAAGTGTGACTGATGTAGCGAGCATCACGTTCACTGTTCTCCCATTCAAGCCGCAGCGGAAGGTCTGCCAGCAACATTTTAATAAGATCAGGAAGATTGCCCTGCCCTTCATATCGGCGAAAAAGCGGGCGGGGAAATATGTTGCGATTGCAGCCCGTTTGTTCACTGAAAATAAACAGTTTTTCGGTGACTAAGTCACGGTGTTTAAAAATACGGCAATAAACGGAGTTAAAAAAACTTTCGGCAATTTCCGCCCTTGGATAATCAGGTAACAGCTCGCTGTAGCAGAGCTTAACCGTTGCCAGAAAGTCTGCGTCATAGAAATGGGGGCCGGTGATACATTTGAGCTGGGCGACGACCAACCCTACATGATGATCGTACAGGTGGATCCGCTGTTTCATCGCCGTTTGCACGGCTACCCAGTCCGCCTGTTCAAATCGATGTTGAGCGCCTGAGGTGACCTCCAGAAAGCGTCCGTACTGGGCATCAAACCCTTGCAAAATAGTCTGAGCAATCAACAGTTCAATACGCATAGGGTGCGCTCCTAAACGGGAAGCAGGCCCGCGAATGCCGGACCTGCGGAGATCAAACGCCGAATTGTTGCTCCTCGGTAGAGCCTGTTAATGCCGTCACGGATGAGCGACCGCCCTGAATAATGTTAGTGACTTTATCAAAATATCCGGTTCCAACCTCCTGCTGGTGAGAAGCAAAGGTATAACCGCGTCCGATGGCGGCAAACTCGGGCTCCTGTACTTTTTCAACGTAATGTTTCATACCTTCCCCCTGAGCATAGGCATACGCCAGATCGAACATGTTGAACCACATACTGTGAATGCCAGCCAGGGTAATGAACTGATATTGATAACCCATCGCGGCAAGCTGCTCCTGGAAACTGGCGATAGTTTTATCATCAAGATTTTTTTTCCAGTTAAAGGATGGTGAGCAGTTATAGGCCAGCAGTTTGCCTGGGAATTTGGCATGAATAGCGTCTGCAAAACGCTGAGCCAGGAGCAGATCCGGAGTGGAGGTTTCGCACCATACAATGTCAGCATAAGGCGCATATGCCAATCCGCGGCTGATCGCCTGCTCTATTCCTGCATAAGTGCGGTAGAAACCTTCATGTGTACGTTCGCCGGTAATAAATGCGCTGTCATACGGGTCGCAGTCGGAAGTCAGTAAGTCGGCAGCATCAGCATCGGTACGGGCAACCAGCAGGGTCGGTACACCTAAGACATCAGCCGCCAAACGGGCAGAAACCAGTTTATGGACCGCCTCCTGGGTAGGCACCAGCACTTTTCCTCCCATGTGACCGCATTTTTTTACTGCGGCAAGCTGGTCTTCGAAGTGCACCGCCGCCGCCCCAGCTTCAATCATTGATTTCATCAGCTCAAAAGAATTGAGTACACCGCCGAATCCCGCCTCTGCATCGGCAACAATCGGGAGAAAGTAGTCGGTATAGCCTGCCTGCCCAGGCTCAATGCTGTTTGACCACTGGATCTGGTCAGCCCGGCGGAAAGTATTATTAATGCGCGCTACGACTTCCGGAACCGAATTCACCGGATAGAGTGATTGGTCCGGATACATGCTGGAAGCTGTATTGGCATCTGCTGCCACCTGCCAGCCTGAAAGATAAATAGCTTCTATACCTGCTTTAGCCTGCTGTAGCGCCTGCCCACCCGTCAAAGCGCCGAGACAATTCACGTAACCTTTACGCGATGACCCGTGCAACAAATTCCATAAACGTTTCGCGCCATGTTGTGCCAGAGTGCATTCGGGATTGACCGAGCCACGCAGGTTTACTACCTCGGCAGCACTATAAGGGCGGGTGATACCCTGCCAGCGTTGCTGTGACCAAATATCTTCAAGCTGCTGAATTTGCTGAGTACGAGAGTTTTTCATGGCGCGGTTTCCTGTTCTTAATATTATGGGTTTGGTGTTTGTAGGGTAAGACGAGATCAGGCCAATAAGGCATAGCCTGGCAGCGTGAGGAAATCGATCAGCTCATCCTGTGTGGTGATGCGCTCCATTAAGGCTGCGGCTTCATCAAACCGGCCTATGCTGAAGCGCTGCTCACCCAGCTCCTGTTGAATAATCTGCATCTCCTCACACAACATCTGACGAAAGAGTGCTTTAGTGACCGGCTGACCATCGCTGAGAGTTTTGCCGTGGTGGATCCACTGCCAGATGGATGTACGGGAGATCTCAGCGGTAGCGGCATCTTCCATCAGTCCATAAATCGGCACGCAACCATTGCCGGAGATCCAAGCCTCAATGTATTGCAACGCAACGCGAATATTCGCACGCATGCCCTCTTCAGTACGCTCCCCATGACAGGGTTCGAGCAGTTGACTCGCGGTAACAGGGGCATCTTCCTGGCGTAATACATTGAGCTGATTTTTCTGCTCGCCTAATGCTTGATTGAAAACAGCCATTACGGTATCAGCGAGGCCGGGGTGTGCTATCCAGGTTCCGTCGTGGCCGTTGGCCGCTTCAAGTTCTTTGTCTGCTTTGACTTTATTGAGCACCCACTGATTACGTTCGGTTTCTTTGCTGGGGATAAAAGCCGCCATGCCCCCCATCGCCAGAGCACCGCGGCGATGACAAGTTTTGATTAACAGACGAGAATAAGCACTAAGGAACGGCTGCGTCATCGTAACCGCCTGGCGGTCAGGCAATACGCGGTCAGCGTGATTCTTAAGAGTCTTGATATAGCTAAAAATATAATCCCAACGCCCGCAGTTCAGGCCGACGATGTGATCGCGCAAATGGTAGAGAATTTCGTCCATCTGAAAGACAGCAGGCAGAGTTTCAATCAGCACTGTGGCTTTGATGGTTCCGCGAGGCAGTTCGACATAATCTTCCGCAAAACTGAATACCTGGCTCCACCAAGCAGCTTCCTGATATGACTGGGTTTTAGGCAGGTAAAAATAAGGACCGCTACCCTTTTCCAACAGTGCGCGGTAGTTATGGAAAAAATAGAGCGCGAAATCAAACAGGCCACCAGGTATCGCTTCCCCTTTCCATTGCACATGTTTTTCTGGCAAATGGAGACCACGAACCCGGCACACCAGTACCGCGGGGGCCGGGTTTAACTGATAAATCTTGCCTGATTCATTGGTGTAACTGATGGTTCCATTGACGGCATCACGCAGATTGATCTGGCCCTCGATGACTTTATTCCAGTCTGGAGAGAGCGAATCCTCAAAATCAGCCATGAATACCTTCACGTTAGCATTGAGCGCATTGATCACCATTTTCCTCTCTACCGGCCCGGTGATTTCAACCCGGCGATCCTGGAGATCTGCGGGTATACCGCGGATGCTCCAAACTTTATCTTTAATGGAAGTGGTTTCCGAAATAAAATCCGGCAAATAGCCATCATCAATACGCTGCTGAACAACTCTTCTTTCCTGCAACAGCTTATTGCGAGCACCGGTAAATTGACTTACCAGCTCTGCGAGAAAATCAACAGCACCATCGGTTAATATTTGGGACTCTTTATCAGTAAAGGTGCGCGTAAAATTCAGTATGGAGCGAGTTACTTGCTGATTCATCGGTACTCTCCTGACTTATCTCTCTTATAAACCAGAATAATAAACTTCCGGCTAGCTCATTACTGGCTGCTGATGGTTAGGGGCTAAAGACCATTTTATTTAAAGGATCTTCACCTAAACATAAGCTTCCATAAGATCTAAGCGTAACCAATAAAATGATAAAATCAAAAACGATTTCCATTTTATTTTAAAAATAATTTTTTAATTATATTAATCATATGGATATATTTAAAAAAATTTTTTCAGAAATAAGATAGGTTTTCATTTTTAAAAGGAGAGGAGGGATTTGTCAGGAGGTATTGAGGAGGTCCACGCAGGATTATGACAATACTTTGGCGGACGATCCATAAGATCACCCGCTAGATAAGACAATTACTCGAAGCTTGGATTCATGTGCCGTAAGTCAAATGGCGTGATCTGATAAACGTAGTAATTCAGCCAGTTAGTAAATAACAGATGTCCGTGACTACGCCATGTCGCCTTCGGTAATAACTCGCTGTTATCTTGGGGGAAGTAGTTGAAAGGCATATCTGGTGATAGCCCGGCATCGCGATCGCGCATATACTCATCGGCCAATGTGTTTGCATCATACTCCGGATGACCTGTAACAAAAGCCATCCGCTTGTCTTTTGTAGCGAACAGATAGGCGCCTGCTTCTTCAGATTCCGCCAGAATATTGAGATCGGTATACTTACGCAGTTCTTCTACAGGAAAATCTGCATAGCGCGAATGTGGGGCTAAAAAGCTCTCATCAAATCCGCGGGTCAACAATGCCAGAGGCTGTAATACATTATGATGATAGACGCCGGATAGTTTAATATCGCGCGTCATTTTGGATGTTCCGTAAAGTACTTTTAGTGCAGCCTGCACAGCCCAGCAAACAAATAGGGTTGATGTGACGTGTTCTCTCGCCCAATTGACCACGCGTTCAATTTGTGGCCAGTAAGCGACATCACAGAAATCAACCAGACCGAGGGGGGCCCCGGTAACAATCAGACCATCAAAATTGTCATTCTGGATATCTTCAAAGTCACAGTAGAAGTTATTCAAATGTTCAGCAGGCGTATTTTTTGACTCACGGCTGTCAATACGCAGTAACTGCACATCGATTTGCAGAGGAGAGTTGGAAAGCAGACGCAAAAACTGATTTTCAGTCTCGATCTTCTTTGGCATCAGATTCAGGATCAGTACCTTTAGAGGACGAATTTCCTGTATTTTTGCGCGTGAAGAAGTCATAACAAAGACATTTTCGTTCCGCAGAAAATTCACGGCCGGTAACTCATCAGGAACCCGAATAGGCATAACAACTTCCTCACTACATCCATTTATACGTTTAGACTTCTAGATGCCTGAAGATAACGTTTTTATGTCAGAAAGTCGATAGCAGTATCATCAAGGTGAAAAATCTTCAACTTTAAGGAATATCGTTAGATGTTTTTGCTATACGGCCATAGGGTAAGGAATAGACCATCGATCTGTCAGGCGTAAGCCACGCCTTTTGTCCTGCTCTCTTCTCGAGCAGAGAGCATGATAACAACAAAAGCAAAGGCCCCGTACTTTCGTACGGGGCCTTTGCTTTTGTTTGATGCCTGGCAGTTCCCTACTCTCGCATGGGGAGACCCCACACTACCATCGGCGCTACGGCGTTTCACTTCTGAGTTCGGCATGGGGTCAGGTGGGACCACCGCGCTAGTGCCG
>NZ_JBLJFK010000004.1:0-289790 GCF_049889095.1 Ewingella sp. S1.OA.A_B6 | reverse complement strand
TGAATGTCTGAACGTGCACTGGTTCCTGTCACTGGAAGATGCTCAGGAGAAGATCGAGCACTGGCGGCAGGAATATAACCAGTACCGGCCACATTCCTCGTTAAATAACCAGACTCCGGCAGAATTTATCCGAAGCCTGCAAACAGGCCCGGATCTCTGATTTATCCTGGCACCGATATTGGGAAGGGATCAAACAGGCCCGGATCTCTGATTTATCCTGGCACCGATATTGGGAAGGGATCAACAGGCCCGGATCTCTGATTTATCCTGGCACCGATATTGGGAAGGGATCACTTCATCGTCACCTTCTCAGGCATTTCATCCAGATTATCTTCCCTTAATCCCATTGTAAGTACACCGGTTTTATTTCCAGGCTGGTGTCATAGCCACATCCCAGATACACACGCAACAAAATGAACACGTCTTCGCGCTACTGGCCGCCGCGCAACCAACTTTTGGCTTCACTGGGTCATCACGCGCAATTTCAAAAACTAACTGGGAGCAGGTCACAAAATGATTTATAGGATCGGAAGTGACCATATTTCCCGCTTTCCAAACGCCCCCTTACAAGATCTGGCAAGATATTTACTTTTAACGTAACCAAAAAGGAAGATCCTCTGGCCCTAATACGTCATATTGTTCTGACGGTCTATTAATATCATCAATGTAGTAAGGTGCATCTGTGAATCCGATTCTTACAGGTATATATTCCTTAAAACTTTGATAGTAAGCCTTTGTGCATTCCAGCCCCTCATTAAAGGCTTTAAATAAGTGTTGAAATATCTCAGGCAAGTATTTATTTGAAAAATCTAACCGAGTGCTTTCATCATCAATCCCAACTAATAACCAGTTGATACTAATTGAATGAATGCTCGAAAACTCAGTTTTAATAGAGTTTAATTCGTCTTTAACCTTGTAAAGGTCATAGTAATCCAACGATCTTTTATAAAGTTTATCTGATACAAAAAATATTTGCCTCCTCTTACACCGTCTTCTAGTAAGAAGACAACAAGATCAAAAAAGCTTTCACATCAGACACAGGACCAATTTCGGTCAATGTCATCGCTGCATGGATTCCAACATTTCTCATTCTGTTTTAAACCTGATAGAGGATGGAGCAATTGCACCGTTTGATTTATCGACGATACCTTTAACTATTTTTACTCTTTCCGTAGCTGAAATATTTTGACCACGAATGTCGATCACAATATCCTGCCGCATTCCCTCTGGCAGATTCTTCTGTCGTTCAACAGCCTGCTTCGACACATTATTGATCAAACCACTTTGATTTTTTCTCGATATTATAATTTTTTACTTCAACGCTACAGATATTTCAATGACACCAGTCAGGGCGGACGCTGCCTTTAGTACCTTAAGGAACTTCTTTACCGTCTTTGAAGGTTACTCCAGCAATCTTCAGCACAGTGAACAAGTCCTGGTAACCGCACAATGGCTTAACAGATATCTGCAGATCATCCTCAAAGACCGCTGACTCGGGCAGCTCGGTTTTACCACGGTACAGAAACTTGAGGTTATTACACAACCGGGGCTGTTGATCATCCGGTTAATAACTGAAGAGTAATTTACTGATATAAAGTAATGTCACGCCAACAAGGGCGGGATTTCTGTTTGGATTAAGCCAAAAGACTCGGGCAGTTTTTTAATGAATTCGCATTTATCTCCAGTATATTCTCTTGATATATCTTGGAAGATCTTCGTAATATTATTCCTATCGTCATCATTTAATGATTGCAACTCTGAGGCCATTTGTTCCATCATTTCTACCGCTAAATCTGGATCGAGTTGCCCCTCATCTGTGAACTCTAAAAATATAGCAAGATTAGCTATGATTTGTACTAGTTTAACACTGCTATTCTTTGACAACTTTCACCTCTATGTTTCTGATTCCTAAATCATCAAACATCTTTTGTGCTCGATTGGCCTGTGTTTGACTTCTTACTTCCCAGCGACCAGTCATTACATTATTTTTCAAAATATCAGATTGCCGTAATGCTTGATTTTTGGCTTTCTGAGTTGTAACAACAGATATTTTTCTATCTATCATTACATTTCCATCTATACCATCAAACCGAACAGGTTTGCTTTTCCCGTTGGCATCAATACGGTCAATGCTCGGAGCCTGCCCTTTCTGTGTTTCAATATTGGAATGAGCTTCCGATGCCGAATCATTATAATCCCTTGCCCTAGGGCTCATGCTTGCATTTTCATCAACCCATTTTACTTTTATCTCATCGCTGGCTTTGTTGATCAACTTCGATTCTTCAGCAACATCTCCTTTAGCCAGTGCTTTCTCTGCCGCTTTCAGTACACCTGCTGCAACACGCTCTCCCGGTATCAGGGAAGCGGCCACGTTGAGATAATCCAGTGCTGACTGTGCCTCCGCTGCACTTTTCATAGTACCCACCACTGGCACAAAATCTAAGCCAGCAATCGCAAAACCTTTCAGCAACTCATCACGATTTGCATCTATTATTGCTCCACAGGCTTCAGCACTCAGCCCGGCGCAGTTCTTCGCTTGAAATTCCTCCACGGCTTTTACAAGAGATTTTTGCGCTTTGTCGTACTTCTCTTCTTGCGACATTCCCGAGGCTTTGTTTTCGAAAATGTCGCTCAGCGCATTATTCTCCACGTTTAGGAAACCCAGCCAGTAAACCAGGGTTCTGATCTCAGTTCAAAATATCTACTGATACATTGCCAGTGTCGAAAAACTCTTTAAATATTCTGACAACAAGATCAAAGTCTTTTATTATTTGTCGCTCAGGCCAATAATCACCTAAAAGCAATATTTGCTCATTCGGTAGAGATGAATCCCAGTAAAAACGGACCTTATAGTCATCGTCAGTTTCTTCACCAAGAGTTAGTATATAATTGTCGTTCTGTGCTCTTACCTGAAGCATATCAGGTCCTATATTCCCGCCATCAAGGATATCAAGAGTCAGAGTTCCAGCATTACCTTTTAGTTTACTTAGGCATTCCTTAACCTCTTCCCATGAAGGAGATTTTTTTTTCCCGCCTTGACTATTAAGAGTCCATTTTAGGGATAAGTTCATTTCTATTTTTTCTCCTTGATGGATTTCATACCAGGCTGCCAATATAGGATCGTATTGGTTTTTTCTTCAACTATTGTTAAAGATTTCAAACCCGCTTTATCTGCCATTGCGGCAATATCACCTTTGCAAAAACCACATACAGGCTCTAATGATACGGTTAATGTCATATCACGGCCTTTCGTGATACCTTGTTCAAAAGCTTGCTGAATAACCCCAATTTCTGCATGAGCTGTCGCCATATTTCCATTTGGGAAGGTTCTACCTTCACTTTCAATTTTTGCTACAATCCTGCCGTTAATAAGTGTTGGTCGACTTGCATCACCAAGGAAAAAGTCAGGCCTACCGCCTTGGTTCGTATCAGCAAAGACTGTACCTGTTTGAGGGTCAGTCAACTCTGCCGTCACTTTAGGATTTGCAGAAGGTGTTCTGGGATCAAGAGGTTGAGAATTCTCTGCCCACCCAGTACCTTTATTTGGAGAAACAATACCTGTCTCTCCTTTCGATATAACGCTATTCCCAGCTACACCACCAAAGATTGCCGCAGTACCCAGCCCGAGATTAAGTGCACCTTCTCCGTACTTGCCGTCAATGACCTGACCAATGCCCGTTCCCGTCTGATAAGCCCCACCTACGGCTAATGCTCCACGAGCAATTGCACCCGGGCCTCCTGGTAAAGCCAGTAAAGCGTCAGTGCCAATAGCAGCCTGACCAGACTGAATACTGTACCCTTGCAGATAACGAACAGCTTCATTATAGGCCTGTACATTATTCGTAGACGCCATAAACGCTCCTCCACTAACAAGTACTTTTATAGCCTCAGCAGCCTTTTGCGGTGAATATCCGTACATTGTCTGTAATTCAAGACCATATTGGTTGAGTAAACCGGCTAGTTCTTGCTTTTGCTCGTCACTTAGTGGCTGACCTTGCTGGTATTTATCCAACAAAAGATTGCTGGCACGGTCTTCATTGGTCAACCTCACGATCGTCTGCGAAGCTTCTACCAGGTTCTTACCGGTTTTCTGGTCTTCGATCGCTTTATTCAGCGTTTCAGCTTTGTGTGGACTAAGGAAATTATTCTCAACTCAACCGACTGACTTATAAATAACCCCTCCAGATTTTTGTAAGCTGGGGGGGCAGTTATTTTAATCTCTTCCTATTCACTATATCCAAAAGCGTCTCAAGCTCTTTACCATACTCACTTGGTTCAAAGTCTTCAGTTATGCCATTTAGCATAAATTCATTTGAGATCAAGCCACATAGATCTTCGATCTCATTCGGTGTGAGCAAATTATTCATTATTTTCGATGCAATCATTGAATGATCTGAACCGCATAAAGTGGCGATTATTTGTTGATGACGTAGAGTTAAAATATTACTCATTTTGCTGTCCCCGATGATGATTTCGCCCAGCCAGTAACGACTTTACCTTCGGCATTGATAACAATAACTGCATCATTTCCTGTATATCGGAATGTAGGACCATATTTTGATGGAACATATTCAATCTTCAAAGGATTTGACCAAGCACTATTCAGCGCTGATTGACTTACCCCTATGCCTCCATCTCGACCAGCAACTTGATCTAATGCATGTTGTGAATAGCTAGTGATCTTTGTTGGTGCTTTAGCCCCTGCGGCTTGTTCAGCACTTAATTGCATATTCAGCCTTGCACCATTAAATGCACTTTCTGCCGGGCTACTAGGAATAGTCCCTTTCGCTCCAGTCGTCGGAACTTCCGGCGTTACTGTCTGGCCTGGTTTCGGTAAACTTCCCACACCCAGCGCACCATAGGCGGCATTTGATAATCCGTCCGCACCCGTCTTCAACAGTGACGCTTCCAACCAACCACACTTCCCGGCGCAGTTATCAATGATATCAGCATACCATTTTGCTGAGTCTTCATAGGCCCGGCCAACCATATTATCCTGTACCCGTAGCTCTGTATAAGCCGCTTCATTCAGGTCAATCGTCGCCCGCATTTGCGTCACACACGCACTGTCCCCCGCATCCCAGCAAGATTTCAGCTTCTGGATATTATCAGCCGATTCTTTGGCTAAATACTTCCTAACACCTTGTTCACAATCGGTATTTCCATCACAGGATTTCAACTTTTCGGTATACGCTTTTGGTCTTCCTTCGCTAAGGAAGTTATTCTCCACCGTCGTCTTACCCGACTGCGCACCTGTAACCGCATCAGCAGTGCTGTCTCCCGTCAGACCACCTGCAAGGCCCGCTGCTAATGTGGCCAACGCACTCACCGTTTGCTTCTCGGTCTCAGACAGCTCGCTCACCGGTTTGCCGTAAGCATTAAGCGCTATCATCCCCATCATTTCTGCCGTCGCGGCCCCCGCAGCACCCACCAGCGCGTTATTTCCCTGTGCCGCTGCCAGCGCCGCATTCACCGCGGCATGTGCCAGAACTTTACCTGCATCGTCAAGGCCGCTGCTGCCGATAATGTTCGCAATATAAGGTGCCGCTCCTCCCGCCGCCGCCCTGGCGATATCACCACCCGCCAGACCCTGCACCGCAGCGGTAGCCGCCTGGAGCGCCTGCTGAACCTTACCGCCCGTTCCGAATCCGCTGTCGGTGAAGGCCTGATTATAGAAATTCTGGTAAGCCTGACTGCTGATATCGTCGGTGGTGGGCTCTTTGCCCGGATTTGCTTTCCGCCACTCTGCTTCCGCCGTTTTTAGTTGGTCCGGTGAGACATCCTTCATTTTCTCATTTGCGGCTTTCGTCGCGATTATCTGCCCCTGCGTCCTGGCAATATCTATTGTCTGGCTGCCAATTTCCCCAATCAGCTGCGCCTCTTTCAGCCGGCTCTGCTCCTTCTCTTTATCAAAAATAGGGGAGAGGGTCTGGTTGGCGTGCTCGACGTCGCGGCTCAGCTCACCCACGTCTTGCTTCTGATTGTCCTTATCGCGGATTGTTATCGTGCCATCAGACACTGCGGCTTTGGTCGTGGAACTATCGCTTCCGCTGCCGTTAACGCCCACCAGCAGGCCGTTGGCCATATTCCCCACGAACTGCCCGCCGATGTTTCCACCCGAGCTAATCCCAACGCTTTGATGTTCGACTTCATATTCAGCGCTGTTTTTGATATCGCTGAACCCTAACGTACCGGTGTCGAGTTTGTTCAGGTTGCTGTCCGCCGTTGAGCCGATAACCGCACCGTTAAGCTGCGTATGCTCACCGACGGTGATATCAAAGCCGCCCTTACCGGCAAAGATACCCGTTTGCTCCTGCACACTCTCGTAAGTGCTGTGCATTTTGTCCCGGCTCAGGTTAAGCGAACCGCTGCCGCCGCTCATGCTCACACTGCCGCCTGCGCTGGCATTCTGCTGTTTTGAGTCGTACTTGTCGCTGTCCTGCTCGCTGGTCAGGGTCAGGTTACGGCCCACGTCCAGCGTGACTTTTTCGCCATTGGCCTGCGCACCGGTCAGCGTCGTGTCGCGACCGCTGCTGATGGTCAGGTTATTCCCGGCATTGACGGTGGTTTCATTATGACTGGTGCCGTTGCCGCTCTCGGAGCCTTTGCCTTTATTGGCGCTGGCGTTCAGGGATAATCCATTCGCCCCCTGACCGAAGTTAATGCCCACGCCCACTGACGCGCCGTGGCTTTCATTTTTGCCTTCAAGCGTCTGGCTGTTCAGCCCGGAGAAAAGATTCACGTCCCGCACAGCACTCAGGTCCACATCTTTCCCTGCCTGCAGCTGGCTGCCCTGAACGTTAATATCGGTTCCGGTCGCGTGAATGTTAAGGTTATTGCCCGCCGTCAGTGTGCTGCCCTGGCTCTGATTCTGCGTGCTGGTCTGCGTTGATTTTGAAGACTGGCTGCCGTACGAAAGGTTGACGCCTATCATGCTGCCTTCACTGCCGCCCGCTTCCGCCAGAGACGCCGCCTGCGCGGCCTGCACGCCGCTGAGTGCCGATTTCATTCCCTGCAGGGCGGCCAGACGACCGCTGCTTTCCGTACTGGCATCGTTGGCGCTCGACACAGCCGTATTAATTGCGCTGCCCACCGTACCGGACAGGGCGAGGGTCAGGCCGCTCTGTTTTTGTTCCAACGTATGCGTCTGCGAACTCTGGTTATCTGCCGCCAGAATGTTCACGCCTTTACCGATCAGGTTCAGGTCTTTTCCTGCCAGCACGTCTGAACCTTTCACGGTCAGGCCGTTACCGGCCGTCAGGTTAACATTGCCCTGTGTACTGCCGACGGTGCTGCCCGTGCTGCTCAGGGTTTTGCCATCGTCGGTGGTTTTCAGGCTGTTGGTTCCTATGCTCACGCCAATGCCACCGGTGCCGGAAAGGCCCGATTTTTTCTCGCTGTAGAGGTGTGATTCTTGCTGCGCAGTGGTAGCAGCGAGAATGCTCAGGTCATTGCCTGCGGCAAGGCTGACATCCTGCGTACCGACCACGTTGCTGCCTGTGACGGTCAGGTCATGCCCGGCCTTCACGTTTACGCTGTCTCCGCTCAGCTGGCTGCCGCTGGCGGTCTGGTTATTGAAGCTGTCCCGCACTTCGGTGGTGGTTTTGGAACCCAGGCTGCTGCTGCCCGTGGCTTTATAATGCTGATCGAAGGTCTCAGTATCGGTGCCGTGCTGAATGCTGATGTCATTGCCTGCGGCCACGCTGAGCTGCTGGCCGGCGGAGATATTACCTGCCGTCACATTCACATTATGTCCGGCGACCATTTGTACATCACCCGCGCCAATCACCTGACTGCCAACTTGCTTGCTGGTGGACTGGTGCAGCCAGTTATCTCCCCAGTTGAGGTTATCCGTGCTGCCGGTGGTCACCGTGTTTAGATTAAGATCACGGGCTGCCACAATGGACGTCGTACCGCCATCGCCGCTATTGATAACCTGCGCACCCGTCAGGTTGACATCGCGACCGGCCTGCAACGCGAGGGAGCCATCCGGCTGCTGAACGTAGAAACCGGCCACGCGGTCAATGGTGTTGCGGGCAAAGTCGCCACCCGCACTCTCTGCGCTGCGCGTGGTGGTGAGGGCGTTAATATCACGACCGGCAAGAACGGACAGACTATCGTTGCCTGAGAGCATGCCGCCCACGTTGTTGATGTCCGTGCGCGCCTGCACGGCGACATCATTCCCCTGGATAAGCCCGCCCAGGTTATTGATATTGTCCGCCAGGATTTGAGTGTTTTGCTGTCCGGTGATCTGGCCGCTGTTGGTCAGATCGCCGCTCAGGTTCAGACTGACATTTTTACCGGCCAGCAGTGCGCCGCTGCCATCCACATCGCCCGCCTGAACCATGGCGTACACCTGCGGAACAAGCACCTGCTGTGTACTACCATCGGCAAGCCGGAGGGTCTGAGCAACCATCCAGACCATGTCGCCGGTCATATGACTCATCTGTTCGGCGGTCAGCGCCACGCCCAACGTCAGGTTATATTTTTGACCAAAAGCGATGCCTTCATTCATCAACGCTTTGTACTGTTCTTCATCACTCTGCGCGCCATTAAGATAGCGCTGTCCCGTCAGGGCAATGACCTGTTCGCGGATAAGTCGCTGCTCGTAATACCCGTCGCCCAGACGTTTAAGCACATTGTCAGTATTGCGGGTAAAGGCATCCATCATGTAGTCGGAGCCCAGCCATTTTTTCTGGTCAGTAAAGCGCGGATCGGTTTCGACCAGATAGGGACTGGTACTTTCCGGATGCGTGCGGAACAGGCTGTTATCCGGCAGGCGGGTGTTTGGCCCGATGGCGCGAACAACGCTTTCCGAACCCCCAGTTTTCACTTCGAATGTTTTACCAGCGGGCAGGGTAACCGCGCCTGGCATGACCGTGATTAAACTGCCTGCATTGGGCCCCGAATTGGGCAGAATATTCAGGCTGTCTGCGCGTTGAATATTGCCGTTAATATCACCGTTCTGGTGATCCGTAATGCTCAACCCACTGCCTTGCCCCTGAGTATATTCCTGCACCGTGCTGGGTTTAAGGGTGATGGCCTGGATCACCGTCGGCGGTACATAATCTCTGGTATCAACGTTTGAAGAGTCGCCGCCTTTGCTTTGATGACGGGAATAGAAAATCGCTTTACCCACATCGTTTGTCTGCCGGTTTGCTTCAACCTCCACATTATTGACGGTGGTTCCCTGAAGTGCCAGTGCGCCGCCGGCCACAATCTGGCTTTTGTCGTTGAGTACATCATTGGCATTGATGCTGAGGTTGCCACCCGCAATGATCTTCGCCGGGTCTGTTTCTTTGACCCGGTCTTCCGTGATGGTGCGGGTGTAGGCGTAGTGGGTGAAGCGGTCACCGTCGGTGGTGTGACAGATAACGCCTTCAATACAAAGAATATTAACCTCATCCTGATAGATGTAGATGGTGTAATCTTTGTCGTTATAGCGCACGCCATTTTTCAGACGCGAGACCTCATACTCAGAAATGTCTTCCTGAGAAACCAGTACATTCTCCAGTGAGAAGTGGTCATTGATATTGTTGATGCTGGCAATGTTCAGCGCCATATCCCCCGCAGATTCGAGGGTCGCGCTGTGGTTGTTCAGCGTCGTGGCCTGACCTGTGGCCTGATAGTCACCATTGAGTGCGCCGCCGACGGCCATCAGACCGTCGCTGTAGATCAGTGCATGATCGCGGTTATTGATGGTAGTCGCGCCGATATCCAGCCGCTGCCGTGCCGCAATAGTCGCTGCCTGCCCATTCTCCGCCAGATTGTTCAGCGTGCCGGTGCCAATGGCCAGCGCGTCACCGTAGATGCGCCCGCTGCCGATATTACTGACGGTCTGTCCGTTGATGCGGGTGTAAAAACCGTCAATAAGCCCGTAGTTGGTGACCGTCTGCGCCGCATTCACCTGCGTGGTGCCTGCGTTGATTTCCGCCGCCGCGCCATTGAAGATGTTATTTGCCGACAAGGTGAGGGCGCTGCCAGCCTGGATCAATGACTGGTTGGTCAGATCGCCTTGTGTCGTCAGGCTCAGATTGTTATTGGCCTGGAGGCTGCCGGTGTTGAGGAAGTCTTGCGCCAGATTGAGCGTCAGGTCGCCCAGCGATAAGAGTTTACCGTCTCCGGTCATTGCGTCGCCGGACAGGCTGATAAGTTTGCCCGCCTCAATATCCCCGGCGCTGTTAATAATTTGCTGAGCCTGTGCGTCCAGATTGTTTTGCGAACTGAGCAGGCCGGTGCTGTTATTGAGTACGCCGCCGAGGTTCAGATTAAGGCCGTCATCGGCCAGCATTTGCCCGTTGCTGTTGTCCAGATCGGTGCCATTGAGAGTCAGCGTGTTGCCCTGGATCCCCAGACCGGCGGCGCGGGTATTTTGATTGAGCACTTGTACTGCGTTGAGGGTGACATTGGCTGCACCGTGAATGAGGCCTGCACCGTTATCAATCACCGATTGCGCCGCGCTGAGGACCATATCCCCCAGTGACTGGATTTGTCCCTGCTGGTTATTAATGTCGCCCGCCGTAAGACTCAGCGCACCTTTGCTGGCAACTTGCCCCTGCTGGCTGTTATCGAAAGCGGCAGTGGTGAGTGACATTGCACCGCCGGATGCCAGTAACCCATGCTGATTGTTGAAATTAGCAGTATCCAGTGACACCCGATTTTGTGCACTCAGCGTGCCGTCCCGATTATCCAAGGCAAAACCCTGCGTATTCCACTGGACGTTTTGCCCGGACTGTAATGTGCCCCATTGATTGTCCAGCGCGTGGCTCATGGCAACGATATCGCCCAGCGCCATAATCTGCCCCTGCTGATTATTTACATTCTCCGCATTGAGGGTCATTTGCCCGTTGCCAATCATCGCGCCTTGCTGGTTGTCCAGCGCACCGGCTTTTACGGTCAGATTGCCCTGGCTGGTGATGCCGCCCGTGCTGCCGCTGCGGTTGTTACTCAGGGTTGCCCCCTGCGTATCTATCAGCAGATTTTTAGCGCTCTGAATAAGCCCGCCGTCGTTGTTTTGCAGGCCGCGGTTGGTCAGTGAAAGATCGCCCAGAGCGGAGATCTGACCGCCATTATTATTGAGCAACGACGTTTGCAGCGAGGTATCGCCGCCAGCCACAACTTTGCCGCTTTGATTTTCAAATGCGCCGCTGTCAGCCGACAACGCCCCCGTGGCGACAATTTGCCCCGATGAGGTGTTATCGATGCGCTGGCCGTGGGTATTCAGCGTTAATGCTTCGCCGGACTGCAGTAAGCCCCCCTGATTGTTCAGCGCGCCGCTGCTCAGGGAAATAGCCTTATCGGCCAGCCATTTTCCCGCCTGATTATTCACATTGCCGGTGGTAGCCGTCAGCGATTGCGCCGCAATTTGCCCGTTGTGGTTATCAATGTCACCCGTCGCAAGCCGCATGCTGCCCGCGCTGATGATGCCGCCCTGAGCACCGCTGTCGGCATTGAGTACGGCTGCTCCCCGGCTATTGAGATTTAACTCATCCCCTGACTGGATAAGGCCGCCGCTGTTATCAACCGCGCCGCTCAGTGAGGTTAAACCCCCACCGGCGGCAATAATGCCTGCGCTGTTGTTGAGTGTACCGTCGAGCGTCAGTTGCAGGTTATTTTGGTCAGATGCAATCAGCCGCCCTTGCTGGTTATTCAGCTGCGCGGCGTTAAGCGACAATGTGCCTTTTGAGGTGACAGCACCATTCTGGTTATCGAACAGGCCGGTGACGTTCAGATTCATCGGCCCGCTGCCGCTTTGCGTCATCTGACCTGAGTGGTGTGAAACCGTATCGGCATTCAGCGTAATTCCTGCTGCCTGCGTCACCGCATTATCAAGGTTCAGTGCCGAACCGTTCAGGCCTAATGCACCGTTGCTGACCAACGTGCCCTGTGCGCCATCCATCTGGCCGGTATTCACCGTAAGCTGGCCGTCTCCGGCATGCAAAATTGTTCCCTGCTGGTTATCCAGCGTGGCGCTGGTTAAGGTCAGATTTTTGCTGTTACTGGCGAGTGTGCCTTCACGGTTGTTAATCCCCCCGGCATGAGAGAGCTGCAGGTCCTGTTGCCCCAGCTGCTGCACCGTGCCTTTCTGGTTCGAAAGGCGGTTCGCTGTCAGGTTAAGCTGATCGGCGGCGATCTTGCCACCGTCGTTATTGAGCATTCTTTCTGTGCTGGCTGTCAGCTGATGCGTGGCGGAAAGATTGGCGTTTGCTGTGCTGATATCACCGGTGCTGGCCTGCAACGTAATCGTGTCGCCATAGGTCTGGCTGCCGCTGAGATCAACGGACGTGGCACTGGCGTTCAGCTGACCACCGGCCATATTTTGCCCGCCTGCCTTTAATTCACCACGGCTGGTCAGCGTTAAATTCCCTGCAGATGTCAGCTTACCGTCGCCTGTGATACCGGCCGCGAGTATGCTTTGCGCGCCGCTGTTAATACCGGCAGCTGCAATGCGGGTGTCAGTACCTGCGGCAATAATGCCGGTGTTAATGAGGCTTGCCTGAGTCGTGATATTCGTATTGTTTGCCGCATAAACTTTCCCCTGGTTATCCACCGTCGACGATGCGGCCAGTTGGATATTTTGCGACGCATTAATTGCGCCGCTGTTGGTCAGCGTGCCGTCGGCATTGACCACCACATCACCGGCCGACGCGCCCAGCGCCCCGGCGTTATGTACACCGACGCCGGATTCCGTCCCCATCAGGCGAATTTTGTTGGCATACATGCCGCCAAGCTGCGAAACGTCAACGGCCAGTTGTGGGCGGACGCTGCCGTCATCCGCTTTTTTATCAATGCGCTGGTACGTTGCATCGACCTGATTACGCCCGGTCGTCACGTTCAGTTCCTTCGCCCAGATACCGGCGTTCACTTTAACGGCGCGGGAAATCAGGTCGGTGCTGTCCTGCTGGCTGCTGTCGAGCCCATTGCCCTGAATAACAATTTCGCCCCGGTCAACGTTGTATCCCGTCAGCTGACCATTACTCATCTGCACCTGACCGGTGGTCAGCGTGGCGCGGTTCGCGTTAATAAAGCCGCAGCCGTTACAGGTAATGCCCGAGGGGTTGGCAATCACCACCTGCGCCTTTCGCCCGGCGACTTCAATAAAGCCGTTCAGTTGGCTGGGGTCGCGTGCATTCACTTCATTGAGAATGACCTTCGCTTCGCCCTTTGCCAGCCACGGGTTGCCGTTAACCATTCCGGCAATTTGCGTTTGGGCGTTGGCGTGTGAGTTATTGAGCACCACGCCTTTTTTATCCACATCGAACTGGCTGTAGACATTGCGTGACACACCGGCCGCGCTGGGGGTCTGGATATTGACCTGCGGGGTGCCGTTGGCGCTGTTAATAATGGTGGGTTGCTGGCCGCCCGGCGCACTGCCATCAGCGACGATTCCCGCCTGCACCGGCTGGACAGCCCCCAGCGCAAGCAGCACGGCAAAACTCACGCCATGAACTTTACCAATCAGCTGGCTGAGGGTATGACCTGTCCCGGATGAAGACGACGACGCGCCTGCCCGGCCTGAACCGGCAATATCCGCCACGACCATCAACAGGCCACGCGCTTTGTTGAAAACAATACGGTAGAGATTCTTATTCATGACAGCGTCCTTGCTAAAAAATAAAGTTTTGCAGCGTTATGAAGTTTTGTTTTCTTCTTCCCCGGAGCCGATGCAGCACTGCAACCTTTTCAGGGAATAAGAAAATGAAACTCAACATCCCGGTATTAACCGGGATGTGTCAGGTTAGAAACGGTAGCCCACGCCGATATTGAACCCGTTAATGGCATGAGATTTATTGCCATCGTCGATGCTGGAACCTTCGTAACCAATATCGACAGCAACATTCTCAATCGGGTTAATCTGCACACCAGCACCATACATAAAGGATGTCTTGGACTGACTACCGTTTTGATCGCCCATATAACGGTAACTTCCTGACTCATAATTGGTCCAGGAAGAGGTGTAATCGACTTTGTTATAATTGAGTCCGAGCAGGCCATAGAGGCTGATATAGGAATTAAACCGGTAAGCGGGACCTACAGACAGGGAGTAATACTTAATGTCCACCTTGTTCTTGATAATATCTTTGGTCAGCTGATAAGAATAATCATCATTGCCGCTCATATACGTGAATGAACCGATAACGCTCAGCGGTGAATCCCACTCATAACGGTATTTGATGTTCACCCCGTTAAGGTTGTTAACATCTTGAATTTTACTGTGCGCATAGCCCAAAGTGACCGTTTGCTGACTTGCATGTGTCAGGGTACTCAAGCCGAGAAAGGCTGCAATCGCAGAGGTCATCAATAATGCTTTCATAAACAAATCCTTTTATTTCTGATGGTTAATAGTAGTTTCATAAAATTCCCGGCTCAGGCCAGGAAGTAAAGTGCCCTTATTTATCCGTATTTATCCGTTGGATATTCAGGAAGAGAAACAGATAATGGATTGCCCATACGCCAGGCAATGGCCTGTTGATGGCTGACACGGTCGCCTTTGAAATTGATGACTCGCTGGCCTTTTTCAGCCCCTCGGTGATAGAGCGCCCGGAAGCAGCGCTCGGGGAAAAGGGCATTCACCACCAGGCGACGCATGGCCATCGTCTCGCCAAAAGGGGCGATCCAGTCGCGGATCCACATTCGTTCGCCGCTGGCCCAGTCACGGTCCTGCACCCTGATCGCCGGTTGTGTCAGATATCGCCGCTCGGCAATATCGTCCAGCCACATCCAACTGAGGAAAAACAGCGGCTTCGTGTCGCGGCTGACTAAGGCATACTGCTGCCTTTTAATAATGGGCAGAAGCACCGTCGGCAGCGCATGAAGGGGTAAATCGCGATGCTGTGGTGAGTGCATCCATAACCAAACGGCAGCACCGAAAGCTTCAGCTTCGCTCATTTCCCCACCAATGATCATGGGTGAATGAACGTCATAGGGCCCTATTTGCATCCCCGCCTCTCAGTATTGCCAGTTGAGGTTAAAACCAAGTGAAACCGGATCGGTTTTGAAACCATCAGGTTTGGAGAATGGCACGGCGGCAAACAGGTCATAGCCTGTTTTAAATGCTGAACCGCGAATACCGATAGCGCCCCCGGCCAGGTGGTTACCCACCAGATATTGCGTGCCATTGCCGCCAACTTCACCGTAGTCAACGCCCAGATAAAGTTCCTGCGCAAGAACCGGCGTGGCCCAGGCGATATCATTGCGCACGAACCAGCCGCGGTCGGCATTCAGCGTGCGTTCGCCATCAAAACCGCGCACCGTCCAGCGGTTGCCAATAGCAAACTGATCCTGCGGCGTCAGTGGTGTATTACTGAACTGCCGCTGGTATTGCACGTTGTAATGGAATTTTTGATTAGCCAGCGTGAATGGGATATCGAGCTGAGACGAAATTTGTACGATTTTGCTCAGTGCCGTGGCATCGCCAAAATTTTCTTCAGGCGCAGGCATCGCACCGAACCAGCGGGTACCGCGCTGGTAACTGATGCCCGCATCCAACGTGGCCTGAGCAATATAGTGGCGATGCTGCAGACCCACGCGCCATGCCGAGGTGCGGCGACGCTGTACCTCGACTTCCGTATCATCGATGTAGTTTTTCGACTCGCGGGCCAGCACATCGTAACTCAGAGTGGTTTTCTGACTGCCGTTACGATGCAGAACGCGGCTTACCTGGAAATTGACGTTGTTGCTTTTGCCGCTGTAGCGGTAATCACTGTTTAGACCGGCCACCGTCTGGTGATAGTTATAGCTGTTGGCTGTCATGCCAAACATCCAGTAACCGACCGGTACGGAATAGTGGCCGGTGATATTATCCGAGCCTTTTCCGTCTTTACTGTCCAGGCTGCTGCTGCCGGAGAGATAGAACAAGTCGCTGAGCGAGAAGGGATTATCCAGTGACAGCGTCAGGCCCCCCTGATAGCGCCCGGTGCTGCGGGTACCAGAATCATCCAGTGAAGCGCCAACCCGCCACATGCGTTGCTGTTGCCAGTGCAAGGCAATACCACTTTCCCCCGGTTGGCTGCCGGGCAAGATTTCCATGTTGGCCTGCACTGTTGGCAACCGCTGTAAATTCTCCAGCCCCTGTTCGATGTCGCGCAGATCTAACAGCTTGCCTTCATGGGCGGGAAACGCGCTATATAGCCTGATGTAGTGACCGCTGTCCGGCGTCAGTTTTACCTGCCGGACATTACCCGGCACCACAACCAGTTTAAGTTCGCCACTGTTGAGATCCTGCTGCGGGGCCAGCACGCGGGTGGTGATGTAGCCGTGATCAATCAATCGGTTTTGCAATGTGCTCATCAGCAAGTTAATGCCTTTTCCACCCAGACATTTGCCTGCTGCTTGATTCGCGAGATGCTGTAATGGCAGCCAGTGTGGCAACGGATCCATGCCCGTCAGCGTCACCTGCGAAATAGCAAAACACGGTGTCTCAGTAGGAAAAGTGGTGCGGCCGAAACTGCTTGATGGCGGGGAGAGTCGAACATCGGGTTTTTGCGGGTTTAGCTGCTGCTCAAGCGCACGCTGCTGTTCTTGCTGGTGAATAAGCTGCCGGTCACCGGCGTTCAGGGCTCGTTCAGGGTTATTCCCCGCAATATTTGGCACCGCTGAGTTAATCAGCGGGGGCGGAACCTCCGGGGCGGCAAACAAAGGCAATGACCATAATGCCAGCAGGGCAAAACATGGGCGGAAACGCGCTAGACGCTAGATTAGCATGGTAAATCACTACATATCCTTATGTATGGAACGCAAAAACATCCGTTTTATGTCTTACTTACTTTCATAAATTTACACTTTCCGTACAAAATTTCAATGAAATGGCCAGGGACTATATAAAAATTTTAGAATTGAGATTGGTCGACCATTTCCCCCTTCGTGCGGATACCGGGCACCACACTGATCCCTGATGATGTGAGCGCTGAGGATTATGAAAAGGGTCCGCCATGAGAGCGGAGAATTTCTACCGGAATGAGTTATGTTCAGGAATGAAATGCAAAAAAAGAGTTCGAGTTTGCGATCCATTATCAAATTTTTGCTCTACATCTTAGTTTGCAACCTAATCAGATGTGGGGTCTCCTTCCGATCGGGGGGACCACGAGTCGGCCAATTAAAGAAGCGTAATAGTTAATTTCAACAGGAAAAAACCATCGTTGATACTGTTTACCCTGCGAGCCAGACTGACCTTAGATATCCTGTGCCTGAACGCCACTTTCAACCCAGACTGGTCATACGCATGATTTCGGTACAACCCAAAAAATGCCTGGTCTCCCTGAGCGCATGACGATACAGAAATAAACGAACCGCTTTATTAGACTTCAGCTCCGCCAGGCGAATTATTTCAGCAATGACATCGATATAGCTGTGTGCACGGATAGCCATAACGGTGTTGTACTGAGATGGCTTTGTACCCGTTGGTAGTGTCTGATTTTTGTACGGATTTTCGTTTGTGGGTACAAGTGCGGGTACAAGATCTAAGTGTTAATAATAAATCATATTGAAATCAGTTGGTTGATTGGCGAGTTCGGCCTTCGCACCATTAGTAAGTAAATAGACCTCAACTGAGGTCTTTTTTTATGCCTAAAATTCAGTAGATTAGCTGCTTTTAGCGCGTCATGGCTCAATCTGATTCTACGGACATCAACCTACATCAAGTACTCTCTGTTGGTACATGTGTTGGAATGCACTTGATGGTACACAGTCAAAACGAGCGGCTAACCTGCGCCCACACCCGAGGCGTGCGATCCACGTCGCTTTGTGCATCGGCATTACCCAGCTTCCATGCCGCGACCGCCATCAAATGCCAGTTGCCGGCAGACAATGTCGAGCCCACACCCGTAGCAGAAAGGCTGCGATGATTTTCGCCGTCAACCCACGTGTTTTTGTTAAGCCGCACTTCGCCATGGTCGACGAAGGTGAACAACTGCACGATCTCGGTCAGTGCGTAACGCAGTTCGGCGTTGGCCACATACCCCTGGTCGCCCTGTGCTTCGCCTTCTGGATAAGCCCGCACGCCATACGCGCCGCCGAGGCTGATTTTTTCAGAGGAATCAAGGTTGCCGTCAGCCCATTGGCCTTGGATCTGACCATAAAAACTGAGCCTATCCGTCAGGCGCTGTAGGCGCACGACGCTAGAATTGATCTTCTGAAAGGTGCCGCGAGTCTTGGCAGTTAGATCATCCAGCACTTTGTCTTGCGGATTATCCAGCGTCAGGCTGCCTTGGCTCCAGGCCAACGAGAATGCATTTGAACCGCCGCCCAAAAAATTGTCGCGGGCGTTGCCGTTGAGGCTGGCGGTCACGACACGCGAGTGTTTGTTACTTTTATAGTCGTAAAGATCGATGTCATCTTTTAAGCGTTTGTCATCGAATTGCAGTTGCGCAGTCAGGCTGAAATCCCGGAGGCGAATCAATGGCTGCTGCATAAACACGCTGGCAATCTTCGCGTTACCCGAGGCATCAAGATTGTTAAAGTTCCTGGCTAACTGATAATTCATGTACGAGTAAGCGACACCGACTTGCGTCGCCCACGGACCGATCGGCAACTGATATGCTGCCCGGAAGTAATGCTGATCTTCATCAGAGCCCATGATCCGCATGCTGGCCTGATCACCAATGCCTAACGGGCTGGCGAGGTTCAGCGTACTGCCCAGACGGTATTCACCGGTGAAGCGGTTACCATAGTTGTCCAGATCGACTTGACCCGAAACCATCGGCGCCGAGTGGGCATCGACCACCAGGTCGCTGGCACCAACGGCTGTGCCGGGTTTCAGCGTGGACTGGACTTCGACGCCGGGGATTTCCTGAAGCAACAACAGACTGCGTTCCAGGGTGCCCGCGCGCACCGCTCCACCGTTTTTCAGCGCGTGGAGCGGCGCAGCCAACGTGCCGTCGCTGATGCGCGAAGCGTTATTAAGCTTCACTTCGCCAAAATGACCTTCGAGGATGGCGATGGTGACGACGCCATTTTCCACGTCCTGGGCTGGCAAATAAGCCCGCGCCAGCGGGTAACCTTTCTGTCGATAAAATAGGGTGATACGCCCAGCCGCTGCCTGCAACTGACCAAAGCTGACCGTGCGATTTTGCAGGTCAGCCAGCAATGGCAGCAGATCGGCACTGTTGATCGCCTGATTGCCGCTCAACTTGAATTGCACGACCTGCATCGTTGGCCCGCGGGTCGTCGGGTTGGTGTCCGGCGTGTCGGGAAGGTTCAGTTCCAGCGTCTGGCGCGGCGGTAAAGCCGGCGGTTTAGTTTGGATCTCACGGATCGATTGACCAGCGTCCGGCACAATTTCAGCCTTGGCCGCACCTGCAGTTAACGTCAGGAGAGCCAGGGCAACTGGAGTAAGACGGATACGCATAAATCAAAGTCCTTCTGGAAGGCGCAAGCCTTGCTCAATTACGCTATAGAGGCTGTTGGACGGCAGCTGCACCGCCAGAGACGTGGTGGGGGTCGGCAATTTACGCAGAGGCTTGGTGGTCACCGCCGCTACGTTTTCGGGGGCGCTGAGCAATTGGTTTAGCGGTGTTACACCGATGTTGAACGTACCGTCAGTGAAAGCGATGGCGTAATTGCTGTTGTTTAGCGAGCCTTGTTCAATCCTGTATTGACCGACTGTTTCGCCAGCACTGCGCGTCAGATTGCCGTTGAGGTGGTCACCGTTAACCAGATTTTCATTGGTGATCCAAGTCAGTGCTGGGTCGCTGGCGTTGACGATTTTTCCAAGGTTGTTAGCGGTAACGACCAAGGCGCGGGGATCGACGATCCATTGGCCATCGGATGTTTGAGTCACGGTGTAGTTGCCATTGGTTAGGACGCCCTGCACGCTCAACACATGGGTGCCGACGTTGGTGGTGCCGCTAATGCCTGTGCTGCTCAAACCGCTCAATACCGATGCATCTTGGCCGTTGACCAAGCCGATGGCGCTTAGGGTCGGCTGGACATTGGTCGCGCCGTACGTTGAGCTGCCACTGCTGGCAGTGACCGTGACGTGTTTGGAATTGACGGTTAAGTTTCCGGGGCTTGCAAGTGCGACCAGGTAACCCCCCAGGCCGCTTAAAGTACCTTGGCTTGCCTGGATGGCGTAACTGCCTACACTCGCAATAGCCGCTGTTCCCGTCGAAGAAATCGCTAAAGTGCCGGCTACCACGTTAGCCAAGGTATCTGCTGCAAATGCTCCTGCAACACCTGCACTCACTCCAGACGTTGTATACGCAGATCTGACATCTACCGTGTCACCGTAGGTCTTGCTGACGTTTGCCGCGGTGTAGGTGACCGTCGGTTGATAGCGAAACACGTACCGGTTACCGATTACGGAGCTCGCTGGACGGATATTAATGTTGGCATTCCAGATAGCAGTATTGTTGCTGTTCAGCCCAGCAAAAGTATCGGTGGTTGGGGTATTGGAATAAATCACCCAGTGGTGTCCGGCGACCGTTGAGGCGGTAACGGCGTTACTGCCAGCGTTGTTGATAAAGGCACCCGTGGCGGACAGCACCACATCAGACCCGCTGACATGCTCGCCCAATGCGATGGTCAAATCACCTGCGACACTCACGGTACTGCTGCCGACAGCGCTCAGGGACTGGTCAAAAATGAAACCCCCAGCCTGAGTGAATTGCACATTATCGGTGGCGTTCAGACCACTGGCATTGAGGGTAAACAACTTGTGGGAACTGTCTACGCTGCCGCTGGCCGCGTTCAAATCAGTCAGCAGCGAGGACAGAGAGTTTTCATTGCCAATCAGTAGCAGCGTGTTAGCCGTCAGATTGATGTTACTGGTAGTCCCCGTAATACCCTGCGTGAAGGTATTAGCCAAACTGCCGCCGCTTTGCGCGTAGGTGAACACATCAGTGTTCGCCAAGGTGCCGGGCGCGAGCAGACTGTAGTAGTAACCCCCGGCGCCGATGGAGGAGGTACCGACTACCAGACCGTTAATCACGGTGGAGACCTGGCCAGCCGCATCGCTGTTTTGAGCGAAGCCGGAAATGGCTTGCGGTGTGCCGTTCGGATATTGGGATTTCAAATAGGGGTAAAGACCGCTGGCTGTGCCCCAAACGGTATTATCGAAAGAAGACGGTAATACGCCCTGTAACTGTGCGAGGGTTAAACCGGTGACACCAGAAATGACACCGCCGCCAATCCCAACAGTATTGCCACTGGTGACGCTATTCCAGTAAACGTTTGTCACCGTGCTATTGGCTTGATTGTAGCCAATAGCACCGCCAGCGTTACTGCCCGTCGCCCCCCGCACCTGACCGGTGGAATAACTGGAGAAAATAGCACTGTCGTTATAGCCTGCGACCCCGCCAACATTATAGTCAGCCTGGACATTTCCGAAATTGTAGCTATTTGCGAGCGAACTGGCAGTATCGTTAAGACCAACAACACCGCCAACAAAACTGTTGCCCGATATGTTGCCCGTATTGTAGCTGTTAGAAATTGAACCATGGTAGCTGTTGCCTGCTACCCCGCCAACACGCGTATTGCCCGACACGTTGCCGGTACTATAGCTGTCAGTGATGGTGGCGCTTTCGTTAGCGCCCACGACCCCGCCAACGTAGTCACCAATACCGCCATTTACGTTGCTGGAGCTGTGACTGTTTGTAACCAAGGCACTACCGTTATAGCCCGTTATTCCCCCCGTCCAACGGGTGCCCGTTACCGTGCCCATGCTATAGCTGTTTGCAATCGTCGAGTTATTTCCATTAAAGCCGGCGATCCCCCCGACCATCATGCCGGAGGATGACGTTGACACCGTGCCGCTGAAATAGCTGTTTAATATAGAGGAGGAACTCTCGTTCATAGAGACGATACCGCCGACGTAAGAGCCGCCGCTGATCGCGCCATTAACTACACCCAGATCCCGAACCGTAGCCCCCTGATTGTCGCCAAACAGCCCCGTGTTGTTTGCGTCCGGAGCCGTGATGGTCAAGTTCGATATGGTATGACCCAGGCCTTCAAAGGTGCCGGAGAAGGGCGAATCATAATCATAATTGCTCCCCACGAGTGCGTTCGTATATGTGACGCCACTGGCATCCTGGTTACGGGCCAGCGCGTAATGCCCTGCCAATCCGCCTGCCGCTGTTTGGTCTGTAATTGCGCCAGACGAAGCCGGATCCCCGTCGATTCCGTCGATGTCGGCCATGCTGTAAACCAGCGTGTAAGCCGAACCGTTGATGTTCAAACGCTGCCCAGTGCCTTTCGGTGCCGTGAAACTGGCCGAGACGCCTTTGGCAAACGTGAGATCACCGCTGCCACTGCTGGTGCCGTTGCTGTTGTTATTAGTCACCAGCACCAAGCCACCTGCACCGGTGACGGAGACGTTGGCATTGATCGCAATGGAGTGGAACGAGTCCAGCGTTAGGGTATTTGGCGAACTCCAGCT
Organism: Ewingella sp. S1.OA.A_B6; assembly: GCF_049889095.1. NCBI lineage: Bacteria > Pseudomonadati > Pseudomonadota > Gammaproteobacteria > Enterobacterales > Yersiniaceae > Ewingella > Ewingella sp. S1.OA.A_B6. The sequence goes on along the minus strand of NZ_JBLJFK010000004.1, from coordinate 267,418 downwards.
CAAGGCTGAATTAACGGAAATATCACCGAGGCCTGTTGCCGTGGAGGCAATGGTGCCGGTGGTTTGCAGGGTGACGTCGGTGTTCAGGAGAGCGGCGTTGATCGTGGCCGCTGAAGCGTCATCAACATTCAGGTCTTCAGGATCCACCAGCCAATTACCCGTTTTGCCTTTCGTCGCCGAGGTGCTCACCTGGATGCCAGTGAAGTCAACGCGATGGCCGGAGGTTTCTACGGATCCTCCGTCACCGCTTTGCGTACCGCCCCTGGCCGAGAAGTTGCCCTTGGCCACGGTCGTTCCGTTGGACCAAACTACGATGTTGCCGCCTTTTCCCGTGGTTCCGGCGTCAGCCTTGAGGCTGCTGCCAGCATCCACGCTGACACCTTGTGCGTTAGCCAGGGTGCCTTTGCCTTGAGCGTCGCCGCCGACCTTGATGCTGCCGCCACCGCTGGCACCTGAGACATTCAGAGTGGCAGATGTGAGCGCAATGTTCTGACCGGTGATTTGAATCGCGCCGCCCGACACCTGGGTTGAAGAGGCATCCAGGGTGCCGGCGACGTGCACCAGACCGCTGTCACTGCCACCGAGGGAGATCTTACCGTTCTTGTTCTGCAAGCCTCGCGCTTCAATCACACCGGTGTTGTTGACCACCGTCCTGAGCAGCGCATTGCTGGCCGCCGCGGTCATAATGACTTGGCCACCGTCGGCTTGAATCAACTGGCGGTTTTCCGCCAACGCATTCTTGGTCGCTTCATCGACCTGGACGTTAAGCAAGCCATCACCAGCGAAGTCCAACGTCACCGCATTGCCAGCGGCCAATGCTACGGTGCCCAGTTTCGCAACAATCACGCCCTGGTTGCTGACGGTGCCGCCGAGTAACACCACGGCTCCACCGTCGGCTGTGGTAATCGTGCCCTGGTTGATGACGCTGGCGTTGCTGCCATCACCTTTGAACGTGTACTTGCCGTTGGCAAAATCCTGGTTAGAGATATTGAGTGTCGAAGCCACCAACCCGCCGACACTGACGGAGGCGCCTTGACCAAACAGCACGCCATTGGGGTTGATCAAGAACACCCGGCCATTGGCGTTGAGTTGGCCCATGATCTTTGAGCCATCAGCACCGATCACCCGGTTCAGGGCAATCGAATCAGCGCCGGGCTGAACAAAGGTCACTTTGTTGTCTTTGCCAATATCAAAACTCTGCCAGTCAATCGCCATTTTTTGGCTGGACTGGTTGACCGTCAGTTGATGATCGGCCGCCGTGCCAATCTGACCGCTGCCGAGAACGACATTACCGCCAGTGGGCAAATCTGCGGCCATGCTGATAACCGGCATGAAGGAAATAATGCATGAGATAAGGGCAATGGCAAACGGTGGCGGCTTGACCACCCCGTTGAAGGGGGGGGGAATGATCATCAACCTGAATCGCACCGACGTCACTGCGTTTGCCACGGCGAGTGGCCAGCTCACTGACGACCACAAAGGCATTACTGCTGTGGTTCCAGATCACGCTGAAGATGCAATTCATATGTACGCCTTTCTTAAGTGGGTAGAAACACATGTTGACTAAGTGGTATCAGCGGCAGGGTTTGCGCTATTGCTGGCGCACATTGGAACGACAGGCGGTGCTGCCGCCTACATTAGAGATATCGGCAGGGATGAGGAGAATCTTTATCAATAAAAACGTTTAACGACGTGGCAGAGATTATATTTGCGAGTTGCGTCAAAGAGAGAGAGAAATCAGGCGGCTAAAACCTCTTGCAAATTTACCCCAGTCGGGATTTATGGCGAAAATGTGATCACTATTTTGGTGGTAGTGACCGGCTTTGTTGAATAAATCGGATTTAGACAAATGATCTCCCAGTCATTCACTTTCTCATGCAATCCGCACACTTTCTGGCATGCCTGCGCGCTCAGCGGATCGCCATATTGGAGCCGTCAGTTGTCATTGCGCATCAGATGATGCTTTGTTTTTCCGCCGTAGGTTTCACATTCAATCACCAACTGAATTAATCTCACATCAGGCCGACTGGCCAAAATCAGTGACAACAAGACCGTTACAGTAATATCTGCACCCATCAAACAAGCCCAAAAATTACCTGTTGAACTGTATAAAACATTAACCCGAGACAGAGGGGGTGAAATGACCAATCACACCATTGTTCGGACAGTTTTTGGTATTGGGCAGACATGTAAATCTTCCTGACGTATACCTTTTAAATCATAGAAATAAGTATAGCGGCTCAGGAGGAGGCGTCTCTCATACAGCACTGAGTGACACAGATCGCAAAGTGGAATGTCATACGTTCACAATCACAAGGCCGGTGAGTAGACTGAGTCATCACTGGCTTAATGATTAAGGATGAAGGGATGTCTACACGCGAAAAGATGAATATAGGCGAGCTGTATGCGGACATGGGGGAAGGGCTGCCGGAGGAGCGCCGCGCCGGAAAAGAGCGGGTGTACGATTACAACCTGACGCCCCCCTCGGAAGAAGAGAAACGTCAACGGATGCTGAAAGAGATGATGGGCAGCATCGGTGAGAACGGCTGGATTGAACCACCGCTGCGCGTGGCTTACGGCACGCATACGCACATCGGCAAGAACTTCTACGCTAACTTCAATCTCACGCTGGTGGATGACGCCACGGTGACCATCGGCGATAACGTGATGATCGCGCCGAACGTTACCCTCGCCACCGCCGGGCACCCGATCGACCCGGAAATTCGCATCAGCGGGCAACAATTCTCCCTGCCGATCGTGATTGAAGATAACGTCTGGCTGGGCGCGGGCGTGATTGTGAATCCGGGCGTGACCATTGGCCGCAACAGCGTGATCGGCGCAGGTAGCGTGGTCACAAAATCCATTCCTGCGAATGTGGTCGCGGCGGGTGTCCCGTGCCGCGTCATGCGGGCGATCGGACCGGAGGATCGTGAGGCGTTTTTGATATAAGAACGTTAATCGAGTGACGAACTCACATATTCGGCTTTCCGCATAGCATTACACCGTTGCCGACGTGAGGCTTTGTTGAATAAATAAGATTTAGATAACAGATCCTCCTGTCAGTCATTTTCTCAGACAATCCGTACACTTTCTGGCATGCCTGCATGCCTGCATGCCTGCATGTGTCATTTTGTCCAATGCACGGATCATGGCCATAACCTCGTGGTTACCAGCGCTGATGTTTACGTTGCTGGTGTTCTCACTCTTTATACAGCCTCATGCCTATGGCGCTGAGATGCTGGGCAAGTATAAAAAGCTACTGTATGTCCTGCCGCTGGCACTGCTTTTTTATTAGTTGCCATAAACGAATTTCATCCGAGCTGTCATCCTGGTTTAGCTCGTTTGCTTACAGATACGGAAAACAAATCATGCAGACAGAACCCTAAAACTAATAGTCCGTGCAGTTTTGGAAAGGATGCTATTTCAGTTGGACGGAAAACCTATTCCTGACAACCGAGGCGATATAACTACCCGACTGATGGAACATGTACGTGATAACCCTGGCCAACAGTCATACGAAGATAATTATTTTAGTATTCGATATTTTCAAAAGGGGACAGGGCATTTGACGTTTAAGTGCCCTGGTTTGATAGATAAGATGAATGACATTATCGCGAAACACTACCCCGGAATGTTAGCGCAAAGCATCTAATCCCAGCATTTCTAAAATCTGTTTTTCTTCAGAGAAATCACGTAAAATCTCAAAATCAGAAATCCACTAATTTATTGATTTTATGTCAAAATAAATTGTGTATGCAAGGTGGTGGTGTCTTAATTTACTTATAATTCAGATGGTTGAAATTGATTGGCGAGCCCGGCCTTCACCATTAGTAACGTATGAAAAAAAAGACACCCGCTGAGGTGTCTTTTTTTGCCTGAAATTTGGGTTTTCTGCCATTACCTTACTGGAAGCCCTTTGCTCATCACACGACTTTATTTAATCTTCAAAAAACGCTTCTTAAGGAAACGATCTCATGGCACTAGAACCCGCAATCGCCGAACTTGTTAACGAGTTTATCGCCGCTGGTCGTCCTTCATCGCGGGATAATACCTATGAAGAGCGCCGTGCCGGATATGTTGCCAGCATCATTCTGGCGGGGGATGTTGAGCGGAGGGTGAACGTTGAGGATGTGGTTATCGAGGGTATTTCATTGCGTGTGGTATCGCCTTTGAATGCCAAAGGTAGATTGCCTGCAGTTATCTATTATCACGGTGGCTGCTTCGTCAGCGGTGGTTTTGCGACGCATGATAATCAGCTTCGACAGCTCGCCTTTTTGAGCGGCTGCCGGGTGATTGCGGTGCAATATCGTTTAGCGCCGGAACATACTTATCCGGCTGCTCATGACGACGCTGAACTTGCTGCAAAACTTATCTGGTCACATGCCGATGCGTTGGGTGTTGACCGTAGCGGTATAACATTAGCTGGCGACAGTGCGGGCGGACATCTTGCTCTGATAACGGCCCTGCGCTTACGCGATGAGAGACAATGGTTACCCTTGCACCTTGTTCTGATTTATCCGATGCTCGATGCTACCGCCTCATCCGACAGCCATAAATATAATGGTGCAGATTATGTGCTTACCAGCGATACGCTGCTCAGCGGTTTTGAAGCCTACTTTCCTGAAACTGAATTAAGGCACCCGGAAGCCAGCCCGCTATGGCGAGATGACTTCACAGGTTTGCCGCCGGTTCACATTATCACCGCCGAATACGATCCGTTGTGTGACGAGGGCGAAGTACTGTTTGCCCGCCTGACGGAGCAGGGCGTCAATTGCAGCGCTCAGCGTTATCTCGGTGTGATCCATGGTTTCTTCCAGCTTGGCGGCATCAGCCAGACAGCGCGTAATGCGATGCGCGATATCGCCGGGCGGGTTAGATGGTTGGATATGCCGTGATATTTTTCACTTTTTCGATGGCACTATTTCACTGGTTATCCATTAATTTAATTCGCTGATAAACAGAGCAAAACATGGTATTGGTCTTTTTGCTAATGGCATAACTTAAATGCGATACCGAAAGATCGATAATTTTAAAGCGATAGACACTGACGCTAAATCAATCCCTTATGTGCTACTATTGGTTAAATAATGCTCTAAACGTACAAAAATGCCCGTTTTCCAAACCGACCCCAAGAAAGAAGTCGCATTGCTAAGGGAGGTTTTGGCTGAGAAGGATAAACGTAACGAAGACCTGAAACATGCCCTGTTACTGATCGTAGTCCAAGCTTCCGACGAAACCGGAATTTATCGCGCAACCGGCAGCGAAAAAATCGTGGCAACTCTGGAAAAAATAGTAACTTCAGCCAGTAAACTTCCTCAAACCAAAATCGCCGCTTTAATAACGAACCGGCAACGTCAAACTGCCGGTTTTGGAGAGAGCAAACAACTCCTTTTGCGCGTTGCGGCGGGGTTTCGCGATGAGTGCCTAGGCGGCGGTGCGCCTAAAAGGCGTATTAGGGGTTTGAAACCCTAATACTTAACCTGTTTCAGCATGGGAGTAGATTTTAATTTTCAATTAAAACATTATATTTAACTTCGTTTTAAATTGGAAAATTATTTACATTTGAATAATTTAGTTACTGTGATAAATCTATAACTTCCACACTATTAATTAGTTGATTTTGTATAACTTGAGCCAAGCTATTAGCCGTGTGCATTGATAAGTGATTATCATCAAAAGATATAGGGTATCCTTTATAAATCATATTACACACCAATTCACTGCATAAATTTTTTTCATAATGAAAGACTTGAGCATTGGGTGCTAATTTTACCTTGTCGAATGATTTACTGTTATATTTAAATGTTTTATTAATTAATACTCTTGAGTTTGCTAATGTATTTGGAATGTCTACGCCCGGAGAGGGTATCTGATCCAAAACTAATACTCTTTTACCTGATTTTAACAGCAAGGAAATTGTTTTTTGGAAGTCGTTATAAAACTCATTGGACTTATTGTTTTTGTCATATAAGTTATAATTAGCAGCTAAGATGACTGTTTTTATATTTTTTTTGTTTAAAATAAAAGTAATTACATTTTTATTGTGTGTTAAACACTCAGGTCTATCATCCGGATTATACCCTATTGCTGGAGGACACGCTGAGTAAGTTACTGCGTATAGTCTTGAGTATTTAGATAAAGAATTTGATATTTCAGCCCCATGGCTATCACCCCAAACAATTGTATTTGTGGTTTTCATTTCGTCGCCAAGAATACAATAACTAGAAGGATCTGGAATCCCTTTATTAAAGTGGCATTTTACTCTTGTTGGGCTGTAATCATGCGCGGACTTTAAAACATCCAACTGCCCGTCACTTAGTCGTTTAGGCCATCCCTTTAACGTTAAAACTAAAATTGAAATAAAGAATATGACAAGGTAGGAATAAATCGCATATGTGAATATTTTTTTTCTGGTATATTTTGTTTTATTTCTGAACTTAGATTCAATAAACTTAGTTGAAAGCCATGCTAGCAGAAAGGATAGGGCTATTACTCCAAAATTCCCTAGATGTGTATTTATAATGTATTTATCTCGGGAAAATACTATCAGAGGCCAATGCCATAAGTAAAGTGAATAAGATATTGAACCTATTAATACTAATGGCTTCGATGATAACACATTACCAATTAATGTTTCTTCTGCACTTAAAATTAATAAAGTGGCACCTAGCACTGGGACTATAGCTATGTACCCAGGGAAAATATCACTTGAAGTGAAGCTTGTAATTGAATATGTAATTAATATTACACCAATTATTGATAGTGTTTCATTGAGTGGTTTACTCTTGGGTTTTACAAAAAAACCGGCAGCAATTAACGCTCCAAAAGACAACTCCCAATATCTCGTTGGGAGCATATAAAAAGCCCCAGAGATGTGACTACTTGTGAAGTACGCACTCAAAGCGAATGATATAATGGTTGTTATTAATAGGATGTGCTTGAGATGTTTTTTGAAGTATTTAAACGTAAGAATAATTAATACTGGAAATATGATATAGAACTGTTCTTCTATTCCTAATGACCACGTATGCAGCAATGGCCTTTGCTCAGAGTTATTCGAAAAATAATCTGATTTTAGCCAGCTAACAATATTTGAAGAAAACAAAAGAGTGCCAATTATTTCTTTAGGTAAAAAATAATAATTATCTGGCGTTAGAAAGAATGGTGACGCAACTAAAATAAAAACCATGACACATATTAATGTCGGAATTATTCGCCTTATTCTTCTTTCATAAAATTCGAGTAAGCTATACGTCCCATTATTCATTGAATTTAGAAGTATAGTTGTTATTAAATAGCCACTAATAACAAAGAAAACATCGACGCCAACATACCCACCCTTGAAAAACTCATAACCTACATGAAAAAAAACCACTGGGATTATGGCAACTGCCCTTAGCCCATCAATATCACTTCTATATTTAATCTCACTCATTTATAAACTCCATTTTTACTATATCGTCAGCTATCTGCAATGAAAAATTTGGTTCATATTATTTTCCATCTAACAAAAATAATGTTAATGTATTTTAAATATTAAGTAATCATGTGTGAAATTGTCTACATAATGTATGGAGTTTGCATTTAATTTTTTCAGATAGTTAAGTGTTTTTTGAGTTTATTAAAAAATGAAGTGGGCTTTGTTTTGAAGGCACTGTTGTAAACAGGCTCATAAAACCGAACTTTCTCTTTGCCACCTCCGTTAAGTGTCAATGAAATTGTCGCTCCGGGTTAATTTATGCTGCCTGCTTTTCCCGCTCCGGATTGAGCGTGACGCTATCCTGCCATTGCCAGTTTCGCGTCTGCCGTGACCAGCGTTTCGGGTTTGCTGTCCTCGCGGCTTCATAGACTTTCTCCCGGCGGGCCAATAACGCCTTGTCCTCGCCCGTATGTCGCTGCTGCGGCATCACAAACCTATCCCACTGTGCCGGTGCTCTTCGTTATACCAGCGGGTAAATTTATCCACCCAGACTCGAGCATCCTTCACGCTTTTAAAGCCGGAGGACGGCCATTGAGGCACATATTTCAGCGTCCGGAACAACGACTCCACATACGCATTATCATTACTCACACGCGGTCGGCTGTGCGACGGTGAGATGTTCAGTTCCGTCAGCTTCACCTGCAGCATCTGTGACTTCATCGACGCACCGTTATCCGCATGCAGCACCAGCGGCTGACGGTAACAGCGCTCACGCAGAACCGTGCGTTGCATCAGCGCTGCCGCCAGTTCCCCACTTTCGGTTTCATGCACTTCGACACCGGTAATTTTTCGGCTGAACACATCTTCCACGGGGTACAGATAATACCAGCGGGCGCGCACCACCGAAGGTAACCAGGTGATGTCCCAGGTCCACACCTGACAGGGTCCGCAGGCGGTGAACGTGGTCGGCGGTTTTACCCGATTTGGCTTAACTTGCCGGCCACGGTGATGAACCTCCCTGTGGCGATGCAGCACACGGTAAAAGGTCGATTCACTCGCGAGGTAAATTCCGTTGTCCGCCAGTCGTGATATATTCCGGCTGGTGACAGAGGGCTCGTATCTGCTGCTTTTCTTCAACACTCAGGCGATTTGCGGGGGCCGGGCGAACCACATCCGCTCTGCGGTCTTCCGGGGATTTTTGCCACCGTTTCCCCGTAATAGTCGCTGAGCTTTTTTCGTGGGTAAGATCAAAGAACGCTTGTTTTCACTGGATTATTTGCGCGGGATAGAGCCCCTTTTTACGGTAGTATTCAGAGATTTCCGTTTCACTTAACGTGGCCGTTTCCACGATAACGGCCAGCCGCGCTTCGGCGGGCCATGGTTGACTGTTTTTGTCTGCACCTGGCACCGGTTTCCCCCCTGTTGTAGCCTGGTTGCGCCAACTATAAAGAGTCGCTTCCGATATGCCATCCCTCTGCGCCACGGCCGCGACGGTCATGTTGTAAGGAGGCAGCCATTTCGCTAATACGCTGGCTTTACGTTCTGAGGAAATACGTTTCATTTGTCACTCCATCGCCCTCTGGATCTATTTTCAGAAAGGGGTGACAACTATACTGACACTGAGGGATGGCTGGATATGCCATGATATTGTTCACTTTTTCGATGGCACTATTTCACTGGTTATCCAGCAATTAGCTGATAAACAGAGTAAACCATGGTATTGGTCTTTTTGCTGCTGCCCGTCTCATCCATACATTTTTAGTCGTGCCAGTTCCTTAGCTGATGCTAAATCTGCTTGCACCATCTCGATCACCAGATCCTGTAATGATGTTTCTGGTACCCAGCCCAATTTACTTCGCGCCTTGGTTGGGTTCGCCGGCACTTTGCATTTTTCCGCAGGACGGATATAGCGAGGATCAACAGCAACCACCACATCCCCCACTTTTAGCGCTGCCGCAATCGGACTGATAATTGCGGCAATCACACCTTTTTCATCCATACCCTTACCGACAAAACGGAGCTTTATACCTAACTCCAGTGCAGCAAACGTCACAAACTGGCGCACCGTATACTGTACGCCAGTGGCAATGACGTAATCCTCAGGTTCATGCTGCTGCAACATGGACCACTGCATTTTGACGTAATCCCGGGCATGCCCCCAATCTCGCAGTGCGTTAAGATTTCCTAAATGAAGGCATCGTTCTAATCCCTGAGTAATATTCGCGAGGCCAATAGAAATTTTACGGGTCACGAAATGTTCGCTGCGGCGCGGTGATTCATGATTGAAAAGTATACCGTTGCAGGCATACATCCCAAAAGTTTCACGGTAATTAACCACCGTCCAAAAATCGGAAACCAGCGCGACTGTTTCTGATTGACAGGGGGTAGATGTCACCATTTCATTGATGGTCAAACCGTTAACCACACCGCACAGTTCTGAAGGTGAAGCATGGTAGTAACGGGTTTTATGTTCTAACCCCTGAGAGCGTAGGGCTTCAAGTATTCTCAGGGCGCTGATGCCGTTCGCCGCCAAAGAATCGTGCGGGCGTATACACTCAGCATTGGGATGATTAAATCCGCCCAGATTATAAATTTCGTCTGGACGAAGGGTGGCTAATAAATCATTAAGACAGGAAGCATCAGATAAATTTTCATCGTGAATATGCAAATTGGGGGATTTTACACAGAATTTATCATTGACGAATTCCGAGTACTCACGCGCTACTAAAGGAGTATGTCGATTAATACCATGGACTGTATAGCCTTTTTTTAATAAAAGCTCAGCCAAATAAGAACCATCTTGTCCGGCTATACTGGTAATAAGTGCAACTTTAGACATGTATGACCCTTGGTTACAATTAAAAAACGTATCGCAACAGATGCACGATTAGAATTGTAAGGTTATTCGGAATAACTAGGTACAACCCAGATGTAAGATGTGAAATAGAACAATGTAATAAAGCGTTGTCGAATAATTTAATACGTTATTTTTTTGCGATCGATAAAATCATTCCATTTATCTTTGATATACTCATCCAACTCACTATGAAAACGTTCAGCAGAAAATCTCAATGCATTTTCGCGGCAATCTTTCGGAAGAATAGACTCTTTGATTATCTCGAATTTCTGGACAACCGCCAGCAGTGATGCAACCGTCTGTTCTAAAAAAAATAGTCCCGTGCAATGAGATTCTCCGTAGGGTCTTATCGTTTCAAGAACGCCACCTTTACCAAAAGCGATAACCGGTGTACCGCAGGCCTGTGCTTCTACCGGGGTAATGCCAAAATCCTCTTCAGCCGCAAAGACAAAGGCCTTTGCACGACGCATGTGATCCTGCATCACAGCATCAGACTGATACCCAAGAATTTTAATATTACTTCCTGCTTTGGCCTTAATTTTTGCCATTTCAGAACCATCACCGATCACAACCAGTTTCTTATCCGGCATTTGGCTGAAGGCTTCAACAATCAAATCGATACGTTTGTAAGGCACCATGCGGGAAGCGGTGAAATAAAAATCTTCTTTGTCTTCCTGCAAGGTAAAACGTTCGACATCGACGGGAGGATAAATAACATCAGCGTCTCGTCCATAAACTTTCTTTATTCTGCGGGCAATAAACTGTGAGTTAGCGATGAAGTGATCGACTCCGTTAGCGGTCCGGTAATCCCAAATTCTGATTTTGTGCAAAAACCATCGTGCCAGCTTACCTTTCAAACCCTTGTTTAAACCTGATTCACGGAGATACTGATGTTGAAAATCCCATGCGTAACGAATCGGAGAATGAACATAGCTGATATGGAGCTGATCCGGACCGGTCAACACACCTTTGGCCACGGCATGACTGCTGGAAAGTATTATGTCATGCTTCGTGACATCGAGTTGTTCAATAGCCAATGGCATTAACGGCAGATATTTTTGGTATTTGGTTTTTGCAAAGGGCAAACGCTGAATAAAAGAGGTCGTGGCGTTTTTTCCATGAAATGACTTTCTGGACTCATCTGACAAAAAATCCACTACGGAATAAATTTCAGAATCAGGGTATATTGTTATAAATTCTGCGATTACTTTCTCAGCACCTGCAAATGTCACCAACCAGTCAGCGACAATCCCAACACTCACACCATGTGACATAATGAAAACCTCATGATTTTTATTAATCTTTGCACAGAATTGACAGGATTTTTTTTGTTTGATCTTGCATTAATGCTACGTCAGCCCGAGACTCAACATTCAGACGTACAACAGGTTCAGTATTTGAACTGCGCAGATTGAAACGCCACTCCTTGAACTCAAGACTAATACCATCGGTATAATCAACTTGCAGCGCATCACTTTCATATACCGATAATACCCGACCGATCGCTTCTTTAGGTTGAAGAATAATACTATTAATTTCTCCGGAAGCTGGATAAGCCGTGATTCGGTCATTAATCATACTTCTCAATGACTGACCTTTAACAAGCAGCAGTTCAGCAACCAGCAGCCACGGGATCATGCCGCTGTCACAATAATAAAAGTCACGAAAATAGTGATGGGCACTCATTTCACCACCGTACACAGCATTTTCCAGACGCATACGCTCTTTAATAAAGGCATGTCCTGTTTTAGACATGACGGGTACTCCGCCAGCCTGAGTCACAATATCGATAGTATTCCAGCTTAAGCGAGGGTCATGGATAATTCTTGACCCGGGATTTTTTTCAAGAAAGGCATCTGCAAGCAACCCGACAATATAATAGCCTTCAATAAAATCGCCTGTATTATCGAAAAGAAAACACCTGTCGAAATCACCATCGAAAGCAATACCCATGTCGGCCTTGTGTTCGATAACTGCATCCGTAGTATCCTGTCGGCATTCAGGTAATAAAGGGTTAGGGATACCATTAGGGAAAGTACCATCAGGCTGATGGTGAATTTTAATAAACTCTACAGGCAGGCCTGCCTGTATGAAACGTTGTTCAATAGCATCAATGACATGTCCCGCAGCACCATTACCAGAGTTAAATACTAACTTAAGGGGACGGGAAAAGTGATCAAAGTTGATGTAACTGAGTAGTTTATCAATATAAGCATCCAGAACTGATGCCTTCTCATAAGTCCCACGTTTTGCTTCATCAATGGTTGCAAAATTGTTCGCTTCAGCAAGACGCTGAATGTCCCGAAGACCTGTGTCGCCGCTGATAGGTTTAGAATCTTCGCGAACCAATTTCATGCCGTTGTAATTCATTGGATTATGGCTGGCGGTGACTTCAATCCCTCCATCAAGACAGAGGTAGGAAGTCGCAAAATAAATCTCCTCTGTCCCGGTGACACCAATATCTACAACGTCCGTACCAGAGTCTTGTAAACCCTTTGCCAATGCAAGTTTCAATGCTTCACTGGTTAAACGGACATCACCGCCTAATACCATTTTCGTTGGTTTTAAATACTCGCCGTAAGCACGACCAATTCTATAAGCAATGTCTTCATTTAATTCCGTACCTAGCTCGCCTCTAATATCATAGGCTTTAAAACAGGTTAATTTATCTGACATATATCCTCCCCCGAGTTAACAACGGCCATAATGATCTTTAATATGATTGATGCTGTCTTTTCGCCAGTGAGTACAGGCTTTAATCGCCAGTGCTCGCAGTGGAATACGCACCGTACTTTCCAAGTAATACTATGAGCCGAGAAGAATAAAAATCGGCTGCTGTCGCTATCACGGATAGCATGTAAACCTTGTCATTTTAGATAAAGCTATTCTTCCTCGACGGGATAAATTTTCTGTTAATAACAGACTGCAATTTTCTTTCTATAAAGTAATAACTTAAAATTCCAATAACAACTGAGATGAAAATTGTCGCAACACCGGCAATGAATAAAATTGGTAGAGAGAAATTAAATGTTTTACATACAACACCATATCCCATGACAACAAAACCATGGCTTAGGTACAATGAATATGAAGCATCACCTAATACACTCAATACTTTATAGTTTGAACCTTTAGCGAAAAATAATAAAAATAGACCAACTGATAATAACCCCATGGCTATTTTCTTATATTCTTGCGCAACGCCACTGAACACAAGGAGATAAAAGCAAATAATACAAACAATGACAGATAAATAGATAGTGAGATTTTTAGAATAAAATTCTAGTATTCCACTTTGCCATTTATATATGGCCATTCCCAACACAAAAAAGTAAAAAATCTTAGAGGACATGAAAAAATCCAACGCAGGAAGCGTTGTGGCTGAACTCTTTCCAAGATAAATAACAAAGCTAAATATCAAAGCTAAGATGAATATAGATTGGTTTTTTTTTACGTTCATGAAAATTAGCGCTGTAAATAATAAGTAGTAGAACACCTCATATATTAACGTCCATCCTTGGCCAAGAACAGGATTGATTTTATTTGGAGTGCTATCAGAATATGGAAAAAGAAAGTATGATGCAATTATTTTATTTAAAGAGTAATCATGTTGTTTCAGCGCTAATCCAGAAAGCCAAACAATGATTAGCAATGTTAGCCATATCCAATATGCAGGGTAGATTCTCAATGCTCTTTTCTTTAAAAAAATCCAAGACGATTCTTTATTCCAGCTTTTATTGAAAGTGGTAAATGACATAATATAGCCACTAACAATAAAGAAAATATAAACACCCACCGTTCCTATTCCCTGGATATTGCTAAGTACGTCACCCGTTAACCCCGGGATATGGTGATATAGATTAAACTGTGTGATGGTGTGGTCGAAGATCACGAACAGTGCAGCCGTCGCTCTTAACGCTTGAATGCTATAATTTTTACTGGTGCTATCCCGACTATTTTTCATTTTAACCTCGATATAACAACTGTACACGAGAATATAAGGAAGGAAATATCTCGATTATTTTTTTAAAAATAAAGAATAGCCATGAATTGTATAAGTGATATATATATTGGAAGTATGACAATATGCTGGTGTTCATTGGTGTATAAGAACCATTTTTAGTCATTAAATAATGAAAGGTAAAGGATTAATCGGCAGGGGGATACAGGTCAATAAAATGTTATAAAACGCGACCAACACCAGTCGGATTCACTAATCAAACCATTATCATACTGACATTAATATTATTCGGAAAAAGTGATGTTATTTATACACTAATAGAACGTGTTAATTGAATTTAGTCATATATAGGCATTCATCATCAATGCCCATAGTGATCTTTAAACCTAACTATGTCATCTTCACCCAAATAAGAACCAGAGCCTATTTCAAGTAATTCCAAGGATATTTTTCCTGGATTTTCAAGCATATGAACAGCACCGATAGGTATAAATGTTGATTGGTTTTCAGTTAGAAGGAAAGTCTTATTTTCCAATGTCACCTCAGCGGTCCCTGATAGTACAACCCAATGCTCAGCTCTGTGAAAATGTTTTTGTAATGAAAATTTTCCACCAGGTTTTACTGTAACACGGTTCACATGATAGCGAGGAGTTTCTACAACTTTATCGTGATGACCCCAAGGACGATACGACTCGCGATGCAACTTATATTCACGCCGTTCATTGCTCTTAAGATATTCTACAATTTTTTTAACATCTTGAACTTGTGACTTATCTATTACCAGAACAGCATCTTTAGTGTTAACTACAACTAAATTATCAACACCAATTACAGCGACTAATTTTTCGTCGGTATTAATGTAGCAATTACTCGTATTATGAGTAAAAACATCACCAGTGATGCAATTACTTTTTGTATCTTTTGCGTTAACTTCCCATAAAGCTGACCATGAGCCAACATCATTCCATCCGGCATCTAGAGGAATTACAACACTTTGAGTGGTTTTTTCCATGACAGCATAATCAATAGACTCATCAGGACAAGCGAGGAAAGCCTCTTTATCAACGCGTATAAAGTCTTGGCAAGCGTCTTTTTCAATATTAGAGAAAGCATTCTGACAGGCATCGAGTATATCAGGGCGATATTTCGCTAATTCATCTAAGTATGTTTTGGCTCTAAAGATAAACATACCGCTATTCCAATAATACTCACCGCTTGAGATATAATTGTCAGCTGTTTCAAAATCCGGCTTCTCAACAAATCGGTGAACATCAAATGCCATTTTATCTTCACCCAGTGGCTCTCCACGCTGAATATAGCCATAACCGGTTTCTGGTCCGGTAGCAACAATGCCAAAAGTGACGAGTTTTCCTTGGTCGGCATAAGGGATGGCATTCGTGATTGCCTGATGAAATGCATTTTTATCTGCGATAACATGATCTGCTGCCAGTACAAGTAACAGTGGATTCTCACCATGAGTTGTTGCGCTAAGTGCTGCTAAAGCAATCGCTGGTGCAGTATTTCTTCCAACCGGTTCTAGAATAATATTGCCTGCAGCTAAATCTAGCTGACGCAATTGCTCTGCGGCTAAAAAACGATGTTGTTCATTACAAATGAGAATAGGTGGAACGATCTTTAGCCCATCAAGACGAGAGATCGTTTCCTGGAGCATAGATTTATCACCATTCAGGCGTAAATATTGCTTTGGGTAGAGTTCTCTCGACATTGGCCATAACCGACTACCGGTTCCGCCGGCCATCACTACAGGAATAATCATAAGTTCACTCAATGTATATACGTATTAATAATAAAATTCTACACATAAGATAATTATCTAATTAAAGTGTAAAATCTTGGCATTTTTTGATCAGATCGTTAGCAAACGGGACATGCAAATCTTTATTTTTAAGAACTGTTCTAATGTTAATTTTTTCGCCAGAAAATGAGAAGTTACACTTTGAGTTACCTGAACCATCAACATCGATACGATTGAAAAAATCGAATAAGCCATCGAAACGGCAGTTGTCGACTTTGGTTTTAAAGCCACCATTGACAAAAATAACGGGAGTCCCCATAGCTAAGCAGGGTAATGCAGTGTGAATTCTTGATGTAACCACAAATCGTGCGGACGATAATCGTTTTAAATATGTATCAGCCATTTCAAATCCAATATCTGCATTAATATACGGAACCATTTGGTCGATATATACAGCTCTATTCAAGACATCTTCATCAAAATATTTTTGCAAAACCTCACGTTTAATCGACAACTCTTTAATTCTACCATTAAGAATCCGTTTCCCTAATCGCAGTGGTTGTTTGAGAAGCTGCTTCATAGATAAAGAATCATGCATAATATCAGCAAAAATAACCTCGTCGCTGATATTTTTTCTTTTATAAGTGTGTCCAAGAGTGAGTGTCATGCATCCTGAGTAATAAGCATCAACACCTTTTGCACGAAGTAAATCTCTTGTGTGATTATCCCTACATCCAATAGGCTGATGCTTTTTAAAATGCTCGATAACTTCAGGTCTGAAAATGCGATCTATGATTGAAGAATTCAAATGAACAGATACATATAGTGGGTCAATTTTATTAGAGGGTGGAAAATTTTCTGGGTTTGCCATGTACCATGCATTCATAATCATCTTAATACTTTCATCATTATATAAATGCATACCTTCGCGAGTTACATGATGATTTACTTCTGGAAGGAATTGCTTGGCTGCAGTACTTTGAACATAATCTCCCAGATTTAAAAGGTTTTGTTCTTTAAATTTCCCACCTTCATATACAATAACACCATATTTGTTCATTTTTCACCTTAATAATTTAACTAAAGAGTTTTTTATATAAAAACTTGGTTTTCTGTTTGCAAAATGTCTTTTCATCATTAGAAATCACAATCATGTAGAAAAGAGAAATAATAGTAAAACTTGATATCAATAATAATACAAACAGTCCCAAAAAACTTTCAGGTAAAAACATGTTTGCGTAGTAAATTGAAACAAATGACAGTAATGAAACAAAAATTAATCGTGAAAGTATGTTAAAAACATATTCTTTCACGTTAAAGCTAATTAAGTATCCTAACATATTTAATCGATATGCTAATAAAAACACAGTACTACTAACCCGGGCCATCACCACGACATACAATGGACAATGGCTATAGACAAGTAAAAATGCGAGAGCTAAGTTGAGGAGTATGATTACACTGATTGTGATTTGATAACGTTTTAACTTACCCACAGCATATATAGCAGTAACAAATGGTCCGGAGATACAATCGATTAGAACATACAGGGTAACCACACGCACGAGTGATACTAAATATTCAGGTACAGTACCAAGCCAAACAGAGAGAACAAACTGTGTGTCAGCAAACAGAGGAACAACCGCTAACAAAACTAAAGCAAATGATAGCTTGCTTGACTGACCAATTAATTTTTTTAGATACTCTAAATCTCCCGCGGCATATGATTTAATGATTTGTGGGTTAAATGCGGTTTGAAAGTTCCCTGTAACTCGGTTAATTGCGGCTAAAACCTGGTCTGATAAACCGAGAGAAGCATTAGCAATGACACCAAAGAAGATATTTACTAATATTGCGATCCCTTGAGATAAAGCGACAACGCTCATGGAACCCATTAATGTCCAACTTGAAAAAGAAAACATTTCCCTTAAAATTCCCTTTTCTATTTTTAGATTTAATTTGCAAATATTAAATTTTTTAACACAGAATATAAAATAGCAAATAAAAATAAATAAATAGCCACATAAAACCAGAACACCGTAAGCTTTTAATTTGTCACTGAAGTCGAAGTAGGTTAATAGAAAAACAATAAACCAGCGTTGAAAAGCGTCCAGAATACCAATTTTTGCATAAACCTCCATACGCTCACAGGCTATTATTGAAGCAATATAGGGGGTTTGTACGATCTGTACCATCAATGCCAAAAGTGAAAATTGGAAAACCCAACTTACATCCTGGATTCTATCTGGCGGTATACTTAAATGAGTATTCACAAACCAAAGGCCAATTGTCTCACCAGCCAAAAATATAAATAGTGCAATGCCGACATGAACGAGGATGCTGGTATTAAATGCTTTGTTGGTCCAGGAAATATCATTCTTACCCAGACCCATGGAAAGAAAGCGTTGGGTTGCGAGTGTGGTGACATTCTGAATAAATCCGAAAAGAACGATCACGCCAGCGATAATACTATAAACACCGAGATCTTCAACACCTAAGGCATGAAGTAGAATTCGTGATGTATATAAAGAAACGACCATTATCATGATCATTCTTGAGTAAAGCATTAATGTATTTTTTGCTATTCTCTTATTGTTAGCGTTAGACAATTTCACTTACCTTTATATCTTGCGATAATGTAGTTAATAGGTCAATTATTTAATCAGCTCTAACATTTTTCGTGTTCTTTCGTGATAGGTAAATTGCTTCGCCAGTTCCAATCTCTTCTCTAGTGGAATGCTGTGGCCTAATAAAATGTTATCGACATCAGCGATAAAATCATCGTTAGTTAGGCTTATGCTCACGTACTCCTTAAAGTCTTGTATCGCTTTCAGATTGACAGAGACTACGTTTTTTCCAGCGGCAAGATATTCAAAAAACTTCATAGGGAACATACTGTCCGTATAAGAGTTAATCATATTAGGCAGCAAAGCCACATCGAAATACTTCAAATACACAGGTAACTCATTATAACTTTTAGGTCCAATAAGATGTATGTTTTTATGATTTTTCAATAAAGATATATCAGTCTCTGGATCTCCCTCACCGACTAATCCGATAAGCACAATTTGATAATCTGGTCTACTGGTGGCAATATAACTCAGAAGCTTGAAATTAACCTTATAACTACTTATTGCACCAATGAACCCCAAAATAGGCCCTTGGATATCTTTAATATCTGTTGGCCGAGGGAAATCCTCAGTTAAACTTCGATTAAAATGATTAAAATCTGCAACATTTGAATGATAGTATGTGTTCGAATTTATTTTTTTACGACTTTCATATAAATTGGGCGAAGTAACGAAAACAATATCTGCGTCTTTAATTAATTCACTTTCTGCTTCCTCTAAGATAGTAACCGGCATTCCTGGTTGTGCTTTTATTTCATCGACGCAGTGATAAATTAGAGTGTTATAGTCGCTGACATCGACTAAGCGTTTCGTTAAAGGATTATATGTCCACATCACTTTATCTTTAAATTTAAGATAACGAGTCCAGAAGTTAATCATGCCTTTTAAATATAATTTATTAAAGATTCTAATTATCTTATATTTGTTCCACGGAAGTGTAACAGGAGACCATACCCAAAGATTATCTCTTTTCTTCTTTGGGGCGGCAAATAGTTTAGATACTCGTTTGAAAACGCGTGACATGTCTTTTTTATTAAAGGACGGCGCTCTTAAACCAAGTGAGTCAATATAAAAAACCTTATAACCAAGACGGGATAATTCTACAGCCACATGTTGCTTATTAGTCCAAAACGGATTATCCCAATCAGCTGTAGAGAGTAATACAATGTCTTTATTTTTCATTATAGAATCCTATTCATTAAATTTCTTTAAACAACTCTCAAGATAATTCATTCAGTACTTTGCAAAAATCAGTTGTAAATATGTCCTCATTCCGGGAAAGAAGACGTTCAAGATTTTCATTGTATATAGATTTGGTGGCGTCTTTTCGCAGTTTTAATATTATTTTATTAGCCAGTGAATCAGGATTATTTGGTAAAAAAACATCATTCGTTGAGATGTAGTTCTTAAAACCAATAATGTCGGAAGCAATAATATCTTTATCTAATATAGCTGCTTCTAACAATACTAAAGGAACACCTTCAAATAGAGAGGGGAGAACGACTAAGTCACATTCATACATAATGCTTAATAAATCACTTCTATTACCCAGCATGAAAATGTTATGGCTAAGGTCGAGATTTTTAATTTTATTATTGATTAGGCTATCATCTGGTCCATCACCGACTATATAGCATAATATATTTTGAGGTGTTTTTTTACTAACAATTTTCAACGCTCTTACTAAGTCTAATTGTCCTTTCTGCTTGTTAAGCAAGCGTCCAGGGAGTATTAATTTGTAATAGCTTTTGTCATAAAATAATGGTGGAACATCTTCGACTTTAACTAATGGCTTTCGTTGGGCAAAATTTTCTACAACCTTGATTGTCGCGCTGCAATTTTCTCTTAACTCAATCGCCACTTCATTACTTATTGTTATAAATGAGTCTGGTAACCGATATAATGGAGAGCATAATAGATCCTTTATTGTACCACTCAACTTACCTGATCCCATTTCAATATGACTATGTACCATGGGGATGTAAGAAATAATACTCATTCTTGCAACTTTTCCAGCAAGGACGCCTATATTACCAGACTCTATTCGCCCCTGAGATACACATATTATTGGATATTTACCTCTCTTTTCTTTCAAATATTGAGCTAAAGAGTATATCCTGCTCCAGCGAAACCATATAAACAGTGATGAAAACTTTTGATCAAAGTTATCTATTAACTTAATTTCACTAAAATGACCGTTGCTTTTGGAGAATTTTATCGCAGCGTCATTAGTGCTGTTAACAATGAGAATGCATTCTTTTTGATGTGACCATGCACAAGCTGCTGTTAAAAACATTCTTTCCTGGCCACTGAATATTCTAGATTCACAATAGAAGATCATCGGCAGTCCTTCGATGTTATGATGCTTTTATATAGCTCATCGTATTTACGCGTAGAAACCGCTATATCAAAGTTTTCTAGTACATATTTTTCAGCATTATCGCGTATTTCATTATGAGGCATGTTGTTAAGTGCTTCACTAAGGCTCTTTTCCAGTTCCGGTACTGTTACAGCCTTACATAAGAAACCCGTATTCTTATCGAAAATTTTATCTGGAATACCACCTACTGGCATGGCGACAATGAGTGCACCATGTGTCATCGCCTCTAGTGTTGTAAGACTGCTTCCTTCATATCTTGACGGTTGGACAAAAATACTACTATTAGCAATAGCAGACTGTACCTCTTCATCCGATGCTCCCATGTGTACTTTCAACGGGATATTGTTTTTGTTGCTGTATTCAATGATTTTATCTTTCATTTTACCATTACCATAATGATCCCATGAAAAATGTGCATCAATTTTGTTTTTGGATTTTAATTTCCCCAAGGCTGCTGCAAGTAAGTCATAGCCTTTGTTATGCTCCATTCGGCCCACGCTTACAATACAAAGGCCTTTAGTCTCATTTCTTCTTTTAGCTTTCTTTTTTAATTTTTCAATATCAATTGTATTCGGAACTACATGGATTTTTTCTGGGGGAATTTTTAAATTATCTTCAACATTTTTTATCAAAATAGTATCTGTTGCTATTACAAAATCAGCGAGATGAGATTTTCTTAACAATGATCTGGTAAATAAGCGATTAGCCAGTCGTAAAATAGAACCAGAACCAAATTCCTCCATTCCATGAGGATTAACAACCGTTGCTTTATTATCGAGTAAGTTTTTTTTTAAAAAGGATAACGTTCCTGCTGATGCGCCATGAAAGTGAATGATATCTATATCGTCTTCCATGATTTTTATTTTGTTAGCTACATGCTTACACCATTGATAGTAGGCCAGTCCCATCGTCATGAGTATTTTATATTTATCCCAATAAGGCCAGCGAACATCAATGAAATTGATAAATGAGGGTATATTCCCTTTCACTTTATTACCTGGTGCAATCAGATGGATTTTATATCCCTTATCATGCATTTCATATATATGTTGATTGGCGGCTTTCTCCATCCCACCAACACCAATGCCAAATGAAATAGATCGTACAACGACTAATATATTTTTCATATTATTCTCTAAAGGAGTTTTATTTCAAAAATACATCACCACTTAGATTGTTTTTATCATAAATAACCGGCGTGGAACTATTGTTTTTCTTCATTAGATTTAGAGATTTTAATCGACCATTTTGTTTCAACTGATTTTCATTCCAGTTTATCTTATAGTTTTTATTACTTGCAGTGTCTTTCAACGAAACTGTCACTTGCCGGGTGTTATTATTCGTATTGACCGACACACCATCGATAATCATGTTTTTTAATGTATTATGCATATTAGTAAATGCTAAGGCTGCCTGCTTAGGATTAAAACTATTATCATAAAATCCGAAATTATGTTCTTGATTGTCTGAATCTGTTCCATCGTCACGTAAGTCGTACCACCAGACACCTTTAATATAAGGTTTTGATTTAGCAAGTATTGTATATTTCACAATAAAGTCTGCAGCTTGTTCCTGGCTCACTCCACCTAAGCCTGCATGTGTTGATACACCCATTTCTGTAATATAAATTGGGATGTCTTTATTGTTTTTAGGCTTAATTTTATTATAGAAATCATCAATTTTTTGTATATTTAACTCTGGGTTTCTCAATGATTTATCAGGATTAAGGAAGGAGTAAGGGTGGATTGAAATTCCGTCGATATAATTAAGGATCCCTTCATTTATTAGTTGATTGAACCATACTGTATCCGAAATATTCAAACGCCTGCCATTTGTGCTGATTGGGTTCAGTGAGCCAGCAAGGACTTTAGCTGTTGGATCAACTGATTTTATTGCAATGCTTGTTGCTTTAACTAATTGTAGATATACATCCGAAGGTGGAATATCACCTTTCCCTTTCATTCCGGTACCAACAGTCCATTCATTCCATACTTCATAGTATGGAACCTTACCTTTATAGCGTGCGGCTACCCATTTAGCATAGTCCGCAAATGCTTTAATATCTTGAGCACTAGTAGGGTATCCGCCATTGTTGTAATTCTTATTGCCATAGTCCAGTATAACTAATGGCGAAATATTATGGCTTTCTGCGGTTTTAATTAATGTATCATTGATTTCTAACTTCTTCGGAATTGAATAATGATTTTTTATAACTTCTATATCATTCCATGTAAGATCTTGCCTGAATGAATCAAACCCTGATTGCTTAATTAAACCAAGAATGCTCTCAGCAGACTTGCTATATTTATTTGCATGTATACCTATTCCTTGTATCTGGTCAGCAGCACTTACATTCATACTCAGTAATGCTGACAAAAAACACGGGAAAAAGGATATTTTCATTTTGCACATTTTCAGTTACCTCTGCATACAGGGTGTTATTTTTATACTTCCTTGTACTGATGTATTAGGTGAATTTCAAGCTTAATTTTTTGGAAAAAACAACACCAATGATCACTCCACCATAAACCGAGTAGAATGCTGCCTCGATGAGGTTTGACGTTATACCACCGGTTAGAATGACTAAAGCCATAATGAAAAATTGTTTACTATCTTTGGATGACTCAAACTTAAAATATAAAAATTTTATCATCCCGTAAAATACTAATATAACGCTCGCTATGCCAAATATAATATATAAGTACACGAAAATATTATCTGCAGAATTTGCCTCGGCGGGTGTAAAGTAATATGTTGGAACACCAATCGAACCAAACCCTTTACCTATGAAATATTGTGTTGAATTTTCAAGTAATAACATGGCGTTTGGCCATGTCTGATAAATTCTAATTAGCATTGTATTGGTCAGCATTCCCGTTGATACATTATTGATATTGAACATGCAATAATACGAAAACAGGCTTAGCAGTAGAAAAGTTATTTTTACTGTATATCTCGTAATCAAAGATGTACAGAATGCCAACATAAAGACAAAGCCGAGAGTAGCCATTGTTGTTTTAGTTGTTGTTAAGTAGATGAGATAACCTGACATTGCAAACAATGCAGCAAAACTGATAAGGCGCCTTTTACTAATTAAATAAAAACCAATAAAAGTACAGGTTATGATAACTAATGTGGCCGAACCAACAGAGGTACCAGTAAAACCTGGATTTCTCATCATTCCATCTGATATCCAATCGCGCGATACCACTTTGGTAACACCGCCAATTTCTTGTTCTGCACCAATCCATGCCGCACCAAATTGGTTTACATAAAATATTCCTGCCGCACAACTCAAAAAATAGAAAAAGTTGAATCTGGCATTATTAAAGAAAATACGTTCATACAGTACTGATGAGTAGAAAAATGCAAATAAAAACGGAACGAAAATGTACAGCCCAAAAACAGAACCAATGAGTGAATTATTAATAATACCTATTGCTACATATAGTAATAAGAAAACTAACAGTAGGACTATTTTCTTTCCATTTAAAACATCCGTGTATATTCTATATCCCAATAAAACAACCATCATCGCTATTGGCAGAAAACGGATATAAGGGAGGTATAATGTTAATGGGCCGGTAAAAGCTTTGATAAATATAAAGATATGAAATGTATACCACGCAATATTATCTACATTTATTCTTAATTTTTTCATATATTCTTTAGCCGGCTTAAATGACAATGTTTTGATGGTTAGATTAATTCTTAATTCTTGTCAGCATATGAATACCCATAGCCATTATATCCATATCCGTATCGACTACTCGCTCTTCTAACGATACCATTCAACACACAGCCTTTAACTTCAACATTGCTTTGCTCCAATTTTCTTATGCTAATATCTATTTCTTTCGCAGTGTTTTCTTCAAATCGAGCAACAAGCAATGTAGTACCTGAATAAGACCCAATAATAACTGCATCTGTGACAGCTAATACAGGAGGCGTATCAATGACAATAAGGTCATAGTTATCATTTGCCCATATGACTAACGCGTGCATTCGGGGATGCATTAGAAGCTCGGCAGGATTCGGAGGAATTGATCCTCTTGATATAAAATCAAAGCCTGACTCTTTTATTGCTTTAACTATGTTAGGCAGTCCTTCACGACCAGATAAGTAATCCGATAGACCACACTCTACGGGGACGCCTAAAACTCTATGAACGTATCCTTTACGCATATCCGCATCTATATATAATACTTTTTTTCCTGAATTTGCGATAGTGGCTGACAAGTTAGAGCTAATGAACGTTTTACCCGCCTTAGGGCTTGCCCCGGAAATCATTAACACCTTGTTTTTCGCTTCCATCATCGCGAAGTGTAAGCTAGTTCTTAAACCTCTTATTGCTTCTATCGAAATATCAGCTGGATTCGTTAAGAACAATAAACTGTTTTTTTCGTCAACTGTATTCCTTCTAATTCCTAATTGCCGGGCTTTGTTGTTATTTTTATTTAGCCATTCTGATATTGGAACGTTAGCGTAGACATTAATCCCCAGATTTTCTAACTCTTCAGAAGACTCAATGCCATGTCGCAATGAGATTTTTAGAATAATGGATCCTATTGCAATAAAACCACCAATAAACATCCCTATAAGGATGCCAAGTAACTTCCTTGGTTGAACAGGTTTAGGATCGGTAATCGCCTGGTCAATAATCCTTACATTACCGATAGCACTCGATTTAGAGATGCTGAGTTCTTGCTGGCGATTAAGCAACTGCATGTATACCGCTCTTCCTGATTCAACATCCCTGCTTAGCTTCAGGATTCCTTGCTGTGTCGATGGCATTGACGATACTTGTTTATTAAGTTTCGCTTGCTCATTCTCTAATGTCGCTCTTTTCTCGAGTAATGCTTTATAAGTCGGATGCTCTTTTGTATATAACTGTGAGATCTCTGCTTCTTTGAATGTTAATTCATTTAGCTGATTGTCGACATTGACTATTTGGTCTAATACAGACTTAGCCTCTAATGACAGATCAACCGAATTTTTCTGTTTTCTATAATCATTTAATTTGTCTTCAGCAGTATCAAGTTCCTGCCTAACCTCTGGCAACTGTCGATTTAAAAAGTCGAGACTTTTCGCATCTTGCGCAGCCTGGCGTTCAATATTCTGATTCAAATAATTTGTACTGATTTTATCTAATATTTTAGTAATTAGTGCTGGATTCTCACCTATTAATGTGAGGCTTAACATCCCGGAGTCTTTCCCTTGTTCATTTACTGCAAATGCTTTCGATAAATTATTAATTGCATCTAGTCTTGATAATTCTTTAACCTCAAACTCAGTACCTGCATCAGCGTTTATTTTAGAGACTAATAATGATATATACGGTTTATTTAAAATGACACCAACGTGGCCATCATATTTAAAACCTTCGCCTTCAACGGTGAATGTATTTTTATCAATGATGGTGACGACTACTGTATTTGAACCGATCACATCACTTGACAACTTCATATCAGAGATTGCCAAAGTCCCTTCGCTTTGACCGGTAAGTCTTGACCAGCCTTTGCCAAACAATGGGAAATAGCTCTGCTTTACAACATGTCGTAGGTCAAGTTGATCAACCGTTTTACCTAAAATCATTCGAGACTGTAATAGCGATATTTCAGGCGCTGACTGTGGAGCGGTATCAGGGAGAACCTGACTCAAACTACTTAATATGCTGTTTCCTTGTTTTTGCTCAACCTGAACGAGTGAACTCGCTTGATAAATGGGAGTTGAGAAAAAAACATAAATTATTGCAATAATCGTTGTAAACGACACTATTGCGATAATCATTTTCCAATGATCAACGAGTTCCCCAATGAGACGGCCGACATTGATCTCGTCTGAATCATTGAAAACAGTATTTTTGGTTACGCCAGATCCCATTTTTTTATCCTGATAATCATTTGTTCAATTTGCCAATCCAACTTTGACATGCGAGGTCAATAGTCCCGTACACAAACTCAAACGCTTCATAACTCTTGCGATAAGGGTCAGGTATCTCTTTTTGTCCTAACCAATAGCCCAAAAGCATGGTTTTACCCCTTGCTTCGGGCGCTATTTTTGAGATTTGCTCAATATGATCTTTTTCCATCACAAGAATAAGGTCATATTTCCTCGCTAAGGATGCACTGAACTGCTGTCCTACATGCCCTTCCAGCGATAGACCATTCTGCTCAGAGATTAAGCATGCGGTATCATCTGCCGCATGTCCGACTAATGCGCTGACACCGGCAGAATCTATTTTTTTTACTGGCAGATGATTTCTTAACAGTCTTTCAGCAATAGGGGATCTGCATATGTTTCCAGTACAAACAACGAGAATGGAATTAAACATATTCTCACCAGTTCCTGATATAGCGAACGTTTTCTGTCATATCATGCAGACCTGTGATGGTCGGCACCAGTTGTGAAATAACGCGATTCCAACGAACAACAGGGGCAGTGGTGACATAGACAATATCGTACGGTTGCAGTTGGAATTCAGTACTCAGCACCATCGCGGAGGCATCTTGTGCATTCAACTGATAGATATTTGCAATCTTGCCGGTTTTATCATTTTTCAACTGACGCACTACAAAGATACCGCTGGCATCACTCATTGCCTGCGAAATGCCTTCTGCATGGCCCAATGCTTCAGCCAGCGTCATACCACTGCGATCCATCTTCAGCGTCGCCTGCTTACCGACTTCACCCATTACAAATACTTTCAGGTCATCATTACGCGGAATAAACAGAATATCCCCGGGATAGAGCAATTTATTCTGTGTCAGGTCGCCCCTTTGCATCAGGGCATATAATGAGATTTTGGAATCCTGGCCGTTGTGGGTCAGCACGACATTACGCCAGTCGGCATCAGGAGCCAGGCCACCCGCGGCATTGATCGCATCCATTACGGTCAATGGAATATTGGTAATCGCCTGCTGGCCAGATTTCGCCACTTCACCCGTAATGTAGGTTTTTTGTGAGCGGAATGCCGCGATGCTGACATCGACCTGCGGGCTTTCAATATAGGTAGTCAGCCGGCGGCTGATATCTTTACGGATCTCGCTCAATGTTTTACCTGCAACCGCGACCTTGCCGATATAGGGATAGAATATAGTGCCATCTGCATTGACCCAGTTTCCTGTATCGCTGGCGCTGCGATATTGCCCTGCCGGCGTCGTCAATTCCGGGTGTTCCCACACTGTCACCATGAGCACGTCACCCACACCAACACGGTATTCATAGCGGCTGAGGAGAGCATCCAACTGCGGATTGGAACGGGCGGTAACAGGTACCGGACGCAGCTTGTCGATCAAACCTGGTGTCATCGGTAATACGTTAACCATTTTATCCAGATCAAAATCACTGTCCTGCGCTTTGATGATGTCTTTACCTGAAGTGCTAAGATCCTGTCCAGGTAGCACGCTACAGCCACTTAATAGCCCTAATGCAACGGCAATCACCGAAAATTTCAAATATTTTTTCGTCATAAGTTCATATCATCAATGAAGAAGAGAGTAATCTGTCAGTGTTAGTGTCAGTGAATGGTGCTAATAAACAGAAGTGGTCACTTTGATAAAGCGGGGCAATAAAGCCCGCTAGACAACCTCCGTTTTGGTAAAAAAGAAGAGCACATCAAGAGTTATCAAAAAACACCTGAACAATTTTATCCGTTTGAAATGAATATTATTCATTTCACTTATTTAATTGGAGAGACTCCAATAAATGAGTCATACACTCAAAACTATTTCACCCTGAGCTCTCACAATTGCAAGACTCCTTTTAACCCAAGGAGTCTATGTACGAAGCGAAGGGGCACACCTGATGCTTAAGGCATACTGCATTAATTTTTCATTGTATTTGAAGGGTTTTTTAGCGCCATAATATCCTGGGTAAAAAATGTAATAAGGTTGACGATATTTCAACTTAACCAGTAATAAAGGGACCAAAAGAGTCTGTATAATATTAATATGCAGTCTTACTAACAAAGCCTTTGAAGAATGTTAAGAATATAATCTCAAGATCCAACCAAATGCTCCAGCCACGAATATATAACAGGTCAAAGTCTACACGTTTTTGCATCTTGTCGAGTGTATCAGTCTCACCCCGGAAGCCATTAATTTGAGCCAATCCTGTAATGCCGGGTTTGACTTTATGGCGAAGCATATAGCCTTCGATCAGAGAACGATATTGTTCATTATGAGCGACCGCATGTGGTCTGGGGCCGACAACTGACATCTGACCGAAGAGTACGTTAAAAAATTGCGGTAACTCATCGAGAGAGGTGTTTCGCAGGAATTTCCCTAGCTTAGTGACCCGGGGATCATTTTGCTTTGCCTGTATCACTAATCCACCATTTTCCATGACCGTCATCGTACGGAATTTCCATACTATAATAGGCTTCCCATCCATGCCATAGCGAACCTGGCGGAAAATAGCCGGTCCCGGGGAGGTCAGTTTAATAGCACAAGCAATTATCACGAGTGGAACGGAAATCAACAGAAGGATAATAGATGAAACAGCGATATCTTCGATACGTTTGAACACCATGTTAATACCGTTTAATGGTGTGTCAAACAGCGGCACAACAGGTATTCCATTGATTTCTTCAGTGCGTGACTGGAGGATGTTGAATGTAAATACATCAGGAATCAGCAGTACAGAACAGGTCGTATCCGTGAGTTTCCGTACAATATTTTTTATTTTTAACTCATCCTTCATACTCATCGCAATATAGATGCGATCCAGTTTTCCGCCGCGTGCATCTTCAATAAGTTGGTCGAAATCTCCAGCGTAATTGATACCGGTGATACCCTCTAAAGGCTTTTCATCGTAAATGCCTGTCACAACGAAACCCATCCATGGTTCATCAATAAAACTACTGATGAGGTTAATGCCTGCGGGCATTGTACCGACGACTGCAACCCGTCGAACATTGTATCCCATCTTGCGTAAAAGACCGGATCCAACCCGAATGCCAATGCGACATAAAAAGAATCCAGCTAAAACGGCAAAATACCACTCAATGAAAATCTTGAAGCCTAAATAAAAATCACTTAAGACTGAAATTAATCCCAGAGTGACAATCAAGCTTAGTGTCCAGTTCTTAGAGATGAGAACCAACTCAGCAGACATTTTCACTCCACGCCAAGAGCGATAAAAATCTGTAATTCCGCCAATCATTTGGAATGCACCCAGAACGACCAATGCTGTCAGTACATGTTTATAGTTAAATGAAAGCTTGTTAAGTAAAATTACAATATACAGACTGAAGAATATTATTGAGATATCAGAAAACCGCTGAACCATTGAAATCAATGACGCATTGGCATTAGAGCGTGTGCGATTGTGTGGAGTTTTCATTCTGGTTTCACTCTTATTAGGGTTTTATTGAATGAATCATATTTAGATAAATATTCCCCCGGCAGTCACCTTTTCAATCAATCCAGCAACTCCTGCATATTCTGTAAAGGCGCAGTGTTGAAAATGGATTTTTTATCCCTCCACAACTAACAACAATAAACAACCCTGGTTAAATTAAAAAAAAAGGCTTTATTATAGTTAATGAAGTGGTGTCAGCATGGTTGTTTTTAATAATTAAAAATTTAGTTTTCAATATGGCTTCAGCTATTGTAGCGACGCTACCGCCCCTGGTTTACGGCTACCAATTTGCCAGAATAAGGGGAGCAATAGTCAGGGCGATAGAAAATCTTGCCATACTATGCAAGGTTGTTAGTTTTTCACTTTTATAAGCATGTGAAATTATTGTTATAATTTTTATTAGTTAGAAAAAAGCTTCAGTTAGCTTCTTCTGGTTATAAGATAGCCATAATAACCCCTGCATAGCTTTAATCTCGCTGCCCTTTAAATATTCTATGTGGCCATGATTCTCGACGCCGCATATAATGACGCCATTACAATAGGGCTTTAGGTGCTCAATAATTTTACGGAATGATAAGGTTCCCTGATGTTTCCAAAAAAAAATTTTACTTATTTTTATGTACTCAAAATTTTCATTCATGACGAGGGAAAGATTGGTGCTCCCTTCCCCAAAGTGATCTAGCCATAAAGTGCAGTATTTGCTAAGGGCATGAAGGACCGGGCGTGCATCCCCGGTCTTAAATTCCTCGAAATGCTCGTTCAATGTGAGTCTTATATAAGTGTGCTGTTGCAATATCTTTTGCATCGCAGTGTTACTCACGATATGCAGAGCAATTTCGTAATCGATAGCGATTGATAACAAAAAAGCATTATTAATAAAAACATCTTCGTTAACACAGGCGATAGTGACCTGGTCAAAGAATGCTTTGATTCTATCTTCTACAGCGAAAGAAGACTGGTCTTCTTCAGGTTCAAAATGGTGTTCATTTTTTTCTACTTTCTTCACCAATTCAAAACCTAGCATTCCACCCGCTACTGTGACTATGGGCTCAAAGATATATCCGGAATCATTTCTTTTAACCGATTGCATCCCTTACCCCATGAATAAAAATGTAAACATACTGACTGAAAAAATAGCAACAGGAGCCAGTCATACTATTTTCTTATGCAGTAACTCTATTTCCCACAGCATGTTTATGTAGAAAGAACAGAGCTGAACTGCTTTTGGCATCTACGCCTATTTTTCTTAGTGAGTTACATTTATGTACACTTATGGTCTTCACACTTAGCTTTAATATATTTGAAATGCTCTTAACTGAAAGGCCTAACATCATCATAACTAAGATTTTTTCTTCCATTTTTGTGATCTTGTAATTAAAAACATCTTCTTTATTCATTATGTTCTGAAGCTGTATAAACTGTTGTACTGCACTGACTAGCTCTGATAGCTCTCTCCTCTTCTTAAGGAACTTGAATTCTTTCTTAAGAAGAAACTCCAACATCAGCATGTCTATCTCAGAAGAAAATATAAGTATTCGTTCTGGGTCTACTATGTTGATACTCTCGTTCAAAAACTCGTAACACTGGTTAAAACACCCTCCAGATGGGTCAATGATCAGATAATCTTTTGTATACAAATTCACCTTGTCATCAGGAGCCAAAAAAATAATCTCGTTAACGTAAGGTAGTTTCTTAAATATGATTTCCTTTAACGCAAGCTTAGTGAACTGGCATTCACTCCAGATTATTAACCGAGGCATTGGACCGCCTAATAGTGTGGGTTTAAAAACACTCAGAGACTTCTCTAAGATGCATGGAGAAGAATTGAGCACTTTCAGAAAGATATAGAAAATGGAACTTTTTATAATGCTTGTTTCATATTTAATTGTTCTCCGTGGATGTATCTAGAATAATACGCAGCCTAAACTCTTCCAATCGTTTATCTCACTCACTATTACATTTAACAATAGGTTTTATCGATCGATTTACAATTTTCTATCGTTTTGTTCACACTTTTTACTAGGCGTAATCCTAATAAAAATCCTCACTCTCGGCGAAACTGTGAGCAATGTAACGCTTTAGCTTTATTGATCAATCAAATCTAGGCATTTTCTTATCTTGAAGTTTCTCATTTCAAGAGTTTTATCTTGTAGGTTATTGTTCTTTTTATTTCTATTAATGTGGGATTTTATGCTTACTTTTGTAAAAAAATAGATACATTTTTACGACAAATAAAAATGATAATGTTAAAACTAAGGAGTTTTCTGAAAATATTTATATTAAATAAAAGCTATTGGTTTTTTTAACGCATTTGTGATCTGCAATTGAACAACTGCATTCGCCCATTATTCTCTAGGGCAAGGACTAGTTCGATTATTTAATATTATTATGCTTTATTTTCAATGCTGTAATAAGGTTCTGTCAGGGTTTTACATATCGTAAATACTAAGCATGTTCTTAATTAAAAAAATCTGCTGAGGAATCAAGTTATTGTCTTTAATGTACTATTGCGTGAGCTGAAATTTTGGCGAAAAACAGAAACTAAGTATTATCTTATTGGCGTCAATTGCCGCTGAAAGAGTAAATGTTCCAGAATAGAGCGGAGAATCGCAGAGATACATGTCGTGGTGCAGATTACGTGTTTACTTACACCTACCTTGCACCGAGGCTTCGAAGCCTTCTTTCTTCAAACTGGACAGGCACCCAAAAGCCAGGCCGCTATTGCCAGATGATTTCCCAGTCTTGCCAGCGAATACCGTACGTGGCGTGACGAACTGCGTAACGCCATTCCGCGCTAACCTATCTCAAACTGGGTGGGATAGAATTTTTAAGATGATCGCCAGTGTGCAAAGGCAACCTGGATTACCATTTTCTATGATGTTTAATCCCACATCCCTCGTGAGTTATAAAGCCAGCTCCAGTGCTCTGGTTTTACCTATAGTAGCCTTAACGCAACAATGCATCTCCTTGCTGCTCGCATATCACGTCGTCTTCGGTAAAGGGCATCTCAAGCGCCCGATATAACACTTCCAGCCGTTCCCACAGAATAAAATTCAGCAGGTTTTTTGCTGGATCGAAGCTCAACGTGCAATCGGGTTGCTTGGTTAAAAGGGATTCATCGGAGCGTGATGTTTTATCACGGGAAATTTATTTAGAAACTTCTTTTTGTATTTTGTTTTTAAACCGGCATAGAGAGTAGAATCGATAACTCGAACTCATACTCTCTGGATAACAAGCACATGGCTGGTGTGAACCATTGGACTCGAGATCAACTTCTCG
Source organism: Ewingella sp. S1.OA.A_B6 (assembly GCF_049889095.1). Classification (NCBI taxonomy): domain Bacteria; kingdom Pseudomonadati; phylum Pseudomonadota; class Gammaproteobacteria; order Enterobacterales; family Yersiniaceae; genus Ewingella; species Ewingella sp. S1.OA.A_B6. The sequence continues at coordinate 233,772 of NZ_JBLJFK010000004.1, read as the reverse complement.
TCGCTTTCACTCTTTATAGTCAAATTCCCTTTGGAAGGCTGCATTCAAAAAATCGCGATATTATTCACTATGCAAATCTAATTGGCCGCACTCCCTCTGCATTAGCCATGAAGTTGGTTAATTTTGCCAGCCTTGACCCCTTTATTATTGAGTCAGGCCGTACTGGGTTGAAAGGTGTCTCTAATGCTGACCGTGCTTTGTGGCAAGAAATGACGGAAGACACCACGTCCTTCGGCGCACAATGCGAGCTAGCGATGGAAAAACTTGAACCGCCTGCGGTGGAAATGCAAGACAGTGAAGTTCATGATTTTAGCGGCAGAGAAAGAACGACAATCGTTAAGGCTCGCGTGGATCAGCAACTGTTCCGCAAAAACGTTCTAGCTGCCTACGAATATCGCTGCTGCCTGACCGAACTCGAAGAACCTGCCTTATTGATCGCAAGCCATATCCGTCCGTGGAGCCATGCTGTTGAACATCGCTTAAATCCGAGTAATGGTTTATGCCTTTCAAGTCTGCATGACAAAGCCTTTGATCGTGGTTTGATCTCGTTTAATGACAATCTAGAGATGCTGCTTTCGCCACAAATTAAGAAACTAAAAAGCACAATTTACATTGAAAATTTTGCCAATTATGAAGGGAAAAAACTTCGTCTGCCGCTCAGTTATCCACCTGATATAAGCCAATTAAAATATCACCGCAATAAAATATTTATCGCGGAATAATTAAGGGCGCAATCCTCGCGCCCTCCCAAATATTTAATTTGTTTTTCCTAAAACATCTCCCCCATATTCAGCTGTCCCATCAATAACGCGTTATCACTGTAATCCACTGGGACAGCAACGACGGCGGGGCCTTGTACGTCCATGGCGGCGCGCAGGGTACTTTCGAGGGTGTCGGAGGAGATGACGGCGAAGCCTTTGGCACCGAAGGATTCGGCGTAGGCTTTGAAGTCTATCGGACCGAATTTTACGCCGGAGGTGCGCTGGTATTTCTTCTGTTCCTGAATCGCCACCATGTTGTAGCTGTCATCCACCCAGATGATGTGCAGCAGGTTAACACCAAGACGTACCGCGGTTTCCAGCTCCATGCTCGACTGCATAAAACCACCGTCGCCGGAGACAGACACGACTTTACGGCTCGGTTCGACCAGCGCTGCACCAATCGCCCACGGCAGCGCGACGCCCATGGTCTGCTGACCATTGGAGATAAGCACCTGACGTGCACGGAAGCTATAAAGATAGCGGGCGATCCAGATATGGAAACTTCCCATGTCCACGCACAGCGTCACGTCACTGTTAACGATATCCTGCATGGCGCGCACCAGGCGCAATGGGTGAATGGCAAACTGGTTCAGGCTGCGGCCTTTTTGAGCCAGCAGTTCGCGCTGCTGGCGGCGGTCATCAAGGATCGACAGCGTCGCGGGGCTGAGGTCAAAATGTTGATGCACCTGTTCGGTCAGCAGATCCAGCGTATCGGCGATGTCACCGACCAGTTCTATATCGGGGGAATAATCACTGTCGGTCTCGGCGGGCACCACGTCGATGTGCACCAACTCGGCCTGGCCGTTACTCCATTGTGCCGGTTCGTACTCAACCGGACTGTAACCGATGGTGATCACTAAATCGGCATTTCGCAGCAGGCGGTCGCCGGCCTGATTATTGAACAGACCGACGCGACCTGCGAAACGGTGGAAGTGCGCCTGATCGATAACGCCCGCCGCCTGATAGGTGCTGGTGACCGGCAGATCGCTTTTATTGAGCAACCGCCGGATGGCTGCCGTGTTGCGTGGTTGGCTGGCCATCAGGCCGAGCAGCAACACCGGGTTTTTGGCTTTTTGCAGACAGGCGGCAACTTGATGGATGGCGTCCTGCGGTGCGCTGCCGAGCGTTGGCGATTGCGAACTGAGTAAACGGCCCTGTGCTGGCTCGTTGATAATGTCCATCGGCAGGCTGATGAATGACGCACCGGGACGGCCAAACTCAGCGGCCCGAAAACCGTTGGCCAGCACTTCGGAAAGTGCTGACGAGGAGGTGACTTCGGCGGAAAATTTGGTTACCGGGCGGAACATTGCCACCGTATCCATGGTCTGGTGGACCTGTTTAACGTGGTCAGCACGCTTCACCGCGCCGCCGATGGCGACCAGCGGATCACCTTCTGATGTGGCGGTAGCGACGCCGGTGATGAGGTTCGAGCAGCCGGGGCCTGATGTCACCAGTGCGACGCCCGCTTTGCCGGTCAGACGGCCAACCGCGCCGGCCATAAACGCGGCGTTGGCTTCGTGGCGTACCGGAATGGTGATGATCGACGAGTCGACCAGTGAATCGAATACCCGGTCAATTTTCGCGCCAGGGATGCCAAATACATGCTTCACGCCCTGTTGTTCCAGCTGCGCAACGACCAGATCCGCGCCGCAGTTCCACGTATTTTTGTTGTCTAAATGGTTCATGAATCACACTCCTTTATTCGCTGGCTCAGTGGCGGTTAACTTTCAACGGAACGGATGGCGTCATCTAGGTTGCCGGGGTTGAGATCGGCCTGCTTAAAGTCGCGGTCGGTCGGGAAATCAATCAGTAATTTGTCGACGGTGCCGAAGGTCAGTACGCCGCTCTCCAACTGGTAGTCCAGCACGTGACCCCCGCTGCTGCGTTCGCGGTTGATAAAGTGCTCGTGATAGCCGGCGACGTTGATGCCCTGCATGTATTCAGGGGTCAGAAAACCAATCAGCACACCTTCGCTATGCTCAATGTGGAAGGTCGGCTGCGCCTCGATGGCCTCCAGCATCGGTTTGTACGGGCGTTGCTGCTCCGGCACGGTGCGCGTGTCCACGCGGGTGAATACGCCGTCGATGCGCAGGGCGCAGAAGGTGTTTTTGCTGGCGACCACGCGGTCGATGATTGTATGGATATCGTCGCGGCTGTGCGGTTTATCGAGAGGATATTCATTAGTCGGGTTGAAGAATGTCATTACGGCAAACGGCGTTTTTTGTTCGGGGCTGGCACGGCGAGCGGTACCATCGCCGCGCAGCTGGAATATGTTGCTGTTAAAGGCAATCAGTTCGCCGTCGAGATGGTTGAACGTACCTAAGCCAAAGTCGCCGTGTTCGAGCAGGTCGGACATGGTGGTATCGCCTTCGTACACGCCGCTTAGCAGGGCACTCATCATCGACGATTGGTAAATGACGCGTTCAGGATGATCATGTTGAAGCTGCATGGCGCTGCGGGTGATATCGGCAACGCAGGAGCAGTCTCCGTGCGCGTCATGGCGGTGGAGGTTGTGATAAGTCATGTTGTCGCTCCGGAAGAAAATGATTAGCATTGTTAACTAAAGGTTGACTCCTTTCAGCAGAGAGTTCCAATATGATGGGGTGTTCACTTTGAGACGTTTTTGATATGGAACTTCGTCATCTGCGTTATTTCGTGGCGGTGGCCGATGCCGGGAATTTCACCCGCGCGGCCGAACAACTGGGCATTTCGCAACCTCCACTAAGCCAGCAAATACAACGACTGGAGCATGAGATCGGTGCGCCTTTGCTACGCCGATTAACGCGCAGTGTTGAACTGACCGACGCGGGAAAAACGCTGTACGGCGATGCGGTGAATATCCTGAAACTGACAGATTCTGCGCTGGAACGTGCGCGCAGCGTGGCACGTGGCGTAAGCGGAACGTTGCGTATCGGCTTTGCCAGTTCGACTGCTTTTAATCCGCAGGTGTTTTCGCTGCTGCACCGCTTTCGCGAGAGTTATCCGGGCATGGAATTATTGCCGCAGGAAAGGGAAATGTCGGGGCTGATGACCGCGCTGGCAGATGGCGCTATCGACGTGGCGTTCATCCGCCTGCCGTGTGAACGCAGTAAGGATTTTGCCTGCCGGGTGATTGATTTTGAGCAGATGGTGGTGGCACTACCGTGTGCGCATCCGCTTGCACAAAAGGAAGAAGTTGCATTGGGCGCACTGAAAGATGAAACGCTGATCACCTTTCCGAGGGACGTCGCGCCAAGCTTGTATGATGCAGTGATCACCGCCTGTAATGATGCGGGGTTTATTCCTAAGCTCGGCCAGCAATCGCCGCAGGTGACCTCAGCCATCAGCATGGTGGCGACCGGTTTTGGTTACGCGGTAGTCCCTGCATCACTGGGGAAAATCGATGATGAAAATGTCACCTGCCTGCCGCTCACCGGTCCGCCGCTCATCACCCAGGTTGCGCTGGCGTGGCGGCGTAATGACAACGGTAAAGCGGCGATGCATCTGCTGAAGTTATTGTAGGGTTGAGAACAGCTAAAATATATACTATTTAATAGATCTAAATGGTTATTCGCTACAGATTCCTATTTACGAACCCAAGGGAAATTAAGCAGGCTAACTTTCGGATAACTATTTATAGGTGAAGAAGGGGAGTGGCGGGGATTATAAATATTTATTCTTTTTGGATGGGTATTGAACTTAAAAATAGCTCATCAATACGATAGCCGAGCTCACTAATAAAGCGGTGTTGTTGAGTAAATCAATTTTTTGACTATTATAGCAGATTGAAGTTAAGTGATAACGCCGCCAGTCCCCCCGCGACTGCGACAAATGAAGGCAGCAGCATGTAGTGACGCAGCGGTTTATGTAACAGCATTACCAGCGTTACAAGCATCGCAACGACTACCAGCGTACGCAGTTGTGCCAGAGACAAATCCGCCCATGCTAAAAAAGGCAACAGTGCACAAGGCAGTAACACCCCCCATACGCTGGTCAGACGCTTGCCAAGAAACCAGCTTACGCCCCACATTCCGCACACTGTTACCATTGCCGCGATCATGATTTTACGCCATTAATGATAATGAGAACTAGTATCATATAGCAATGTTTCTCATGACGCACCTTTTTACCTGTCAACTTTCCCGCAGAGTGACACCCGCTGCGAAAAGTGGTAATTTTAGCCCCGGATTTTTCGCTTTTTAATCTCATACAGATAATAACATAGAGTGACTGTTTGCATTTTTTGCACCCTACCACTTATTTTCTTCTCGGAATAAATAAGACAGGACTGAACTCAGGTTCATAATGCTTACTTATCCGGAAGATTCAGAAGATCAAAGGCTACCAGAGTGAATTTTTAATGATATTTCATTCCTATGATGAGTTGCTTAAAAGCAAACACCAACTTTCAACATTATTATTTTTTTTCTTAAACAGTGCTTCCGCACTCTTTATCATGTTGAATCCGGCGTTAAAAACATTAAAATCCACATTACCTCTGACGATGATCGGCGTGTTCTGCGTGTCAGGATTGATCTTTACTTATTTCAACAAAAAAAATAACCCATCACATTTGAATACCTGTTCAGTCACTGTGGGGATCTTATGGGCATGGCATATTTCCCTGCGCTTTGAACAAATTGGGCAGATGGATAATAATTTCCTGCTGGTCAGCTTACTCAGCGTATTTTTTATCAGTGCCATCGCTTTATCGGATAATTTTCTGAGTTTTTGCCTTCATGCAGCACCATCTTCTGTTACGGTCATTTTTTTAGACGATTTTAATCATACTGGTAGGATCTTTTTCACTATTGCGCTGCCACTGGTTGGGCTTTCTTTGCAACATTTTATGCGCAAGCGCAGCGATGCTTTTACGCGCCGGTTGGTGGGCAATTTATACAGTGAAAGAGAAAAATTTAGCGATCTGAGCATGCTTGACCCACTCACTGGCCTTTACAACCGGCGCGGGTTACAGAACAAACTGGATACGTTGTTAAGCCAGCAGGGTGCCAATCATTACGTAATGTTGCTGGATATCGACCACTTCAAGGCCTATAACGACAATTATGGTCACAGCATGGGCGATCAGGCTCTTGTCCAGGTCTCTGCCGCCATACGCGATGCAGTCCGCTCACGTGATGTCGTGGTGCGTTATGGCGGCGAGGAGTTTCTGGTGCTGATCTCTGACGTCACTCAGGAGTGCGCCATCCGCATGGCCGGGCGTATTCAAAGTCAGGTTCTTGACCTGAATATTCCCCATCATTTCAATGCACAGGTTTCGACAAAGGTAACGGTTAGCGCAGGGTTATCTGCATTAGTGAATGAGGACTTCGCCACAGCGCTATGTGCTGCTGACCAATCCCTTTATCTGGCAAAAAACAGCGGACGTAATAAAATTTCCTATGCATGGGATCAGCCTGCGGTAAAGCCTGATCACTAAATTTCGCTGTAAATGAAAAGAGAGATTACAATCATTAATGCTGGTTCATGTATAAGCCACAGGGTTATCACATACGTCCAAAGATTATATTATTTCATTTGAGGTATTACACACTCCCACTGCATAATCATGCAGGGAAACTCTTATTCCTCCGCTACAATGTTATGAATTCGACACAGCATTGAGCCTGAAATGTTACCAATAGCGCTGTTTTATTCCTGACTTCAATCCATTCGAAATATATTCCCGGCTTTGATACTGATCCTTTCCTATTTCCTATTTCCTATTTCATATTCTGTGAAGTGTCTCACCGTCATCTTCTGATCCATGCCAGATGCCTATTTGCGATGGCAGTCAGTGGAAGGTTACGTCCCATCCCTCTTCCTACACTACGCTCCATGACCGTTCTGCGTGCTGTTCCCTACACGACTCACCCTCAACGGACCATCTATAACCTAATTAAAAACAATCACTTATATATTAAGTGCTCCACTCAGATAAAGGTTAATTGCATGAGCAGCTCTATCATTCTTGGCATTATTTGGCATTTAGTGGGGGCAGCCAGTGCAGCCTGCTTCTACGCTCCACTGAAGAAAGTCAGAAAATGATCGTGGGAAACCATGTGGTCAATCGCGGGTTTATTCTCGTGGATCATCCTGCCCTGGACCGTGAGTTACATCCTGCTGCCTGACTTTTGGGCTTACTACGGCTCTTTTAGTCTCGCAACGTTGTTGCCCATCTTCTTTTTTGGTGCCATGTGGGGCATCGGAAATATCAACTACGGCCTGACCATGCGTTATCTGGGCATGTCCCTCGGGATTGGCATTGCCATTGGTATCACACTGATTATCGGTACGCTGATGACCCCCGTTCTGCAAGGAAAAGCGGCTTTATTGATAGGCACTCCGGGGGGAAGAATGACACTCCTGGGAGTTCTGGTAGCTGTTATCGGCGTTGCCGTGGTCAGCTATGCGGGTTATCTGAAAGAGAAATCCCTCGGGATCAAGGCCGAAGAGTTTAATCTGAAAAAAGGGCTGTTTCTCGCCGTCATGTGCGGGATTTTCTCCGCAGGCATGTCCTTTGCCATGAGTGCCGCAACCCCGATGCATGCCGCCGCCGCCGCCTTAGGGATTGACCCGCTGTATGTCGCCTTACCAAGCTATGTCGTGATCATGGGCGGGGGCGCCATCGTTAACCTAGGCTTCTGCTTTATTCGCCTCGCCTCTCGTCGCGATATCTCCGTCAAGGCAGACTTCAGCGTGGCGAAACCTTTGTTGATCACCAATGCCCTGTTCGCCATTTTGGGTGGGATAATGTGGTATCTGCAATTCTTCTTCTACGCCTGGGGCCACGCCAGTATTCCGCCAGAATATGACTATATGAGCTGGATGTTGCACATGAGTTTCTACGTGCTCTGCGGCGGTATCGTTGGTCTGCTGCTCAAAGAGTGGTTGGGCGTGGGCAAAAAACCGGTGGCCATTCTAGTACTGGGCGGTCTCATCATCATTCTGGCGGCCAATATCGTCGGCATGGGTATGGCAGCATAACCTCGATTCTCATGCCCTGAGGGGCAACGAAGGGGCAATAATATGGCACCGCTGAAGATTGCCCTGTTGGGCATTGGGCTCGACACTTACTGGCCACAATTTGATGGTTTATAAGCGCGTTTAAAAGGCTACCAGCATGACATCGCCGAACGCCTGCAAAATGACGGACATAACGTAACTGACGGAGGCCTGGTTGATAACTTGCAAAAAGCCGATGCCTTGGTCAGCCGTTTTCATCAGGCAGAATGCGACGTTATCTGCCTCTATATTAGTACTTACGCGCTCAGCGCCACGATTCTATCGCGGGTGAAAAAACTCGGATTACCCGTGATCATTCTGGCACTGCAACCGGAAACCGGGTTGCCCTATCAGAAAATCCGCGACATGCAGGATCGCGGTACCCGCACCGGCGAATGGCTGGCGCACTGTCAGCTATGCAGTGCGCCAGAATTAGTCAACGTCTTCAACCGCGCCGGTATCCGCTATCAGTTGCTGGTCGGTGCGCTTAACGGCGATCCTCTGGTTTGTTCACAGTTGAACGAGTGGTTGCTCGCCGCCAGGCTCAAAAAAGCACTGGCCTGCTGCCAGATTGGCGTGCTCGGGCACTATTACGACGGCATGGTAGATGTTTACTCCAACATGACCAACCTGTCGGCCCGGCTTGGTGTGCGCTTTAAACCGCTGGAGATGTGCCAGTTAGTGGCATTACGCCAGCAGGTCACTTCTGCTCAACGGCAAGAAAATGGCAGGAAGTACAAAACACGCTTGATGTCGATGATAGCTGTGAAGTCGAAGAACTTGAGCGCGCCACCCTGACCGACTGCGCGCTGGATGCCTTAGCACATGTTCACCAGTTGGGTGCTTTGGCCTATTTATTAGATATTGGCAATACCAACAGCCGCTACCGTTTCCCGCTTAATGTGCGGGAGTTCTCCGTAAAATGGTCCTGTGGCGGCCCGGCGCATCATTGCGCTATTGGGCTTGGGCATCAGGGAAAAATCATTGAAAATCTGGCCTGGCTGCTGGGCGTTGAAGCCCGCCGTATCGCCTGACCAAACAGGCGTTCAGTACAGCGTTGGAACGGGCAGGTTTCTGTGCAGATCACCGGCGAACCGCTGCCGGTAATCTCGCGGCGAGACACCACAGGCACGGTTGAATACCACCGAGAAATAGTTACTGTCATCAAACCCGCATTTAGCCGCCACCTCGCCAATGGTTTGATGACCATAGCGCAGCAAACTCATGGCGCGACACAGCCGTAGTTGCCGCAGATAGTGCGACACGCTCATTCCGGTGTGTTGCTTAAACAGCGTGCGTAAACCCCGGGAACTGACGCCATGCTGCGCGCAAAAACTGTCGAGATTAAAAGAGTCGCTGATGTTGCCCCGCAATGCCATCAGCAGTAAATCCAGCTGATGGGCATCCGGCAGCACTCCGCTGTTTGGCGGATGGCGATAACGCAGCAGTAACAACGCTAACTGCATCAACAGGGTTTCGCTCAACTGCACCGACAGAGATTCAGATTTCATACACTCTGTCGCCAGTTCATCTACTTTTTCCCTCAGTACTGTCATCCCGAGAGAACTCAACCGCCAGTAACGCTGCTCCTGACTTACAAATTCTTCAGGTAACAACTGTGCCCACTCAGCCGATAAACCAAACCGATCGCGGCAATAGAGGATGTTATCCAGCGCCAGTTCATTGACTGACTCATAGCTGTGGCGATCGGTGGCATTGATATAAAAAAGATCCCCGCAGGTAATGGGGTAGGGGACACCATTCCAGATGTGCAGACCGTTTCCGCGCCACACTATGACCAGTTCGTCAAAATCGTGGTCGTGGCTGGGGAAGTTCGCCTGCGGGTGACGTTCAGCCACCATGACAGAATTTTTATTGGTCAGGAAAAAATCATTCTTCATTAACTTCAGCGACATAGTGGCTATCCCAAACCCGGTCAGACCAAAGAATATAAAAGGTGTCGCAGCTAACGCAGTTGGTTGCGCATTAACTTCGGCGACACCGAGAATTCACGACGAAACTGCGTCGAGAAGTGATTGCTGTCGCTGAAACCGCAGGCGTAGGCGATGTCAGTGATGCTTTGATCGCTGTGATGCAAACGGCGGCGGGCTTCAAGTAGCCGCAACCTGTTTAGATAGCGCTGCGGTGTCATTCCGGTATGCTGCTTGACTTGACGATGCAAGGTGCGCAGCGCCAGAGAAAAACGATCGGCCGCCTCCAGCCAGTTCACCTCTTCACTGTAATGCTCCTGCAACCATTGCAGAAGTTGATTAACTTTATTTTCCGATCCATCCCGCATTTGTGGCTGAAAACAGTCCTGATAAAGCAAAATAAGCAGATGTAGAAACTGGCTTTCGGTGGCAGCAATCTGCTCAGCACCGACCCCCGCTGACTGGCGTTCCAGCACGGTGATACATTGCAGCACCTGCTGTAGAATACTTGGGCTAAGTTGCCAATGGGCCTGCTGCTGATAATGATGCTCTTGTGGCAAAAAACGGCCCACATCATGCAGAAAACGAAAAGCCTGCGGCGAACGGAACAGCACATTGGTCAGGCGCAGGTTATCTACATTTTCAAACAGATGGTTGTCGTTGGCGCGAACAAAACAGACCGTGCCGGTAGTCAGTGTGTAAGGGGCATCGTTAAAGATGTGCACACCGCATCCACTTTCCACCAGCATGATTTCATGGAAGTCATGGTAGTGCTCAGGGAATGCCGATTGTGGAGTGCGCCGTTCAACCGTCACGGTCAACTCAGGCGCTGCAAAATAATCATCACCGATCAGTAACGTCATTCACCACCTCCAGTTCAGAAACAGGATAAGTATACTCAGTGAAATGACCTTATCCTGCTCGGCAGCCAATAACCTTAAAACGGCGGCGCTGAAAGCACGATCAGTTGTCATTTTTCAAAGATTTTATGCCTGTTGAACGGAACTGCGGTAAAGATCACATCTCCCTTCTTATGTCTCTCATCCTGTTGCATTCAAAGCCTGAATATCCCGCTTTTGGCTTGTTTTGTGATCCGCCTCGCATCTACCTTTTTAATGCTGCCAGCCCGCCAAACTCCGTGGCATTCATCGGAAGGTGGCAGTAAAAAATCTCCCTTACACTGCGGTCATATCTGATAAGGAATGGCCACGATGACACTCCACCACATTGCCGCAATTGACCTTGGCGCCTCGAGTGGCCGCGTGATGCTCGCGACATTCAATACCGAACATGTAGGGACACTCCCAACCTTCGAGCTTAAAGAGGTTCACCGTTTTCCTAACTGTTTGAAAACTGTGAATGGGCACGACACCTGGGATCTGGACGCACTGGAACACCATATTCTGACCGGACTGAAACGGCTGGATGCATCGGGGATCCATATCGACAGCATCGGTGTAGACACCTGGGGCGTGGATTTTGTCCTGCTCGATAAACAGGGGAAGCGCGTCGGCCTGCCCGTCGCCTATCGTGATAAACGCACCGACGGCGTGATGGCCAGCACCGTCAACACGCTTGGCCGCGAGGCGATTTACCGTACCACCGGCATTCAGTTCCTCTCTTTCAATACGCTCTACCAGTTAAAAGCCTTTACCAGCCAGCAGCCGGAACTCACCGATCAGGTCGAGCATCTCCTGCTGATGCCAGACTATATTCATTACCGCTTAACGGGCGCACTGAACTGGGAACACACCAACGCCAGCACCACGCAGATGGTCAATTTGAGTACCGGCGACTGGGATGACACCCTGCTCAGGCACATTGGCGTACCGCGCCGCTGGTTGGGGAAACCGTCGCAGCCGGGCAAAAGACTGGGCAACTGGACCACGCCGCGCGGCCATCAGGTGCCGGTGCTCAGCGTCGCCACCCACGATACCGCCAGCGCCGTCGTCGCCGCGCCGATGACCGGCCAATACTCTGCCTATCTCAGCTCAGGTACCTGGTCGCTGATGGGCATCGAAAGTCCGAAAGCCTTCACGCACGCCAGCGCTTTGCAGGCCAATTTCACTAATGAAGGCGGGATCAACGGCAGCGTGCGGGTGTTGAAAAACATCATGGGACTGTGGCTGCTGCAACGCATGTGCGGCGAACTGAACGTCAAAGATTTACCCGCGCTGATCGCTGCCGCCGCCGGCCTGCCGCCGTTTATCAGCCTGATTAATCCCAACGAAGCGCGCTTTATCAATCCACCATCGATGGTGGATGCAATACGTGACGCTTGCCGTGAACACGCTGAACCGGTACCGCAAAGTCCGGCCGAGCTGGCGCGCTGTATCTTCGACAGTCTGGCGATGCTTTACCGCCAGACTGCGTTGCAGCTGGCTGAACTTCAGGGTGCCCCGCTGGATGAAATTCATATCGTCGGCGGCGGCAGTCAGAACGCCTTTCTTAACCAACTCTGCGCTGACACCTGCCAAACATCGGTCACCGCTGGGCCGGTCGAAGCTTCAACCCTCGGCAATATCGGCTGCCAGCTAATGGCCCTGAATCTGGTCGAGAACGTCACGCTTTACCGGCAGATCCTTGCCACCAATTTCAAGCAGCGGCGCTATTTGCCGCAACCCCAACCCGAACTTGCTATCCACTGGCGCCGTTTTCAGGCGCTGAGCCACGCCAATGAGGAGCTCACAGTATGACGTCATCTACTTCTATCGAAAGCGCATGGACACTCGCCAAAGAACGCTTTTCCCAGCTCGGTATTGATGCCGAAGCCGCCATGAAAAAACTCGACACGCTGCCGGTCTCCATTCACTGCTGGCAGGGCGATGACGTTGCGGGATTTGAGAACCCTGAGGGCGCGCTGACCGGTGGGATCCAGGCCACCGGCAACTACCCCGGAAAAGCCAAAAATGCCCGGCAGCTGCGTGCCGACCTGGAACAGGCTATTTCGCTGATCCCTGGCCCTAACCGACTGAACTTGCACGCACTTTATCTCGAATCCGACACACCGGTGGCACGCAACGAAATTGAACCCAAGCACTTCAGCCAGTGGGTCGAATGGGCGAAGAAAAATAAACTGGGGCTGGACTTCAACCCGTCCTGCTTCTCGCATCCGATGAGTGCAGGCGGTTTTACGCTGTCGAGCGCCAATCCGGCGGTCCGCCAGTTTTGGATTGAACACTGTCAGGCCAGCCGCCGCGTTTCCGCGTCCTTCGGTAAAGCACTGAATACGCCTTCGGTAATGAATATCTGGATCCCCGACGGCATGAAAGATCTCACCGTTGACCGGTTAGCGCCGCGTCAGCGCCTGATGAGCGCCCTGGATGAGGTAATTTCAGAGAAGCTTGACGCCCGCCATCATATCGATGCGGTAGAAAGTAAGCTTTTCGGTATTGGATCTGAAAGCTACACCGTCGGATCCAATGAGTTTTATCTCGGTTACGCGGCCAGCCGCCAGACCGCGTTGTGTCTGGATGCGGGGCATTTCCATCCGACAGAGGTTATCTCCGACAAAATCTCCAGCGCTATGCTGTTTGTCCCACGCCTGCTGCTGCACGTCAGTCGCCCGGTGCGCTGGGACAGTGACCACGTGGTGCTGCTGGATGACGAAACTCAGGCGATCGCCAATGAAATTGTGCGTCACGATCTGTTCGACCGCGTACATATCGGCCTGGATTTCTTCGATGCCTCCATCAATCGCATTGCAGCGTGGGTGATTGGTACCCGCAACATGAAAAAAGCCCTGCTGCGCGCCCTGCTGGAACCGACGGACATGCTGAAAAAACTCGAAACCGGCGGTGACTACACCGCGCGTCTGGCACTGCTGGAAGAACAGAAATGCCTGCCGTGGCAGGCCGTGTGGGACATGTACTGCCTGCGCCAGGACGTACCGGTCGGCGGCCAGTGGCTGGACAACGTCCGCCATTACGAAAAAACCGAACTCGCGAAACGCTAAGCCCGTTAACGCTCTTTATTAACAGAACTGTTTTTTAACCCGTTTCTTTTATAGGTAATTCACCATGAAAACTTTACTCAACGCTTGGTTTGTACAGGGCATGATCAAAGCCACGACTGACATGTGGCTGAAGGGCTGGGACGAGCGTAATGGCGGCAACGTCAGCTTGCGCCTGCTGCCAGAGGACATCGCTCCTTATAAAGCAGATTTTTACACTGAACCACGCAACATAGCCCTGACTCAACCGGCACCGGAACTGGCGAATCAATACTTTATCGTTACCGGCTCCGGCAAGTTCTTCCGCAATGTGCAGTTGGCGCCCACCGAATCGCTGGCAATATTGCAACTCAACAACCAAGGCACGGGTTATAGCATTCTATGGGGCCTGACCGCTGGCGGACTGCCGACCTCTGAACTGGCCACGCATCTGCAGTCGCACGCCGTGCGCATCAATGTTACCCAAGGTCAGGATCGGGTGATCATGCATTGCCACGCCACCAACCTGATTGCGCTGACCTACGTGATGGAGCTGGATAACGCGAAATTCACCCGTGAAATCTGGGAGTGCAGTACTGAGTGTTTGGTGGTATTCCCTGACGGTATCGGCATTGTGCCCTGGATGGTACCGGGTACCGATGGCATCGGTGCGGCGACTTCCGATCAGATGCAGCATCACAGCCTGGTGCTATGGGCCTTCCACGGTATCTTCGGCAGCGGTCCGTCACTTGACGATGCCTTTGGCCTGATCGACACCGCCGAGAAATCGGCAGAAATACTGGTGAAAGTGATTTCGATGGGTGGCAAGAAACAGACTATCTCCACCGAAGAACTGATCGCGCTGGCCAAGCGGTTTGAGGTCACGCCTTTTGCGGCAGCACTGAAAGCCTGATTAAAAGGAATTTCACCATGAGCTTTATGTTAGCACTACCCAGAATTAGCCTGCACGGACAGGGCGCAATTGAAGATATGGTTGCCATGTTAGCGCTTAAAATCCCAGGAAAAGCGCTGATCGTGACCGACGGCCAACTGGTTGAACTCGGCCTGCTTGACGGACTGTTTTCGGCCTTGAAGAAGGCAGGTTTACCCTACGCTATGTATAGCGACGTACTGCCTAACCCGACTTCAGAAGTGGTCGACGAGGGTTTTCGCCGGTATCAGCAAAATCAGTGCAATTACCTTATTGCCTTCGGCGGCGGCAGCCCGATTGATACCGCTAAAGGCATCAAAATTCTGACTGCCAATCCGGGGCCGGTGACCGCTTATTCCGGTGTCGGCAAAGTGAAGAAAGCGGGCGCTTTTCTGGTCGCTATCAATACCACAGCCGGAACCGCTGCTGAACTGACGAGTAATGCGGTGATTATCGACAGCCAGCGTGCGGTGAAAGAAGTGATCATCGACACCAACTTGATCCCGGATATCGCCGTGGACGACCCGTCGATCATGGTCGCAATTCCGGCCAGCGTCACGGCTGCAACCGGTATGGATGCCCTGACGCATGCCATCGAGGCTTATGTTTCGGTTGGCGCTCACCCACTGACCGATCCGACTGCACTCGCTGCTATCACGACGATTACCGAATGGTTGCCGAAAGCGGTGGAAAACGGAAAAAACCTTGATGCCCGTGAAAGAATGGCTCAGGGCCAGTATCTGGCTGGTATGGCATTTAACAGCGCCGGTCTTGGGCTGGTACATGCACTGGCGCATCAGCCGGGAGCAACCCACAACCTGCCGCATGGTGTCTGCAATGCCATTCTGTTACCGGTGGTCGAGGCCTTTAATCGCTCTTCCTGCCCGCAACGTTTCGCTGATATTGCCCGCGCGATGGGCGTTAAAATTGAGGATATGAGTGAGGAACAGGCTAGTCATGCCGCCATTGATGCGATCCGAAAATTGTCAGAACGGGTCGGTATTCCGGCGGGTTTCAGGCAATTAAGCATCACAGAAAAGGATATCGAAGGTTGGCTGGATAAAGCCCTTGCTGACCCTTGCGCGCCCTGTAACCCGCGCCGCGCCAGCCGCGAGCAGGTCCGCGAGTTGTATATCAACGCCCTGTAAGCTTTTGCTCCTCCCTCTGACAAAGGGAGGAGCAATTATCGTCCCTTTTCCGGAGAACATGATGATCCGCAAAGCCTTTGTTATGCAGGTAAATCCAGACGCTCACGCTGAATACCAGCGGCGGCACTCGCCTGTCTGGCCGGAGCTGGCCGCGACCCTGAAAAGCCACGGAGCACATAACTACAGCATTTTTCTCGATGAAAAACGCCATCTGCTGTTTGGTGTGGTGGAGATTGAATCAGAAGAGCGCTGGAACGCGGTAGCGCAGACGGAGATCTGCCAGAAGTGGTGGAAGTATATGGCTGACCTCATGCCAGCCAATGTCGATAACAGCCCGCTCAGTGACTCACTTATACCGGTTTTTTACCTCGACTGACCGGCTTTCTTTTCGCTGCGGGTTGAATGACGCCGGGAGCACCGGTAAAGCGTGTAGCCGCAGGGTTGCTGGTGAATTTCGGTCTGTGAGAGGCATAACCTCGTGCCCGGTCGTCGGCGCTTTCAGCCGGGATCAGACAGTCGGCACGGCTGCCAATCAGATGCTTTAGACCCAGCGCATTCAGCCCTTCACGGATCACCGGCCAGTTGAGAGGATCATGATAGCGCAGCAGCGCTTTATGCAGGCGGCGCTGGTGCTCGCCTTTTGGCACCACCACATCCTCACTTTTATAATCAACCTTATTAAGCGGATTCTTGCCACTGTGATACATCGTGGTCGCGCTGGCGAGCGGAGACGGGTAGAAGTTCTGCACTTGGTCCAACCGGAAGCTGTTTTCCTTCAACCACAGCGCCAGATTGACCATATCCTCATCGCGTGTGCCTGGATGTGCTGAAATAAAGTAGGGGATAAGATACTGCTTTTTGCCCGCCAGCTGGGAATAGTGATCAAACAATTTCTTGAAACGATGGTAGCTGCCCATGCCCGGCTTCATCATTTTTGACAGCGGTCCGGCCTCGGTATGTTCCGGCGCGATCTTCAGATAACCTCCCACATGATACTCAGCCAGCTCCTTAATATACAAAGGATCCCGCACCGCGAGGTCATAACGCACACCGGAGGCAATCAGGATTTTCTTGATACCTTTTAGTGCTCGTGTACGGCGATACAGTTTGATGGTGGGTTCATGATTAGTATCCATATGGTTACAGATATCGGGGTAGACACAGGAGGCCCTGCGGCAGGTTTGTTCGGCACGTGGTGACTGGCAGCGCAACATATACATATTAGCGGTCGGACCACCAAGATCGGAGATAACGCCGGTAAAGCCCGGAACCCGGTCGCGGATCTCTTCAATCTCTTTGACTATCGACTCTTCCGAGCGACTCTGAATAATGCGTCCTTCGTGTTCAGTGATGGAACAGAACGAGCAACCCCCGTAACACCCACGCATGATATTGACCGAGAAGCGGATCATCTCATAAGCCGGAATGCGTGCTTTGCCGTAGGATGGATGCGGTACGCGCTGGAAGGGCAGGGCAAAGACCAAATCCATTTCGTCGGTCGCCAGCGGGATCGCTGGCGGGTTGATCCACACATAGCGGTCGCCATGTTTTTGCATTAGCGCCCTTGCACAGCCTGGGTTAGTTTCATGATGTAAAATGCGCGAGGCATGGGCGTACATCACTTTGTCATTTTTTACTTTCTCAAAGGACGGCAGGAGCACGTAGGTTTTCTCCCACGGCTTTGGTTGTGGCGCGCGAACGTTGATTGGCTGAGGGCCGTCGGGTTTAGGCAGTACCCCTTCGGCACACGGCAGATCTTCACCATACGGATTCATTATAGGTTCGATACGGCCAGGATTGTCGAGACGAGTGGAATCAACACCGCTCCAGCCGCTCAGCGCCATTTTGCGCATGATAGCGGTATTACGTACGTCAACGATGTCAGTGATCTTCTCTCCCGCAGCCAGCCGATGTGCGACTTCTATTAACGGTCGTTCGCCATTGCCATAAATCAACATGTCGGCTTTGGAATCCACCAGTACTGAACGGCGAACCGTGTCCGACCAGTAGTCATAATGGGCAATGCGCCGCAAGCTGGCTTCGATGCCGCCAAGCAGCACCGGCACATCGCTGAATGCTTCTTTGCAGCGCTGCGAGTAAGCCACGGTAGCGCGATCCGGACGCATCCCTCCCTTATTATCTGGCGTGTAGGCATCATCATGGCGCAATTTTCGATCCGCCGTATAACGGTTGATCATCGAGTCCATATTGCCTGCCGTTACGCCAAAGAACAGATTGGGCTTGCCGAGTTTCATGAAGTCTTCTTTGCTGGTCCAGTCAGGTTGAGCGATGATCCCGACGCGATAGCCCTGTTTTTCCAGCATCCTTCCCACGATCGCCATACCGAAGCTCGGATGATCGACATAGGCGTCGCCGGTTACTACGATCACATCGCAGCTGTCCCAGCCAAGTTGATCCATCTCCTTTCGCGACATCGGCAGAAAAGGCGCCGTGCCAAAACATTCAGCCCAGTAGAGTGGGTAGGAAAAGAGGTGACGATCGGGTTGGATCAGGCTGATGGACATGAGATCTCTTCGTGCATAAACACAGTTTATTAATAAGCTTTTCTTATGTAAAAGCGCTTGGTAGTCAAAATTTTTGAGGCGGGGGATTATACGGTGAAGCCGCGCGAGACGTGGGCAAGAAGCATGTTAACCTGCGCGATATCAAAGTTTTTTACACCCAAAGGCAGGATAGCGTGAGCAAAATCCCATCACTCTAAGATTATCCTTATGCTGAATTGCCGACTAACATGTTAGAAAGTGTATAAATAAGCTTCAAACCGTAATTAAAGATATCTTATCTTTAGACGTTTATGGCCCCGGCCAAACGGGCTAAAACCTGTTTGTCCCTCAGACCGAGAGAAGCACACCGTGACAATATTGAAACCTCTTCTGGCACGCAACCGCAGCTGGGCGCAGAAACAGCGTCAGAGCGATCCTGACTACTTTCAATTTACTTCCCAACCGCAGCAACCCCATACGCTGTGGATCGGCTGTTCCGATAGCCGTGTTCCGGCCGAAGTCCTGACTGGTGCGCATCCCGGCGAACTGTTTGTGCACCGCAATATCGCCAATATGGTAATTGCTGAAGACGATAATCTGATCAGCGTGCTGCAATATGCGCTGGAGTATCTGAAGGTTTCCGGCATTGTTTTGTGCGGTCACTATGGCTGCGGCGGGGTGCAGGCGGCGGTGCAACTACCTGAGATGCCGCTGGCATCAGAAGACAGCGCATTATCACGCCGCATTCGTCATTTACGTCACACCCTGCAAGCCCCGCTGGAGGATTTCCACCGTACCAAGAGTGATGACAGCGAGCGGCTTAACCAACTGGTTGAAGCCAACGTTTTGACTCAATTCTCCACTCTCATCTCCACTGCTCCGGTTCAGGCTGCCTGGCGACAAAGCACTCCTCTTCACGTTTTTGGCTGCGTCTACGACCTGCACAGCGGTCACCTCAAACCCTTGGTGCAGCAAAGTGCTGCCGGGAGTGCGGACTATGAATAAGTCTTTCGATTTTTCCACCCTGCGTTATGACATTCCCGCCGGTGTTGTGGTGTTTCTGGTGGCCTTACCGCTCAGCCTTGGTATTGCTCAGGCCAGTGGAATGCCGCCTTTTGTTGGCTTGCTAACCGGCGTTATTGGCGGCGTGCTGGTCACGCTGCTCAGTCCGTCGCGCTTTGCCGTCAGCGGTCCGGCAGCAGGTTTGGTCACCATCGTGGTTGGCGCGATGCAAACCCTCGGTTCCTTCTCTACTTTGCTGCTGGCATTAATGCTGGCGGGCGTGCTGCAAATTATCTTCGGTATTATCAAGGCCGGCCGCTTCGTCTCGCTGGTCCCTGGCTCAGTCATTCAGGGCATGTTGGCGGCGATCGGTGTGTTGCTTATCCTGCAACAAATTCCGGTCGCGCTGGGTTATGAAGGGGATGGTGGCCTGAAAGCGTTAATCGCCGATCCGTCCGTCAGCATTTCTCCGGCTTCGCTGCTGGTCGCTGCGGTGGCCTTACTGATTTTATGGGGGTGGACTACGGCTCCGTTCAAACGCATCAAATTGATGACCTATATTCCGGGCCCACTGATTGCCGTGCTGTGGGGGAGTCTGGCGGTGATCTTTGGTGACCGCATTCTGCCGGATGTCATGCAATCGCTACCGCGCATTACTTTGCCTAAATTCGACAGCGTCGATGAAGTCACCGCGCAGTTGGAGACGCCGAACTGGAGTGCATGGAACAACCCGCAGGTTTATATCATCGCCGCCACGCTGGCATTGGTTGCCAGTCTGGAAACGTTGCTCAGCCAGGAAGCGCTGAAAAAGCTTAAAGAGCAAACTCCCGCACCCTCGCCAAACAAGGAGATGCGCGCACAGGGCATTGGTAATCTGGTCAGCGGCTTTCTCGGCGGTCTGCCGATCACCGCCGTGATTGTACGCAGTTCGGTTAACGTCAATACCGGCGCACGCAGCAAGATTTCCATTCTGCTGCACGGCATTCTTTTACTGTTATGTGGCATGTTCTTCAGCGATCTGTTGAATACCATCCCGCTGGCCTGTCTGGCGGCGGTTCTGCTGTATACCGGGTATAAGCTGGCATCGCCCGAGCTGTTCATCGCTCAGTGGCGTCTTGGCCTGCCGCAGTTTTTACCGTTTCTCGCGACGCTTGCGGGGATTTTAGTGTTCGGGATGCTGGCGGGTATCGGTATCGGTTTACTGGCTCAACTGCTGTCGAGTACCTACAAAAGTCATCGCAATGCGTTACAGCTGACGCGTTACGAAAATCATTACGTGGTACGTTTTCAACAGAACCTGACTTTCTTGCACAACCCTCGTTTGCAGAGCTTACTGGCCGAAATACCGGACAATAGCGTGGTTCGTGTCGAACAAGACAACGCCGACTACATTGATCCGGATGTCAAAGCCGTATTGTCCGAATTTGGCGCGAAAGCTTCGGGGCGTGGCATTGTTCTGGACCGCTGGCCGAGTTAGCTCCCTCAGCTTGACCATAAAAAACGGCCTGCCGGGAAACCGGGCAGGCCGTTGGACTTTTTCGCTATCTGCGTTATTTGGCGAGTGCCTCGAAGACTTTTTCTACTGCCACCGCGCCGGGATCTTTTACCCCTTTCAGGCTGCTGCTGTTGAGGTAAGAAGAGCGGCCCGCGTTGGCTTTTTTCATGCTGGCGGTTTCTTTCGCGCCTTTTACTGCCGCTTTGGCGGCGGCTTTCAAGTCATTGTTCTTACCGAGCGCTTCCAGTGCCGGTTGCAGCGCATCAATCAGGGTGCGATCGCCCAGATCTGCACCGCCATAATGTTTCATGCGCTCAAGACCAAACAGCAGCGCATCGGCCACTTTTTTGCCCTCCTGCGCCTTCTGCCCGGCAGCGGTAAAGAAGATCGACATTAGCACGCCGCTGGAGCCTCCCATCACCGTTGCCAGTCGATCACCCACCAATGTCAGTAATGCCGACAGATCGTTGAGTGGCAATTTTTTGCCTTGGTTCTGCTCCTGAATATCACGAGCACCTGACGCAAAGGTGGATCCAGTGTCACCATCGCCCACTTTGGCATCCAGCTTGTTCAGCTCATCCTCCAGTCCTGATAGGGTTTGGGTGATGGTCTCGATAATTTTGCCGACCTCAGCATTGGCCGAGGCCTTCACTTTCACCTTCTGGCTGATTTTTTTGGCTTTCTGCGTCGGTAGTTTTTCCAGTTTAACCATCGGCTGCCAGCCGGAGGCTTCCACTTCTGCCAGCAGGGCTTTCTCAATATCATCCGTCAGGACAATGGCCGACAGTGAAAAACCTTTCATATCCAGCGCACTGACCAGTGCCGCAGGCCCCATCAGATAACGAATGGATTTACCCAGTGCAGAGTGCACAAGCTCTTTGGTCAGTTGGTTCATCTCCAGCGGAGAAACGCCGCCAAGGTTGTTGATAAGAACAGCCAGTTTGTCGCTCTTCTTCAGCTGTTCCTGTAGCTTATCCACCAGCGTAGTGATAACTTTTTCGCTGTTCTGGGTCTTGAGTTTTGATATGCCTGGTTCGCCGTGAATGCCCAGACCGAGCTCGACATGACCGGCTGGAATACGACTCTCTTCATCTTCTTCACCGCTGTCGCCCGGCAGGCTGCAACCTGCCATCGCCACGCCGATGCTTGAAATAGCATCAATAGCTTTTTGCGCCGCCGTCGCCACGGCTTTAAGCGATTTACCGTGTTCGGCCACGTAACCGGCAATTTTATGTACCAGCACCGTTCCGGCAATGCCGCGCGGCTGTTTATTGTCTGGCAACGAAATGTCATCAGACACCATCACCAGATCGACGTTATAACCGAGGTTTTTGGCTTTTTCCGCCGCCAGGCCGAAGTTAAGGCGGTCACCGGTATAGTTTTTAACGATCAGCAAGCAACCTGCTTCGCCAGTGACCGCCACGATGGCGTGGAGTACCGCATCCACGCTTGGTGAGGCAAATACGTCGCCGCACACGGCGGCAGTCAACATGCCTTTGCCGACGAAACCGACGTGTGCCGGTTCATGACCTGAACCCCCTCCGGAAATCAGCGCGACTTTTTTCTTATCCCAGTCGCTGCGTACCACCACGCGGATGGCCGGATCGACATCCAGTTTGGCGAGATTTTTGTAGGGGGAGGTCAGGATTGCGCCTTCAATCACGTCGTTAATCAGATTCTTGCGGTCATTCATGAAAAATTTAGACATGCCGATTCGTCCCTTTAACTGTTTTTAGGTGTTGTGGGTTTCACATAACATCAGATTCAACATAGCACAGAGACGACGGGTAATCAGTTGCAGGCTAAGACCTTAATAGCCAACCCACCGCGTGAAGTCTCGCGGTACTTGGCATTCATGTCTTTGCCTGTTTCGTACATGGTTTCGATCACTTTATCCAGACAGACACGCGGTTCGCTGGTGCGGCGCAGCGCCATACGCGAGGCATTCACGGCTTTTACCGCCGAGATAGCATTACGCTCAATGCAAGGTACCTGCACCTGTCCTGCCAGCGGATCACAAGTCAAACCAAGGTGATGTTCCATGGCGATTTCTGCTGCCATAAACACCTGTGCGGTACTGCCGCCCAGTAGTTCAGTCAGACCGGCAGCCGCCATCGAACAAGCTACGCCGACTTCACCCTGACAACCGACTTCTGCGCCGGAGATAGAGGCGTTCATTTTAAACAGCACGCCTACGGCACCTGCCGCCAGGAAAAAGCGGCTGTAAGAGTCGGGGCTGACCGGGCGAATAAACTGATCATAGTAAGTCAGTACCGCCGGGATAATGCCGCAGGCGCCATTGGTTGGCGCAGTGACTACGCGCCCACCCGCCGCGTTTTCTTCATTGACCGCCATGGCATACATGTTGATCCAGTCAACCACACCCATAGGGTCGACATTGTTCTTGTCCTGAGTGACCAGAATTCGGCGCAGTGCTGCGGCACGGCGGTTGATTTTCATCGGGCCCGGGAGTAAGCCTTCGGTATGGATACCTCGCGTAATGCCTTCGCTCATCACATTCCAGATTGCCGCAAAATGCTCAGCAATTTCAATACGTGAATGCCCGGCTAACTCGTTTTGTAGCATAACGCCCGACAGTGACAGGCCGGAGTCGTTGCAGTGCCGCTGTAAATCTTTCGCACAATGGAATGGAAATGGCATGGTGACGATGCTCTCTTCCTCTATACCAAAACGGCTGGATTCCACAATAAAACCGCCGCCAATAGAGTAATAGGTCTGACTATAGAGCAGGGTCTCATCGTTAAATGCGCTCACCGTCATGCCGTTTTCATGCAGCGGCAGGTTGCCGGAATGGAATATCATCGACAGTTCCAGAGGGAAATCGACTTCTTTGGTGCCATTCGCCAGCATCAGTCTGCCACTGGTTTCCACCGCATGGATAAAAGCCGGAATAGCATCTATGTCAACGGAATCCGGCAGATTCCCGGCCAGCCCCATGATAATGGCCAGATCGGTATGGTGCCCTTTACCGGTTAATGATAGAGAGCCGTAAATATCTACCACGACGCGGGTAGTCTTATTAATAAGGCCGAGAGAGATAAGTTCATCGCTGAATATTTTCCCGGCTTTCATTGGGCCGACAGTATGAGAACTGGAAGGGCCAATACCTATTTTGAAAATATCGAAGATGCTGATCACGTCTGACTCCATAGCTGTAAGTGTCAATATATTCGTCATACTTCAAGTTGTATGTGCGTTGGCTGTGCGCGCTCCACCCTAAAGGGGCCGCGGCAAGCAGCGTTCAAATCTGCTTCCTGCAGATAAGTCCTGCAACTCGAGTTATTTAGAGTATAAAGGGTGGGGCGAAGAATTCGCCGGAGAAACCAAAGATAAGAATTGAAATGGAACGTTAAAATATAAGCAGGTTTTACCCTGCTTATTATTAATTATTTAATTAAAGTTTAGCTCATCAGCGTATAAACAATTGCTGACATGGCAATCAGACCCATTATAACCACGAACACATTGCTAACATGGCCACTGTATTTTTTCATCGCAGGTACTTTATGGATAGCATACATTGGCATCAGAAATAATAGCATTGCTATTATTGGGCCGCCGATATTTTCAATCATCCCTAAAATGCTAGGGTTTAATGTGGCTACTAACCAGGTAGTTAATAACATGAAAATAGCGGTGTAGCGGTTCAGCGTCGGAAGTGCAATATTTTTCCCTTTGCTGCGCAGTGACTTAATTACTATGCCATTAAAACCTTCGCGGGCACCAAGATAATGACCGAGGAAAGATTTAGTGATAGCAATGAAAGCAATAAACGGCGCGACATAGGCAATCATTGGATTAGAAAAGTGGTTTGCCAGGTAAGAGAGGATCGTAATGTTCTGGGTTTTCGCTTCCATCAGGTTTTCCGGAGACAGGCTGAGTACGCAGCTGAATACGAAGAACATGACGGTTAACACCATCATGATGTGGCTATAAGCCAGAATGCGCGAACATTTTTTCTCAGCGCCTTCGCCGTACTCTTTACGCTTGGCAACCGCGAATGAAGAGATGATTGGCGAGTGGTTAAAGGAGAACACCATTACCGGGATCACCAGCCACAGGGTCATCATCAAGCCATTACCCACACCGTTACCGGAAACAGAGATGTTTTGGAATACAGACATATTCCAGTTAGGGATGAGATATAAGGCCAGCGCCATCAGCACGGCAACAAACGGAAACACCAGAATGCTCATCGCTTTAACGATCAGGTCCTGACCGAAATGCACGATACCCATCAGACCCAGAATCAGTACCAGAGAGAGTAATGCACGCGGTGGGGCGGTTAAGTGCATCTGGTGAGTAATAAAGCTTTCAACCGTATTGGTGATGGCGACGCTATATACCAGCAGGATAGGGTAAATAGCAAAGAAATAAAGCAGGGTAATAAGTTTCCCGGCGGAAATACCAAAGTGCTCTTCTACTACTTCGGTAATATCTTCACCAGCATTTTTTCCGGACAATACAAATCGCGTCAGACCGCGGTGCGCAAAGAACGTCATCGGAAAAGCAAGGACGGTCATAATAAGTAAAGGAATTAAACCGCCGATACCGGCATTAATAGGCAGGAAGAGTACGCCTGCACCAATTGCCGTACCATATAGACCCAGCATCCACATGGTGTCCGTTTTACGCCAGCTAGAGGTTGAGCCCCGAACCTGCGTATCAATATGTGTGTTGTCCATAATCCCTCGGTATAGAAAAATAAAATGCTATTTTAAAATCGGTTTTTATTACGTCATTTTCAGCGAGGTTTTATGCGACTCACGCGTTTTAAAAAAACCGTTCAAACGAATAAAACATATCACTAATGCCGGGATGATACCTACCGGTAGCATAAAAATCTGTCATTTCGTGTGGGATTGAGATCAAAGTCACGATTAATGATAGCTTCTCGATAATTCGGCTTGAGAATGGTGTTTTATTAACATAATCCACCTAGTAGAGCGCCCATTATTAATCATTCAGTAACAATTTATATTTGTAGTGATCGACATGTCCTCGGATATTATATGTACGAATTGTTCATAAAATGAACTTGGTGATTTTTATTCGTACAGATCTACTGCGTGGGCTATTTTATCTGGCCTGGTTAATATCTTTCTTAGTGCATATCTAAATATTATTTGTTATCAGGGAATATGCCACTGTGTTTCTGCATCAGCAGAGGGTTAAGTCTGTCAAGATCGAATCAGGTTGACTGATAAAAGCGGGAAAACTGGCGGGCACTGAATTTTAGACATAAAAAAGACGTCCGCAGACGTCTATTACATACTAATGGTGCGGGAGGAGAGGCTGCTCTTTAACATCCAAAGGACTCTGACACTTGAGCTCGCGCGTCTATTTATTATTCCCGCCACCTTCGCACAGGTATATCTTTAACTGCCTGATTTATATCACCGGATTGGTGCGAAGGGAGGGACTCGAACCCTCACATCCAAAGGACACTAACACCTGAAGCTAGCGCGTCTACCAATTCCGCCACCATCGCATACCGTGCCGTGCAATATAAATCTGGTCTTTCTAATTTTACTCTTAGTTGTATTGGTGCGAAGGGAGGGACTCGAACCCTCACATCCAAAGGACACTAACACCTGAAGCTAGCGCGTCTACCAATTCCGCCACCATCGCATTCTCAGCAAAGTATTCATACGAATTTTCTCTGCGAGCCATACAACTACGGGCCGAATTCTAGTGATTTCCTCACGGGCGTCAATACTTATTTCCTGCATTACGGACGTTTGGCGTAAAAAACAGCATATTCGCCATGAATAGAGCAATCCCTCTCAATTGCGCGGTTGAATTGCTCTCTTCATGGCCGCAGTGGGTGAAGGCTACGGCACAGAGATAATGCGCATTGTGATTAACGCTTCTTCTTTTTACCGTCACGTGGTGCACGGCCTAAAGTCGCCTGGTATACCTTGAAGCGGGCATTTTGCGCCAGCACTTCGTGACTGCCAAAGGTGTCGTCCAGCAGTGCGGCATAAGGCAGGAATGAGTTAGCAACAATGCGCAGATGGCCGCCCACATTCAGATGCTTCGCAGCACCGCGGATCAGTTGTTCTGCGGCGTGCAGGCTGGTCTGTAAACCTTCGTGGAACGGAGGGTTGGAGATGATCATGTCAAATCGACCCGCAATGTCAGAATAGACGTTGCTGGCGATCACCTCACCCTGCAGGTCATTCGCGGCAAGCGTGGCGCGGCTGGCTTCAATGGCTGCAGCGCTGACGTCACTGAGGGTGATTTTCATTTTTGGTGAATAGGTGGCCAATACCGCGGCGAGCACGCCTGATCCGCAGGCGATATCGAGCACTTTGCCTTTCACGGGTTGATCGAAACTGTTAATCAGCAGCAGGCTGCCGCTGTCGAGGCCTTCGCGGCTGAATACGCCTGGCAGTGTTTTGATGGTCACTTCTTCAACCATGTAAGTATCCCACCACGCTTCGGCGTTAAACTCAGGTTGTTTCTCCAGACGGCCAT
Source organism: Ewingella sp. S1.OA.A_B6 (assembly GCF_049889095.1). Lineage (NCBI taxonomy): Bacteria > Pseudomonadati > Pseudomonadota > Gammaproteobacteria > Enterobacterales > Yersiniaceae > Ewingella > Ewingella sp. S1.OA.A_B6. The sequence goes on along the minus strand of NZ_JBLJFK010000004.1, from coordinate 206,584 downwards.
GATACAAACCGCAGCGGCGTGCACTGTCGATTTTGCTCACTTCGCAAATCTCTTCAAGCACGGTGTCAGCGCTGCGAACGCCGCAGCGGTTTTCACCGACGACGAATACATCAATGCCGATCGGCAGTTGTGACAACAGGTTGAACAGCTGGAATTTTGCTTCTTGCTTACTCTTCGGCCAGTAGTAGATCAGCAGGTCGCTTGACGCGATAAATTCAGCATCAGGCAGCAGGCTGAATTGCACGTTGTCCTGCAGCGCGCCGCCGAGCATTTGTGCATGGTGGTATTGGTTGGTGTGAACGCGAACCTCTTCGGCGCCGGTTTCTTCAACAAAATTGGTTGGTAGATCATCTTGTAAGTCACCGGCAAACAGCACGCGGCGCCCTGTAAATTCGTCACTGTGGCGCAGTATTACTTCACTTGCCGGGGTTAATGCAGACATCAGGTTGTGGCTCCTCAGGAATATAGCCCGGCATTATAGAGGTTTATTGGCGCACGTTCGATGGGTTTGCTAGCATAGCGCGGCATTATCGTAAATAAGCGGTGTGAATTAACCGGCGCGAATCTTCATAGCAACGGGTCGCCAACAGACAGGAATGGGCATGGCATCAAGACGAGACTGGCTGTTACAACAGATGGGTATTACGCAGTGGACGCTGCGAAAGCCGGCTGTTTTACAAGGTGAAGTGGCGGTCAGCCTGCCTGATAATACGCGGCTGTTGATTGTCGCCGACGTCCCACCTGCTGGCGATGACCCCTTGATCACCGATGTGTTGCGCTCGCTGGCACTGGCGGCTCAGCAGGTTTACCACCTGACGCCGGAACAGGTCACGATGCTGCCAGAAGGCACTCAATGCAATATTTGGCGACTGGGTATCAACGAACCGTTAGCGGTCGAAGGTACGCAGCTATCCAGCCCGGCGTTGTCCGAGCTTTACCAAAACGCCGGCGCCAAACGGGCGCTCTGGCAGCAGATTTGTGAAAATGAACAGCATTTCTATCCTGACACCCGCTGATTTACCCCGTGCTTTCCAAATTGAAAACGCCAGCCATGCTTTCCCATGGACTGAAAAGACCTTTGCCAGCAATCAGGGCGAACGTTATCTCAACCTGAAAATGATGCAGGGCGATGAGATGGCCGGTTTCGCCATCACTCAAGTTGTTCTCGACGAAGCGACGCTATTTAATATCGCCATCGATCCCGCCTTTCAGCGTCATGGGTTGGGCCGCGCTCTGCTTGAAGAGGTGATCCAGCAACTTGAGCTGCGGGACGTTGTCACACTCTGGCTGGAAGTCCGCGCCTCGAATAGCAAAGCCATCACGCTCTATGAAAGTCTCGGTTTCAATGAAGTCTCTGTCCGCCGCAATTACTACCCTTCCGCACAAGGCCGCGAAGACGCCATTATGATGGCGCTGATACTGGGCTGAATATGGCGAAAGAAAAACGTTGGGCAGCTATCGGCTTCTCCACTTTTGATAAATGGGCAAGTCGCATTGGCATCTCCTGGCCCGCGATAGAAGTGCATCTGGATGATGTGCTTACCCTCGCCCGGAGTGAATGGTCAAACCGGCTTGATTCACTTCCTATGGCAAATACCCATAAAGTCATTTTACGACGTCATTGGGCCTCATTGCCTGCCGACTTCAAGCTCTGAGAGTTTGCCGCCTGGAGCACAAAAAAACCATTGATTGCCCATCCAGGCCAAATCAGTGAAAATAGCCAGCTATAACTTATATTACCGCTTTGCCTGACGTCCTACTGACGTGATGAAACTCTGGTGTAATACACAGCAGTGCAGGGCGGCCAACCGAAGAAACGTGAAAACATGTCTCCAAGTGAACTCGCCCTCGAAGTGGCTAAGCGTCGTACCTTCGCCATTATTTCTCACCCCGATGCGGGTAAGACTACCATTACTGAAAAAGTGTTGTTATTCGGCAACGCCATTCAGACCGCCGGTACGGTTAAAGGTCGTGGCTCAAGCCATCACGCCAAATCTGACTGGATGGAAATGGAAAAGCAACGTGGTATTTCTATTACGACCTCGGTGATGCAATTCCCGTATAAAAAGTGTCTGGTCAATCTGCTCGATACCCCGGGACACGAAGACTTCTCCGAAGATACTTACCGTACCCTGACCGCCGTTGACTGCTGTCTGATGGTGATTGATGCCGCGAAAGGCGTCGAGGATCGCACCCGTAAGCTGATGGAAGTGACCCGTCTGCGTGATACGCCGATCCTGACGTTCATGAACAAGCTCGACCGCGACATCCGTGACCCAATGGAAGTGATGGACGAAGTAGAACGCGAGCTGAAAATAGCTTGTTCACCTATCACCTGGCCTGTCGGCTGCGGCAAGTTGTTTAAAGGCGTTTATCACCTTTATAAAGATGAAACCTATCTGTATCAGACCGGTAAAGGCAGCACCATTCAAGAAGTCCGCATCGTTAAGGGGTTAAATAACCCCGATCTCGATATTGCCGTCGGCGAAGACCTCGCCAAACAGCTGCGTGAAGAGCTGGAACTGGTGCAGGGCGCGTCGCACGAATTCGATCACGAAGCTTTCATCAGTGGTGATTTAACCCCGGTCTTCTTCGGAACGGCGTTGGGTAATTTCGGCGTGGATCATATGCTTGACGGTTTGATGGAATGGGCTCCCGCGCCGATGCCGCGTAAAACCGACCTGCGTGAAGTGAAAGCCGATGACGAGAAGTTCACCGGCTTCGTTTTCAAAATTCAAGCCAATATGGATCCAAAGCATCGCGACCGCGTGGCATTCATGCGTGTGGTGTCCGGTAAATATGAAAAAGGCATGAAACTGCGACAGGTCCGTACCGGTAAAGACGTGGTGATCTCTGATGCCTTGACCTTTATGGCTGGCGACCGTTCGCACGTGGAAGAGGCTTTCCCTGGGGACATCATCGGCCTGCATAACCACGGTACTATTCAGATCGGCGATACCTTTACTCAGGGTGAGAACATGAAGTTCACCGGTATTCCGAACTTCGCCCCAGAGATGTTTCGCCGGATCCGCCTGCGCGATCCTCTCAAACAGAAACAGCTGCTCAAAGGGTTGGTGCAGCTCTCCGAAGAGGGTGCGGTTCAGGTTTTCCGCCCCATCTCCAACAACGATTTGATTGTGGGAGCCGTCGGCGTACTGCAGTTTGAAGTGGTGGTGGCGCGTCTGAAAAGTGAATACAACGTTGAAGCCATTTACGAGTCGGTCAACGTCAGCACAGCACGTTGGGTTGAGTGCAGCGACGTGAAGAAATTTGAAGAGTTTAAGCGCAAAAATGAAGTGAACCTGGCACTGGACGGTGGTGACAACCTGACTTACATCGCACCAACCATGGTGAACCTGAACCTGGCTTCTGAGCGATATCCTGAAGTGAAATTCCGTAAAACCCGCGAGCATTAATTCTTTTTCATCGGTTTTTACCTCTAAAGACGGCCTTTGCGCCGTCTTTTTTTATCCTTATTCTTCCTGTTTTTTGATCACTCGTCACATTTACCCTGTTCGCTTTTTCCGCACCTTGACGGAAAAACAGGCAAAATGGCCGACTAATCTTAGGACTTGTCTGTATTCGGGGCTGTTATTAACGATCTTCCTACTGTTTTGCTCATTCTTGACTATATTAAATGTGTGTTTAGGGAAAAGTGGCTTAAAGCACTGCTTTTAGGTCACGATGCAGAGAGTTATATCGAAAGGCGATGAAAAGCCCGAATAAAACGAAGTACTCTGCTACATAGGATGTAAAAACTCAGCAAAACATTTTGTTAGAAGGCGTCACCAAAAATGTGGCGTACCGGGTCCGCGATTAGGGCTTATAAACTGAAAGGAAGAAATCGATGAAAAACTCTAAATTTGCCTATTCCATGATGGCTGTTGTTCTGGGTACCGCACTGATGAGCGGTGGCGCATTCGCTGCAACCACAAGTGATAGCGCAGGTGCAAAAATCGATAGTTCCATGAAGAAAGTTGATAACTACATGGGCGATAGTGCCACCACAGCAAAAGTGAAAAGTGCTCTGGTCGATGAGAAAGCGATCAAAAGCAGCGATATCTCAGTAAAAACAGATAACGGTGTGGTTACGCTGAGCGGTTTTGTGGGTTCGCAGGCAGAAGCTGAACAGGCGGTTGCCGTGGCGACTAAAGTTGAAGGCGTTAAATCCGTCAGCGACAAACTGCATACTAAAGACAGCAAAGACCAGACGGTGAAGGGCTATGCGGGTGACACCGCCACCACCACGTCGGTGAAAGCTAAGCTGCTGGCTGATGACATCATCCCTTCACGCATGGTGAAAGTTGAAACCACCGACGGCGTTGTGCAGCTGTCCGGTTCTGTAAAAGATCGTGCGCAGTCGGCCCGTGCAGAAAGCGTTGCTAAGACCGTTGACGGTGTGAAAAGCGTCAAGAATGACCTGAAAATTGTACCGTAAGCGTTGATGGTTAGTGGTAACAAGTCATTAATGTAATAAAGATTGCCTGTCACGTTGCAGGCAATCTGCTCTTATAAAGTCAGTATCAAAACACTATAAAACAGAACACATGGGGCCATTCGGCCTAAAAAAATTGCCAGTTTTTCTAACACTTTCATTTTTGCAGCTATCTTTAAAAGTAAGCATTTTTATTATCCGGCCAAAACCGGTTTTAAGAAGCCAAGCAGTAAGAAGCCAAATAGAAAGGTTTAACGTTGGGTTTAGGTCCGAAATATTGGACACCATGTGAATTGGGCAAAATTTAAAAATAGGGTAAGGAGAAGCTTATGTTTCGTTGGGGCATTATATTTCTAATCATCGCGTTAATCGCGGCGGCTCTTGGCTTTGGTGGTCTGGCAGGTACAGCAGCCTGGGCTGCAAAAGTCGTGTTCGTAGTGGGTATCATTCTGTTCCTGGTCAGCCTGTTTACCGGTCGTAAACGACTCTGACACCCTCACTGATAGAATAAGCACTGAATAATTCCTGCCGGAGATTGGCTCGTACACTGTTGAACCGAACGGGTTAACAGAAAGTAACGATTTAATCTCCGGTATTTTATTAGATAATTACCGAACTGATAAAGACAAGGTATGCTCTGAGGTGAGGCCCATAGAATTTGCGGCTTGTTCACTGAGGGGAATGCGTTGGGATACAGAATACCTGTTACGCTCGGCAGTATTGAACCGCTGGCGTACCAACCTTACAAACCCGGCAAGATTGCGCTGGTATGTGAAGGCGGCGGGCAACGCGGGATTTTCACCGCAGGCGTGCTGGACGAATTTCAGCGTGCGGGATTTAATCCGTTCGATCTATTTATTGGCACCTCTGCCGGTGCTCAAAATCTCTCGGCCTTTGTTTGCGGCCAGCCGGGATACGCTCGACGCGTCATTACCCGCTACACCACCAGTTCTCACTTTTTTAACCCACTGCGGTTTGTCCGTGGCGGGCATCTCATCGATCTCGATTGGCTGGTGGACGAGACGTCCAAAAATATGCCACTTGCGATGGACTCCGCTGAAAAACTGTTGATCGACGGCCGCGAGTTTCTTATGTGCGCCTGCCGAAGCGATGACTACACTGCCAACTATTTTGCGCCAACGCGCGAAAACTGGCTGCCAGTGATCAAAGCCTCAAGTGCTATTCCGGGTTTTTACCGCATGGGCGTAGATCTCGACGGTATTAGCTACCAGGACGGTGGAATCAGCGATGCCATTCCGGTCGAAGAAGCCTACCGGCGCGGTGCGGATACTATTGTGGTGATCCGCACCGTACCCTCTGCGATGTTCTACACGCCGCAGTGGATGAAGCGTATGGAACAGTGGCTGAGTGAAAGCAGTCTGCAACAACTGGTGCGCATGATGCAGCACCATGAAAGCAGCTATCACCGTATTCAGCAGTTCATCGAAAATCCACCGGGCGATCTGCGAATATTTGAGATTTTCCCACCCAAGCCGCTTGCCAGCCATGCATTAGGCAGCCGCTTACCTGCGCTGAATCAGGATTACCACCTTGGTCGTCGCTGCGCTCGTTACTTCCTTTCGGCCGCATCACACTGGTTTATTCCCCGTGAAAATGAACGCTCGATGCCGTTTATCACGCCGCGTAAAATCCGGCCGAGACCCATGGTGGTGCCGCAGGATAATCCAGATCATGTTATTCCGATTGCCGCTGCCAGCGCCGTCGAACAGATTCTTTTCGATCCCGCCGTGCTTACTGATATGGTGGCCGATGGTGGGATGGTGCGTCCGGCGGTGAGTGCATTTCATGATGAGACTCAACCCGCTGATCGTAACGAAATGCTGCACAGCGAAGAGAGCCGTTATAACGAAGGTGGAAAGTTGTGAGTTTCCACCTGATCGACACGCACTGCCACTTTGACTTCCCGCCGTTTACCGGTGCTGAAACTGAAAGCCTGCAAAAGGCGGAAATCGCCGGTGTGCATCAGTTGATCGTTCCGACCGTTACCGCCGACCGTTTTCAGGGCGTACTCGATCTGGCAAAAAACCATCCGCAAATTTTCGCTGCGCTCGGGCTGCACCCACTTTATATCTCCCGCCACAAGGATGCCGATCTCGAATTACTTGAGGGCTGGTTATCTCACCGTGATGCCAGGCTGGTGGCGATCGGCGAGATAGGTCTGGATCTGTATATGGAGCAGCCGCTGTTTGACCGGCAGCAACAGTTGCTTAAAGCCCAGCTTGTACTTGCGAAACGGGAAAATCTGCCGGTGATCCTGCATTCACGCCGCAGTCACGATCAACTGGCGGTGATGCTGCGTCAGGCCCGGCTTCCGGCCACCGGTGTGGTTCACGGTTTTGCTGGTAGCCTGTCACAGGCGCAGGTATTTGTGAAACTGGGATTTGCTATCGGCGTGGGCGGTACCATCAGTTATTCCCGGGCTCAGAAGACCCGCAATGTGATGGCGCAACTTCCTCTTTCATCGTTGGTACTGGAAACCGATGCACCCGATATGCCACTGCAGGGGTTTCAGGGGCAGCCTAACCGGCCTGAGCGTGCTGCCTCCGTGTTTGATGTCTTGTGTGAACTACGCAGTGAAACGCCGGAGCAGATTGCCACTGCGCTGCTTGATAATACCCGCCGCGTTTTTGCCCTGCCTGCTTGGCCGATCGTGAAGACCACCTCAATAGATCCTTAAAATCATTGTGTTATTTAAATAACATTTCTACGCATCATTCATCAATGTATGACATCTTTAAGGCCTTTTATCGCGTAATTACTTCCTTTTTGAATGTTATTATTATAACATTCACTGCGTAATCACCGGTCGGTAGTTACAGAGTGAGTGCCCCGGCTTCTCTTGTAGTAAAAGGGGTATACACTCTTTATTCAGGCCAAATTCTGAGCATAGAGCTGGCATTGTGTGACCTTGATCTCATTTCGCCAAGTAACGTTGCAGTGGGTTTTCATTTTGTGTGAAATACTGCACATAGCAACCTGATGTGATGTGTTCAAATAGTCACAACGAATTGGCAGATGCCAATCCAAGCGCGGTGAGAAGGATCTCAGTTGCCAGCGGAAATGATTCACCCTATTTCCCGCACGCTATCTTCAAGGAACCAAGTCCGCTCGCCAACCGTGCAGAATTCTGCTGATGCCACACGGCTTACCATGAATTCATGACTGTATGCTCAGTTCTGGCTGGTCGCTGGAATTGATAATTGTTGGAGAGTTTTATGACCGATTTAAACGCCGCAGCACAACGTGCACTGAACCTGATGGATCTCACTACCCTGAACGACGATGACACTGACGAAAAAGTGATCGCTTTGTGTCGTCAGGCAAAAAGTCCTGCCGGCAATACCGCTGCAATCTGCATTTATCCACGCTTCATCCCTGTTGCCCGTAAAGCACTGCGCGAGCAGGGTACGCCGGACATCCGTATCGCCACCGTCACCAACTTCCCACACGGCAACGATGACATTGACATCGCCGTGGCAGAAACCCGTGCTGCTATCGCCTATGGCGCAGACGAAGTGGATGTCGTATTTCCTTACCGTGCGCTGATCGCCGGTAACGAGCAGGTCGGCTTCGAGCTGGTCAAACAGTGTAAAGAAGCCTGCGCTGCCGCGAATGTGCTGCTGAAAGTGATCATCGAAACCGGTGAACTTAAGCAGGATTCGCTGATCCGTAAAGCATCCGAAATTGCTATCAAAGCCGGCGCTGACTTCATCAAAACCTCAACCGGCAAAGTGCCTGAAAACGCCACCTTGCACAGCGCAGAGCTGATGATGGGCGTGATTGCTGAGATGGGTGTTGGCAAAGCTGTTGGTTTTAAACCCGCCGGTGGCGTGAAAACGGCTGAAGATGCCGCGCAATATCTGGCTCTGGCTGACAGTCTGCTGGGCCGCGAATGGGCTGATGCACGCCATTTCCGTTTCGGCGCTTCAAGCCTGTTGGCCAGTCTGCTGACTACGCTTGGCCACGCTGACCAAAAATCGACCAGCAGCTACTGATTGTTATCGTCATTGCGCAGTCTTGAGCTGCGCTTTTGGCGACAGAAAGAACATCGGCTACCCCTACACCTCTATTCATCAAGGAGCACTCCGTGTTTCTCGCACAAGAAATCATTCGTAAAAAACGTGACGGACAGCCTTTAAGCGAAGAAGAAATTCGTTTTTTCATCAATGGTATTCGTGACAGCCAGGTTTCCGAAGGTCAGATTGCTGCATTGGCAATGACCATTTATTTCAATGATATGAACATGAAAGAACGTGTGGCGCTGACCATGGCGATGCGCGATTCCGGTTCGGTGCTTAACTGGAAAAACCTCAACCTCAACGGCCCTATTGTGGATAAACATTCCACCGGCGGCGTCGGGGATGTGACCTCTCTTATGCTTGGCCCCATGGTGGCCGCCTGTGGCGGTTATGTGCCGATGATCTCCGGGCGCGGCCTCGGTCATACCGGCGGTACGTTGGACAAACTGGAAGCTATCCCGGGCTTTGATATCTTCCCGGATGACAACCGTTTTCGCCGTATTATTCAGGATGTGGGCGTAGCCATCATCGGCCAGACCAGCTCGCTGGCACCGGCGGATAAACGCTTTTATGCCACCCGCGACATTACCGCCACCGTTGATTCTATTCCGCTGATCACCGCCTCCATTCTCGCCAAAAAACTGGCTGAAGGTCTGGATGCGCTGGTCATGGACGTTAAAGTCGGCTCCGGTGCATTTATGCCGACCTATCAGTTGTCGCAGGATCTGGCCCAGGCCATCGTTGATGTTGCCAACGGCGCAGGCTGCAAAACGACCGCGCTGCTGACAGACATGAATCAGGTATTGGCTTCCAGCGCCGGTAACGCGGTCGAAGTGCGTGAAGCAGTGCGCTTTCTGACGGGTGAATACCGTAACCCACGACTGCTGGAAGTGACGATGGCGCTGTGCGTTGAAATGTTGCTTTCTGGTGGTCTGGCAAAAGACGCCGCCGATGCCCGCAGCCAATTACAGGCTGTGCTGGATAACGGCAAAGCGGCAGAAATCTTCGGCCGCATGATTGCTGCGCAGAAAGGGCCGATCGACTTTATGGAACGCTACGACAGCTATCTGCCGCAGGCGACGCTAAGCAAACCTATTTACTCCGAGGAAGCCGGTATCGTCAGCGCAATGGATACCCGCGCGCTCGGTATGGCAGTGGTGTCACTGGGGGGCGGTCGACGCCGTGCCACAGATGCTATCGACTACAGCGTAGGACTGACGCATATGGCGCAACTGGGCCAGAAGGTGGATACCCAGCAGCCGCTGGCGATGATCCACGCTAACAGCGAAGAAGCCTGGCAACAGGCCGCCGAGGAAGTGCGCACCGCGATTATCCTTAGTGATAAAGCGCCTGAAAGCACGCCAGTGGTTTATCGCCGTATCAATTAACGCTGCCTCAATAAACAAATGCAAAAGGGATTGAAAAATATTCATGATGCCCCCAAATCAATATGATCAGTGTGTCGACCTTAACCGATGCACGCAACGAATAATCCAGCGCAGGAGTACAAGATGAAACGTACGTTTATCATGGTATTGGACTCATTTGGTATTGGTGCCAGTGAAGATGCTGAAAAATTCGGGGATACAGGTTCTGACACGCTGGGACATATTGCTGCCGCCTGCGCTCGTGGCGAAGCCAACGTGGGCCGTCAGGGCCCGCTGAATCTGCCGAACCTGACTCGTCTCGGACTGGCGAAAGCCGCCGAAGAGTCCACCGGTAAAATCCCTGAAGGGTTGGACGGTAATGCAGAAATTGCCGGCGCCTATGCTTATGCCAGCGAACTCTCCTCCGGTAAAGATACACCGTCCGGCCACTGGGAGATTGCCGGTGTTCCTGTGTTGTTTGACTGGGGTTATTTTAGCGACCTCACCAATAGCTTCCCGCAAGAGCTGCTAGACAAACTGGTAAAACGCGGCAATCTGCCCGGTTATCTCGGCAACTGCCACTCTTCGGGGACGGTGGTACTGGACGAGCTTGGTGAAGAACATATGAAAACCGGCAAGCCGATTTTTTACACCTCAGCTGACTCTGTATTTCAGATCGCCTGTCACGAAGAAACTTTCGGATTGGATCGCCTGTATGCGTTGTGCGAAATCGCCCGTGAAGAACTGACCGAAGGTGGCTACAATATTGGTCGTGTTATTGCCCGCCCGTTTATTGGTGACAAAGTGGGCCACTTCGAACGTACCGGGAACCGTCACGACTTAGCTGTAGAGCCACCAGCACCGACCGTTCTGAAAAAATTGGTCGATGAGAAGCAGGGCCACGTTGTCTCTGTCGGTAAGATCGCGGACATTTATGCGCACGTTGGTATCACCAAAAAAGTGAAAGCTACCGGTCTGGATGCGCTTTTTGACGCGACAATCAAAGAGATGAAAGAAGCCGGTGACAAAACTATCGTCTTCACTAACTTTGTTGACTTCGATTCTTCCTACGGCCACCGCCGCGATGTGCCGGGTTATGCCGCCGCGCTGGAACTGTTCGATCGTCGACTGCCTGAGCTATTGGAATGGGTGAAAGAAGACGACATTATCATCTTCACTGCGGACCACGGTTGCGACCCAACCTGGCGTGGCACAGAACATACCCGTGAGCATATTCCGGTGTTAATCTACGGCCCGAAAGTGAAACCGGGCTCGCTGGGCCACCGTGAAACCTTCGCGGATATCGGTCAGACGGTCGCGAAATACTTCGATCTGACACCGATGGACTACGGCAAATCCATGCTGTAAACCCTGCGTCTTTCGAGTTGTAGCGTTGTTGGCTTCACGCCTAGCTGCACCTCGAAATCCATTGGGTTTAATTTCAGTGATTTTCATACTCGTTTAAGGAAAGAAAATAATGGCAACTCCACACATTAATGCTGAAATGGGCGACTTTGCTGACGTAGTGCTGATGCCAGGAGATCCGCTGCGTGCTAAGCACATCGCGGAAACTTTCCTGCAAGACGTTAAGCAGGTGAACGACGTGCGTGGCATGTTGGGCTTCACCGGCACCTACAAAGGCCGAAAAATTTCCGTTATGGGCCACGGCATGGGTATTCCTTCCTGCTCAATCTATGCCAAAGAACTGATCACTGAGTTCGGCGTGAAAAAAATCATTCGTGTAGGTTCTTGCGGCGCTGTCCGTGCGGACATCAAACTGCGCGACATCGTGATTGGTATGGGCGCCTGTACGGATTCCAAAGTGAACCGTATGCGTTTCAAAGACCACGACTATGCAGCTATTGCAGACTACGACATGGTACGTAACGCCTCTGATGCGGCCAAAGCTAAAGGCATTAATGCCCGCGTAGGTAACATCTTCTCCGCTGATCTGTTCTACACGCCGGACCCACAGATGTTCGACGTAATGGAAAAATACGGCATTCTGGGCGTGGAAATGGAAGCCGCCGGTATCTACGGTGTAGCCGCAGAGTTCGGTGCGAAAGCGCTGACCATTTGCACCGTTTCCGACCACATTCGTACCCACGAACAAACCACTGCTGAAGAACGCCAGACCACCTTCAACGACATGGTTGAAATAGCGCTGGAATCCGTTCTGCTGGGCGATAAAGAGTAAGTTTTTTTCTTTCCGGACGAATGTAAAAATGGGGACTTTAACGTCCCCATTTTATTTAAATTTTTTAAGGTTTCTATTCATAAACTGAAATCTATAGCGCTTTTAAAGTCTCGCCGGGCAGGCAGTCGGGTCATCGGCTGGGGGGAACAGCCCAAGTTCAGTGCTTTTGTTGAACACCCACTGCATCCTGCATCTCATGTATTAATGAAGTTCTCACCACAAAACGTCAACGAAAATACCCAACGTTGGGCCGATCTGCTGCGCTGTGAGGCTTACGCTCTTGAGACGCTGATACAGACCAATATTCCTGCGGCAAGTGCGGAAATTTATACCGGATGGGCAGTCTATTTTTGGAGAAAGGTGCAGGAGGATACGCTGATCAGCCCCGAATTCCGCCAGTTCGCCAGTCAGATGCGGGATCAGGTTGAAGGACTTATCCCTGATATCCAGCGGTTAGCTTAATCCTTTTTCTCCCGGCTACGTTTTAGGCTGCGGTATGCTGCCTGAGCAGCTTGTTTAGTTTGCGCTTCAGTGGCCGGTTTTGCGGGAGCGACCGCGTCGTCAGGCTCGGTCATATTTAGCGTTGGCGGCGGGCCGAACTCATCGATTTCTTCTTCTTCTTCTTCCGGCTCGTCATCTTCTTTTAAAGGCTTGCTGGCGGTCAGCAGGAATGGCGACTGTTGCCAGCGACTACGGCGACCCTGCAACAGTGTGCGTGCCAGAATGATGCCTACGCCAAGGGCAGCCAGCATCATCAGGCGTAGCAGGTTGGTGGTGTTATCCACCTGTTTGGATTCTGTGGCCAGCACGTGGGTATCCAGTGTCAGGCGCAGGAAACCGCTCGGGCCGTCTTTATCTTCAATCGGTTGTACAATCTGGTGATTGAAATAACTGCCCGCGCGCTTGCCGTCGAGCGCCAGCCGGTCACGCACGGGGACCTTCTCACCGGCGTGGGCCACCAGTGAGCCATCCATCTCATAAACGCTGGCGTCAAGAATGCGACTGTTATCGGTAAGTTGATTCAAAATAGTGGAAATTTGTGCGATATCAGCGCCATCATTGTCGCTGTTCATCAACGGAGCCAGCGTAAAGGCCACCTGTTTCGCCAGTGTCTGCGCGAGTTGTTCCACCTGCTGGGATCGTGCAAGCTGATGTCCGAGGCTAAAATAGGATGCGCCTTGCATAAGCACTACCAATAAAGCGAGACAAATCAGTACGATAACCGTTCGGTGCAGGCGAAATTTCAGTTTGGCCTTTGCCATTCCATTTCCTTAAGATTTTCGACGACTTTAATGTTGCCAGAAGCGATACCGATAGGGTAGCTTGATGCGTCATTTATACCCTTCATCCTTCAAGCTGTCTCTGCGTTGGCTGCCTTCCTTCACCCCAGTTATTTACTGGAGTAAGCTCCTGGGGATTAATTCAGTTGCCGCTTTGATGCACCAAAAGCAGGCGCCTTTAGGCGACTCGAATGATTTTGGGTACGACCGTAAAACCCGTGCTTTCCTACTGACTTAACTGCCCGACAGGAGTAATCATGCCAAACAGTCTGACCTATTGCGATCTTCCCGCGGAGATCCATCAATGGCCGGGACTTCCCCTTTCTCTGAGCGGCGATGAAGTTATGCCGCTGGACTACCGCGCCGGGCACACTGGTTGGTTGCTGTATGGCAGGAAACTCGACAAAACAAGTATTACGCACTTTCAGCGTCGCTTAGGTCGCGCATTGGTGATTGTCAGCGCCTGGACCGTTGAAGATTATCAGGTTATCCGCCTGGCGGGGTCATTGACTGACGATGTAGAAGCGCTGGCTGAATCCTTCGAGCTGGATGTGACTCAGCTCGGCAAAGTCCCGTATATGCGCACGCCGGGCCTGCTGGTGATGGACATGGACTCCACTGCGATTGAGATTGAATGCATCGATGAGATCGCCAAATTGGCGGGCGTGGGTGAGCAGGTGGCTGAAGTCACCGAACGGGCGATGCGCGGCGAGCTGGATTTTGCCGCCAGCCTGCGCCAGCGCGTGGCGACGCTGAAAGATGCCGATGCCAGCATTTTGCAGCAGGTGCGTGAAACCTTGCCACTGATGTCGGGGCTAACCCGCATGGTGCAGCGTCTGCAAGAATTGGGTTGGCATGTCGCTATCGCATCCGGCGGCTTCACTTATTACGCGGAATATCTGCGCGATCAGTTGAACCTGATTGACGTGGTGGCCAATGAACTGGAGATTCGCGACGGTAAACTCACTGGTCGGGTGATCGGGCCGATTGTCGATGCGCAATACAAAGCCGATACTTTGCTGAAGCTGGCGGACAAACTGGGCATTGCGAAAGAGCAGACCGTAGCAATTGGCGACGGTGCCAATGATTTGAAAATGATGGCCGTGGCAGGAATGGGCATTGCTTTCCATGCTAAACCGAAAGTCTACGAGCAGGCTGAAGTGTGTATTCGCCACGCTGATTTAATTGGCGTGCTGTGCATTCTCAGTGGAAGTGTGGCATAAGTTTTTAAAATTAAACCAAGAGGTACGTTGTGGCAAAAGCAGCAAAACGGGCATTTGTGTGTAATGAATGCGGTGCAGATTATCCGCGCTGGCAGGGGCAATGCAGTGCCTGTCAGGCCTGGAATTCCATTACCGAAATCCGTTTGTCGGCGTCGCCGACCGTGGCCCGCAACGAACGTCTGACGGGCTATGCAGGTGATACTGGCCTCAGCCGGGTACAGAAGCTGTCGGATATCAGTCTCGATGAGATGCCACGCTTTAGCACCGGTTTTAAAGAGTTTGACCGCGTACTTGGCGGTGGCGTTGTGCCAGGCAGCGCCATTTTGATCGGCGGTAACCCCGGCGCAGGTAAAAGTACGCTGTTGTTGCAGATTTTGTGCAGCCTCGGCGAAAGTATGAAAACCCTGTACGTGACCGGCGAAGAGTCTCTGCAGCAGGTGGCGATGCGTGCTCACCGGCTTGGGCTGCCGACTGCCAATATGAACATGTTGTCTGAAACCAGCATCGAACAAATTTGCCTGATTGCCGATCAGGAAAAGCCGAAGCTGATGGTGATTGACTCCATTCAGGTGATGCACATGTCGGATATCCAGTCCTCGCCTGGCACGGTGGCGCAGGTACGAGAAACCGCAGCCTACCTGACACGCTTCGCAAAAACCCGTGGCGTGGCGATTGTCATGGTCGGTCATGTGACTAAAGATGGTTCTCTCGCTGGACCCAAAGTGCTGGAGCACTGCATCGATTGTTCGGTGATGCTCGACGGTGATGCCGATTCTCGCTTCCGCACGTTGCGCAGCCATAAAAATCGCTTTGGAGCGGTGAACGAATTAGGCGTTTTCGCCATGACCGAACAGGGCCTGCGCGAAGTCAGTAACCCTTCTGCTATTTTCCTCAGTCGTGGTGATGAAATCACTTCAGGCAGTTCAGTGATGGTGCTGTGGGAAGGAACGCGCCCGTTGCTGGTAGAGATTCAGGCGCTGGTGGATCACTCAATGATGGGTAATCCGCGACGCGTGGCCGTTGGCCTGGAACAAAACCGTCTGGCGATCCTCCTGGCCGTGTTGCACCGCCACGGCGGTTTGCAAATGGCCGATCAGGATGTTTTCGTTAACGTGGTCGGTGGCGTGAAGGTCACTGAGACCAGTGCCGACTTAGCCCTGCTGCTGTCGCTGGTCTCCAGCCTGCGCGATCGTCCGTTGCCGCAGGATCTGGTGGTGTTTGGTGAAGTGGGTCTGGCCGGTGAGATACGTCCGGTGCCGAGCGGGCAGGAGCGCATTGCCGAAGCCGCCAAACACGGTTTTAAGCGCGCGATTGTCCCTTATGCCAACGTGCCTAAGAAATTACCTGCCGGAATGCAGGTCTTTGGGGTGAAGAAACTGGCCGATGCGCTGGCGCTCCTTGATGATTTGTAACAACGTCAATATGTTGCTCTTGCCATGAGCTATGCTATTTTTGTTTAGCAAACTAAACATGAGGTGAGGACAAGGTATGTCGCAGTTCGATTATCTAAAAGCGGCCATTAAACAACAGGGACGCACCTTACAGCAGGTAGCCGATGCCAGCGGAATGACCAAGGGGTATCTGAGCCAACTGCTAAACGCCAAAATCAAAAGCCCGAGTGCCCAGAAACTGGAAGCCCTGCACCGCTTTCTGGACCTTGAATTCCCGCGTCGGGAGAAAAAAATCGGCGTTGTGTTTGGTAAGTTTTATCCATTGCACACCGGACACATCTATTTGATCCAGCGTGCCTGCAGTCAGGTAGACGAGTTACACCTTATCATGGGCTATGACGAGCCCCGCGATCTTGCCCTGTTTGAAAACAGTTCGATGTCACAACAGCCGACGGTCAGCGACCGGCTGCGTTGGTTACTGCAAACGTTCAAGTATCAAAAAAATATTCATATCCATTCCTTTAACGAAGAGGGAATGGAGCCGTATCCCCATGGCTGGGATGTGTGGAGCCGCGGCATCACGGAGTTTATGGAGAAAAAAGGCATCAGCCCCAATACCATCTATTCCAGCGAAGAAAATGATGCGCCGCAGTACCGTAAACATCTGGGGATCGACACCGTACTTATCGATCCTAAACGCTCATTTATGAAGATCAGTGGTTCCCAAATTCGTCAGGATCCGTTCCGTTATTGGGATTATATTCCGACTGAAGTGAAGCCTTTTTTTGTTCGCACTGTGGCGGTTCTGGGCGGCGAGTCCAGCGGAAAATCCACACTGGTCAATAAGTTAGCCAATATTTTTAATACGACCAGCGCCTGGGAATATGGCCGCGATTATGTCTTTTCGCATCTGGGCGGCGATGAAATGGCGCTGCAATACTCTGACTATGACAAGATCGCGTTGGGTCAGGCACAGTACATTGATTTTGCAGTAAAATATGCCAACAAGGTTGCTTTTATTGATACGGATTTTCTGACTACGCAGGCATTTTGTAAGAAGTACGAAGGCCGTGAGCATCCGTTTGTTCAGGCACTGATGGATGAATACCGCTTTGATCTGGTGATCCTGCTGGAAAACAATACGCCATGGGTGTCCGACGGTCTGCGCAGTCTCGGCAGCACCACGGACCGCATGACATTCCAGAATTTGTTGATCGACATGCTCAAAAAGAATGCGGTCAATTATGTCCACGTCGAATCTGCGGACTACGATCAGCGCTTCCTTGAATGTGTCGAACTGGTGCAGACCATGCTGGCCGCTGACACCTCCCGGGTACGCCATCCGGCTAAATAAAGCGGTGCACAGTGCATTGTCGTGAGTGCGAAGATGACGAGTCTCTTCGCCACTCTTCGTCAAAATCCTCCGTAATCACCGTTACGTTTTTTTTAGAAAGCGACCACAATCTTGCCCTGCATATGGCCGTCGAGCACTTTGGCATGTGCGGCTTTGATGCTTTCAACGCTCAGACCCTGAAGCGTTTCACTCAGTGTGGTTTGCACTTTGCCTTCATCCACCAGGGCAGCAACTTGTTTTAGGATCTCACCCTGCTCGGCGATATCCGGTGTGTTGAACATGCTGCGGGTGTACATCAGTTCCCAGTGCAGCGCGGCGCTTTTCAGCTTCAGCGTATTCATATCCAGCGGTTTTTCATTTTCGACGATGGTACAGATGTGGCCCATTGGCGCAATCAGATCACTGATGGCGGCCCAGTGACCATCCGTGTCGTTGAGGCAAAGAATGTAATCGACCTGTTTGATGCCATGTTTCGCCAGCTCACCTTTCAGATCCTTGTAGTTCACCGTCAGGTTAGCACCGCGATCCAGACACCACTGGGCTGATTCAGGGCGTGACGCCGTGGCAATAACTTTGACCTTGCTGCGTAGCGAAGCAAAGGGGATCGCCAGCGAACCCACACCGCCTGCGCCGCCGATCACCAGTAGCGTCTTATCTGCTGAAGCATGCTGAATATTCAGATGTTCAAACAGGGCTTCCCAGGCGGTCAGCGCGGTGAGCGGCATGGCGGCAGATTGTGCCCAGTTCAGGGTTTTCGGCTTGACCGAGACAATGCGTGAATCGATAAGCTGCTCGGTGGCGTTGCTACCGGAACGGGTGATGTCTCCGGCGTACCAGACTTCATCACCAGCCTTGAAATTTTTCACCGCGCTGCCGACGGATTTGACGATGCCGCTCGCATCCCAGCCCAGCACTTTTGGCGAATCCAGACCGTTTTTCTGAACGCTTTTATGCACTTTGGTGTCAACCGGATTGACTGATACGGCTTTCACTTCCACCAGTAGATCAAACTCTTTAGCGACCGGCTGAGGGAGTTCAACGGCAATAAAATGGGCCGGATCTTTCGGATTCACTGCAATGGCTTTAAGTGTCATGTTCTTTTCTCCAGTAAGGGTTATAGAGAGTCTAGGCCTCATAGGTTGGCTTGTTCTATTGATTTTATGCTGTGACTCAGGATTGCCGCGAAGTGATGGCGTGCGAAAAAGGGATCGGGAAAGTTTGCTGACCGTGCGAGGTGGGGTGCGGCATCACCGCGCAGAGTTGCCCCGGCTTCATGATTGAGCCGTCGAATGACTCCATTGTCTTGAACGTATGCCCGCAATTGATGTTCTGACACTGGTTATATCGCTCTTTGGTGTTCTCACTCAGGTAACGGCTTGAACGGGTATGCGCGGCATATTTGCAAATCGGACAATGGAACATGGGTATCACCTCAATCACTCGCCTTTGATGTAGAGATCTTATCCACTTTAATCATATAAAACAAATTGTTAAGTGTATCTTTGGTGGTTTATTCATCGGTGTCATACGATACGTCCGTAAGCCTGACCTCAAGCTCCAGGCCCGTCGTGTAACCGTTATTGCTGAGTGAGTGGGTCACTTAGTGATCACCCACGGCTGTTCGTCTATGACGCGCTTAAACCCTCTCACCGCCACCGGCGTCTCAGGGTATAAATCGGCGCGCCCCATGGCCAGAGTGAGGGAGAACTCCGCCACGCCGCGTTGCAGCTTGTCCCATTTGGCCGCCGCTGCGCGGATGGCCTGCGCCTTGCTGGCATAGGTGGTCGTGATGGCAAAAACGTTATCCGCCTCTCCGGCCATATATTCACCTTCTTTTGCCTCGGGCGTTTTCACTGGCGCTTTGGCTTTCGGCGCGGCTTTGGCTTTCGGGTGCTGCAGCGCGCGCAGGTGCTGCACCTTGGGCTTACGCTGGATTTTGACTTTCTGCTTTTTGGGGTTGGGGTCTTTGGTGTGCAACCATTTCGCCGTCACGCCGGTGTAAGCGCCCCGGTCAGCAATGGCGAACTGATGGCGATCCCCGTCCCGGCGTTCGATGGTCATCGCCGGTATCGGTTTGCCGCTGGCTGTGGTGCCGTTTCCGGCTTTCAAAAACAGCAGCTTGCCCGCTTTAATCGACACCTCCGCCCCGTTGCGGGTGGCCAGCCGGGTCAGAAACTTGGCGTCAGACTCCTGCGACTGGTCAATGTGAGCAAGGTTGATCGCGGCCAGTTCACGGGTCACGCTGGCGGTCAGCGTGTTGCGCGTGGCTATCTGCTCGACCACTGTCCCCAGCGTGGTATCGTGGTAAGACACCTCGCGCCGTGCATTGAGGGTGCCGCGAAAATCCGCACTGCGCGCCCGAATGGTCAGGAGGTGATCCGCTTTACGGACTACGCATTATAAACCCAGAATAACGATGACACAGCCGCCTGACAGGGCGGTTTTTTTACGCCTGCGCCATGAGGCCACCAGACGCACGACACGTCGCGAATGTCCCCACGCACATCAATATTGCGCGAAGATTGGAAAACCTCTCCACGGCCCGCTCAGGCGCAGGAATAAAACCCTGCAAAACACGTTTGCGCGCAATGCTATCCCCGCCACGCCTGCCCGCTTTATAGGGCGGTTTTAATGCAGTTGCGTGTTCCATTGAGAACCGCGCCGGTACTGGTGCGGGATGGCAATTAATAATTTTTTGAAAAAACGCGAATTCATGCACCATGAATGCAGTAGTCTTTATTTATTAGCCACTTGAGAGATGGTGATAAGGTGCTAGTAAATGACATTTAGATAATGTTCATGACGTACGTGGTAGATAAATGATGAACTAACACAGAAATAATCTGATTTTTGGTTCCGACATTGGGGTATACATAATTGTCACAGACCGATATTCCATTTTCATTACCCCGCATACCTTGCCAATAGCACTACGGCTTTTTATATCTGCCATCACAAAAAAATCATTATTATTATCATTTGACCCATGAGCTTTTCGCTTTTAAATTACTGGTTGGATATCCAGTTAAATTTTTTTGATTTACAAACAGTATTAATTCTCTCAACAAGTTAAAAAGGGAAAAACTATGCCTGGCTTTAATTATGGTGGTGGGGATGGCGACGGGACGAGCTGGAGTTCCGAGAGTGGAAATGAGCCTGAACCCGGCGGAGGAAATCAGGGGAATGCGGGCAATCAAGATAGTGGTGGTAACTCCAACGCGGCGAACTCAGCGGTTCAGAAGCAAGTTTCGTCTATTCAAAACGACCCCGTCATCAGACAGAAGTTATCCAGCCTGATACAGGCAGCTATCAGTATTAACTATGCGGCAAAATTACGGATTGAGACCATTGACGCCAATGGAAAGATGGGGATTTCTGTCGAAGGTTTAAATGCAGAGCAAGCGGCAAAGATTGGCTTAGGTGGCATTATCATGGGATTTGTTGATGGAACAAACAATCCGGTTGCTATTGGTAATATTGATACTGGGCACCCGTTGGCTTCCGGAAATACGCCCATTTCGGAGAACGGGGATAGCCGTCTGGTGACCTTTAACAACGAGCTGGCTGTGGAGACAGGTTATCAGGCCAACTATCGCTCAATGCTGGAGCGCGCGCATCAGTTGGCGCAGTCGCAGTCGGTGGGGGCGGCAAACACCGAGCAGCTCAGGGCGGACTTTATCCGGGACCGTGCGACCTTCCGACCGGCTGATTTGGCGGCCATCAATGCGGAGCTTGACCGGGCTACGGTAGCTGAAACCGGCTATCAGGCCAACTATCGCTCGATGCTGGAGCGCGCGCGGCAACTGGCAGAGTCGCAGTCGGTGGGGGCGGTGAACACGGAGCAGCTCAGGGCGGACTTTATCCGCGACCGTGCGGGCTTCCGTCCGTCCGACCTCGCTGCCATCAACGCGGAACTCGACCGGGCCACGATAGCGGAGATGGATTATCAGGCCAACTATCGCTCGATGCTGGAGCGCGCGCGTCAGCTAGCAGAATCCCAGTCGGTGGGGGCAGCAAACACGGAGCAACTCAGGGCAGACTTTATTCGTGACCGTGCAAGCTTCCGATCAGTTGACCTTGCTGCCATCAACGCGGAGCTCGACCGGGCCACGATAGCGGAGATAGGTTATCAGGCTAATTATCGCTCGATGTTGGAGCGTGCGCGGCAGTTGGCCCAGTCACAATCGGTTAGGGCGGCGAACACGGAGCAGTTGCGAGCAGACTTTATCCGCGACCGTGCGGGCTTTCGTCCGGCTGACCTCGCGGCCATCAACGCGGAGCTTGACCGTGCCACTCAGCTCGCACAAGCCATGCAGGCACGTCAGATAGCAACTGATACACTGAAATTGATGAGTGTACAGTCCGTACGCGGAATATCCGTTAGTTCCTCAGCGGTGGGGTCACCGCTGAGCTGGGCGGTAGCTGGCGGCGGTGGAATTACGCTGGGTGATGATATCGCTGGCATGGTCTGGGGCAGGATCAGCGCCGCTCTCGCTGAATTACGCGGTATTGCTACCGCCAGTCTGGCCGGGCCGGTGGCTGTGACGATTATGGGGCTGTTGTATTCGAAAGAAGTGGGTGCTGGTAGTGACCTGGTGCCGGGACGGGATATCAGTACGTTGATCTCCGGAGATGTATTATCTCTACCCGATTCTGCAACATTAAATCATGCAGCTGATACACATACATCGGTCACGATACCTGTTCGTGCCCGTATGGTATTGCGGACAGACGATATACTGGAAACCCAGTTGGTGCGAACGCCGGTGGCGGGTAGCGTACCGGTGGTGCGTGCGATACTGGATAAGGACACTGGTTACTGGGGCTATGCGTTGCCAATGATGCCGGGCGTGCCGGCTCAGACCATTCTGGTGAGTCCGGCGGATGCGCCGGGTGTGAACGGCCCGCTGGGGCTGACGGGTCCGGTCCCATTGCCTGAACGTATTGTGCACACAGGTGATCAGGGTGTAGTTTCGCAGGGTGTGACAGTGACAACGACGCCAGTGCTGGGTGACCTGGATTTTCGGGACTTCATTCTTATTTTCCCCACTGAATCAGGGCTAAAACCACTGTACGTGATGCAAAACAGCCCTTACGGTGA
Source organism: Ewingella sp. S1.OA.A_B6 (assembly GCF_049889095.1). Lineage (NCBI taxonomy): Bacteria > Pseudomonadati > Pseudomonadota > Gammaproteobacteria > Enterobacterales > Yersiniaceae > Ewingella > Ewingella sp. S1.OA.A_B6. Next base: position 184,196 of record NZ_JBLJFK010000004.1, on the reverse strand, counting down.
GGTGACAGACAAAGGTAAGTATAGTGGTCGACCTTATAATCCTGATAAGGCCGGTGGTGCAGTTCAGGATCTGGACTGGCGTGGTGTGGTGATTGACCAGGTCGGTATTGATCAGGTGAAACTGCATACCGGACGTTTTGGTAAGTCAGATGCCAACAGCGTGATGATTGACCGTCTGGATAAAATTTTGAAGGGCGAATTACAGGCCACGAACATTGACAAACGTTACTACACGCATGAAATTAGGGAACTTGAACGATATCGAGTGCTTGGTGTTCCTGATGGTGTGGAGGACAAAAGTGTCTGGAATGATGCTCATACCGCAAGTCTAGAGGATTATAAAGTTAATGAAAGAATGGAACCTTTATATACACCTGATGCAGAAAAAGCCTACGAAGAACAAGAAATGAGGGGAAATCATGACTGATTTTAAATTAATGATCGAAAACGAAAGTGTGGAAGATGTTTTATTATATTTAGCACCATTTAGAGCATTCCCTGATGTTGATCGAATGTTTGTTCGTTACAAATTTGACGTTATAGAAAATGCTATACTTCCTACGGTATATAGAAAATTATTGGATGAAGGAAAACTAGTCAACGATGCCCAAGGACATACAAAAAAAGGACCTCATTGGAAGGAACCTGCATTTGTGACGCAAAAAAAATATGGCATTTCATAATGATTTACTAAATTCAGCCTCAGACTTGGGGCTGAATTTAAAAACCTAAAATAATAAATATACAGGTTATGTAAGTATCCCAGATTTTTGTTCCACGTACTTATTGAGATTTTCGGTTTCTCAGCCAGCGTTCCGTGTTCTCCCGTGCTTCGTTCAGCGTTCTGAATAGGCAAAAATCCAGCATTTCTGTCCGTTACATTCGGGTAAAATGTTCGATAAACGCGTTCTGGGTTGGCCTGAAAAACCCGGCCATTCATCACCGCCTAGAGGGGCGTGATATCAGCGCTTTGATACCGGGAGATACGTTATCCCTGCCGGATGCTGCTGCCCTAGTTCATGCCGCTGATACGAATACACCTATTAGTTTACCGGTGCGCGGGCGAATGGTGTTGCGGGATGACGGTTCTCTGGAGACCCAGCTTGTACGCAATAGTGTCGCTGGCAGTGTTCCAGTGGTGCGTGCATCACTGGACCCGGTGACGGGGTATTGGGGTTATACGCTACCGGCAATCGCGGGTGTACCATCCCAGACGATTTTAGTGAGCCCGGCAGATGCGCCCGGGGTAAACAGTCCCCTGACGCTGAACGGTCCGGTTCCTTTGCCTGAAACAGTGGTGAACACTGGGGGCCAGTGTCTGTTCCGCAGGGCGTGACGTTGACAGTAACGCCGGTAGCGGAAGATCTGGATTTTTCAGATGTTATTCTGATTTTCCCTGCGGACTCCGGGCTTAAACCCTTGTATGTAATGTTACGCAGCCCTCGAAACATGCCCGGCACCGCGAGCGGTAGCGGTCAACCCGTTGGGGATAACTGGCTTGGTGATGCTGGAGTAGGTGATGGTGCGCCGATCCCTAGTCAGATTGCAGATAAGCTGCGTGGAAAGACGTTCGGGAGTTTTGATTCGTTCCGTCGGGCTGTATGGAGTGAAGTTGGAAAAGAACCAACGTTGTCCAGCCAGTTCAAAGGTAATAACAAGAAGGCCCTTGAGAAAGGATACTCTCCTTTCCCCCCCTGAAGCCGAGCAAGTAGGTGGGCGTACTCGTTATGAACTCCATCACATCACCCGAATTAAAGATGGCGGAGCTGTTTATGATGTTGACAATATTGAAATCTTAACGCCAAAAAGGCACATCGAGCTTCATAAAAATGGTGAATAACATGGACAAAACAAATATTACTGAATATACCGAAGCTGAATTTTTGGCTCTTGTTAAGAAAATCTGCGATGCAGATTATGACTCCGAAAATAAACATACAGAGGCTGTACTGCTGTTTAAGAAATTAACAGAACATCCAGATGGTTCTGATCTTATCTACTACCCAAAACAAGAACACGGTGACAGTCCTAAAGAAATTGTTAAAACCGTCAAAGAATGGCGAGCTGCTAGCGGCAAACCGGGATTTAAGCCTTAATCATTAAGTAAATGCGGCTCTCGTAATAGGAGCCGCATTAAACCCAGCAGTCAGATCAGGTCTGAGCTACTACACGTAAGGCTTACGGTGTCATCACTACCAGTAAGACTGACTTAAATGTCAAGTTTCAGAGAGCCTGTATGTTCGGTTGGTAGCATCAGCTAAATGGTATTCCGGCCAAATTCTAAGGTTGGCCTGAAAAACCCGGCCATTCATCAAGGGTCGGATATGAATATTTATTACCGTCAAACGTCACCGATGCACCGCGCGCCAGCGCTTCCAACTCCCAGCGCTCCGGCGTGATGCCTTGGCTCACTAAATCTCTATAAATCTGCGGTATCTTGACCCGTTCCTGCTTTGTTAAGCGCGCCGATGGGGCAAGCTCGCGAGGTTTTAAAGAATCAAAGCTATGTTGCTGGTTATTTATTGATGGTGATTGCCGCCTTGCTGCGTCTCCCAGCACCTTAGCGACGTCTGGCTCACTCCACCCAACATCCCCGCGCTCTACTAATTTCATCACCGCTGCGGCGTACTCAGAAGGTGTTGCAGGCAATAACTGACCGGCTCCGGCCTCGACCTCCCCACAGTTATTGACAGGACTCCGAGGCGCGCCGAAGGCGCTTTTTAACGTCAAAGGATGAGGGGCAACGGCCACAGACTTAGCGACAATTTGCCATTGAGTCGTGCGTGTCTCATGGACGTGATCAGCGCCGAGGTGTGGCGCAAAAATACCGATGACTTTCTGCACCTCTTCGTCGTACTCGTTGAGTTCATCAATAACGTGACGGGCCGTGCGCACGGTCTGCGTATCGCGGGGAACATTCGCGCCACCTTGTGCCACTATATATGCCGCAAAATCACCGGCATCCGCTGCGGCTCTCACAGCCTCCACAAGCTCGTCAAACTCTGTGGTTAGGCTTACGCCACGGATGCGGCGACATTCGCGGTAAGCGCATCCGGCGTAAGTTCGATCGCAAGCATGAGGCGGTAGCATTCGAGAAGTATGTCGCGGTGAATTATCACGAAAAAGAATGGCTATCAAAACCAGCAGATAAACGGCCGCTATCAGAATTGATAGAATTATGGTGGCTGTATAACGGGCAGAATGCCAAATACGGTCATCAGGATAAGGTTAAGTTGGAGCTCATTAATCAGCATCTTAATGACCCCCTGTACCTTTCAGTTGGATAGAAATGCGATAACTATGTTTAGAGCCAGGCGCTTGGGGCAGGTCACAGCCATGTCGTTTATGTCTAACGATGAGATCACCAGATTGCTGACGCAGTTGAATGGTGATAATCGTCTCGTTGCTCTCATATGTTTAAGTACAGGTGGGCGCTGGGGAGAAGTAGTGAACCTGAAGTCAGAGCATATTGTTAATAACAGAGTGACGTTCGTTGAGACTAAGAGCGGTAAGAAGCGTAGCGTGCCGATCTCGCAAAGTGTTGCGGATGAAACGATGAAACGTGATTCCGGCCCTTTGTTTCCGAAAGCCGATTACTCAGAATTCAGGCTGCTATTAAAGGAAGTAAAACCGGATTTACCCAAAGGTCAGGCCGTGCATGTTCTGCGCCATACGTTCGCAACGCATTTTATGATGAACGGCGGGAACATCATTACTCTGCAAAGGATCCTAGGCCATGCTTCTATACAGCAAACCATGACGTATGCGCATTTTTCGCCGGACTTCCTGCAAGATGCCATAACCTTTAATCCGTTGAAGGGTAATGTAAACCTGTAGCGTCCACATGCTGTCCACACTATAGGCTCTTGAGGTTGTTATTGATTGCTTGTAGTGCGGGTTAGGTTGTTGAAAGTAATCACCGGCCCCGGTATCGAGGCATAAAAAAGGCCCGTCTCCAGGCCTTTGATATTTCTGGAAGATGACTATTTGATCAACTTCTTGTACTTGATACGCTTAGGCTCTAACGCTTCGGCACCTAAAGTACGTTTCTTGTACTCTTCGTATTCAGTGAAGTTACCTTCGAAGAATTCGACTTTACCTTCATCCTGATAATCGAGGATATGGGTTGCGATACGGTCAAGGAACCAACGGTCATGGGAAATGACCATCGCGCAGCCCGGGAACTCCAGCAAGGCGTTTTCCAGTGCGCGCAGCGTTTCGATGTCCAGATCGTTGGTGGGTTCATCGAGCAGCAACATGTTACCGCCAACCTGCAGCAGTTTTGCCAGATGCAGACGACCACGCTCACCACCGGAGAGTTCGCCAACGCGTTTGCCCTGATCGACCCCTTTGAAGTTGAAGCGGCCAACGTAGGCACGGCTTGGCATTTCTGTCGTGCCGACGCGCATAATATCCTGACCGCCGGACACTTCTTCCCATACGGTTTTGCTATTGTCCATGGAGTCACGGAACTGATCGACAGACGCCAGCTTGACGGTATCGCCCAGTTCGATGGTGCCGCCATTGGGATCTTCCTGGCCAGACATCATACGGAACAGCGTTGATTTACCCGCGCCATTCGGCCCGATAATGCCGACAATCGCCCCTTTAGGTACGGTGAAGGAGAGGTCGTCGATCAGAACGCGGTCACCGTAAGACTTGCTCAGGTTCTTCACTTCAACGACTTTATCGCCCAGGCGTGGACCCGGTGGAATAAACAGTTCGTTGGTTTCGTTACGTTTCTGGTATTCGGTATTATTCAGTTCTTCGAAGCGAGCTAAACGTGCCTTGCCTTTAGACTGTTGGCCTTTTGCTCCTTTGCGTACCCACTCAAGCTCTTTCTCGATCGATTTGCGACGAGCAGCTTCGGAAGAGGCTTCCTGCGCCAGACGCTGGTCTTTCTGCTCCAGCCATGAGGAGTAGTTACCTTCCCACGGAATACCTTCACCACGGTCAAGCTCGAGGATCCAACCTGCGACGTTATCGAGAAAATAACGGTCATGGGTGATAGCCACAACGGTACCTTCGAAGTCGTGCAGGAAGCGTTCCAGCCATGCCACGGATTCTGCATCCAGGTGGTTGGTCGGTTCGTCGAGCAGCAGCATGTCAGGTTTTTCCAGCAGCAGGCGGCACAGCGCAACACGGCGACGTTCACCACCGGACAGGGTGGCGATTTTCGCATCCCAATCAGCCAGGCGCAGCGCATCGGCGGCACGTTCCAGTTGGCTGTTCAGGTTATGACCGTCATGTGCCTGAATGATCTCTTCCAGCCTGCCTTGTTTCGCTGCCAGTTTGTCGAAATCAGCATCAGGCTCAGCATACTGCGCATAAACTTCATCAAGGCCTTTTAACGCGTTAACGACTTCGGAAACGGCCTCTTCCACGGACTCACGCACGGTGTGTTCCATGTTCAGTTGTGGTTCCTGCGGCAGATAACCAATCTTCAAGTCTGGCTGCGCGCGTGCTTCACCTTCGATATCGGTATCCACGCCGGCCATGATGCGCAACAGCGTTGATTTACCTGAGCCGTTCAAACCCAGAACGCCAATTTTGGCACCCGGGAAGAAACTGAGAGAAATGTTTTTCAGAATATGACGCTTCGGCGGAACCACTTTGCCGAGGCGATGCATTGAATATACGTATTGAGCCACGTTGTCTTGAGCCTCTGTCTATGCGAGCCGCGCGCTTTCCACGAAGAACAGGCGCTGCGGCGGATGAAAATCAGTCCCGCCTGAAAACGGCATAACTGAGAAGTGTTCTGACTGCGAAGTTTAGCTTGTTTCGCCACGCTTCCCAACCTTCAACCTCACAGGATGTCAATAATATGGCGATCGTTGAGTTTAATCGCGCTCACAAGGAGGTGTTACGCCACCGCCAGGGCGTGAATACTTGACGTTATCGTTTTGCTAAAGGATCGCACACGGCCGACAAACATGCCGGAGGTTAGCGCATCCGTCAGCTTCACCACATGATAGATCGTCTGCTTGTTCTGTGTTTTCACTTTGCGCTTGATGTTGCCTTTGTGCGATGAGACGGTCTTTTCTTTGATATTGAGGTGCTGGGAAATATGCAGGGTGTTGTGGCCTGACATCCACATTTTCAGAATATCGGCTTCGGTACGGCTGAGGCTAATTGGTGTGAGATCCAAAACCTCGGCGTTCGCGCTCGTTTCACCCACTCGCAGGGTATGTTCAATCAGGCGATAAACCAGCCGTGTTTGGATGGATTTTGACAAAATAATAATGTTGTTGCGGATTGGAATATAGTTTTGATAGTTAAGGTTTTCTTTGGAAATGAAAATGAAAAATAGCGTGTCAGGATGATTGTTGATCACTTTCCGTAATACTTCACCCATGGCAGGATCATAGGTGAAACAGTCTTCATTGATGAAGATGATATCCGGAGACGAGTTATGGCATGCTGTTTGCAGTTCGTTAATGTGACTAAGTGAGACAATATCTTTATTTTTTAGCCCGTTAATTTGCAAAAGACTCTGTAATGCCAGCTGCGTGTAGTGACAGTTATCCACAATGAGCGATGACATTTTAATTTACCTATTTTTATGGGCTTTATTTTCTCCCGACTTATTCAGGTCATCCGTGAAGTGAAAGAGAGTGGAGCAAAAGCCTCGTTTGTGAGTAAACCTGGTGCGATGAGGCGGGTTCCGCTAAAAAAATACAGGCCACGTCGGTGCAGATGCTGTGTAAACGTCGTGGTTGCAGGAAATACCTTGGGCAAAGATATAGAGCGCAGAGGTTGGGATGTAAACGGGGAATGAACCTGTTGGGACAGAATGGATGTGATCAGAGACGAAATGCAAGAAGCCTGACGCATAACGGGTCTGCGGATGACAGTTTTAAAACGTTCGTCATCTGGTATCTGCATTAACATTGCACCACACTGTGTAAAGTTTGTGATGCCTTGATTGCATGGCTTCAATTTTAAAAATGAATCGATTAGCGTAGAAGGTGTCTACGCATAGCAGGCTGTCTGTGTATCCCATCGGGGACCGCATCTGTGGTGCAGTATCTGGTAGTGAGCTCTACAATCAACGAGGATAAAGGTAAGTATGGTCAAGGTGGACAAATGGCATTTTCTGGCAGCAGGCATGTTGTTGATAACCGCATCCACTGCGGTAAAAGCTGATTCTTTAGACGGGCAGCGTCAGCGCTATATGCAAATCAAGCAGGCCTGGGACAGTAACCAGATGGATGTGGTTAACCAATTGATGCCAACCCTTGAGGACTATCCGCTTTATCCTTATCTAGAATACCGTCAACTGACACAGAATCTGAGTGTTGCGACATCTGGACAGGTGAATGATTTCGTCAAAACGCATCCCACTCTGCCACCGGCGCGTTCTCTGCCTTCGCGTTTCGTCAATGAGCTGGCAACTCGTCAGGATTGGACCGGTTTGCTCTCCTTCAGTCCGCAGGCACCGAAGCCGGTTGCGGCGCGCTGTAATTATTATTACGCCAAATGGGCGACCGGCCAGCAGAAAGTGGCCATGGATGCTGCAAAAGACATCTGGCTGACGGGTAAATCATTGCCGGGAACCTGTGACAAATTGTTCAATGTGTGGCAGCAGGCGGGTAACCAAACCGCGCTGACGACGCTGCAACGCATCGGTCTGGCGATGAAAGAGGGCAACACCAATTTGGTGAACTTCCTCGCTAAGCAACTGCCGCCAGATTACCAGACGATGCGTGACGCACTGCTGACGTTGCAAAATGATCCCAACAGTATAGAAAGCTTCGCCCGCACCGTAGGGCCGACCGACTTCACCCGTAATGCAGTGAGTATTGCTTTTACCCGCATTGCTCGTGATGACCTTGATAACGCCCGTTCTATGCTGCCGGTGCTTGCCCGGTTACAGAAGATGAGTGACAGCGACCGGCTGGAACTGGAAGAGACCGTGGCATGGCGCCTGATGGGCAGTGATGCTACACCGGAACAGGCGAATTGGCGTGATAACGTGATCCTACGCAGCCACTCCACCGCGCTGGTTGAACGCCGCATCCGTATGGCGCTGGCCGCAGGCGACAGCCATGGGCTGAGCCAGTGGATGGACCGTTTAACGGCTGATGCGCAACAGGAAGATGAATGGCGTTACTGGGAGGCCTCGGTGCTTCTCGATCAGGGCAAGCGTACTCAGGGCGAAGCGATTTTGCGTAAGTTGATGCAGGGACGTGGGTTCTACCCGATGGCAGCGGCGCAAAAACTCGGCGTGGCATATCCGATTCAGGTTTCCGTCGCGACTAAACCGGATGCTGACATGGCGAAACTGCCAGAAATTGCCCGTGTTCGCGAGCTGATGTACTGGCATATGGATAATCTGGCACGCACTGAATGGACTTATCTGGTACTGAGCCGCAGCAAAGAGCAGCAGACGGCGCTGGCTCGTTACGCCTTTAATCAAAAGTGGGCCGATCTCAGCGTGCAGGCCACCATTGCCGGTAAGCTGTGGGATTATCTGGAAGAACGTTTCCCGTTGGCATGGTCGCCGGAATTTCGCCAGGCTACTAACGATAAAGGCATCACCCAGAGCTATGCGATGGCCATTGCTCGTCAGGAAAGTGCCTGGAACCCAGAGGCGCGTTCACCCGTTGGCGCTGCGGGTCTGATGCAGGTAATGCCAGCTACGGCACAACATACTGTGCAGATGTTCGGCATTCCCGGTTACAGTGGCCCGGGGCAGTTGTTGGACCCACAGATGAATATCAACATTGGCACCCACTATCTGGAATACGTTTACCAACAGTTTGGCCGCAACCGTATTCTTTCCAGTGCCGCCTATAACGCCGGCCCTTCCCGGGTAAATACCTGGTTGGGTAACAGCGGTGGGCGTATCGATGCCGTCGCTTTTATCGAAAGTATCCCTTTCTCTGAAACACGCAGATATGTTAAAAATGTGTTGGCGTATGATGCATTTTACCGCTACTTTTTACATCAGCCCGCTAAAGTACTGACCGATGCCGAATGGCAGAGGCGTTACTGATTTTTAGTAGTTATGTTATGCTGCTGTACTAGTTTAATAGTATGGCAGCCATCACATGACTCAAACGTTGTTAACCGACCCTGCTCTTTCCCAACAAGGCAATGAGGACTGGCAGTGCTTTATGGCGCTGTTACAGCAAGCTTTTGCTGAAAATCTGCATCAGGATCTGCTGCAACTGCTGCTGACACCTGATGAGCGTGCAGCATTAGGAACGAGGGTAAGGATCATTGAGGAGTTAATGCGGGGTGAGCTGAGTCAACGCGAGTTGAAAAATCAGCTGGGAGCAGGAATTGCGACCATTACCCGTGGCTCGAATGGATTGAAAACGGCATCTCCCGGACTGAAAGCTTGGCTCGGTACGCAACTTCTTAAGGGTTCAGAGAAACAGGAATGATCCCAGCTTCAATGCGTTTGAGCCCGCGCCTGGTAGATGGCGTTATGGAAGGGTGCCAGGGCTAAAACCAAAGCCTGATGGTAGACGCTGGTACGGCTGAGTTTACCGGCTGTAAATATCCCGATGGCTCCACCTTTCCGCTTCACGTCATTAATTCCGGTCAATTTATCCATTTCATCACCCAATTCGCTGCCTTGATTGATCTCTTGTAATATAGTTTCAGGCAGCATCAGGCTAGCCGAACGTGATTCGCCGCGTTGGTGCATGTTTTCAATTACCATCCAGGCGAAGGTCATATTGTCTTCGATACCGGCCTCTACACCGACCCAAAAGTCTGCTTCAGGGCGAACCTGGCGCGCACCGATAACCCGGTGTCTTGCACCCGTTCTGGTCTCGCTGCTGCCGATAGGCTGGTTGGGAACGCCACTGTCGACGTCAACGCCTTCGATACGGAATGCATCAGCGCCAAAAATGTCCTCAAAAGCCATAGCAATAGCTTTGATTTTTGCCGGGTTAGTGGTTGCAGCAATAACGTGGTACATAGAGTTTTAGCATCTTTTAGCAAATTTCACGCAGTATAACGGAAAACACTCATGTTACAGGTATATCTCGTCCGTCATGGCGAAACCGAATGGAATGCAGCACGTAAGATCCAGGGCCAGTCTGATAGCCCGCTGACGCCAAAAGGCGTTTTTCAGGCACAGCAGGTGGCGGAACGCGTGCGTCATGAAGGTATCACGCATGTGATTGCCAGCGACCTGGGTCGTACACGCGCCACGGCCCAAATCATCGCTGATGTCTGTGGTTGTGAGATGACAGTTGAACCCCGGTTACGTGAGTTGCATATGGGCGTGCTGGAGGAGCACAATCTGGACACGCTGAGCGCTGAAGAAGAAGTCTGGCGCAAGCAGATGGTTGACGGCACCCCTGATGGACGCATTCCTCAGGGTGAAAGCATGACCGAACTGGCTGTGCGCATGCGTTTAGCACTGGACAGTTGCCTTGATTTACCAGCAGGCAGTAAGCCTTTGCTGGTCAGCCACGGCATTGCGTTGGGATGTCTTATCAGCACCATCCTGGGACTGGCTCCTTATGCAGAACGTCGTTTGCGTTTGCGTAACTGCTCTATTTCGCGGGTCGATCATCAGGAAAGCGCGTGGCTGGCATCGGGTTGGATAGTCGAAACAGCGGGCGATATTTCACATCTTGAACAGCCCGCATTAGATGAGCTGCAGCGTTAAACACGGCAGCGTTATGTCGTTTGGTTAATGCCGAATAGGGATAAGGTAATCACATTCTATTTCAGTCGGTGGTGTCGCACTTGGCACCTTGTCTCTGGTATAGAAGCGTTCTATATCTTGTCCCTTTCTGCGCGTCATTTTTAACATTGGCAGGCAGGTTCCGTACAGCGTCAGAATGAATTCTTGTAGCTGTTCCGGCGAACCTTTGTAATGGAACATGGCATATTCCCCTTCCTGCACCACAATGGGCTGACCTTCCACATTTTCTGGCAAGTGGTTGGGCTCAATAGCCGTGGTGTAGAGCACTTCCTGCTCGTCGTCTTTTTCCTGACTTGGGCGGGAGTGATGTAACCCGTACAGCAACGGTGGCAGCGTTTTGGCCTCACCAATATATTGACGCCAAAAGTGCAGGCGCATTTCATTACGGTAGGTGGAAATTTGTTCCAGTGTGCAGGAGTAGCTTTGCGTTATGCCGATCAGATTCTGTTCAGGCAGCGATATAAATTCAGGCTGCGGCAGAATGAAGGCACCAATGCGTATTGGTGGGCAAATCCCGAAGGAGTGCCAGTCTTCAGAGCGACGGTACAAGGCTGGAGTCTGTGCAAACTGTTTTTTGAAGGCTCGTGTGAATGTCTGCTGAGAGTCAAAACGATATTGCAGAGCAATATCTAAAATAGGGCGACTGGTCAGTCTTAAGGCGACGGCGGCCTTCGATAGCCGGCGAGCACGGATATAAGCGCCAATTGCGTTACTCGTGACATCCTTAAACATCCGTTGCAGGTGCCATTTAGAGTAACCGGCTTTGGCTGCGACGTTGTCGAGTGATAACGGCTGGTCCAAATGTGTTTCTAACCAGCTGAGAAGATCACGAATGATTCCTGCTTGATCCATAGATCGTCCTCGTTGAACTAAGATAAATGCACAGAATTATGACGCTGCATAATAGCAACTTTTTAAGCTTAAGACTTCTTAAGAATTTTTGGGTTATCTGTGCTATTTGTGAGTATTACTCAGCATTACATTCTTAATTTGTGAGCGCTGGCGTTCTTTATATCCGATTTTAAATACTATCACCGTCGGTCAGCTGACGCGGAGTAACTTGATGAAAAAATGTTGTATTTTTGTACTTGGCCTGTTTTTTGTTTGGAGTAATGGTGCCCTTGCGGAACAGGTAGGCTCGGTCGATACGGTGTTTAAACTGTTCGGGCCAGACCATAAAATTGTGGTGGAAGCCTTTGATGATCCAGATATTAAAAATGTAACCTGTTATATCAGCCGCGCTAAAACCGGCGGAATAAAAGGTGGGCTAGGTTTGGCGGAGGATACGTCTGATGCAGCCATTTCCTGCCAGCAGGTGGGGCCAATCGAACTGAGTGATAAAATAAAGCAAGGAAAGGATAAAGGAACGGTCGTTTTCCAGAAACGAACCTCTCTGGTATTCAAGAAACTGCAGGTCGTGCGTTTCTATGATGATAAGCGCAATGCACTTATCTATCTCAGTTATTCGGACAAAGTCGTTGATGGCTCGCCAAAAAACGCCCTGAGTGCGGTGCCAATTATTCCGTGGGGTGCGCGTTAATTACCCGACGTTCTGTGAACCACAAATCCCTATTGATTGACAAAGCAAAGGCCAGCAAATGCTGACCTTTCATGTTGATACATCATTGCAGAAGGGTTGGCAACCTGCTGCTTATTCTTCTAAATCACCGCAGAAACGATAACCTTCGCCGTGAATGGTGGCGATAATTTCAGGGGTATCTGGCGTGGATTCAAAGTGTTTACGAATTCGGCGGATAGTTACGTCTACAGTACGGTCATGCGGCTTGAGTTCACGGCCAGTCATCTTCTTGAGCAAATCACCACGGGTTTGAATCTTGCCCGGGTTTTCACAGAAGTGCAGCATGGCGCGGAATTCACTGCGTGGCAATTTGTATTGCTCGCCCGCCGGGCCCACCAGTGAACGGCTGTTAATATCCAGTTCCCAACCGTTGAATTTGTAGCTTTCAACCAAGCGGCGTTCTTCACCGGGGCTGCCCAGATTCATGGTGCGGGACAACAGGTTACGTGCACGGATGGTCAATTCACGCGGGTTAAATGGTTTTGTGATGTAATCATCAGCACCAATTTCCAGACCCAGAATTTTGTCGACTTCATTATCACGGCCGGTCAGGAACATCAGGGCTACACTGGCTTGTTCGCGCAATTCACGTGCCAGCAGCAGGCCATTTTTGCCTGGCAGATTGATGTCCATAATAACCAAGTTGATGTCATTTTCGGACAGAATGTGGTGCATCTCTGCGCCATCATTAGCTTCATGCACCATGTAGCCTTCTGCTTCGAAAATGCTTTTTAACGTATTACGTGTCACTAACTCGTCTTCGACGATCAGAATGTGAGGAGTCTGCATGATTGCTACCTAAGATTGCCAACAAATTGAAAGTAGGAGTACAGAAGTCCTTGTTATTCCGATGAATGTTGATAGCCAACAGGCTATCTCACTCGTTACATGACTAAAGTACGTAAATGCGTTACCGATGCGATTTATCCCAACGCCAACGTCGTCGTTAGCTTGGTAAGGAAGTTCGCTATTTGTCTTCCTGCAAGGGCATCTAATCGGCGTTTATATTAACCCTATTAACAGCAATATAACAGCTAGTGCCGATGTTACTACCCAACAAAACTACGCTTTATTGACATATATCAAATTCAATTGTAGCACGGTAACAGTTTGGTGAAAAACACTTACAAGAATGCACTTTTAAGTCACATTTCATCGTTTTTTGAACACGATTCAGCAGGTCAAAACAGACTACTTCTCGGCAATGAGAATAAGGTTAAATTATTTTTAGTATCAGCATGATTAATAAGATTTATTTTTTTTATAAAGTGTTTGGGGAAGTTTCGCTGTGTTTATGGCAGCTACGGCCCCTTTTTCTATAAATTACTCTAATCAATTACAGTTACTGTTAAGTTAATGTGAATTATTTATCTTTTTGATCCTACGCTTTGGCAAATGAGAAACGTCATTTAAAATCAGCGAAAGGTAAGGGTCAGGTGTATTTCCAGAGGAACGCATGCAACTTCATATTATTTTGGTTTCACCGGCACGCCCCGAGAATGTGGGGGCAGCTGCACGAGCAATGAAAACCATGGGATTTACGTCGCTGCGCATTGTGGATAGTCAGGCACATTTGCAGCCTGAAGCCGGGTGGGTGGCGCATGGCTCCAATGATATCCTGCATACCGCGCTGCACTTCGGGACACTGGAAGAGGCGTTGGCCGATATTGATTTCACCGTCGCCACTACCGCCCGTAGCCGCGCCCGCTTTCATTACTACTGTACGCCGGTGGAACTGCTGGGGCAGTTGGAAGAAAAACGCCAGTGGATCGGCAACGCCGCGCTGGTGTTCGGGCGCGAAGATTCCGGGCTGACCAATGAAGAGCTGTCGCTGGCGGATATTCTCACGGGTGTACCCATGATGGCCGACTATCCTTCGCTTAATCTTGGTCAGGCTGTGATGGTGTTTTGTTACCAGCTCGCCTCACTTAATCAGGTATCCGCTGAATCGCCGATCAATGCGCAAGCAGGGCAACTGGCCGCATTGCGCTCACGAATTGACCGGTTGCTGGTTAACGTAGAGGCGGCCGACGATCAAAAACTGGGCGACTGGTTACATCAAAGGCTGGGACTTTTGCAGCAGCGCGATGCTGCGATGTTGCATACATTGCTGCATGACATCGAAAAAAAACTGGCGAAGTGATGTGAGGTGTTCGATGGATCGAGTGGTTATAAAATTTGCCATGGCCGGTATATTCTGATTTTTTCACTAGATTTAATGGTTTGTGGAGAGAATAATATGCTTGGGTTGATGGGTGCATATCGGCTCAAAAACAGAAAAAAATTGACTTGTCCTGCCTGATGCTTTAGCTAATAGTGTCAGACAGCGTAAAAAACACCACAAAAGACAGAAGAAAAAATGCGAATCATCAGCCTGAACACAACGATTATTACCACCACCGAAACCACAGGTAACGGGGCGGGCTGACGCGTACAGGATAAACAGGAAAAAGCCCGCACCTAACCAGTGCGGGCTTTTTTTTTACCGACATTTTTTACCGAATTGTCATTTACGAAATGAGCTTCAGGAGAGTATCAGAAATGCGAGTGTTGAAATTTGGCGGCACCTCAGTAGCAAACGCGGAGCGCTTCTTGCGCGTCGCGGATATCATGGAAAGTAATGCAGGTCAGGGACAGGTTGCCACGGTGTTATCCGCGCCTGCCAAAATTACCAACCATCTGGTCGCGATGATCGAACGCACGGTTGCCGGTCAGATCATCCAGCCGATCATGAGTGACGCGGAGCGCATTTTCTCCGAACTGCTAATCGGTCTGGCTGAGGCGCAGGCGGGTTTTGATTTGCCTAAGATGAAAACTTTCGTTGAGCAAGAGTTCGCTCAGCTCAAACAATTACTGCACGGCATCAACCTGTTAGGCCAGTGCCCCGACAGCGTGAATGCGTCGATCATCTGCCGTGGCGAAAAACTCTCCATTGCCATTATGGAGGCGGTGTTTGTCGCCAAAGGTTTTGGTGTCAGCGTAATCAATCCGGTTGAGAAGCTGCTGGCGCAGGGCAGTTACCTTGAATCTACCGTTGATATCAACGAATCTACGCTGCGGATTTCCGCCAGCGCCATTCCGGGCGATCATATTATTTTGATGGCTGGTTTCACTGCAGGCAATGATAAAGGTGAACTGGTCGTGTTGGGCCGCAACGGCTCAGACTATTCTGCAGCCGTGCTGGCTGCATGCTTGCGTGCGGATTGCTGTGAAATCTGGACCGATGTCGATGGTGTCTATACTTGTGATCCGCGCACCGTACCGGATGCTCGCCTGCTGAAATCCATGTCTTATCAGGAAGCGATGGAGCTGTCGTATTTCGGTGCCAAAGTGCTACATCCCCGCACCATCCTGCCAATTGCCCAGTTCCAGATCCCATGCCTGATCAAAAACACCACTAATCCGCAGGCTCCCGGCACGCTGATTGGCAGTGAAAGCCTTGATAGCGATACGCCGGTTAAAGGCATCACTAATCTTAACAACATGGCGATGATTAACGTTTCAGGCCCTGGGATGAAGGGGATGATCGGCATGGCTGCCCGCGTGTTTGCGGTGATGTCCCGTTCCGGTATTTCGGTGGTGTTAATCACCCAGTCCTCTTCGGAATACAGCATCAGTTTCTGTGTCCCTCAGGGGGAGCTGGCGCGCGCGCGTAAGGCGCTGGAAGAAGAGTTCTATCTGGAGTTGAAAGACGGTCTGCTTGAGCCGCTGGACGTGATGGAGAAACTGGCCGTCATTTCCGTGGTTGGCGACGGTATGCGCACGCTGCGTGGCATTTCAGCCAAGTTCTTCTCTGCGCTGGCCCGCGCCAATATCAATATTGTGGCCATTGCCCAAGGTTCTTCTGAACGTTCTATCTCTGTCGTCGTGAACAACGATGACGCCACCACCGGCGTTCGCGTCAGCCATCAGATGCTATTCAATACCGATCAGGTTATCGAAGTGTTCCTGATTGGTGTGGGTGGCGTGGGTGGCGCGTTGAT
This sequence comes from Ewingella sp. S1.OA.A_B6, assembly GCF_049889095.1. Taxonomy (NCBI): domain Bacteria; kingdom Pseudomonadati; phylum Pseudomonadota; class Gammaproteobacteria; order Enterobacterales; family Yersiniaceae; genus Ewingella; species Ewingella sp. S1.OA.A_B6. The sequence continues at coordinate 167,962 of NZ_JBLJFK010000004.1, read as the reverse complement.
TGAACAGATTCGCCGCCAGCAGCAATGGTTGAAAACCAAACATATCGATCTGCGAGTGTGCGGTATTGCCAATTCCCGTGCGATGTTAACCAATACGCATGGCATTCCGCTGGAGAACTGGCGAGATGAGTTGGGCGCAGCGAAAGAGCCGTTCAACCTTGGCCGCCTGATCCGTCTGGTGAAAGAGTATCACTTGCTCAATCCGGTGATTGTTGACTGTACGTCGAGTCAGGAAGTGGCGGACCAATACGCTGATTTTCTGACAGACGGTTTCCACGTCGTGACGCCGAACAAGAAAGCCAATACTTCTTCCATGAATTATTACTATCAGCTGCGTAAAGCCGCCGAAGGCTCGCGTCGTAAATTCCTGTATGACACCAATGTAGGTGCCGGTCTTCCGGTAATAGAAAATCTACAGAACCTGCTGAATGCCGGTGATGAGTTGGTGCGTTTCTCCGGGATCCTCTCTGGTTCACTGTCGTTTATCTTTGGCAAGCTGGACGAAGGATCGTCGCTGTCAGAGGCAACCCTTCAGGCACGTGACATGGGCTACACCGAGCCGGATCCGCGTGATGATCTCTCGGGCATGGACGTAGCGCGCAAGCTGTTGATCCTCGCCCGCGAAGCAGGATATAAACTTGAACTGTCTGATATTGACGTTGAGTCTGTTCTGCCGCCATCCTTCAATTCAGAAGGCAGCGTGGCTGATTTTGTCGCCCGTTTGCCGCAACTGGATAGTGCTTTCAGCCAGCGCGTGGCTGATGCCACGGCGCAGGGTAAAGTATTACGTTATGTTGGTGCCATTCATGAGGGGCGCTGTCAGGTGAAAATCGACGCGGTTGATGGTAATGATCCGTTGTATAAAGTGAAGAACGGTGAGAATGCGCTGGCATTTTATAGCCGCTATTATCAGCCTCTGCCTATGGTCTTGCGCGGCTACGGCGCGGGTAACGATGTCACCGCCGCCGGCGTGTTTGCTGATCTTTTGCGGACGCTGTCATGGAAGTTAGGAGTTTAATATGGTTAAGGTGTATGCCCCGGCTTCAATTGGGAACGTCAGCGTCGGTTTCGACGTTCTGGGCGCAGCGGTTTCTCCGGTAGACGGAACGCTGCTCGGCGACTGTGTGTCGATCGAGGCAGCGACAGAATTCAGCCTGAAATGCGAAGGCCGGTTTGTCTCCAAACTGCCGGATCGCATGGAAGACAATATTGTTTATCAGTGCTGGCAGCGTTTCTGTCAGGAGATCGGCAAAGAAGTACCGGTTGCCATGACACTGGAAAAGAACATGCCGATTGGCTCCGGGCTGGGTTCCAGTGCCTGCTCAGTCGTGGCCGGTCTGATGGCGATGAATGAGTTTTGTGGTAAGCCGCTGGATGAAAATACCCTGCTTGCACTGATGGGAGAGTTGGAAGGGCGTATTTCCGGCAGCGTACATTTTGATAACGTCGCGCCGTGCTATCTCGGTGGCATTCAACTGATGCTGCAAGAACTGGACATTATCAGCCAGAATGTACCGAGCTTCGATGACTGGCTATGGGTGATGGCCTATCCGGGCATTAAAGTGTCGACTGCGGAAGCGCGCGCTATTTTGCCCGCGCAGTATCGTCGTCAGGATTGCATCAGCCACGGGCGTTACCTGGCCGGTTTCATCCATGCCTGCCATACGCAGCAGCCTGCGCTTGCGGCTAAACTGATGAAAGATGTCATCGCCGAGCCTTACCGCACACGTCTGTTACCTGGCTTTGCAGAAGCCCGTAGCGCCGCTGAAGAGATTGGTGCATTGGCCTGTGGCATTTCCGGCTCCGGTCCGACATTGTTTGCTGTATGCAGCGACAGTGCGACCGCTAAACGTATGGCTAATTGGTTGCAGGATCACTATCTGCAAAATGATGAAGGCTTTGTTCATATTTGTCGCCTGGATACAGCAGGCGCGAGACTACTGGGATAAATGATGAAACTGTACAACCTGAAGGATCACAACGAGCAGGTCAGCTTTGCTCAGGCCGTTAAGCAAGGTTTAGGCAAGCAGCAAGGTCTGTTCTTTCCGCTCGAGTTGCCTGAGTTTGCACTGAGTGACATCGATAGCTTGCTGGAGCTGGATTTTGTCACCCGCAGCAGCCGCATTCTCTCCGCGTTTATTGGCGACGAAATTCCTGAAGACCAGCTGTATCAGCGGCTGAAAAGCGCGTTTGCGTTCCCGGCACCGGTCGTGAAAGTTGAAGAAGACATTGCCTGCCTTGAACTGTTCCATGGCCCGACGCTGGCTTTCAAAGACTTCGGTGGCCGCTTTATGGCGCAGATCCTGACTCAGGTTTCAGGCGACCAGCCGGTGACTATTTTGACCGCAACGTCTGGTGATACGGGTGCGGCCGTGGCACACGCCTTCCACGGCATGAAAAATGTGCGTGTGGTGATCCTTTATCCGCGTGGGAAAATCAGTCCACTGCAGGAAAAACTGTTTTGTACGCTGGGCGACAACATCCATACGATTGCTATCGACGGTGACTTCGACCAGTGCCAGGCGCTGGTGAAGCAGGCGTTTGACGATGAGGAACTCAAGCACGAGCTGAAGCTGAACTCGGCAAACTCCATTAACATCAGCCGTCTGCTGGCGCAGATTTGCTACTATTTTGAAGCCGTGGCGCAACTGCCGCAGGAAGCGCGCAATCAGTTGGTGATCTCCGTACCAAGCGGTAACTTTGGTGACCTGACTGCGGGTTTGCTGGCGAAGTCTCTCGGCTTGCCGGTGAAGCGTTTTATCGCTGCGACCAACGCCAACGACACGGTGCCACGTTATTTGCACGACGGTGAGTGGGATCCAAAGAAAACTGTCGCTACACTCTCAAACGCCATGGACGTCAGCCAGCCGAATAACTGGCCGCGCGTAGAAGAGTTGTATCGTCGTAAAACCTGGCAGTTGAAAGATCTGGGCTTTGGCGCAATCAGCGATGACACCACTGAAGATGCCATGCGCGAGCTGGCCGATCTGGGTTACATCTCCGAACCTCATGCTGCGATCGCCTACCGTGTGCTGCGTGACCAGTTGAAACCGGGTGAATTTGGTTTGTTCATCGGTACGGCACATCCGGCTAAGTTCAAAGAAAGCGTCGAAGCGATTCTGGGTCAGGAACTTGACCTGCCGAAAGAATTGGCTGAACGTGCCGATTTGCCTTTGTTGTCGCATAATTTGCCACCCGATTTCAGCGCTATGCGCGCTTTCCTGATGGCGTTGCCAAAATAAGTCTGCCCCTACTTTTACGCAGAAATGAAAAAGCCCTCGCATCCGCCGAGGGCTTTTTTTTGTTCAAACCCCGGGCTACTGTTCGGCGCGGGTAAACACTAGTTCATTGCCCTGCGAACGGGAGGCGTCATACGCATAGCCGTCGACGGAGAAATCCTGCAACTGGCGGGTCTGAGTCAGACGTTCTTTGATAATGAAACGGCTCATAAGGCCGCGCGCTTTTTTGGCATAAAAACTGATGACTTTATAATTGCCGTTCTTCTGATCGAGAAACACAGGTTTGATGATTTCACCGTTGAGTTTCGCCGTTTTCACTGCTTTGAAATACTCATCCGATGCCAGGTTGATCAGCACATTATTGTCTTGCTGGCTCAGCAGGCTATTGAGTTTCTCGGTGAGTAAATCCCCCCAGAAGGCATACAGATTGACGCCTTCGGCGTTTGGCAGGCGGATACCCATCTCCAGCCGGTAAGGCATCATTAAGTCAAGCGGACGCAATAAACCGTACAGTCCGGACAACATGCGCAGATGATTTTGCGCGAAATCAAAATCCTCCGCGCTGAAATCCTCTGCCTGCAAACCGGTATATACATCGCCCTTGAAGGCCAGAATTGCCTGGCGGGCATTGTCCGGCGAAAAATCCGGCTGCCAGTCATTGAAACGTTCAGCATTGAGCAGTGCGAGCTTGTCGCTGATGCCCATCAGGCTTGAGATTTGCGCAGGCGTCAGTTTACGCGCGATATCAATTAACTGGCTGGATTTGTCCAGTAATTCGGGCTGGGTGAAACGCTGGGTCGCCAGCGGGCTTTCGTAATCCAGAGTCTTTGCAGGAGAAATAATGGTCAGCATAGTCGCATCCGTTTGGTCGGCTGTCGGTTTACATTAAGCGGTGAGTATGAGGTTACTGTATCAAATAAATGGCCTAAAACCGGCTAAAAAAGTCACAATGGAGTGTCTGGAAGGGAAATTTCAGCGATAGGTAAAACGTAATGTTCTGACGAATGAGGTTTTTGGCACCCGATAGCTATCCGGCCGATCCGCCGTCCTCTGACCATGGGGCCGGGCCACGGCGAGATCGTTCGTCTGTGGTGTTAGCCGCACGGCCATTTTGGCTAAGATGCATGATTTTTGCTAAGCGTGAACTCTTTTTTAGTCGGGGTTATCTCGCCGCTATATCTGCCTTGCGCCTGGCTTTTTGCATGTTATCATCAGGCAAAGGCAAGGCATGAAAATGCCTCAACGATAATATATAAACGATGAGATATGCCAAATGACCGATAAACTGACCTCCCTACGCCAATTAACCCAAGTTGTTGCAGACACCGGGGATATTGCGGCAATGAAATTGTATCAGCCGCAAGATGCTACGACCAACCCATCTCTGATCCTTAAAGCAGCGCAAATACCTGAATACCGCAAATTGATCGACGAAGCGATTGCCTGGGCGAAAGATCAAAGTAGCGATCGCGATCAGCAGATCATTGATACCGCTGATAAACTGGCAGTAAACATCGGTCTTGAAATCCTCAAACTGGTGCCGGGTCGTATTTCTACCGAAGTTGATGCCCGCCTGTCTTATGACACCAAAGCCAGCGTGGAAAAAGCCCACCGCCTGATCAAATTGTATAACGATGCTGGTATCAGCAATGACCGTATCTTGATCAAACTGGCCTCTACCTGGCAGGGTATCTGCGCGGCAGAGATCCTGGAAAAAGAAGGCATCAACTGTAACCTGACGCTGCTATTCTCCTTCGCGCAGGCCCGTGCTTGTGCTGAAGCCGGTGCTTATCTGATCTCTCCATTTGTTGGCCGTATTCTCGATTGGTACAAAGCCCACGGCGACAAAAAAGAGTTCGCGCCGCATGAAGATCCAGGCGTAGTTTCTGTGACTGAAATCTACGAATACTACAAACAGCATGGTTACGAGACCGTGGTGATGGGCGCAAGCTTCCGTAATATCGAAGAGATCATTGAGCTGGCCGGTTGTGACCGTCTGACTATTGGTCCCGATTTGCTGAAACAGCTGGCTGAAAGTGAGGGTGCGCTGGAGCGTAAACTGTCTTACGCCGGTGAAACTAAAGCGCGTCCAGAGCGTTTGACTGAAGCTCAGTTCTATTGGGATCACAACCAGGATCCAATGGGTATCGACAAATTAGCGGAAGGTATCCGTAATTTTGCGATCGACCAGAATAAACTGGAAAAAATGATTTCTGATCTGCTGTAATTAGCGTCACTCAGCAATCATTCGTGATGTTAAAGGGCAGCCTGGCTGCCTTTTTTTGTGCGCGCGAGTTGGGAAATTTAATCTGCAGATGAAACTCGTGCTGCACTTACCGATATACTGAGTTTTTACTGCACAGCATGATGACTGTGCTGGCTGTTAAAAATGTCGAGGAGAACGGGCATGGATAAATTACGAATTGGTTTGGTATCGGTATCCGATCGCGCCTCAAACGGTATCTATCAGGATAAAGGGATCCCCGCGCTTGAGGCCTGGCTGACGAGTGCGCTTATCACGCCATTTACGCTGGATAAAAAACTCATCCCGGACGAGCAATCGTTAATCGAACAAGCCATCTGTGAGTTGGTAGACGAGAGTGGTTGTCATCTGGTGTTGACGACGGGGGGAACGGGTCCGGCCCGACGCGATGTGACACCCGATGCCACGCTGGCGATAGCCGATCGCGAGATGCCAGGTTTTGGTGAACAGATGCGTCAGATCAGCTTGCATTTTGTGCCTACCGCCATCTTGTCCCGTCAGGTGGGGGTTATCCGTAAGCAGTCGCTGATTTTAAATCTGCCAGGTCAGCCAAAATCGATTCAGGAAACGCTGGAAGGTCTGAAAGACGCCGACGGCAGCGTGATTGTGTCTGGTATTTTTGCCAGCGTGCCTTACTGTATCCAATTGCTCGATGGTCCTTATATTGAAACCCATGAGGCAGTAGTAGCAGCTTTTCGTCCTAAAAATGCTCGTCGCGATATAAAAAACTAAAGTTGAGCTATTTCTGACATAAGATTCAGTCGTTGTGGTGTGAAAATTGTTTGCCGCTATAGTAATGATTACTTTACAAAAAAGCGGCTAAAGCCTTTTTACCTCTACTCTGGTGCTACACGGTATCTTATGCAACACGCGAACAATCGCCGGCTGAACCGGCAGGATTTTAAAACCTTATCCCTCGCTGCTTTAGGCGGCGCCCTCGAATTCTACGATTTCATCATCTTTGTCTTCTTTGCTGCAGTCATTGGCGATCTGTTCTTTCCGGCAGATATTCCTGACTGGTTACGACAGGTGCAAACCTTCGGTATTTTCGCCGCCGGTTATCTGGCTCGCCCGCTAGGTGGTATCATCATGGCGCACTTTGGTGACCTGGTGGGCCGTAAGCGAATGTTCAGTCTGAGTATTTTGCTGATGGCTTTACCCACGCTGGCGATGGGTTTGTTGCCGACTTACGCTTCGATAGGCATTGCCGCGCCGTTATTGCTGCTGTTGATGCGCGTTTTGCAAGGCGCAGCGATTGGAGGGGAAGTGCCGGGTGCCTGGGTGTTCGTGGCTGAGCATGTGCCGCGTAAACGCATCGGTTTTGCCTGCGGCACGCTAACAGCAGGGCTGACGGCCGGTATTCTGCTCGGATCCCTTGTCGCCACACTGCTTAACAGCACGCTCTCTCCCGCAACCATGAGTAATTATGGCTGGCGTATCCCGTTCTTCATCGGCGGAGTATTTGGTTTGTTCGCCATGTATTTACGCCGTTGGTTGCAGGAAACGCCGATTTTCCTGGAGATGAAAGCTCACAAGGCGCTGGCTGCAGAGATGCCGCTGAAGTCAGTGGTGGCGAATCATAAAAAGGAGATCGTTGTTTCTATGATCATGACCTGGCTGCTGTCGGCGGGTATCGTGGTGGTTATTCTGATGACGCCCACCTATCTGCAAAAACAGTTAGGGATCCCGGCAGCTCAGGCATTACAGGCCAACTGTCTGGCGACCATCGCGCTGACCTTTGGGTGCATAGCCGCTGGATGGATTGTTGACCGCCTGGGTGCCAGCAAGACGTTTATCTTTGGTAGCCTGTTTCTTGGCATTTGTACGTGGTCGTTCTACCACGTGGTTGCCGCTGACCCTTCAAAGCTGATGCTGATGTATACCCTGGCCGGTTTTAGCGTGGGCATCGTAGGTGCGGTGCCTTACGTACTGGTCCGGGCTTTCCCTGCGGAAGTGCGCTTCACCGGAATATCTTTCTCTTATAATGTGGCCTATGCCATTTTCGGCGGCCTTACGCCGGTTTTCGTTACCCTGATTATGCGGATTACGCCGATGGCACCGGCTTATTATGTGCTTGTGCTGTCAGTGATTGGTTTACTGACCGGTATTTATCTCAACAGTGATTTAAACAGTGAAACGAAATCTAAACCTGAATTTACCGAACGAGTGACTTCCGGGCAGTAATTGTCTGCGATAAAAAAGCCCCGGCGTAGAAACGCCGGGGCTTTTTCTAAATGACGTAAAGGGTAGCGTTATGCGCTTTTTATCACGCCAATCGGTAATACGGTGCGACCATACTGTTCGTTCAGCACTTCGGCCATTGCCAGATAAATAGCGCTGGCGCCGCAAAAGATGCCTTCAAAACCGGCAACTCGCAGCAGTGCGACATTGCCAGTCATGTTACCCACGGCCAGCAGGGCAAATAAAATGGTCAGGCTGCCGAAAACAACCTGTAATCCGCGATTTGCTTTGAGCGTGCCAAAAAACATAAACAGTGTGAAAACGCCCCACAGCCCAAGATACGCGCCAAGGAAGCTTTCACTGCTGGCATCGGCAAGCCCCATGCGTGGCAGCAGCAGAATACCGACCAGACTCAGCCAGAATGCGCCATAAGAAATAAAGGCTGTGGTACCAAATGTATTGCCCTTTTTGAATTCCATCACGCCCGCCAGGATTTGAGCCAGGCCGCCGTAGAAAATACCCATGCTCACGATCGCCGCGGTCAGCGGGAAGAAGCCGGCATTGTGTAAATTCAATAAGATAGTTGTCATGCCAAAACCCATCAGACCCAAAGGGCCGGGATTAGCCATCATTTTGCTGTGCATATGTCCTCTGAACTATAAGTATTGCGAATAAATAACAGGGCTATAATCGCTTGCGAACGGGCTAAAAAATCCACATATCGTCAGAGGCGCGCGGCATCATAATGAGGTGCGAGAGTATAAACAATGATCTGGCGTAGTCGCAGTTGAAGATTTTTTTTCATTGAACCCCTTGATGCTGGCTCGCATGACCCCATCTTATTCTCAACCGCAGTTGTTACCGCCGGTAAAACAGCGATATCGGACAGTTGAAATCAAATAAAATGTCCGCATATAGAGTAGCAACCTGACCGATTATGAATTTTTAGTGGAGGCGTTTGAAATGGGTAGAATTATTGGGATCGACCTGGGTACCACCAACTCTTGTGTGGCTATTATGGATGGTACTACTGCACGTGTGCTGGAAAACGCCGAAGGCGACCGCACCACTCCTTCCATCATTGCTTATGCAGCAGATGGCGAAATCTTGGTAGGTTCACCGGCTAAACGTCAGGCTGTAACCAACCCGCAGAACACTCTGTTTGCGATCAAGCGCCTGATTGGCCGTCGCTTCCAGGACGAAGAAGTGCAGCGTGATAAAGGCATTATGCCTTACCAGATCGTTGGTGCTGACAATGGCGATGCTTGGATTGACGTCAAGGGCCAGAAAATTGCACCTCCGCAGATCTCTGCTGAAGTGCTGAAGAAAATGAAGAAAACAGCTGAAGATTATCTGGGCGAACCAGTAACTGAAGCCGTTATCACCGTACCTGCATACTTCAACGATGCACAGCGTCAGGCAACTAAAGACGCTGGCCGCATCGCAGGTCTGGAAGTAAAACGTATCATCAACGAACCTACCGCAGCGGCTCTGGCCTACGGTCTGGATCGTGAAATCGGTAACCGTACCATTGCGGTATATGACCTAGGTGGTGGTACTTTCGATATCTCTATTATCGAAATTGATGAAGTTGATGGTGAAAAAACCTTCGAAGTTCTGGCAACCAATGGGGATACCCATCTGGGTGGTGAAGACTTCGATAGCCGCCTGATTAACTACCTGGTTGAAGAGTTCAAGAAAGACCAAGGTATGGATCTGCGTAACGATCCGCTGGCGATGCAACGTCTGAAAGAAGCAGCAGAGAAAGCGAAAATCGAACTCTCTTCTGCGCAACAGACTGACGTCAACCTGCCGTACATCACCGCTGATGCGACAGGTCCAAAGCACATGAACATCAAAGTGACTCGTGCCAAACTTGAGTCATTGGTTGAAGATTTGGTTAACCGTTGTATTGATCCGCTGAAAGTGGCTCTGAAAGATGCTGGCCTGTCTGTTTCCGATATTCAGGACGTGATCCTGGTCGGCGGTCAGACCCGTATGCCAATGGTTCAGAAGAAAGTCGCTGAATTCTTTGGTAAAGAACCACGTAAAGACGTGAACCCGGATGAAGCCGTTGCTATCGGTGCTGCTGTTCAGGGTGGCGTGCTGTCTGGTGATGTTAAAGACGTTCTGTTGTTGGATGTCACTCCACTGTCCCTGGGTATCGAAACCATGGGCGGCGTGATGACGCCACTGATCACCAAGAACACCACCATCCCAACGAAGCACAGCCAGGTGTTCTCTACCGCTGAAGACAATCAGTCTGCGGTAACCATCCACGTTGTGCAGGGTGAGCGTAAACGTTGTGTTGATAACAAGTCGCTGGGTCAGTTCAACCTGGACGGTATTCAGGCAGCACCACGCGGTATGGCGCAGATAGAAGTGACCTTCGATCTGGATGCCGATGGTATCTTGCACGTATCTGCCAAGGACAAGAACACCGGTCGCGAGCAGAAAATTACCATTAAGGCTTCTTCAGGTCTGACCGAAGAAGAAATCCAAAAAATGGTAAGCGATGCAGAAGCCAATGCCGAGTCGGATCGTAAGTTCGAAGAGCTGGTTCAGACTCGCAACCAAGCGGATCATCTGGTGCACAGTACGCGTAAACAACTGGAAGAGGCCGGCGATAAACTGCCTGCTGAAGACAAAACTGCTATCGATGAAGCCCTTAAAGCACTTGAAGCTGTTATTAAAGGTGAAGATAAAGCAGATATCGAAGCTAAACTTCAGGCCCTGGTTCAGGTGTCCGGTAAGTTAGCGGAAATGGCTCAGCAGCAAGGCCAGCCAGAAGGCGGCGACAACAATGCGAAGAAAGATGACGACGTTGTTGACGCTGAGTTCGAAGAAGTCAAAGACAAGAAATAATCGCCCTTAAGCGGGCACAGTAAGTTCTTTTTACTGAAAACTAGCACGGGCGTCGAGGAAACTCTACGCCCGTGCACGCATGTTGAGGGCAGGAAAAAGTATGGCGAAGCAAGATTATTATGAGCTCTTGGGCGTATCTAAAACGGCCGATGAGCGCGAAATCAAAAAGGCGTATAAACGCCTGGCGATGAAGCATCACCCAGACCGCAATCAGGGTGATAAAGACTCCGAAAGTAAATTTAAAGAGATCAAAGAAGCGTACGAAATTCTGACCGATGCACAGAAACGTGCGGCTTACGACCAGTACGGCCATGCTGCTTTTGAACAAGGTGGAATGGGAGGAGGCGGAGGTTACGGCGGTGGCGGCGGTGCAGAGTTCAGCGACATCTTTGGTGACGTCTTTGGCGATATCTTCGGTGGTGGCCGCCGTCAGCGCGCCAGCCGGGGTTCTGATCTGCGCTATAATATGGATCTGACTCTCGAAGAGGCCGTTCGTGGTGTCACCAAAGAGATCCGCATTCCAACGCTTGCTGAATGTGATGTTTGCCACGGCAGCGGTGCGAAAGCAGGAAGCTCTCCGGTTACCTGTTCAACCTGTCACGGCGCAGGTCAGGTACAAATGCGTCAGGGCTTCTTTACTGTGCAGCAGGCTTGTCCAACCTGCCAGGGTCGCGGAAAAGTTATCAAAGATCCGTGTAACAAGTGTCACGGCCATGGTCGCGTAGAACGCTCTAAAACGCTGTCAGTGAAAATTCCTGCCGGTGTAGACACGGGTGACCGTATTCGTCTCGAAGGCGAAGGTGAAGCTGGTGAACATGGTGCCCCGGCCGGTGATCTGTACGTACAGGTTCAGGTCAAGGCGCACAAAATTTTTGAGCGCGAAGGTAATAATCTGTACTGCGAAGTACCTATCAACTTTGCGATGGCAGCGCTCGGGGGGGAAATCGAAGTGCCGACGCTTGATGGCCGCGTAAAACTGAAGGTGCCTGCGGAAACGCAGACCGGCAAACTATTCCGTATGCGTGCGCGCGGTGTTAAATCCGTTCGCGGCGGTGCACAGGGCGACCTGCTTTGCCGCGTTGTGGTAGAGACTCCGGTCAGTCTCAATGACAAGCAGAAGCAGCTGTTGCGTGACCTGGAAGAGAGTTTCGGCGGGGCATCAGGTGAGAAAAACAGCCCGCGATCGAAAAGCTTTTTAGATGGCGTAAAAAAGTTTTTCGATGATTTGACCCGCTAATCTGCATCCTGCCTCAGGCAGAAGCTGAAACCTCTTCAATCCCCGTCTGCTGCTCAGCGACGGGGATTTTTTTTTTTGCCCGGCGTGAAATGATTTCCGCTATGAAAAATAGAGTGCTAAAGATCGGTAATTCCGAGTGGTAATAGAGTAATAATCGATTTTTTCCGAATCGTACTAAGCTGTATTATGTTCTCATCTGTGCAGACTACAGACTGCTCAACATGCATAACAGGAGATTCAGGGTGTCGAATATTATCCGTCAATTTTTACGTATGGAGGCTGCAGGTGGCATTGTATTGATTGTTGCAGCCTTGGTCGCGCTGGTCATGGCAAATACACCATCAGAGACGCTATACCACGCATTTCTAAACGTACCGGTCACGCTGCGTATTTCAGATCTGCTGATTGATAAGCCATTACTGCTGTGGATTAACGATGGCTTGATGGCAATTTTCTTCCTGATGATTGGTCTGGAAGTGAAACGTGAGCTGCGTGAAGGGGCATTATCAAGCCGTGAGCAGGCGCTTTTCCCGGCGATCGCCGCCATCGGTGGTATGGTTGCTCCGGCGTTGATTTATCTTTTATTTAACGGAGCTGATGACGTTGCACGTCAGGGTTGGGCAATCCCGGCGGCTACCGATATCGCGTTTGCGTTGGGTGTCATGGCGCTGCTGGGATCACGTGTTCCGACCAGTCTTAAAGTTTTTTTACTGGCGCTGGCCATCATCGACGATTTGGGCGCAATTGCTATTATCGCGCTGTTCTACAGCCATGATGTTTCAATCACTGCGTTAGGTCTGGCGGCATTGTCTATCGCCGTTCTTGCCTGGCTTAACTGGCGCGGTGTCGCCAAATTAACGCCGTATCTGCTGGTAGGCATTGTGTTGTGGGTTTGTGTGCTGAAGTCGGGTATTCACGCTACGTTGGCTGGCGTTATCCTGGGTTTCTTTATCCCATTAGATACGAAGAAAAAAGTGTCTCCGGCACGTCGGCTCGAGCACGGCATTCACCCGTACGTAGCATGGTTTATCCTGCCGTTGTTTGCCTTTGCTAATGCGGGTGTTTCGTTTCAGGGCGTCTCCGGAGAGCAGATTTTCTCATTATTGCCAGTAGGGATTGCTGCCGGTCTGCTCTTGGGGAAACCTATAGGTATCATGCTTTTCAGCGGTATTGCCGTGAAAATAGGGATTGCCCGTCTGCCTCCTGGCACTAATTTTAAGCAGATCGCTGCAGTGTCAGTGCTGTGTGGTATCGGATTTACGATGTCAATTTTCATCGGTTCGCTGGCCTTTGCTAAGGCAGATCCTGCGCTGATGACCTATGCCAAAATCGGTATTTTGCTGGGTTCGACTCTGTCAGCGGTGATGGGCTATCTTATGCTGCATAAGTTGCTACCGAAAAAGGTACGTCCTCAGGCCGAATAAAAATGGATTGTGCGATCGTGTGTCGGTAGACCCAGCAGGGAAAGGCGGATATGTCACATATTAATTTTAATCATCTGTACTATTTCTGGCAGGTGTGTAAAACCGGTTCGGTGGTGGGTGCGGCGGAAGCATTGTTTCTGACGCCGCAAACCATCACCGGGCAGATTAAATCGCTGGAAAACCGGTTGGGTGGAAAGCTTTTTAAACGACAGGGGCGCGGGCTGGTCCCTTCAGAGCTGGGGCAATTGGTATTCCGCTATGCCGACAAGATGTTTACGCTGAGCCAGGAGATGCTGGACATTGTGAACTATCGTAAGGAGTCCAACCTGCTGTTTGACGTTGGGGTTGCGGATGCGCTCTCCAAAAGGCTGGTCAGTCGTGTGCTCGACGCAGCCGTGGCAGAGAATAAAAGTATTCACCTGCGCTGTTTTGAATCCACGCACGAAATGCTGCTGGAGCAACTCAGTCAGCATAAGCTGGATATGATTTTGTCCGACTGTCCGGTGGACTCAACGCAGCAGGAGGGACTTTTTTCTGTGAAATTGGGGGAAAGCCCCATTAGTTTTTATTGTCGCGAACCTGCTGACGATGGTCCTTTTCCTGCCTGTCTTGAAAAGCGGCCTTTACTTATCCCCGGCAGACGCTCGATGTTAGGGCGTAAACTGCTTAATTGGTTTAACAGTCAGGGGTTGAAAGTACAGATTCTGGGTGAATTTGATGATGCGGCACTGATGAAAGCTTTTGCGAAAAACCACAATGCAATTTTTGTGGCGCCTTCAGCTTACTCGGCTGATGTGTTTGTCGATGAAGGAATTGTCGAAGTGGGGCGTGTCGATGGGCTTTTGGAGGAGTACTACGTGATTTTTGCGGAGAGAATGATCCAACATCCTTCGGTGCAGCGCGTTTGTCACACGGACTTCACTGCGTTATTTGATGTCTGAGGCAAGGCGCGGTACTCAAATTTTAGAGATAAAAAAACCGGCAGAAGCCGGTTTTTTTATCAAGCAGACAACGAAATGCGATTATTGCATTGCGTTGATTGCCGCCGTAAGGTTTGACTTATGACGTGCTGCTTTGTTCTTGTGGATCAGACCCTTACAAGACTGACGGTCCACAATTGGTTGCATTTCGTTAAATGCATTTTGTGCAGCATCTTTATCGCCTGCTGCAATAGCCGTGTGTACCTTTTTGATAAAGGTACGCATCATAGAACGACGGCTCGCGTTATGCTTACGACGTTTTTCTGACTGTACGGCGCGTTTCTTAGCTGATTTGATATTAGCCAAGGCCAACTCCCAAATATTTTTTCTATTGATGAACAATTCAAAGGCCGAGGAATATGCCTTTTCGGTCTTCTTTTGTCAACGGATTTGTGCAAATAAGCGGCGTTTCTCTGTTCAAACGGAGTTCAAACTTCAATCGACGCTTGTTACGTTGTGATGGCGCAGGATTTTAACAGCTTCCCACCTTGGAATACAGTCTTTCGCAAGAAAATTCGACAGGAGAGTGGTAATTCAGCCAACGGGAAGCATTAAGGCTTTGTTTCAGCTAAAAGTCACGTTTTCCCTGCGAAGAATGAAATATTTTCCTCGGTACGCTTCCATTTGTGCCGACGTAACTGTTGTATGACGAAGAGAATGCGGTGATCGGGTGAATCGCTGGTTAACCTCGGAGGCTGTACAAGGTATAATCCGCCGATTTCCACCGTTATGCGTCAGCTATGGATTTGAGCCAGCTATGGAGCTAATTCGCGGGATACACAATATTCGGGCACGCCACCATGGCTGTGTTCTTACGATAGGTAATTTTGACGGCGTTCATCGCGGTCATCAGGCATTGATAGAACAGTTGAAGCTGGAAGGGCAGAGACTGGGTGTACCGGTTATGGTGATGATTTTCGAACCACAACCTCTCGAATTGTTTGCCGGTGATAAAGCACCAGCCCGGCTCACCAGTTTACGGGATAAAGCCAAATACCTGGCGGAATGCGGCGTTGATTATCTGCTCTGCGTGCGTTTCGAACCCCGATTTGCAGCTAATATTGCCCAGGCTTTCGTCTCGCAATTGTTGGTTGAAAAGCTGGGCGTGAAGTTTCTGGCGGTCGGCGATGATTTTCGTTTTGGCGCCGGGCGGTTGGGTGATTTTCCGCTTTTGCAAAAAGCCGGAGCCGAATATGGGTTTGATGTCATCAGCACCCAGACTTTCCGGGAAGGTGAGCATCGCATCAGCAGTACGGGGATTCGTGATGCATTACGCGATGACGATCTGCAACTGGCGGCTCATCTTTTGGGCCATCCGTTCAGTATTTCAGGACGTGTGGTTCACGGCGATAAGCTGGGCCGTACTATCGGCTTCCCAACAGCCAACGTGCCGTTAAAACGGCTCGTGTCGCCTGTTAAAGGGGTCTATGCCGTGGACGTGTTAGGTCTGAGCCCAGAGCCTTTGCCAGGGATTGCCAACATCGGCATACGTCCGACCGTCGGCGGCGTGCGCAAACAGTTAGAAGTACATCTGCTCGACACGACGATGGATTTATATGGGCGCCACATTGACGTGGTGCTGCGCGCGAAATTGCGCAATGAACAGCGTTTTGCCTCGCTTGATGCGTTAAAGCAACAAATTGCGAGCGATGAAGTGACGGCCCGAGAGTTCTTTGGGCTACCTTCACCACGCTATACCCGTCGTACTTGAAGCTGCAACTGCGTTGGCTGCGTTCGCTCACCCCAATCACTTACATGTGTAAGCTCTTGGGGATTTGCTTGCTTGCCGCCTTGCTGCAACTCCAATGACGTTGGGTATAACTTTTTTTCATACAGGTATAACTGGAACTGAGAATCTAATGAGTGACTATAAGAACACCCTGAACTTGCCGGAAACAGGGTTCCCGATGCGTGGCGATTTGGCCAAGCGTGAACCTGACATGCTGAAGAATTGGTATGAACAGGATCTGTACGGGATTATTCGCGCAGCCAAAAAGGGCAAAAAGTCCTTTATTTTGCATGACGGCCCTCCGTATGCGAACGGCAGCATTCATATTGGTCACTCAGTTAACAAAATTCTCAAAGATATTATTATCAAGTCTAAGGGTATGGCTGGCTTCGACTCGCCCTATATCCCGGGCTGGGACTGTCATGGTCTGCCAATCGAACTGAAAGTGGAACAGCTGATTGGTAAGCCGGGTGAGAAAGTGACGGCGGCGGAATTCCGCACAGCCTGCCGCAAATATGCCGCTGAGCAGGTTGAAGGCCAGAAGCAGGACTTCATCCGCTTGGGCGTATTGGGCGACTGGGATCACCCATACCTGACTATGGACTTCAACACGGAAGCCAATATCATCCGTGCGCTCAGCAAAATCATCGGCAACGGCCATCTGCTTAAAGGTGCTAAACCGGTGCACTGGTGTACCGATTGTCGTTCGTCACTGGCTGAAGCTGAAGTCGAATATTATGATAAAACGTCGCCATCTATCGACGTCGCCTTCCATGCAGTAGAGCCTGCTGCGGTGGCCGCAAAGTTTGGTGTTAGCGGGTTTGAAGGTCCTGTGTCTCTGGTTATCTGGACCACCACGCCGTGGACCATGCCGGCCAACCGCGCGATCTCCCTGAACCCGGAGTTTGCTTACCATCTGGTCCAGATTGAAGGCCAATGCCTGATCCTCGCGACCGACCTGGTGGAAAGCGTAATGAAACGCATCGGTATCACAGAATGGACCGTGCTGGGTGAATCTAACGGTGCCGATCTCGAACTGCTGCGTTTCCAACATCCGTTCCTTGATATCGACGTGCCGGCAATTCTGGGCGATCACGTGACGCTGGATGCGGGTACCGGTGCGGTACATACCGCGCCAGGCCACGGTCCTGATGACTTTGTTATTGGCCAGAAATATGGCCTTGAAGTGGCTAACCCGGTCGGTCCGAACGGTTGCTACCTGCCAGGTACTTACCCAACGCTGGATGGTAAATTTGTCTTTAAAGCGAACGATCTGATCGTTGAGCTGCTGCGTGAGAAAGGCGCTTTGCTGCACGTTGAAAAGCTGAACCACAGCTATCCGTGCTGCTGGCGTCATAAAACGCCGATTATCTTCCGTGCAACGCCACAGTGGTTTATCAGCATGGACCAGAAAGGCTTGCGTGCGAAATCACTGGAAGAGATCAAAGGCGTGCAGTGGATCCCTGAATGGGGCCAGGCTCGCATCGAAAATATGGTAGCGAACCGTCCTGACTGGTGTATTTCCCGTCAACGTACCTGGGGCGTGCCAATGTCTCTGTTCGTTCACAAAGACACTGAACAGCTTCATCCGCGCACGCTTGAGCTGATGGAAGAAGTCGCGAAGCGTGTAGAGATTGACGGTATTCAGGCGTGGTGGGACCTAAACCCTGCCGACATTCTGGGCGCTGACGCTGCAGATTACATGAAAGTGCCTGATACGCTGGATGTCTGGTTTGACTCAGGTTCAACCAGCGCCTCGGTGGTCGGTGTTCGCCCTGAATTTAACGGTTATGAAGCGGATCTGTATCTGGAAGGTTCTGACCAGCATCGCGGATGGTTCATGTCATCGCTGATGATCTCCACCGCCATGAAAGGTAAAGCGCCATACAAACAGGTACTGACCCACGGCTTCACCGTGGACGGTCAGGGCCGTAAAATGTCTAAATCCATCGGCAATACCATCGCTCCGCAGGACGTGATGAATAAGCTGGGTGGCGACATTCTGCGTCTGTGGGTGGCTTCGACTGACTACACCGGCGAAATTGCCGTGTCTGATGAGATCCTCAAACGCGCAGCTGACTCTTACCGCCGCATCCGTAACACCGCACGTTTTCTGTTGTCGAACCTTAACGGCTTCGACCCGCTGCAACATTGCGTGAAACCGGAAGAGATGGTGGTACTGGATCGCTGGGCCGTTGGTCGCGCACAGGCTGCTCAGGAAGAGATCATTGCCGCTTACGAGCGTTATGATTTCCACGGTGTGGTACAGCGCCTGATGCAGTTCTGTTCGGTTGAAATGGGTTCGTTCTATCTTGACATCATTAAAGACCGTCAGTACACCGCGAAAAGCGACAGCGTTGCACGTCGCAGCTGCCAGACCGCGCTTTATCATATTTCCGAAGCGTTGGTACGCTGGATGGCACCGATCATGTCCTTCACTGCGGATGAGATCTGGGCCTTCCTGCCGGGCTCCCGTGAGAAGTTTGTCTTTACCGAAGAGTGGTACGACGGCCTGTTTGGTCTGGCGGCTGACGAATCGATGAACGATGCTTTCTGGGACGAACTGCTGAAAGTGCGTGGCGAAGTGAACAAAGTGATTGAACAGGCGCGTGCTGATAAACGCCTGGGTGGCTCACTTGAAGCGGCAGTCACGCTGTTTGCTAATGATGCGCTGGCGGCAGACCTGCGCTCTCTGGGCAACGAACTGCGCTTTGTGCTGCTGACCTCAGGTGCACGCGTCGCGTCGCTGGCGGAAGCTGACGGCAGCGCACAGGCAAGCGAAATGCTTAAAGGCCTGAAGATTGGTCTCGAAAAAGCTGAAGGTGACAAATGTCCGCGCTGCTGGCATTACACCAATGACGTCGGCCAGAACGCGGAACATAGCGAAATCTGCGGCCGTTGTGTGACTAACATTGCCGGCGACGGCGAAGAGCGTAAGTTTGCATAATGACTAAACCTTTTTGTTCTACCGGACTCCGCTGGCTTTGGCTGGCGGTCGTGGTCGTTATTCTGGATCTTGGTAGCAAGTTTCTTGTGATGGGCCATTTTCAACTCGGCGAATCCATGCCGCTGATCCCATTCTTTAATATGACCTATGCGCACAACCCCGGCGCAGCGTTTAGCTTCCTGGCGGATAAAGGCGGCTGGCAGCGCTGGTTCTTTGCTGTGATCGCGCTGGTGATCGTGGTTGCACTCCTGGTGCTGATGTATCGCAGCAGCGGTAAGCAGCGGATGACAAACATCGCTTTCGCGATGATTATCGGCGGTGCTTTGGGTAACCTGTTTGATCGCATGGTGCACGGTTATGTCATCGACTTTATCGATTTCTACGTTAAAAACTGGCATTACCCGATCTTCAATCTGGCTGACAGCTTTATCTGTATCGGCGCGGTGCTGGTCGTGCTGGAAGGCTTTTTAGCTAAGCCGACTTCAGCGGCTAAAAGTAAAGGATAAAACATGTCTGAACAGGTGAAACACGACAGCGCGGTATTGGTGCATTTTACGTTGAAGCTGGAAGACGGATCGACGGCGGAGTCTACCCGTGGAAATGGTAAGCCTGCGCTATTCCGTCTTGGCGATGGCAGCCTTTCGGATGCGCTGGAAAACGAACTCTTGGGCTTAACGGTTGGCGATAAACACGCGTTTACTCTGGCCCCTGAGTCGGCTTTCGGCTCCAAAAGCCCGGACCTGGTGCAGTATTTCTCACAGCGTGATTTTCAGGAAACCGGCATTCCCGATGCGGGTACTATCATGTTATTTACTACCCGTGATGGCAGCGAAATGCCCGGCGTAGTGCGTGATGTGACTGAAGATTCAATCACCGTTGATTTTAACCACCCGCTGGCGGGCCAATATATCGATTTTGATATCGAGGTGCTGGAGATTGATCCTCAACCGGAGGAGAAGCATGCAAATACTGCTGGCTAACCCGCGAGGATTCTGTGCGGGTGTCGATCGCGCGATCAGCATTGTCGAACGCGCGCTGGAGCTTTATGGTGCACCGATCTACGTGCGCCATGAGGTAGTGCATAATCGCTACGTGGTCGACAGCCTGCGACAGCGGGGCGCGATTTTCATTGAGCAAATCAGTGACGTGCCTGATGGTTCGATTCTCATTTTCTCTGCTCATGGCGTCTCTCAGGCTGTTCGTGCTGAAGCGAAAGCGCGTGACCTGACAATGTTATTCGACGCCACCTGCCCGCTGGTCACTAAAGTGCATATGGAAGTGGCGCGTGCCAGCCGTAAAGGCACCGAAGCGATTCTGATCGGTCACGCCGGGCACCCAGAAGTTGAAGGCACCATGGGCCAGTATAGTAATCCTAACGGCGGCATGTATTTGGTCGAGTCGCCTGCGGACGTCTATAAATTGCAGGTTAAAGACGAAAAAAATCTGTGCTTTATGACGCAGACCACGCTGTCCGTTGATGATACCTCCGAGGTGATCGACGCTCTGCGTGACCGCTTCCCGAAAATTATCGGCCCGCGAAAAGATGATATTTGCTATGCGACGACTAACCGTCAGGAAGCTGTGCGTAATCTGGCGGAGGATGCAGATGTCGTGCTGGTGGTCGGTTCGAAAAACTCCTCGAACTCCAACCGCCTGGCAGAATTGGCGCAGCGTGTCGGTGTGCCTTCCTATCTCATCGACTCTGCGGCAGATATTCAGGAAGTTTGGCTGAAAGATGCGAAACGCATCGGCCTTACCGCCGGCGCTTCTGCACCGGATATTTTGGTGCAGGATGTGATCAATAAGCTGAAAATGCTGGGCTGTGCAGATGTGATTAATATGGAAGGACGCGAAGAGAATATCGTGTTCGAAGTACCGAAAGAGCTGCGGGTAGACGTCAAACAGATTGAAAACGACATCGTAAAAAGCGGTCAGTGAAAACTGGCCGCTTTTTACGATGTTCAACGCCAACTAACTAAGATGGAACAGATTTTGTGGCGTACCGACGACAGATGTTTGTACGTGCAGTAACGCACCATCCAGTTCCCCTGGCGAGGAGAGGCCTTTGCGGGCAGAAGTAATAAATAGCTCGGTCATGTCAGGGCCGCCAAATGTGCAGCAACTGGGCTGAGTCACCGGAAGGGGAAGTGTGTCCAGCATGAGCAATTCCCCCTGATTAATTTTCTGGCGTAATAAACATTTCCCCCCCCAGCAAGCTGTGAGCAAGGTGCCATCCTGAGAAACGGCGGAACCGTCAGGTGTTTTATCTCCCGATGAGAAACAGGAGATTTTCAGCGGATTAATGCACCTCGCACTGGCCGAGTAAAAGCGTTTCTTCATGCTGTCTGCAAACCAGACCTTGCCCTCGTGCCATACCAGGGTATTGGTAATACCCACGTTATCCATCATCAATGCCGGTTTTCTATCAGCCAGTTCATAGCGATACCACGCGCCAATCGTCTGCTGTTCATTAAGGTCCATTGTGCCAAACCATAATGAACCATCGGGTGCGATGGCGGCTTCATTGGGCCGCGTGCCTTCTGCGCCTGCATAGTCACACAACTTTTCGGATTTGCTGAGAGTGTGGTCGTAAAGATGTAATCCATCCTGCGAGACCAGCAGAAAGCGATTCAGAGACTGCGTTAACAGCACTGCGCTGGTCAATGCTGGCAATTTACGTATTTCGGTTTTTTGTTGCGAAGGCCAATAGCGCAGTAGCTTCAGGTTAAGAATGTCGACCCAAAGCAGCGACTGTGTCCGCTGGCACCAGACTGGGGTCTCACCTAAATCAGCCCGATAGTCGCCAATGGCGGTGATGGCGGAATGTAAAAATGCGGACATGCTTAACTCTCCTGCAAAGGTTAACGCTGAATCTTTGTCTGATAGTCAGTCTAGTCTGGCTTTGTTCGAAGAGGGTAGGAGAATAGGTGTAAAAATGATGCTAAAAGAAGGCCGTTTTCTATTAATAACCTCGAAAGTTAATGACAGTGAAAACGGCCTTCGAACAAAAGCGCTTAGAAGTCGTATCTCAGACGTACCAGGTTCATGTCGCCACGGTCATCAGTAGTGGAGCTGAACACGTGTTCGTAATCAACGCGGAAGCCGTAGTCCATCTGAACGGACAGACCCAGGCCATTGTCGATACGTTGATAGTTACGACCCGTCACGTAAGTCAGACGGTCGCCCATGAAGTATGGCTGAACTGTTTTCACTGCGTACTGGTTGATTGGGAACGCGTA
This sequence comes from Ewingella sp. S1.OA.A_B6, assembly GCF_049889095.1. NCBI lineage: Bacteria > Pseudomonadati > Pseudomonadota > Gammaproteobacteria > Enterobacterales > Yersiniaceae > Ewingella > Ewingella sp. S1.OA.A_B6. The sequence goes on along the minus strand of NZ_JBLJFK010000004.1, from coordinate 145,858 downwards.
GCCCAGGAAGTATTCCAGACCGTAGGCGTCACCTGCGAAGTAGTTGTTATCCTTCTTGTTCTTGGTCGTCAGGAAGTTGTTGTAATAACCGCCGCCGAAGGATGCTGTCCAGTTGCCCGGTTTCCAGCTCAGTGCGGTACCTATGATGTTTTGGTCATAATTGGTGGAGCTGCGCTGACCCAGGTTTTTCATTTCTGCGTTGGTATAGTTGTACGCAGTACCCCATGTCAGGTCTTTGGTGATGTGGTAATCGACACCGACAGAGCCGCCGCCTTTACGTTTGTAACGCAGGCCGTCACCGGTCAGCAGATCGTTGTCGGAGAACAGATAAGAGGCGTAGACATCTGCGCTGCCAAAGGCATTTTTATATTTCAGCATCTTACGGGAGCGATAAGACCCATCGTAATCTCCGTTAACCCCGTTGCCTGACGCCTGGCCGAGCATGTCGTAATCCCAGATATCGGTTTTGGCACCGACCACATCGTAATACACACTGTTTTGCTGGCCGTAGGTCAGCTGACCGTAGGTTTTGCTTTTTAGACCGGTGTACAACTGGCGACGCGTGGTGTTGTGAGCGCCGTCTGCATAGTGATCATCCCAACTCATCAGAGCAGGGAAGTTCACGCCCAGTTCGTAGTAGCTGACCCAGCTGATATCATCAAAAAGAGAGTAATCAGCCGAGAAACGGAAACGTGAGCCGCCGTCAAAGCCGTTATTTTTATACGATCCCTTATCTTTATCACCGGTTTCCATATTCCATTGTGGACGAATACTCCCGCCCACTTTGAAATCCAGACGACTGAGCAAATCATAAGGCTGGGGATCTTGCTTAATCAGAGTGATTTCGGCGTGCGCAGCAAAAGATGCACAGCCAAAGAGCAGGCTGGCAGCAGCCCCCTGTGTAAATTTATTGAAGTTGGATTTCATCTATAGTTCTCTATACCAAAACTGCGTTGAACGTTAAAAACCATTGATAGCAATACGTTTTGGTATGTTTTTTTGTTATCCCCTTACATCAAGGTTAGGGGGGCCGACGCGCCCTGGCTTTCGCCATCTGGCGGGCTAAATTAAAATTTCGAAAGTTAAAATTAGCAAGCTACTTATTAACATGTTCATTAATTTAATCAAGATGAATTGTGGGTTAATTATGAAGGTTTACTGATTTAGATTGTGTAGAAGTATGGACTGCTGCTTTTATCAGCGATAGATGCGTAATAAAGGCTATAACGGCAGCGTAGCGGTGCCTGTTAAGAAATACAGCGCTTTACCGGTGCATTTCGCACATATAACTGCATAACTATGTGCGAATGGCACTTTTTTCCAAGTTGGTGTGATGTTAATCGATTGATAGAAATACTGATGAAAAGCAGGAGATATCATAATTTTCTAATCATCAATTGAATCCTCTGGCAGTGCTCAAGAGGAGCAGTTACTCTGACTTAATAGCCAGTCGGCAACATCATCAAATTAACAAGAGAAAGTGATATGAGTAATTCACAGATCCGCATGGCAATTGCGGGCGCGGGTGGTCGCATGGGCCGGCAGCTGATTCAGGCTGTTTCGCAGACTGAGGGAGTCGTACTTGGCGCGGTGCTTCAGCGCAAAGGATCGTCTCTGGTCGGCACCGATGCAGGAGAACTTGCCGGTGTGGGACGTCTCAATGTGAAGGTGAGCGACAGTCTGGATGACGTGGTGGGCGATTTCGACATTCTGATCGACTTTACCCGTCCGGAAGGCACGCTGGAATACCTTGAATTTTGTCAGAAACACCATAAAAGCATTGTTATCGGCACTACGGGCTTTGATGATGCGGGTAAGGCTGCAATCGCGCAGGCTGCAGAAGCGATTCCCGTTGTGTTTGCCGCAAATTTTAGCGTGGGTGTTAATGTTGTGCTCAAATTGCTCGAGAAAGCCGCCAAGGTTATGGGCGACTATGCTGATATCGAAATTGTTGAAGCTCACCATCGCCATAAAGTTGACGCACCTTCCGGCACCGCGCTGGCAATGGGCGAGGTGATCGCAGGTGCGCTGGGGCGTGATCTGAAAGAGTGTGCGGTGTATGCCCGTGAAGGCTATACCGGTGAGCGTGATCCGAAGTCTATTGGTTTTGCCACGATCAGAGCTGGCGACATCGTTGGTGAGCATACCGTGATGTTTGCTGATATTGGCGAGCGGGTTGAGATCACCCATAAGGCCTCCAGTCGGATGACTTTTGCGAATGGTGCAGTAAAAGCGTCTGTTTGGCTTTCATCGCAGAAAAATGGTCTTTATGACATGAAAGATGTGCTTGGATTGGATAATTTATAAGTTTTTTCATACCATTGTGATGTGGTTGTTTTGGTCATAACGTTTTGATAAAAGGGTGGTTCCTTGGCTGCCCTTTTCTTTTCTTTGTTTTTTATGACTATTTTGATTGGATTTTCAATTAAAATAGTCTTTTATGTGGCTTTACCTTCATTTTTCTGACCGTGACGGTGGAAAAATAACCACCAATTCTATCACCGCGATTAACATTTCGAATTTCCCCTCATTTATAAGACAAAGCCCTTCGCAAACGTTTACCATTGAAAGATAGCCTGCTCTTTTATGGCAGTGGACCCCCATTCCCACTGAGTTCAGCAAAATAGAGAGAAATAGTGGTGCTTTTGATGGACAAACCGAACTACCATCATTAGAATGCGCCCAATTTGCCAAAAATTGTCTTCGGGGATGATTTTTGCATTGATTTAGATCGGTTAATCTGAATTAATATGCAAATAATATGATTTATTATTCCTGGAGGATGCTTTGATAAAGTCAGCGCTATTGGTTCTGGAAGACGGAACCCAATTCCACGGTCGGGCCATCGGGGCAGAGGGTACGGCAGTGGGGGAAGTGGTCTTCAATACGTCGATGACCGGCTATCAAGAAATCCTTACTGATCCCTCCTATTCTCGCCAGATCGTCACCCTTACTTATCCCCATATCGGCAATGTCGGCACTAACGCCGCTGATGAAGAATCCCCCGCAGTACACGCTCAGGGCCTGGTTATCCGCGATTTACCCCTTATTGCCAGCAACTACCGCAGTACAGAAAATCTCTCGGATTACCTCAAACGCCACAACATTGTCGCTATCGCCGATATTGATACCCGCAAGCTGACCCGTCTGTTACGTGAAAAAGGCGCACAGAACGGCTGCATCATCGCGGGCGATTCACCGGATGCTGAACTGGCGCTGCAAAAAGCCAAAGCGTTCCCTGGCCTGAAAGGCATGGACCTGGCGAAAGAAGTGACGACGCAGGAAGCCTATAGTTGGCAACAAGGCAGTTGGACACTGGAAGGCGAATTACCGGAAGCGAAAACAGCAGAACAGCTGCCCTTCCACGTGGTGGCCTACGACTACGGCGCTAAGCGCAACATTCTACGCATGCTGGTGGATCGTGGCTGCCGCCTGACGGTGGTCCCGGCGCAGATGCCAGCAGAAGATGTTCTGAAGCTTAACCCGGACGGTATCTTCCTTTCTAACGGGCCGGGCGATCCGGAGCCGTGCGACTACGCTATTGCCGCCATCAAGACTTTCCTCGAAACGGATATCCCGGTGTTTGGTATTTGTCTGGGCCATCAGCTACTGGCACTGGCCAGCGGTGCCAGGACGTTGAAGATGAAACTCGGGCATCATGGCGGCAACCATCCGGTGAAAGATCTCGATAACAACGTGGTGATGATCACCGCGCAGAACCACGGTTTTGCGGTTGATGAACAAAACCTGCCGGGCAATTTACGGGTAACGCACAAGTCGTTGTTCGACCACACGGTTCAGGGTATTCATCGCACCGATAAAGCGGCGTTCAGCTTCCAGGGCCACCCTGAAGCCAGTCCGGGCCCGCACGATGCGGCACCGTTGTTCGATCACTTTATCGAACTGATTGAGCAATACCGTTCTAACGCCACTCTTGTCGGCAAATAATCAGGAGCAATAACGACATGCCAAAACGTACAGACATAAAAAGCATCCTGATCCTCGGCGCTGGCCCGATTGTTATCGGTCAAGCCTGTGAGTTCGACTATTCCGGTGCCCAGGCCTGTAAAGCCCTGCGTGAAGAGGGCTACCGCGTCATTCTGGTCAACTCCAATCCTGCCACCATCATGACTGACCCTGACATGGCTGATGCGACATATATCGAGCCAATCACCTGGGAAGTTGTGCGCAAAATTATCGAAAAAGAGCGCCCGGACGCCGTGCTGCCGACCATGGGCGGCCAGACCGCGCTGAACTGTGCGCTTGAGCTGGAACGTCAGGGTGTATTGGCTGAATTCGGCGTGACCATGATTGGTGCGACGGCAGACGCTATTGATAAAGCCGAAGACCGCCGCCGTTTCGACGTGGCGATGAAAAAAATCGGCCTCGACACTGCGCGCTCTGGTATTGCACATAATATGGAAGAAGCGCTGGCGGTTGCCGCTGACGTCGGCTTCCCATGCATCATTCGACCGTCATTCACTATGGGCGGCACCGGCGGCGGGATTGCGTATAACCGCGAGGAATTTGAAGAGATTTGCGAACGCGGTCTGGATCTTTCGCCAACCAAAGAGCTGCTGATTGATGAGTCGCTGATTGGCTGGAAAGAGTACGAGATGGAAGTGGTGCGTGATAAAAACGACAACTGCATCATCGTCTGCTCAATCGAAAACTTCGACGCCATGGGCATTCACACCGGTGACTCTATCACGGTGGCACCGGCGCAAACTCTGACCGACAAAGAATACCAAATCATGCGTAACGCCTCGATGGCGGTGCTGCGTGAGATCGGCGTAGAAACCGGTGGCTCTAACGTCCAGTTCTCGGTGAACCCGAAAGATGGCCGTCTGATTGTTATCGAAATGAACCCGCGCGTATCACGTTCTTCCGCGCTGGCCTCGAAAGCGACCGGTTTCCCGATTGCCAAAGTGGCAGCCAAACTGGCGGTAGGGTATACCCTCGACGAACTGATGAACGATATCACCGGTGGCAAAACACCGGCGTCGTTCGAACCGTCCATCGACTACGTTGTGACCAAAATTCCTCGCTTCAACTTCGAGAAATTCGCCGGTGCCAATGACCGTTTGACTACGCAGATGAAATCCGTCGGCGAAGTGATGGCAATTGGCCGCACGCAGCAGGAGTCACTGCAAAAAGCGTTACGCGGTCTTGAAGTGGGTGCCAGCGGTTTTGACCCAAAAGTTAGCCTGGATGACCCGGAAGCGCTGACTAAAATTCGTCGCGAGTTGAAAGAAGCCGGGGCCGAGCGTATCTGGTACATCGCCGATGCATTCCGTGCGGGCCTGTCCGTTGACGGTATTTTCAACCTGACCAACGTTGACCGCTGGTTCCTGGTGCAGATTGAAGAGTTGGTGAAACTGGAGAATGAGGTTGCCGAAGGTGGCTTCAAGATCCTCACGCCGGAATACCTGCGCATGCTCAAACGCAAAGGCTTTGCCGACCTGCGTCTGGCAACGCTGGTCGGTGTTTCTGAAAGCGAAGTGCGCAAACTGCGTCACAAATATAATCTTCATCCGGTCTACAAGCGTGTGGATACCTGTGCGGCGGAATTCTCAACTGATACCGCTTACATGTATTCGACCTATGAAGAAGAGTGCGAATCCAACCCCACCAACGACAAGCCAAAAATTATGGTGCTGGGCGGTGGTCCTAACCGTATCGGCCAGGGTATTGAGTTCGACTACTGCTGCGTACACGCCTCACTGGCGCTGCGCGAAGACGGTTACGAAACTATTATGGTCAACTGTAACCCGGAAACCGTGTCTACCGATTACGACACCTCCGACCGTCTGTACTTCGAATCCGTGACGCTGGAAGACGTACTGGAAATCGTGCGCATCGAACAGCCGAAAGGTGTGATCGTGCAGTACGGTGGTCAGACGCCATTGAAACTGGCCCGTGAGCTGGAAGCCGCAGGCGTGCCGATCATCGGTACCAGCCCGGATGCTATTGACCGCGCCGAAGACCGCGAACGTTTCCAGCAGGCGGTTCACCGTCTGGGCCTGAAACAACCGGCTAACGCTACCGTTTCAACCATAGAACAAGCGGTTGAGAAAGCGGCTGGCCTCGGTTACCCGCTGGTAGTGCGACCTTCTTATGTGCTGGGTGGCCGCGCGATGGAAATCGTCTATGACGATATCGACCTGCGCCGTTACTTCCAGAACGCCGTGAGTGTGTCCAACGATGCGCCGGTGCTGCTGGACCGTTTCCTTGACGACGCTATAGAAGTGGACGTCGATGCTATCTGCGACGGTGAACGCGTGCTGATTGGCGGCATTATGGAGCACATCGAGCAGGCTGGCGTTCACTCCGGTGATTCCGCCTGTTCTCTACCGTGCTACACGCTGAGCAAAGAAATCCAGGACGTGATGCGTCAACAGGTTGAGAAACTGGCGTTTGAGCTTTGCGTTCGCGGTCTGATGAACGTGCAGTTCGCGGTGAAGAACAATGAAGTCTACCTGATTGAAGTTAACCCACGTGCCGCACGTACTGTACCCTTCGTCTCTAAGGCTACTGGCGTACCTTTGGCCAAAGTAGCAGCCCGCGTGATGGCAGGTCAGACACTGGCTCAGCAGGGTATTACCGAAGAAGTGATCCCGCCTTACTACTCTGTTAAAGAAGTGGTTCTGCCCTTCAACAAATTCCCTGGCGTTGACCCAATCTTAGGGCCAGAAATGCGCTCTACCGGGGAAGTGATGGGCGTTGGCCGCACCTTCGCAGAAGCCTTCGCCAAAGCGCAGCTGGGTAGTCAGTCAGGCATGAAGAAAACAGGGCGCGCCCTGCTTTCAGTCCGTGATGGCGACAAAGCCCGCGTGGTGGATTTGGCCGCTAAACTGCTGAAACGTGGTTTCGAGCTGGATGCGACTCATGGCACCGCCGTGGTACTGGGCGAGGCAGGGATTAACCCGCGGCTGGTCAATAAAGTGCATGAAGGTCGACCACACATTCAGGACCGTATTAAAAACGGTGAGTATGTGTATATCGTCAACACGACGGCTGGCCGTCAGGCGATTGAAGATTCCAAACTGATTCGCCGCAGCGCCCTGCAGTACAAAGTACATTATGACACCACGCTGAATGGTGGCTTTGCCACCGCGATGGCGCTCTCTTCTGATCCGACTGAACAAGTGACGTCGGTGCAGGAGATGCACGCCAAAATCAAGGGCTGATGGCATAATTGACCGCTCAGGTCAGGACAAAAGGCGTGGCGCAAGCTGCGCCTTTTTCACTTTATGCGTCCCTCGTTACCAGAAAGCAGAAAGTTGCGTATGCTGAAGTGAATGAAATAAAACAAGAGACCTGCATGATCCTAATAATTTACGCCCATCCCTATCCGCGTCACTCGCGCGCTAATCAGGGATTGCTCTCAGCCGTGAAAGATCTGCCCCATGTTGAAGTCCGTTCGCTGTACGATCTCTATCCTGATTTCAATATTGATGTTGATGCCGAACAGAAGGCGGTTGAACGGGCCGATCTGGTGGTGTTCCAGCATCCGATTCAATGGTATGGCTTACCGCCGTTGCTGAAACTCTGGATTGATAAAGTGCTGGAGCACGGCTGGGCTTATGGCCATGAAGGTAATGCGCTCAAGGGAAAACACTGTCTGTGGACCGTCACCACTGGCGGTAATGAGCATCATTTTGAACTGGGCGATCACCCGAATTTCGACGTGCTGGCGCAGCCTTTGCAGGCGACGGCGGTCTACTGCGGTATGCACTGGCAGCCCTATTTTGCGGTACACAACACCTTTATTTGCGATGAAGTTGCTCTGAAAGCGGCGGGTGAGGAGTATTGCCGACGCTTAACCGCCTGCCTGAGTCTGAAAGAAGGTTGTGCGCCGGAGGTCGAAAATGGACAACCATAATCTGATGATTGAAGGGCTGATTTATCTTGGCTCGGCGGCACTATTTGTACCGATCGCGGTCCGTCTCGGTTTAGGTTCCGTGCTGGGATATCTCATCGCCGGCTGCATCATCGGTCCGTGGGGACTTAAGCTGGTTTCTGATGCGGAATCCATTCTGACCTTCGCTGAGATTGGCGTGGTGCTGATGTTATTTATCATCGGCCTGGAGCTGGATCCTAAACGTCTCTGGACGCTGCGTGCTTCGGTCTTTGGCGGCGGCAGTATGCAGATGGCAGGCTGCGGCCTGGTGCTTAGTCTGTTCTGTTATTTACTGGGGCTCGACTGGAAGGTTGCCTTGCTGATTGGCCTGACGCTGGCGCTTTCATCAACCGCTATCGCTATGCAGGCCATGAGCGAACGCAGTTTGACATCATCGCCAATGGGTCGTAGTACGTTTGCCGTGCTGCTGTTTCAGGATATCGCGGCAATTCCGCTGGTGGCGATGATCCCTCTGCTGGCCAGTACCGGTGAAGCCACTACGTTAGCCAGTTTTGGTCTTTCGGCGGCGAAGGTACTCGGTGCGCTGGCGGTGGTGGTGCTCCTCGGGCGGTATGTCACGCGCCCGCTACTGCATTTTGTTGCCCGCTCTGGGATGCGTGAAGTGTTCAGCGCTGTGGCACTGTTTCTGGTATTCGGTTTTGGTATTTTGCTCGAAATAGCGGGCCTTTCGATGGCGATGGGCGCATTTTTGGCCGGCGTGATGCTGGCGAGTTCCGAATATCGTCATGCGCTTGAGAGCGACATTCAGCCGTTTAAGGGGTTGCTGCTCGGTCTGTTCTTTATCGGTGTTGGCATGTCTATCGACTTCGGCACACTGATTCATCAGCCACTGCTGATTGCGATATTATTGGCCGGTTTTATGGCGCTGAAGGCGGCGCTGCTCTGGCTGGTTGCGCCGTGGCTCGGTGTGCCAAAAAAACAGCGCGGGTTGTTCGCGATCTTAATCGGTCAGGGCAGTGAGTTTGCTTTTGTTATTTTCAGCGCTGCGCAAATGGCCGGTGTGTTGCCAGTCGAGTGGGCGAAAGCGCTGACGCTGGCTGTTGCGCTATCAATGGCCGTGACGCCGTTGCTGTTGGTACTGGCAGCGCGTATGGAGCGTAATACGCCGCAGGAAGATCGTCCTCAAGACACTATTGATGACGAAAATGCGCAGGTCATTATTGCCGGTTTTGGTCGCTTCGGTCAGATCGCGGGTCGTTTGCTGCTGGCCAATAATGTGCATACCGTCGTATTGGATCACGATCCGGACCATATCGAAACCTTACGTAAATTCGGCACAAAGGTTTTTTATGGTGATGCCACGCGGGTTGATCTTCTTGAAGCGGCCGGGGCGGCCAATGCCAAAGTGTTGATCAATGCCATTGATGACGTCGAGGCTAACCTGCAACTGACGGCGTTAGCGAAGGAGCATTTCCCCAATCTGAAGATTATCGCCCGCGCTCGCGACGTCGATCATTGGTATCAGTTGCTTCAGTTAGGCGTAGAAGCGCCGGAGCGTGAAACTTTCGAAGGTTCATTGCGCGTCGGGCGTGAGACGCTGGAGCTCCTGGGCCTGGATGCTTATGAGGCGCGTGAAAAAGCCGATCTGTTCCGGCGTTATAACCTGAAGATGCTCGCGGCAACTGCCGGGAACTATCAGGATACTGAATTCCGTATCGCCAGTATGCAGCGTGCGAAAGATATGCTTAGCATGGCTATCGGGCAGGATCAGGAGCGTCATGCTTCGGGCCAGCAGCAAGGCTGGCGCGGTAGTATTGACGGTAAAGCCCCTGAAGAGGAGATTATTGAAGCTAAGGGGTAAGCAACGCAGACGCGGAGAAAACATAGATGGGCGGCAGCGAAAGCACCGCCCGTTTTTATGGAATGAGGCTACGTCAGCCAATCAGCTGAGTGCCACTTTAATCCCTAAACCGATGAGTACACCACCAAGCAGTTTATCGATAATTTTCTGTGCTTTTGCCAGACCGCGACGAACGGGGGCACTTTGGATCAATAAGGCCAGTAGCGGCCACCAGATAGTCGACAGACCGACAATGATCGACGCGTACCACAGTTTCTCACCGAGGCTGGAATTAACCTGTAAAACTTGAGTAAACACCGCCAGGAAAAAAAGCGTTGCTTTCGGGTTCAATAGGTTACAAAGGTAACCCTGTATGAAAGCGGTGCGCAGCTTGACCTGTTTTTGCTCAATCCCATCCAGATTGAGTTTACTGTTGGTGCGCGAAAAGAGTGTCTGAATACCAACCCAAATTAAATAGGCCGCGCCGACATACTTCAGCAGACCAAATAACCAGGGCGTCGTTGTGATAACCACGGCAAGGCCCGCGACGCAGTACGACATGTGGGTGATGACACCAGAAATCACGCCGAGTGCGGTCGTCAGTGCGGCCATACGTGGGTAACGCGCCGCATTTTTGATCACCAGAAAAAAATCCGGGCCGGGGGATAGCATGCCAAGGAAAGCGATACTGGCAATAAACAGGGAAGTTTCAAGCATGAAAGTAACCGTCGTCAATGTTCAGAACGTAATAAGACGGCATCATACGCCAATCTTGATTGTCGCGAACCCACACTTGCCGGATTTTTTACAGGTTGTTCCATTGAGGCTCAGGAAGTTATGCAAGCATCTATCACTGAAAGCCCCGCCGCCAGCTATCAGCGGGAAATAACCCGCCTGTGTATTGAATGCGCGCTACTGCTGCTTCAGCATGGCGCAGAAAGCATGTTGGTGGAACAGTTGCCGGCGCGGCTGGGTGTTGCGCTCGGCATGGACAATGTTGAGAGCTCTATTTCTGCTAACGCCGTTGTACTTAGCACGATCAGTCAGGGACATTGCCTGACGTCGACACGCAAGAATATCGATCGTGGCATCAATATGCATGTGGTAACGGAGGTGCAGCATATTGTGATCATGGCCGAACATCGGCTGCTCGACAGCTCGCTGGTAGCCAAACGTCTGACAAAAATAAAGCCACTGCGTTATCCGCGATGGCTGATGATTCTGATGGTGGCGCTCTCTTGTGCCTGTTTCTGCAAGCTCAACGGTGGCGACTGGGGCGCCTCTTTTGTCACGCTGTTAGCCAGTGGAGTAGCAATGGCGGTACGTCAGACCCTGACGATTCGCCAGACGCATCCGTTGCTCAATTTTTGCTGTACTGCGTTTGTTGCGACCAGCATTTCCGGTTTACTGCTCAAGCTTGCCTGGTTCAGCCAAGCCTCCAGCGTAGCCATGGCCGCCAGTATTCTCCTGCTCGTACCAGGTTTTCCGCTGATTAATGCGGTGGCCGATATGTTTAAAGGCCATGTGAATACCGGTCTGGCACGCTGGGCGATGGCCAGTTTATTGACGCTGGCGACCTGTATCGGTGTCGTCATGGCGATGTCACTGTGGGGGTTGCAGGGATGGGCATGAATCTGATGTGGGCACTGATTCAGGATATGCTGCTGGCGGCGGTTCCTGCGCTCGGTTTTGCTATGGTCTTCAACGTACCACCACGCGCGCTGCGCTACTGCGCATTACTGGGAGCATTGGGACACGGTTCACGCATGCTGATGATGCATGCCGGATTGAATGTCGAGTGGGCTTCTTTACTGGCGGCTATTCTGGTGGGTGTGATTGGCATCCACTGGTCGCGCTGGTTACTGGCACATCCGAAGGTGTTTACCGTTGCGGCCGTTATCCCGATGTTTCCGGGGATTTCGGCGTATACGGCGATGATTTCTGTGGTTGAGATCTCGCACCTTGGCTACAGCGAAGCGCTGATGGCCAGCATGGTCACCAATTTTATGAAGGCCAGCTTTATCGTCGGTGCATTATCGATTGGATTATCTTTACCGGGGCTGTGGTTGTATCGCAAACGTCCCGGGGTGTAAGTCCGGTAAGCGCACTCTCAAATCTTTATAAAGCGCCAGTCTCCCTATCGACGGCTGATGGGGCTTTCCGTATAGTGGCAGCTCTTTTTACGGGTCACGGTTTTATTCCTTATCTACACAGGGCTTCACAATGATTATTAGCCTGATCGCCGCACTGGCGACGGATCGCGTTATTGGCATGGAAAACGCCATGCCTTGGCATTTACCGGCCGATCTGGCTTGGTTTAAGCGCAATACGCTGAACAAACCGGTCATCATGGGACGTAAAACATTTGAATCTATCGGCCGTCCTTTACCTGGCCGCTTAAACATTGTCATGAGTTCAAATCCAGGGACTCATGACAATGTGACCTGGGTGACCTCCGTTGACGCTGCGATCGCTGCGGCAGGTAACGTTGAGGAAGTGATGGTGATGGGAGGGGGGCACGTATATGAACAGTTTTTGGACCGTGCAGACCGTTTATACCTGACCCACATTGATGCCGAAGTGGAAGGGGACACGCAATTCCCGGACTACGAACCAGATCAATGGGAAAGTACATTCAGCGAGTTCCATGACGCCGATGCGCAAAACTCTCACGGTTACTGCTTTGAAATTCTGGATCGAAATCGGGGCTAGTCCCGCAGCCAGTTCCAACAGAAAGGCACCTTTTAAGGTGCCTTTTGTATTTCAGGGGAGCGCAGAACACATTCAGAATGTTTCGGGTGTCTGAACCTGCTCTTTCTCACTGTTCCGGCTGGACGGTTGGGTAAACCAGACTTTATCTTCCCAGCGCACCATGGTCATGACGCCACCCCAGCAACAGCCAGTATCCAGCGCGTAGACACCTTCTGGCGTACCTTTACCTTCCAGAGAAGCCCAATGACCGAAAGCAATACTGTATCCTGCCTGCAGGATGGGGTTTTCAATATCAAACCACGGCTTAAGTGGCCGCGGAGCGTTTTCCGGCATGTCCTTGCAAATCATATCAAGCTGCCCATTCGGGAAGCAGTAACGCATGCGCGTGAGGGCATTGGTGCTAAAACGCAGACGTGCAAGGCCGCTCAGTTCTGGTGACCAGTTATTTGGCATATCACCGTACATGGCATCCAGGAACAGCGGGTAGGTGTCGCTGCTTAATACTGATTCCACTTCACGTGCACATGTCTGTGCCGTTTCCAGGTCCCACTGCGGCGTGATGCCCGCGTGGGCCATAACCAGCTTGAGATCTTCGTCAACCTGCAAAACGGGTTGGCGCCGCAGCCAGTTGATCAGTTCGTCGGCATCTTCGGCTTCGAGCAGTGGTTTCAGGCGGTCTTTAGGTTTGTTAAAGCTGATACCGGCATAGATGGCCAGCAAATGCAGGTCATGATTGCCGAGTACCATGCGCACGGAATTCCCTAAACCGCTGACAAAACGCAGCACTTCAAGTGAGTCCGGGCCTCGTGCGACGAGATCGCCCGTCAGCCATAAACAGTCTTGCCGCGGGTCAAAACTTGCCTGCGCTAATAGCGCTTTGAGTTCATCGATACAGCCATGAACATCACCAATAAGATATGTCGACATGAGGATTAATTTATCAGCGTTGGGATCGCGAGGCGAAAAACAGGGATGGGCACGCTGAACGGTTCACCGTTCTCTGCAACCATGTCGTAATGACCTTCCATTGTACCCAGCGGCGTTTCAAGAACCGCGCCGCTAGTGTAGTGAAATTCATCACCGGGCAAAATGAGGGGTTGTTGACCCACTACACCTTCACCCCGAACTTCAGTCTGTCGCCCGTTACTGTTGGTTATCAGCCAGTAACGGCGGAGCAATTGCACGTTGAAACGCCCAAGGTTGCGAATGGTAATGGTGTAGGCGAAGACAAAACGTTCTTCATCAGGTATCGACTGTGACGCTATGTAGATACTTTGCACCTGAATACTGACGCGGGGTGAATCAAGCATAACGTTACTCCCTATCCCGAAAATTATTATTCCGGCTTCGGTTCAGCATTTTTCGGCCGGGTCGATAGCCAGTTAGCGAGTTTGCAGTATTGCTCAACAGAGATGTTTTCTGCACGCATTTGCAAATCCAGGCCCAGTGCGGTCATCTGTTCTGGAGTAAACAAATGTCCCAGGCTGTTACGAATAGTTTTCCGGCGCTGATTGAAGGCGTCGGTCGTCAGACGGCTCAAAATACGGATATCGTCCACCGGGTAGGGAATGGTCTCATGCGGGATCAAACGCACCACGGCGGAGTTAACTTTTGGCGCTGGCGTAAAGGATTCCGGTGGTACTTCAAGTACCGGAATAATATTGCAGTAATACTGCGCCATGACGGTCAGACGACCAAATGCCTTGCTGTTAGGCCCGGCAACCAGACGGTTAACCACTTCTTTCTGCAACATGAAATGCATGTCGCTGATAGCATTGGTATAGAGAAACAGGTGGAACATCAACGGCGTGGAGATGTTATATGGCAAATTGCCGAACACGCGCAGGGGTTGCCCCAACTCTTTGGAAAGCTCACCGAAATCAACTTTCATGGCATCGGATTGAATCACCCGCAGCTTACCCAGCATCTTCGGGTTGGTTTCCAGACGCGCCGCTAAATCACGGTCAAGTTCGATCACCGTCATGCTGTCTAGGCGTGAAACCACCGGCTCTGTCAATGCTGCCAAACCGGGACCGATCTCAACGACCGCCTGACCCGGCATAGGATGAATGGCCGATACGATGCTGTCGATAACAAACTGATCGGTTAAAAAGTTTTGCCCAAAACGTTTACGAGCAAAGTGGCCCTGATGTACACGATTATTCATTGTGGTTATTTATCATTACTGTTGTTTGCCATGTGAATGGCGAGATTTATTGCTGTCTTGAAACTGCCTGCGTCGGCGTTGCCGGTAGCAGCAAGTTCAAGGGCGGTGCCGTGATCAACGGAAGTCCGGATAAAAGGCAGGCCGAGTGTAATATTCACTGCGCGACCGAATCCCTGATATTTTAGCACCGGAAGGCCCTGATCGTGATACATCGATAGTACGGCGTCAGCGTGTTGTAGGTATTTCGGCTGGAAAAGCGTGTCCGCAGGCAGCGGGCCGATGAGGCTCATGCCTTGCTGACGTAGCTCTTCCAGCGCAGGAATGATGGTATCGATCTCTTCATGTCCCATGTGGCCGCCTTCACCTGCATGCGGATTAAGACCACATATGTAGATTTGCGGATCATGGATGCCAAATTTTGTCTGAAGATCGTGGTGCAAAATGGTGATCACTTCATGCAGGCATTGACGAGTGATCGCCGCTGGCACGGCAGACAACGCCAGATGCGTTGTCGCCAGCGCAACGCGTAACTCTTCGGTTGCCAGCATCATGACCACGCGGTCGCATTGGCTGCGATCGGCAAAAAATTCGGTGTGTCCAATGAACGGAATGCCCGCGTCATTGATAATACTTTTTTGTACCGGACCGGTCACCAGCGCAGCGAACTCGCCGTTAATAGCCCCATCGCAGGCGCGCGCCAGAGTTTCTACTACGTACGCGCTGTTGGCGACAGCCAACTTACCTGGCGTCACTGCCACGACTGTTTTGACCGGCAACACGGTCAGTGTACCGGCAGCCTGAAGCTGCGGCGGCACGCCTGGCTGATAGTCGCGTAGCGTAATGTCCAGTCCTAAAACGCTGGCCCGATCAAGCAATAAAGCCGGGTCGGCACATACCACTAACTCAACAGGCCATGTCTGCTGAGCCAGTGCCAGTACCAAATCCGGCCCAACCCCGGCGGGTTCGCCGGGGGTGATGACCACAGATTTCGTCACGGAAATATTATTTTCCATTACCGTCCATAATTTTCACGTACGCATTGGCACGCTGTTCCTGCATCCAGGTCTGAGCTTCTTCTGAGAATTTACGGTTGAACAACATCCTGTATGCACGCTCTTTCTGCGCCGCATCAGTTTTATCAACCTGACGGGTGTCGAGCACCTCAATCAAGTGCCAGCCAAAGGATGAGTGAACCGGCGCACTGAGCTGACCTTTCTTCAGGTTGAGCAATGCTTCACGGAACGCAGGGTCATACATGTCAGGAGAGGCCCAACCTAAATCGCCGCCCTGATTGGCAGAACCCGGATCCTGAGAAAGCTGTTTCGCTTCGTCAGCAAATGTCGCTTTACCACTGCGGATATCAGCAGCAACTTGCTCCAACTTGGCTTTAGCCTGATCGTCAGTCATCACCACCGAGGGTTTCAGCAGGATGTGGCGTGCGTGAATTTCGGTCACCGAGACGGTTTTATTGTCGCCTCGAATGTCATTCACTTTCAGAATATGGAAGCCGACACCTGAGCGGATAGGACCAATAATCTGGCCTTTCTGCGCAGTGCTCAGCGCCTGAGCAAACAGCGAAGGCAGCTCTTGTAATTTACCCCACCCCATATTGCCGCCTTTGAGCGCCTGGGAATCAGCGGAGTAGGTGATCGCCATTTTGCCAAAGTCGGCGCCATTATTGAGCTCACCCATTACTTTTTTCGCCAGTGCTTCGGTAGTGTCTACCTGATCCTGCGTCGGGTTTTCCGGCAGAGGCAGCAGAATGTGGCTGAGGTTGAATTCAGCACTGCCACCGTTTTGGGCGCCGACTTGTTTCGCCAGAGTATCGACTTCTTGTGGAAGCACCGTGACACGACGGCGTACTTCACTATTACGCACTTCGCTAATCATCATCTCTTTGCGGATCTGCGCGCGGTAAGTGCTGTAGTTCAGGCCGTCATACGCCAGACGACTGCGCAGTTGGTCGACGGTCAGTTTGTTCTGTGCAGCAATGCCGGCAATGGCTTTATCAACGTCTTCATCCGTTAACTTAATGCCCATTTTATTGGCCATCTGCAACTGAATGGTATCCATGATCAGACGATCCAAGATCTGATGGCGCAGCGTGGCGTCATCGGGTAACTGCTGATTCGCCTCTTTCGCCTGCTGTTTAACTGACTGCATCAGGCTTGTGACGTCACTTTCTAAGACTACGCCGTTATCGACCACGGCGGCCACTTTATCAACTTCTTGTGGCGCTGCGAACGCGGTACTGGCACAAAGCGTTACGCCGAGGAGAAGCGTTCTCCAGTTCTTCATACTTTTTCCATTTGTTTAATCCGCAATTGCGGATGCAAGTTCACTGAGTTCAACATATCGTTGGGCTTAGAAAGCACGTTGATAAGGCAGTATGCCGCTGGCCAACATTTCATTGGTTCCGAGGCTATGATTACCACTCAGGCCACGAAGTTCAATGTTGAATGAAATCTTGTTGTCATATTTGCTTTCAGACTTGGTCGAGTCGTAAGTGGTGATTTTACGTTCGTACCCCAGGTTAACCGCCCAACAGCAGGTATTGTATTGCAGCCCCAGTAACTGGTCGGCCGGTTGCTGTGCTTTGGTGTCGTAATAGTAGGCACCGACAATCGCCCAGCGGTCAGCGATGGGCCAGCTGGCAATCCCGCCAACCTGTGATATACCCTGCTGGTAGCCAGGGTTAGTCACCTGAGGCAGCGTAGCCTGAATATATTCCGGGCTGGCATAACGGTAGCTCAACTGCACCATTCTTTCTGAATCAGCGCGGTATTCCAGTACAGCATCACCCAGCGCCAGTGCATCAAGACGTGTGTCATACTGTGCGCCACCACGGATGCCCCAGAAATCATTGATTTTATAGTAGGAATCGCCAGCCCATACCAGACTACCGGTATCGTCGTTTTTATCCAGCGCGCTGTTTTGGTCGCCGGTACGCGGAGGCGTAAAGTAATAAATCTGACCAAGTGAGGCGTTAAAACGCTCCACCAGGCCGTCATCATAAATACGTGTTGTCAGACCGCTGGCTACCTGATTAGCAGAAGCGATACGGTCCAGGCCGCTGTAGCTCTTATCACGGAACAGCCCGGTATAGTCAGATTGCAATAACGTCGAGTCATACGTGTTAATTCCACTCTGATCGCGGTAAGGAATGTAAAGATACTGCGCTCGCGGTTCGAGGGTTTGCGTGAAGCTTTGGTTCCAGTCCATGGTGCGTTCAAACACCATTTTACCGTCGCTTTTGAACTCCGGCATCGTACGGTTAACCGAACTTTTCAGCCTGGAGTTCGGGTTAGCATCGAAGTAGGCATCGGGAATATCCTGTTGATAATGCGTCGTCATCAATTTGACTTCATTATCCAGGCTACCCAGGCTGTTGCTTAACGGCAGGCTCAGCGTTGGTTCTAAGTGCAGCCTTATTGCATCAGGCTGATTCGGGTTTACGTTAGTAAACTTCGCCGCCTGGCTATAGACGTGAAGATCAAATGGCCCGAGATCATTTTTATAATAATTGACGTCAAATTGCGGCATGGCACGATAAACGTTACCGGTGTCATAGCCACTGAAGATCTGGAATTGCTTGCTGGCTAAGGTTGCATCCCAGTTTTCATTGGCGTAGCCGACGCTGAATTTCTGCGCCGCATAGCCATCGGTGGTTGAGCCATATTTGGAGTCAAAATCGGTGAAGTAATACGGGTCACTGACTTTGGTATAGTCGATGTTGAAACGCCAGACCTGATCCACTACGCCTGAGTGGGCCCAATAGTACATCCAGCGTTTGGTTTGATCGCTGGTGCGACCTTGACTCTTGACGTATTCGTCATCAATTTTCTTATCGTCACCGAGATAATCGAATTCCATCATACCTGCACCGGCAACGGTCAGATAACGGAACTCATTCTGCAATTGCAGTCCACGGTTACTCATATAATTCGGTGTGATTGTGGCGTCGTAGTTAGGTGCAATGTTCCAGTAATAGGGAACGGTGACACCAAAGCCATTGTTACTGCTGTAGTTGGCGTTCGGGATCAGGAAGCCGGAGCGACGCCTGTTACCAATCGGTAACTGCATATAGGGGCTGTAAAATACCGGCACCGGGCCGATGTGGAAACGGGCATTCCAAATCTCAGCCACTTCTTCCTGGCGGTCTTCGATGATCTGCGAGCCAACGACGCTCCAGCTGTTGTCACCGGGCAGGCAGGAGGTAAATGTGCCGTTATCAAGAATGGTGTAACGGTTGCTGTCACGCTGCTTCATTTTGTCCGCAACGCCACGACCCTGACGACCGACCATCTGATAATCACCGTTTTCCACGTCGGTATCTTTGGTTGTCAGGTTCGAGAAGGCTTTCGGGCCATTCAGCTTGATCTGATCGCTATTATATTTAACGTTACCGGTCGCCGTCACGGTACGGGTAGGTGTGGTCTGCCCCGGGTTCGCGATCTGATTCAGCTGAACCTGGTCAGCGTCCAGTGTGGCATTACCTTGTTCTACGTTAACTTTTCCGCTGAACAGGGCGTTATCCGGGTAATTCCCCGTGGCATGGTCAGCCTGAATATGAACGGGAAGTTTATTCGGGTCACCGGTAACCAACGGTTTGTCATAAGTCGGAACGCCGAGCATACATTGCGCAGCGAGATCGGCAAAAGCCCCATGGCTGTACAGGGCCGCCCAAATGGTGGTGGCCAGCAGCGTAGGTAAGCGAGTTTTCAGACGTCTGTTTTTCATACGTAAAATGGTGTTCCGTCATCAGAGGCATCATGCCGGCAAACGGTCAGAGACTATATCACTCGTCATCGTTGCGCTAGTGTTAAATCCAACCCGTAATCGCTGTCGCCGTTAGGCACAACGGTAAATGCCGGTTATGATAAAGCAATTTTTCGACGACGCCATGATGAATTGAGGAGTATATGCAGTATTGGGGAAAGCTGCTCGGTCTTCTACTGGGCTTAATGTCCGGTGTGGGGTTCTGGGGAATCGTTTTAGGGTTGCTGATTGGGCATATGTTCGACAAAGCGCGCTCGGTCAAGAGTCGCGGTTATTTTGCCGATCAGCAGACAAGGCAAACACTTTTTTTCCGCACCACCTTTGAGGTGATGGGGCATTTAACCAAATCAAAAGGGAGAGTTACCGAGGCCGACATTCAGATTGCAAGCCTGTATATGGATCGCATGCAACTGCACGGTGAGAACCGTAATGCGGCTCAGCACGCGTTTCAAGTGGGTAAAGAAGCCAGTTATCCGCTACGCGAAAAAATGCGTGAATTACGTGGTATCTGCTTCGGCCGTTTTGATTTAATCCGGACTTTTCTGGAAATTCAGATCCAGGCCGCTTTTGCTGACGGGTCATTGCATCCTAATGAGCGCCAGGTGCTGTATGTCATTGCTGAAGAACTGGGGATTTCCCGCCAGCAGTTTGACCAGTTTTTGAGCATGATGGAGGGCGGTCAGCAATTTGGTGGGGGTCAGCAAGGGCAGTATTCGCAGGGCGGCTATCGTCAGGCGCCACAAGGTCCTACGTTGGCTGATGCCTGTAAAGTGCTGGGCGTTACCCCATCCGATGATGGCATCACCATCAAACGCGCTTACCGTAAATTGATGAGTGAACATCATCCTGACAAACTGGTGGCGAAAGGTTTGCCGCCGGAAATGATGGAAATGGCCAAAGAAAAAGCGCAGTCAATCCAGGCTGCGTATGACCTGATCAAAAAAGAGAAAGGTTTTAAATAGTTCCCCGTCATACTTCAAGCCGCAAATGCGTTGGCTGCGGTCACTCACCCCAGTCACTTAGTTATCTAAGCTCCTGGGGATTTAAGAGCTTGTCGCCTTTCTGCACCAAAAGTAGGCGCCTCCAGGCGACTTGAATTATTTAGGGGATGTTTGAACCAAAAAAGGCGCTGAATTCAGCGCCTTTTTTGGTTCAATTATGTTTTTAAAACCGACGTTAGAAATCCGGCTCGCAGTTAAAAACCTGCGGGGCATCGGTGATCGGGTGATAGAACGACAGCTCCTGCGCGTGGAGTTGCAGCCGTGGAACCATCACCAGCGCGTCATGTGGTGCATAAAACTTATCGCCGAGGATCGGGTAGCCCAGCGCCAGCAGATGCACACGCAGCTGATGCGAACGGCCGGTGATCGGCCGCAGTCTGACTCGGGTGGTGCCATCGTCGTCCCATGAGATCACTTCATATTGCGTCAGCGCTTTTCTGCCAGTTTCGTGACAGACCTTCTGTTTCGGGCGGTTCGGATAGTCGCAAATCAGCGGCAAATCGATGATGCCGTAATCTTCCGCCATATGTCCCCACACCCGCGCGATATAGACTTTTTTGGTTTCACGCTCGCGAAACTGGCGCTTAAGCTCGCGCTCAGCCTCTTTCGTCAGAGCGGCAACCATCACGCCGCTGGTGGACATATCCAGACGATGTACCGATTCGGCCTCAGGGAAATCGCGCTGAATGCGCGTCATCAGACTGTCCTGATGCTCGGCCGCTTTACCCGGAACCGACAACAATCCGCTGGGCTTATTGACCACCATAATGTGTTCATCCTGAAACAATACCTGCAACCAGGGATCGGTCGGTGGATGGTAATCCTCCAGCGGGCGGGTATTGGATGGCTGATACGGTGCGGGTTGATTTTCACTCATAGCGGATTTCACGAGTCTGTTGTCATCTAAGTGAGAAAAGAAAGGCAGGAAAACCCTGCCTCTGCGTTGACATTACTGATGGCTGACTACGACCAGTCGGATAGCGTCCAGACGCCAGCTTGCCTCGTTCAGATTAGCCAGAACCTGAGTACGGTTAGACTCTACCGCTTCCAGCTCGTCATCACGAATGTTTGGGTTGACCGCTTTCAGCGCTTTCAGACGTGCCAGCTCTTGACTGAGCTGAACATCAGCTTCGACTTTGGCCGCTTCAATCAGCGCGCGGGCGGCATCGGCAATCTGGGGTTCAGCCTGTTGCAACATGGTGTGAACCTCCGCCTGCACCGCATTCACCAGCTTGCTGGAGTTATGACGGTTGATGGCATTGAGCTGACGGTTGAAGCTTTCAAACTCGACCTGTGCCGCCAGATTAGTGCCTTTGCTGTCGATCAGCATACGCACCGGCGTCGGTGGCAGGAAGCGGGTCAGTTGCAGATGCTTCGGTGCCTGACACTCCACCACGTAAATCAGTTCCGCCAGCAGCGTGCCAACGGGCAGGGCTTTGTTTTTCAAAATAGAGACTGCACAGCTGCCGGTATCGCCTGAGAGGATCAGATCCAGACCATTACGCACAATCGGATGTTCCCAACTGATGAACTGAGTGTCCTCACGCGACAGTGCTTGTTCGCGATTGAATGTCACGGTGCAGCCATCTTCCGGCAGGCCCGGGAAATCAGGCACCAGCATGTGATCGGATGGCGTCAGGACGATCAGATTATCACTGCGATCTTCCTGATTGATACCGACAATATCGAACAGGTTCAGCGCAAAATTCACCAGATTAACGTCGTTGTCCTGCCCGGCAATCTCTTTCGCTAACTGCTGTGCCGGTTCGCCACCGTTGGAGTGCATCTCCAGCAGGCGATCGCGGCCGTTTTCCAGCTCGATTTTCAATGCATCGTGCTGGCTGCGGCATTGCTGAATAAACGCATCAAGACCTTCCTGCTCATTTGGTGTGGCGAGGAAGGTGAGCAGTTGCTGGTAAGCGCTGTCATAAATGGTCCGCCCAGTCGGGCAGGTGTGCTCGAATGCATCCAGCCCTTCGTTGAACCAGCGAACCAGCACCGCCTGTGCGGTTTGTTCGAGGTAAGGCACCATGATGTCGATGTTGTTCAACTGACCGATACGGTCCAGACGGCCAATACGCTGTTCGAGCAGATCCGGATTGAATGGCAGATCGAACATCACCATTTTACTGGCGAACTGGAAGTTACGGCCTTCGGAGCCTATCTCTGAGCAGAGCAGCACCTGCGCCCCATCTTCCTGCGAGGCAAAATAGGCCGCCGCACGGTCACGTTCAATAATTGATAACCCTTCGTGGAATACAGCGGCTCGGATGGCTTCGCGTTCGCGCAGAACCTGTTCAAGTTGCAGCGCGGTGGCGGCTTTGGCGCAGATCACCAGTACTTTTGCATCGCGGTTGCTGGTCAGGTAATCGAGCAGCCATTCAACGCGTGGATCGAAGTTCCACCAGGTGGCGTTATCACCTTCAAATTCCTGATAAATCTGCTCCGGATAAAGCATATCGTAGGCGCGAGCTTCCATGGTTTTCTTGGCGCTCATGATGCCGGAGACTTTGATTGCCGTCTGATATTGCGTCGGCAGCGGCAGCTTTACCGCATGCAAATGACGGTCCGGGAACCCTTTCACACCGTTACGGGTGTTACGGAACAGCACGCGGCTGGTGCCGTGACGATCCATCAGCATAGCAACCAGCTGTTTGGCTGACGCTTCGTCACCATTGTTGGCTGCTTTCAGCAGCGCGTCAGTATCGGCATTGCCGACGCTCTCGCCCAGCAGCGTCAACGCTTCCTGGGTCAAAGGCTCTTTATTCAGCAGCAATGTTACGGCATCGGCCACTGGCTGATATTGCTGTTGCTCGTGGATGAACTCTTCGTAATCGTGGAAACGATCCGGATCAAGCAAACGCAGACGGGCAAAGTGGCTTTGCTGGCCAAGTTGTTCCGGTGTGGCGGTCAGTAGCAGCACGCTTGGGATCTGCTGAGAAAGTTGCTCGATCACCTGATATTCACGACTTGGCGTTTCTTCGCTCCACACCAGATGGTGCGCTTCATCGACTACCAGCATGTCCCACTCGGCGTCAGAAAGTTGCTCCAGACGCGACTTATTGCGGCGTACAAAGTCCAGCGAACAGATCACCAGTTGCTCGGTTTCGAAGGGATTGGTGGCGTCGTGCAGAGATTCAGCATAGCGGTCATCATCAAACAGGGAGAAGCGCAGGTTGAAACGGCGCAGCATCTCGACCAGCCACTGGTGCTGCAAAGTCTCAGGCACCACAATCAGGACGCGCTCGGCCCGGCCAGACAGCAGTTGCTGATGAATGATCATCCCGGCTTCGATGGTTTTACCCAGACCCACTTCATCGGCTAATAATACGCGCGGTGCATGACGCTGACCGACTTCATAGGCAATATGCAACTGATGCGGGATCAAACTGGCGCGCATGCCGCGCAGGCCACCGAACTCCAGACGGAATTGCTCACGCTGATATTTTCGGGCGCGAAAACGCAGGGCGAAGCGGTCCATGCGGTCAATCTGACCGGCGAACAGACGGTCCTGCGGCTTGCTAAACGTCAGTTTGCTGTCAAGCAGGACTTCGCGCATCGACACGCGGGTTTCTTCGGTGTCGGTACGGGTGCCTACATAGGTCAACAACCCTTTGTCCTCAATGACTTCAGTCACCATTAACTGCCAACCTTCGTGGCAACTGATGGTATCACCGGTATTAAACATCACGCGGGTGATCGGTGAATCATGACGGGCATACAGGCGGTTTTCACCGGTGGCGGGGAAAAGCAGGGTCACCATGCGCGTATCAATCGCGACGACAGTGCCT
This sequence comes from Ewingella sp. S1.OA.A_B6, assembly GCF_049889095.1. Lineage (NCBI taxonomy): Bacteria > Pseudomonadati > Pseudomonadota > Gammaproteobacteria > Enterobacterales > Yersiniaceae > Ewingella > Ewingella sp. S1.OA.A_B6. The sequence continues at coordinate 121,704 of NZ_JBLJFK010000004.1, read as the reverse complement.
AAACCTAATTCGCTTTCCGTATCGCTTATCCAGCGTTGACCAAGTGTGAAAGGCATATGTCTTTTATCTCTCTGTTTCTTTTAAAGGGCTACTGTGTAAAAAGCCTGAATTTTTCTAATAGCGCTGCTTTCCTCGCCTGAGGCGCGGAATCATAATTATGTGGGAGTGGTTCAGAATTGGGAAAGGGCACTATGGTAATGGAAGGCGAGGCTTTCGTCACCTGTGAATCACTATGATAGCGCCTTGACCTGCTTAAAATAGTCCCATTTGACCGTTAATAAGCGTAGCGAAATCGTCATGAAGGAAAGGAAGAATACCATCGGCGACCGGTTCGAGCTGGCGTTCGATGTAGTGATCATGATCGATAAGTGAATGCCGGTTCTCCAACGGTTCCGGACCGGCAGTGGTCATCACGTAGCTTATCCAGCCACCGTTTTGATACTGTTTTGCACGACCCTGCTGCACGTTATATTCATCCGCCAGCCTTGCTGCACGTACGTGCGGGGGCACATTACGCTCGTAATCACTGAGCTTGCGGCGCAGGCGTTTGCGGTAAACCAACTGGTTGTCAAATTCGCCAGCCAGCGTTTTCGCCACGTAGTCGCGGACATAATCCTGATAAGGCTGGTTGTGGAATACGCGATGGTAAAGTTCCTGCTGAAACGTTTGCGCCAGCGGTGTCCAGTCGGTGCGCACAGTCTCCAGACCCTTATAAATAATATGTTCGCCGTCCGCGCCGCTAACCAGCCCGGCGTAGCGTTTTTTACTGCCCTGCTCGGAACCGCGAATAGTGGGCATCAGGAAGCGTTTGAAATGGGTTTCAAACTCCAGTTCCAGCGCACTTTCCAGGCCATATTCCTGTTGTAAATGGGTCTTCCACCAGGCGTTAACCTGTTCAACCAGCTTGCGACCAATCGCACTGGCTTCTTCCTCCGACTGCGCTCCGTTCAGCCAGACGAAAGTGGAGTCGGTGTCGCCATAAATTACCTGATAATTTTCAGCTTCAATCAGTTCGCGGGTCTGGCGCATGATGTCGTGACCGCGCAGCGTAATAGACGATGCCAGCCGTGGATCAAAGAACCGGCAGCCGCTGGACCCCAGCACGCCATAAAAAGCATTCATGATGATTTTCAGCGCTTGTGACAGCGGCTTATTCTTGTGTTGTTTGGCATTTTCCCGCCCCTGCCAGATTTGTCGCACGATTTCTGGCAGACAGTGCTTGATGCGGGAAAAGCGTGCCTGGCGATAACCTGGTACTGAATGTTCATCGTCAGGCTGTTGCAGCCCGGCGACTAATCCCACCGGATCAATCAAAAAAGTGCGGATGATTGACGGGTACAGACTTTTGTAATCCAGCACCAGAACTGAATCGTAAAGGCCGGGCCGCGAATCCATCACAAAACCGCCGGGACTCATCTCTTCCGGTCGTTCACCCAGATTGGGTGCGACATACCCTACGCGGTGCATACGCGGTAAATAAAGATGGGTGAACGCAGCCACTGAGCCGCCGCTGCGATCGGCCGCCAGACCGGTCACTGAGGCACGTTCCAGCAGGAAGGGCATCAGCTCTGTCTTGGTGAAGATGCGCGTCACCAGCTCGCAGTCTTTCAGGTTGTAATGGGCCAGCGCGGGCTTATCTTCGCGAAAACGCTGCTCGATCTCCTCCAGCCGCTGATAAGGGCTGTCGCTGGCTTTCCCTTCTCCCAGCAATGTTTGCGAGACCGTTTCCAGACTGAATGATGGAAAGTTCCAAAAGGCTGACTTGAGGGCTTCAATGCCATCAATGATCAGACGCCCGGCGGCGGCGGCAAAAAAATGCCCCTGTTTGAATCCATGTTCGCGCCATTCCAGTTCATTGCCGCCGCGCCCGAAACGTAAGGGGATGTTGTAGCGCTCGGCATGTTTTTGCAGTACCCGCAGATCAAACTGCACCACGTTCCAGCCAATGATGGCGTCGGGGTCGAAGTCGGCCAGCCACTGATTCAGTTTTTGGATCAGCATCGGACGGCTATCGACATACTCAAGAATAAAGTCGCGGGGTTTATCAGGGTCGCCATTGGGCGGCCCAAGCATGTAAACATGGCGCTGGCCGCAGCCTTCAAGGCCGATGCAATACAACTCGCCGTTGCCGCTGGTTTCGATGTCCAGCGAACAGAGTTTCAGCGGCGGTCGATAACCTTCGGCGGGTTTCATTCTGGTTTCGATCAGCAGGTTATTCGGCCCCGGTTTACCGCTGAACCAGACCGGTGCAGTGATATAACGCTCCATCAGAAAGCGTTCAGGTGGGCGGATATCTGCCTCGTACACTGAAACGCCGTCTTCCTTTAGCTGTTTTTCAATCCGCATGAGTTGGCGATGCTGCGGACAGTACAAGCCGAGCACCGGCCGGGAATGGAAATCCTGCATCGGCAATTCGCGCAGGCTAACATTTTTTTCATCGGCCAGAATGCGCATCGCCTGAGCGCGATGTTCTGCCGGAATAAACGCCACGGACTCCTGCAAAGGCAGGCGGACTTTCTGCGCACCCTCGTCAGTTGCCAGCCACAGTTCCACCTCAGTGCCACGCTGAGTGTCGCGCCAGTGGCGGGTCAGCACAAATCCCTGACGCGGCAAAGTGTCAGGGATGGCAGAAGAGGAACGTGCGGTTGCGGAGTTAATAAGCGCCTCGAAACGACAGAGATAAGGAGAGAGAGTCAAAGACAGAGTATGGTTATTTATACAGTCCTTGTCCATTGCTATGGTCTTAGCCAAATACGCATACAATTACGCGGTTGACTGTGAAAGTTCATGCACTGACAATTCAGCGGCTTAATGTTTTTACTACAATGAGAATGCAGAAAACTCACACTTGTCTCATTTATCTACGTAATTCGCGTAACTGAATACTGGGAATCTATGGAAGCCTATTTACAACATCTGGTCGCTCAGTCGGTGGGCTTTGCTCTGATTATTGTCGCCGTGGTGGCTTTCTTCGAATCGCTGGCGCTGGTGGGATTGATTTTACCCGGCACCGTGATGATGGCGACGCTCGGGACGTTGATTGGCAGTGGTCAGGTGGGGTTATATGAGGCCTGGTTGGCGGCCGGGCTCGGGTGTTTCGTCGGCGACTGGGCGTCTTATTTTATCGGACGCGGATTTAAAGAACCGCTGCACCGCTGGCGATTTCTCAAACGTTATCAGTCACTGCTGGATAGAACCGGTTATGCCCTCGAGCGCCACAGTTTTGCGACGGTGATTTTAGGGCGTTTTATCGGCCCGACGCGCCCGCTGGTTCCGCTGGTGGCCGGTATGCTGAATTTACCTCCTTATAAATTTGCACCGCCTAATATTGTCGGCTGCATAACCTGGCCGCCGGTCTATTTCCTGCCGGGTATTTTGGCGGGTGTCGCCATCGACATTCCTGCCAGTCACAATAGCGCTGTTTTTAAATGGATGCTGTTTATCAGCGTGGTGCTGGTCTGGCTCAGTGCATGGCTGGTATGGCGCGGGTTCCGTGCCGGTAAAGGCTCGGCTGATGTGATGAACAAATGGCTGCCATTAGCGCGGCTGCGGATAACCTGCGTGCTGAGTGTTGTGGCGACGGTGGTCAGCATCGTGATGCTCAGCAAGCAGCCGATGATGCCGATTTACGGGCATCTGCTGTGGGAAGTCATGACTCGCTAACCGGTTGTATTCCTAATACTCTGGCCTCCGGCGCGCTACCGTCCACCAGTGCCTGCGTTGGGCCATCGTAGAAAATTCTGCCATCGACAATCAGCAATGTGCGGGGCGCAATCCGCACCGCATCATCCAGATTGTGCGACACCATCAGTAGGGTGAGATTGCGCTGCTCACAGACCTTATCCAGCAGACTCAGCATTTCACTGCGCAGTGCCGGGTCGAGCGCCGAGAAGGGTTCGTCGAGCAACAAAATCGGCTGGCTGCGTAACAGACAGCGCGACAGTGCCACACGCTGACGTTGCCCGCCGGAAAGCTGCGACGGTAATCTGTCCAGACAGTCCGTCAGGCCGACCTGCTGTGCGATATCTTCCAATTCCCGCTTTTGCTGCGGGCTGAGTTTCAGCCCCGGATGTAACCCCAGCCCCATGTTTTGACGCACCGTCAGATGTGAGAACAGATTGTTTTCCTGAAACAGCATCGACACCGGACGCTTCGCCGGTGGCGTAGCGCTGTGGTCGGCGTTATTAAGCCAAATCTGTCCGCTGACCGGCGTCAGAAAACCGGCCACCAGACTCAGTAGCGTGCTTTTCCCTGCGCCGCTCGGCCCGAGAATAGCAACGCGTTCACCGGCATCAATTGCCAGATCAAAGCGCATCGGCAGGTGTTCGTACAAATAAGTCAGTTTATTCAGCGTCAGCATGGCGGCCCGGCAGTTTCTCAATCAGGGTGAATAACAAGAAGCACAGCAGCAGTAATAATAGCGCGGTGACCGCACCATCCTGACTGCGATAGGAACCGATCTGCTGATATAGATAAAATGGCAGCGTGCGGAAATTTTCGTTACCGAACAACGCAATCACGCCGAAATCCCCCAGTGACAGTACGCAGGCAAACGCCAGCGCCTGCGCTATCGGGCGTTTCAGGGCGCTAAGCTCAACCCAACGTAGCCGTTGCCAGCCACGCATATCAAGCGAAAGGCACAGCGGGTTATAGCGTTCAGCCACATCGCGCATTGGGTTATCCAACACTTTTAGCGCGTAAGGCACGGCCATTAGGGCGTTGGTGAGGATCACCAGCGGCCATGGCGATTGCGGTAAACCGACGGTATCGCCGAGCAGCAGGAAAAAGCCGGTTGCCAGCACGATACCCGGCATCGCGAGGATCAGCATTCCGCTGAGATCCATGGCCTGCGCCCAGCCATGCCGCTGGCGTAAACGCAGCTCGCGGCTGCTCCACAGCAGCATCATCGTTAGCAATACGCATAATAATCCGCTACCGAGCGCAATACGTACTGACGTCCACAACGCCTGCCAGAGCGCGGCTTGTTGCAGCACGCTGACGGCTGCGCGGTTAATGCCATCGAAAATCACCGCCAGCAGCGGCGGCAGGATCAGCAACAGCGCCAGACTAATCAGTACGCCGTCGGCAATACGGCGCGGCAGGGAGTCGTCAGGATCACGCCAGCGCTGAGCGTGCGTTTGCCCGACCGGCAGCACCTGACTGAGTTTTTGGCTGAGCAGTACCAGCGCCAGACAGCAAACCAGTTGGATCAGCGCCAGCGTGGCGGCACGGCTTAAGTCGTAGTCATAACTCAGCGCCTGGTAGATCGCCAGTTCGATGGTGGTCGCCTGCGGACCGCCGCCCAGCGACAGCACAGTGGCAAAGCTGGCGAAGCACAACATGAAGATTAGCGCAGCGGCAGGGAAAATCTGACGCCGCAGGGCAGGCCATTCGACAAAGCGGAATTGCTGCCAGGTACTCATACCCAGCTGAGCGGCAAGCTGACGTTGTTCGACGGCGATATTTTCCAGCGCCTGTAAGAGAAGGCGCGTTGCCAGCGGCAGATTAAAGAATATGTGCGCGAGCAAAATGCCTTTCAGACCATAAGGTGAGAAAGAGTAATCAATGCTAAACCAACCGCATAGCTGGGCCAGCCAGCCTTGTCTTCCGTACACGCTGAGAATGCCAAACACGGCAACTAGCACTGGCAACACCAGTGTCATGGCGCACAAGCGTAATAACAGCTGACGCCCGGGGAAGCGGCGGCGGAACAGCGCGCGCGCCAGTAAAATAGCGGGCAGCACCGAGCTGAGAGCCGAAAGCAGCGCCTGCCAGAAGGTAAAGCGGATCACATGCCAGAGATAGGGATCCTGCCACAGCGAAGCACCGCTCATCTGCGGCGCATGACGCCACAGAGAGCCTAATGCCAGCGCGGCGACCAGTAGCATCGCCAGTGAAGCCACCGCGCCCGGCCACAGCCAGCGTGGGATCAACGGCTGACTGCGTTCTGCCATGCCTGGATCCATTGACTGCGGTGAGTAGCAACATCCTGTGCGCTGTACTGCAGCGATTTGGCTGGCACGGTCAGCTGATTAAAGGCGTCAGGCAGTGGTGTATTGACCACCGGATACATCCAGTTACCGGTCGGGATCACTTTCTGGAAAGCTTCGGTGGTGACAAATCTCATAAATTGTGCCGCAAGCTTCGGCTGTTTGCTGTTTGCCAACTGACCCGCGACTTCAACCTGCATATAGTGGCCTTCCGTGAAGTTGGCTGCCGCGTAGTTGTCTTTTTTCTCTTCGATGATGTGATACGCCGGAGAGGTGGTGTAACTCAGCACCAGGTCGCTTTCGCCTTTGAGGAATAAACCGTAGGCTTCGCTCCAGCCTTTGGTGACCGTAACGGTTTTCTTCGCCAGTTTTTGCCACGCTTGCGGTGCTTTATCACCATAGACTTTCTGCATCCACAGCATTAGACCGAGGCCTGGTGTGCTGGTGCGCGGATCTTCATAGATCACTTTCCAGTTTTGATCGCTGTTGATCAGTTCATCGAGGCTTTTCGGTGGATTTTTTAGTTTGTTTTTATCATAGACAAACGCGAAATAGCCGTAGTCGTAAGGCACGAATGTGCTGTCATTCCAGCCGCCCGGCACCGTCAGTTTGGCCTCGGTTTTCGGGGCTTTGGCAAACAGCCCGGTTTGCTCGGCGGCCTGCAGCAGGTTGTTATCCAGCCCGAGCACGACGTCCGCCTTGCTGTTTTTGCCTTCCATCCGCAGACGGTTGAGCAAAGACACGCCGTCTTCCAGTGCGACGTATTTCAGTTCGCAGCCGCATTCCGCTTCAAAAGCTTTTTTGATGGCAGGACCCGGGCCCCAGTCGGCAGAGAAAGAGTCGTAGGTGTAAACCGTCAGGACAGGTTTGGCCGCATTGGCCGTGGCCGCGAAGGCCGGGACAGACAGGAACAGCAGGCAGGGCAGTAATTTTTTCAACTTTGCGCTCCAAAAAATAAAGGGGCAAAGGATTTTGAGTGAGCATCGCGCAGTCTCAAATCCCTCCGCCGGTATCAACCGGATCAGGTTCGACGGGTCTAAATCTCAGCCAAACTTGCTGCGCATGTGTTGATCCGGCGTCGGGCAGTGCTCGAAATGCTCACGTACTTTGTGTACGCTCCGCTTTCTGCGCGCTGGCCTTCACCGGCTGAACACTTGCTCGCGGCGTTTACATCGCTGCGTTAACAAAATTTTTGGCACCCCGTTGAGAACGGATGTCATTCTAGAGATTAACGGAGCGATGCGATAGTGCGATTAACTGTCGGGTGGCGCAAACCAGGCAGATTTAAAGTCGAACCAGCCGAGAGCGTTCATGCGCACGCCTCGCATGCTGCGTTGTCCCTGCAACACTAACCAGTGGTGGAACAGCGGGTGAATGTGATGAGCGGTGATCTGTTTTTGGCTCCATTCGGCCATCGAGAATTTACCCGCATGCCACAATGCTGCGTCTTCGGCCATATCGTGACTGAAACAGTGCGCGGCTAACGGCAGCTCAAAGAAAGTTGCGAACAAGGAAAACTCCAGCGGGAGGGTGAAGTTAGCGCTGCCAAGCCACAAATCGCTTTGTGCGTCGCCCCGTTGCCAGACCGCGTAATCGACCACCTGAATAATCAGCTCAATACCCTCTGTTGTCAGCAGCGGACGCAAGGCATTGCAGATTGCCTGATGCTCCGAGTGCTCGCTGTAAAACGTCAGCGTGATCTGAGTCAGACCTGTTGGCTTCGGTGGACGCGGTTGCGGATTTTTATGATGCCAGCGCGGCAGCAGGCCGTAAGCAGGTGACCAATAGCGCTGATAAATAGGCTCTGCGGCGTTGAGCAAAGCAATCGGACTCAGTAAATCACACAGCCACTGGCGGGTTTCATCCTCTCTTCCGACGGGCGAGCGCTGATCGAACAGCAGGAAATAACAGCCTTCTTCAAGGCGGCTTTCCAGCTCACTTTTGCCGGATTCATCCGCCTGCAACTGTACGCCGGAAGAAACCAACTCTTCGGTCAGTTCGGGTAGCACCCAGATATTCACTTCGTCGATCAGCGCACGAAAACCGAAATAGTCATCAAAGGCGCGGATGCACAGCTGGGTTTTCTGGTTACGCACCACGGCGTATGGGCCGGTGCCGACCGGATGCCGGGCAAAGTCAGGCAGAGATTTCCACTCCTGCGGCAGGATCATGGCGTGAACATTGCCAAACAGCCAAGGCACCCAGCGATCGGGCGTGAGCAGGTTGACGTCGATCACGTTAGGTGTGGGTGACGTGACGGAAGCGAGATTGCTGAACAGCCGGTGTGATTGTTTCAGACGCTTAAAGGTGGCAATGATGTCGGCCATCTCCAGCTCGCGGCCGTGATGAAAATGGATCGCCGGACGCAGATAAAACCGCCAGTGCAATGGCGTTATTTCTTGCCAGTGGTGGGCCAAATCACCTTCTGCTTCCCCTTTTTCCTCATTTATTCGCGTCAGGCCGCTGAATATTTGCCGGGCGACATGGGTTTCTGAGCGACGTAACAGGGTGCCGGGTAGCAGGTTAAACAGCGGGCGATAGTACAGCACGCGCAGGATGTGTTTGCCCTGGCGGAAGCTGCGTCCCAGTTGCGAAAGCAGCATCTGCCGGACCTGCGTTTTATCGCCTACCAGCTGCACCAACTGCTCGATTTTATCCTGCTCAAGAAGTTCTTCAGCGCGCTGCTGCTGCAGTGCCAGCCCGGTATAGAGAAACGTCAGTTTTGAACGTTTACCGCGCCCGGCGGCGGCATCCCACGTTAACCATTCTTGTTTCTGCATGGTATTAAGCAAAGAGCGCATATGCCGCCGCGAGCAGCTCAGTATTTCTGACAGTGCCTGCAGCGTGGTTTCGGTTTCTTCACCGTGGCAGGATTGCCACAGCCGGATGAACTGTTGCTGCAAACGCGATGAGGCCATAAAAGAGGATCTCCATTGCCGATCTTCATCAATTTATCTTTCCTCATATTACGCCGATACTGTTTCTCAACGAAAGCCTGTTGTGAATATCCGGAGGTCATCATGAAACACACTCTGAATGCCCGTTTTTATAGGCGCTATTTCTCTGCAATAAGTAGCGAAGCCATCGAAAAGAACGCGGCCAAAAATCATGCTGACTGGCTGTCATGGGTGCCGGTGGAATATCGGATGGATATTCTGTCCCGGCTCACGCAGTGGGATATGGAGTCGCTGGATGACGAGGAGTATCGTCGCAGGATCTGATAGCGGCAAAATATGCTTAACCGAATTCGATTTTCTGAGTAATGGTGAATTTTCACCAGCCAGTGGGGTAACTCACTGGTTTTTTTATGCCCATTATCCCCTTCACATTTCGAGCCGCAGATGCGTTGGCTGCTCTTACCACCCGAATTACTGACTGATGTCAGCTCATCGGGATTCGCGCGATTGCCGCCTTCCTGCAGCTCGAACTGTTTTGGGTATACACTGTATATTTCATTGTAAGACTTTCATTTCTCAGGGATGACATCATGTCAAAACCTCGTATTAATGCAATTTATGTCACCTTTCTGGTGGTGTCCTTGCTGTGTGGTATAGCGGGCGCGCTACAGGCGCCGACGCTCAGTCTGTTTCTGACTAATGAGGTGAAAGTCCGGCCGCTGTGGGTGGGGTTTTTCTATACCGTCAACGCTATCGCCGGGATTGCGATCAGTTTTCTGCTGGCGAACCGGTCCGATAACAAAGGTGATCGCCGTAAGTTATTGATTTTTTGCTGCATGATGGCCATCGGTAACAGTCTGGTCTTTGCGTTCAGCCGCGACTATCTGGTGCTGATCACGGTGGGTGTCCTGCTGGCCTCGGTGGGTAATGCGTCAATGCCGCAGCTTTTTGCACTGGCGCGAGAGCATGCAGATCGTTCGTCCAGCGAAGTGGTGATGTTCAGCTCGATGATGCGTGCAATGCTGTCGCTGGCTTGGGTGCTCGGCCCGCCGCTGTCTTTCATGCTGGCGCTCAATTACGGCTTTACGCCGATGTATCTGAGTGCGGCGGCGGTATTTGTCGGCAGCATATTCATGATCGTTTTCTTCCTGCCATCGGTGCCGCGTGTCGTGCAGTCGGTAGATGAAAAAGTGGTGCCGGTCAGTGCGTGGCGTAATAAAGATGTGCGCCTGCTGTTCTTCGCCTCATTGCTGATGTGGACCTGTAATGTCATGTATGTTATTGATATGCCACTGTATATCACCAGTGAGCTGGGCTTGCCTGAAGGGCTGGCCGGGTTGTTAATGGGGACGGCTGCGGGGCTGGAAATTCCGGCAATGTTACTGGCAGGTTATCTGGTTAAACGTACTGGAAAACGCAAACTGATGCTGTACGCGGTGGCGAGTGGGGTGATGTTCTACGCGGGGCTGGTGGTGTTTCAATTCAAAGCGGCACTGATGATCCTGCAACTGTTTAACGCGATTTTCATCGGCATCGTTGCAGGTATCGGCATGCTCTATTTTCAGGATCTGATGCCAGGGCGTGCGGGTTCAGCGACCACATTATTCACCAACAGTATCTCTACCGGCGTGATTTGCGCGGGCCTGTTGCAGGGTTTTATCGTGGAAAGCTTCGGGCATTATCCGGTGTACTGGGCGGCGACGGCGCTGGCGGTCATCGCACTGGCACTGATGTATAAAGTGAAAGATGTTTGAACCCTCCTGAAAAGAAAAACCCGCGATTTACGCGGGTTTTTTATGCTTACGGGAAAGCCTCAGTTCATAAATACGGGCTGACTCTTCTCGTAGCTGGAAATATTTTCTTCATGTTGCAGCGTCAGGCCAATGCTGTCCAGACCGTTGATCATGCAGTGGCGGCGGAAACTGTCGATCACAAACGGGTAGCTTTTGCCACCGGCTTTAAGAGTCTGGGCTTCCAGATCCACTTCAAAGGTGATGCCTTCGTTCTCTTTAACCAGTGCGAACAGCTCATCAATTTCTGCATCGCTCAGGGTGATAGGCAGCAGTTGATTGTTGAACGAGTTACCGTAGAAGATATCGGCAAAGCTTGGTGCGATCACTGCGTGAAAACCGTAGTCGGTCAGCGCCCACGGCGCATGTTCACGGGAAGAGCCGCAGCCAAAGTTTTCACGCGCCAGTAAAATGCTCGCGCCTTTGTAGCGCGGCTTGTTCAGCACGAAATCCGGATTAGACACCTGGCCAGCATCATCCAGAAAACGCCAGTCGTTGAACAGGTGTTGACCGAAACCGGTGCGGGTGACTTTCTGCAAAAACTGTTTCGGAATAATGGCATCGGTATCGACATTAGCGGCATCCAGCGGAACCACCAGACCGATGTGTTGGGTAAATTTAGCCATGGTGTTGTCCTCAGTTCAGTTCACGAATATCAGCGAAACGGCCCGTCACCGCCGCCGCCGCCGCCATTGCCGGGCTGACCAGATGCGTGCGTCCTCCACGACCCTGACGGCCTTCGAAGTTACGGTTGCTGGTGGATGCACAACGCTCGCCGGGTTCCAGACGGTCATTGTTCATCGCCAGACACATGGAACAGCCTGGCAGACGCCATTCGAAACCGGCTTCGATGAAGATTTTATCCAGACCTTCTTCTTCCGCCTGCGCTTTTACCGGGCCTGAGCCTGGCACCACAATCGCCTGTACGCCGGCCGCGACTTTACGGCCTTTGGCAACGGCTGCCGCAGCGCGCAAATCTTCGATACGTGAGTTGGTGCACGAACCGATGAACACTTTATCGATCGCCACGTCGGTCAGTTTAATGCCCGGTTGCAGATCCATATACGCCAGCGCTTTTTCAGCGGAAGCACGTTCCACCGGATCGGCAAAGGAAGCCGGACTCGGGATGACCTGATTAACGCCCATCACCTGACCCGGATTAGTACCCCAGGTCACTTGCGGTGCAATTTCAGCCGCGTCCAGCGTGACGATGCTGTCGAATTTCGCCGCATCATCGGTTTTAAGCGTTTTCCAGTACTCAACCGCCGCATCCCAGTCCTGACCTTTCGGTGCAAACTGACGGCCTTTCAGGTAGGCGAACGTGGTTTCATCCGCTGCAACCAGGCCGGCTTTAGCACCCATCTCAATCGCCATATTGCACAAGGTCATACGACCTTCCATGGAGAGCGCTTCGATGGCTTTACCACAGAATTCGACCACGTGACCTGTGCCGCCAGCGCTGCCGGTTTTACCGATGATCGCCAGCACGATGTCTTTCGCGGTGATACCCGCTGGGGCATCGCCGGTCACTTCGATTTTCATGGTTTTGGCACGGCCCTGTTTCAGGGTTTGCGTCGCCAGAACGTGTTCCACTTCCGAGGTGCCGATACCAAATGCCAACGAGCCGAATGCGCCGTGGGTCGCGGTGTGGGAGTCACCGCAGACGATAGTCATGCCCGGTAACGTCATGCCTTGCTCAGGGCCGATCACGTGAACAATACCCTGGAAAGGGTGGTTCAGGTCATACAGCTGCACACCGAATTCCGCACAGTTCTTGATCAGTTCCTGCATTTGAATACGGGCCATCTCGCCGCTGGCATTGATATCTTTGGTTTGCGTGGAGACGTTGTGGTCCATGGTCGCGAAGGTTTTACCCGGCTGACGCACCGTGCGACCCATCGCGCGCAGGCCGTCAAAAGCCTGCGGTGATGTTACTTCATGTACCAAATGACGGTCGATGTACAACAGCGGCGTTTCGTTTTGCGCTTCATACACGAGGTGCGCATCAAACAATTTCTGATATAAGGTCTTCGCCATGTTATGCCCCTTCGGCCACGAAACGGGCAATAATGTCACCCATCTCGCTGGTGCCAATTGCATTGTTACTGTTCGCCAGATCGCCCGTACGGTGGCCGGCTTCTAATGCTTTATTCACCGCGTGTTCGATGGCATTTGCTGCTTCGTCAGCGCCCAGGCTGTAACGCAACAATAAGGCCGCCGAGAGAATTTGTGCAATCGGATTGGCAATGTTTTTGCCAGCGATATCCGGTGCCGAACCGCCTGCTGGCTCGAACAGACCAAACGCCTGCTCGTTCATGCTGGCCGATGGCAACATGCCCATGGAGCCGGTGATCATCGCGCATTCGTCTGAAAGAATATCGCCGAACAGGTTAGAGCACAGCAGCACGTCAAACTGAGACGGGTCTTTAATTAGCTGCATGGTCGCGTTGTCGATGTACATGTGGTTCAGGCTAACGTCCGGATAATCTTTCGCGATTTCGTTAACCACTTCACGCCACATGATGGAAGTCTGCAACACATTGGCTTTATCGATGGACGTCACTTTGCTACGGCGTTTGCGTGCGGACTCAAAGGCAATGCGGGCAATACGTTCGATTTCAAAACGGTAATACACTTCGGTGTCGAAAGCTTTTTCATGCATGCCCTGGCCTTCGCGGCCTTTCGGCTGGCCGAAGTAAATGCCGCCAGTCAGTTCACGTACGCACAGAATATCGAAACCTTTGGCGGCAATGTCAGCGCGCAGCGGGCAGAACTCTTCCAGCCCTTGATACAAGCGAGCAGGGCGCAAATTACTGAACAGTTTGAAATGCTTACGCAGTGGCAATAACGCACCGCGTTCTGGCTGATCGTTTGGCGGTAAGTGTTCCCATTTCGGGCCACCGACCGAACCGAACAAGATCGCGTCAGCTTGTTCACAACCGGCAACGGTAGCCGGTGGCAATGGGCTGCCGTGTTTGTCGATGGCGGCACCGCCGACATCGTATTCGCTGGTTGAGATTTTCAGGCCAAAACGCTGACGCACCGCGTCCAGTACTTTATAAGCCTGCTGCATGACTTCCGGGCCAATGCCGTCGCCGGGTAAGACGGCAATATGATGGGTCTTGCTCATGTTCACACCGTTTCCTGATTGTTTTGTTTTTCGGTTTGCAGGCGCTGTTTTTCGATTTCTACCTGCTTGCTGCGCCAAATGCTGTTCAATACGTGGACCATTGCTTTGGCGGAAGATTCAACAATGTCCGTCGCCAGACCGACACCGTGGAAACGGCGCCCATTGAAGGAGACAACGATATCAACTTGCCCTAATGCATCACGCCCGTGACCTTTGGCGGTCAACTGATATTTGATCAGTTCAATCTGGTAGCCGGTTATGCGGTTAATGGCCTGATAAACGGCATCGACGGGACCATTACCGGTGGCGGCTTCTGTTTTGATTTCATCGCCGCTGGCCAGATTGACTGAAGCCGTGGCCGTAATGTTGGAGCCGGATTGCACGCTGAAATTGTCCAGACGGTAAAACTCTGGCTCTTCCTGTTGCTTATTGATGAATACCAGCGCTTCCAAATCGTAGTCAAAGACCTGACCTTTCTTGTCGGCCAGTTTCAGAAACGCTGCATACAGATGATCCATATTATAGTCGGATTCTTTGTAGCCCATTTCGCCCATGCGGTGCTTCACGGCGGCACGGCCGGAACGGGAAGTCAGGTTCAGTTGAACCTGATTCAGGCCGATAGATTCTGGGGTCATGATTTCGTAGTTTTCGCGATTTTTCAGCACGCCATCCTGATGGATACCGGAGGAGTGAGCGAAAGCATTAGAGCCGACAATCGCTTTGTTGCCCGGGATCGGCATGTTGGTGATCTGGCTGACGATCTGACTGGTGCGGTAGATTTCTTTGTGATTGATGTTGGTGTGTACGTTCATGTATTCCGAACGGGTACGGATTGCCATAATCACTTCTTCCAGCGCCGTGTTTCCGGCGCGTTCACCAATACCGTTCAGCGTCCCTTCAACCTGACGTGCACCGGCCTGAACCGCAGCGATGGAGTTACCGACCGCCATGCCCAAATCATCGTGGCAGTGAACAGAAATAATCGCTTTATCAATGTTCGGTACACGTTCATACAAGTTAGTAATGATACCGCCGAATTGGGTTGGCGTGGTGTAGCCGACGGTGTCAGGAATATTAATGGTGGTTGCACCGGCTTTAATCGCAGCTTCAACGACCCGACACAGGTTGTCCAGCGGCGTACGACCAGCATCTTCACAGGAGAATTCAACATCATCAGTATAGTTGCGGGCGCGTTTCACCGAGTGGATCGCCATGTCCAATACTTGATCAAACGAGCGCTTCAGTTTGGATTCAATGTGCAGGGTAGAAGTGGCCAGGAAAACGTGGATGCGGAAGGCTTCAGCAACGCGCAACGCTTCGGCAGCAGCGTCGATGTCGCCATCAACACAGCGGGCCAGACCGCAAACTCGGCTGTTTTTAATCTGACGCGCAATAGTCTGCACAGATTCAAAATCACCAGGAGAAGAAACCGGGAAACCGACTTCCATAACGTCAACGCCCATTCTTTCCAGCGCTATGGCAATTTGCAGCTTCTCTTTAACGCTCAGGCTGGCTTGTAATGCCTGTTCACCGTCACGCAGCGTAGTATCGAAAATAATGACTTGTTGGCTCATGGGTAGATTCCTTGTCTGCTTTACTTTCACGCCGTGGAGGTAAAAAAAAACCCGCGCATCGGCGCGGGTTTAGTGTCTGTGGAAGAGGAATCAGTTCTGATTTTCTGCCACTGGCTTACCGCGCAAATTTTCTGCGTTTAGTAGTAGGCCTGATAGGAGAGTGATCATGGACATGGGTTTCAGCTTCTCTTGAATAATGGTTATCGGAATTAGGTAAACCGTGGCCTAAATTGATACGTGAATACGTCGTTCGTGTCAACAATTCTCACGGCAGAGGAGGAAGATTAACAGGATGTGAGAGCGAATCTCATTTGGTGGAATGTTCTGGCTGGGTAATCATTTCTGAAGTAATCGACACACCATATAACGTGGCTATGAAAAGTACATTCTACGATAGGATCCTATTTCCAGATTGTTTTCCATCACCGTTATCCGGGGTGTTAAAAAGGCAAATATAAGCTAACGCTACTTGAGCCGGGATGACATATTGTGAGTGCAAGACAATTAAACGCCGGCTATAGCTTGTGGGTGATTATCTCTAATTCTGATGCTCTATATGGTTTTTTATCCTGCACGAGATATTTCACTTTTTTGCTTTTCTCGCGCAGCAGTCTCGTCCCCGGATTGAACTTCTGCCTCTTTTTACCTTTTCGTTCCTCTCATATTTCGGGGCCATAATTTGATTTGCCTGACGTAGCAGTCCCGGTAGACTACGCGAATTGTTAATATTGGTGAGCAAATGCAAATAGATCTTTGGATTTATTGCCGCTGGCTGTTCTTCCTTTCCCTCTCAGGCTCGCAGATTATGAACACGACGTTGAATGACTATCATCTTGTTACCCGTTTTCGGCATCAGCTTTCCACACGACCTGACAATGTCGCTTTTCGCGAATGGTCAGCGGATCGCGAGACCGCACTGACGTGGTGCGAAGCCGGTAAAAAAGTCGATCATTTATCACGCCTGTTATTGCAGTTGGATGTTGGCATTCAAGAGCGTGTCGCGATTTGCGGCAGCAATGCTATGGCATGGACATTGGCCGATATGGCCATTTTGCAACTGCGTGCCATCAGCGTACCGATTTATTCCACCAATACTGCCGCGCAATCTGCCTATGTCATCAATGATGGAGATATCCGCACGTTGTTTATCCTCGGGCAAGCGGAGTTTGACACTGCGATGCAACTGCGTGAACTGTGCCCGCAGTTACAGCATATTTTGGTACTGGATGCCGACATTGATCTACGCGGGGTCCCTATAGCTCGCCATGTGGATTCGCAGACCGTCACCGATCTCTCTCTCGACGAGACGCTACAGGCGAGGACAGGCGATTGCCATTTGGAGGACCTGTTTACCCTGATTTATACCTCGGGCACGACCGGTGAACCCAAGGGTGTCATGCTTGATTACCGCAGCATGGGTACGCAGCTCCAACAACATGAACAACGGCTGGCGCTGTCAGAAAACGACGTATCCTTGTGCTTCTTGCCGCTGGCACATGTTTTCGAGCGAGCATGGAGCTTCTTCGTTATGCATTGCGGCGCGCAGAACGTCTACCTGCGGGAAACCGATCGGGTTCGTGATGCGCTACAAGCGGTCAAACCAACGGTCATGTGTGCAGTGCCGCGTTTTTATGAAAAAGTTTTCAGCGCGATCAAGCAGAAGGTCGCGCATTCCGGGTATATAAAAAAGAAGTTGTTCCACTGGGCTATGGCTTGCGGACGCAGGAAATTCCTCACTGAAAGGCAAGGGGCCGTTGCGACCTGGTGGCAAACTCGCCAGTACGCGCTGGCTGATAAGTTGGTGCTCGGCAAACTGCGCGATCTGTTGGGCGGCAATCTGCGGTTTTTGCCCGCAGCCGGGGCCAGTCTGGATGACAACATCATTCTATTCTTTGAATCCATCGGCCTTAAAATTAAATATGGTTATGGGCTAACGGAAACCTGTGCCACGGTCTCTTGCTGGGAGGAAAAGGATTTTCTGTTTGGCTCAGTCGGAACGTCGTTGCCACTTATTGAGGTGCGTATTGGCGACGAAAATGAAATTCAGGTGCGCGGGCCGACGCTTTTTCGCGGCTATTTTAATAAGCCTGAAGAGACCGCTGCCAGTTATACGGCCGATGGCTGGTTCAAAACGGGTGATGCCGGAAAGCGTGATGAGCAAGGTAATCTGTTCGTCACCGAACGCTTAAAGGATCTGATGAAGACCTCGGGCGGTAAATATATTGCGCCTCAGCGTATCGAAGGCACGTTAGTTCAGGACCGTTATATCGAGCAGGCGGCGGTGATCGCCGATGCCAAGCACTTTGTTTCAGCGCTTATTGTGCCGGATTTTAACGCGCTGATTGACTATGCGCAGGCACACAACATTGATTATCTCAACCGTGACAGTCTGCTGAAAAATGAGCAAATTCTGTCGCTGTTTACCTATCGTATCCGCGAAATTCAGCATGAACTGGCCAGCTATGAGCAGGTGAAAAAATTTGCTTTGCTGACATCACCTTTTACCATGGAAGCCGGAGAGTTGACGCCGACATTAAAGCTGCGGCGCAAAATTATCCTTCAACGATACAAGAAAGAGGTCGATACTTTCTATGCTGAATAAGGCTACATACTCAGCCGGCGTAGTCCTATCGCGCCGGGATTGTGTCACTTTGAATATTTTATCACGCGGTCATCGTTAAAATTGCTGCACAGCTAAGCCATAATTTAATGCTGTAATTTATCCCGCCTTCCTGATAATCCTGAGTAGTTGTCTCTGTTGGGCAGTGTTTTGTCTTGAGAGAGCAGGGCAGAGCAGCGTGACACATTAACCCTGTAGTGACTCCGGCATTTTGCCGTTTGCCTGACCTAAATTCAGGCGTTAAGGTACTGGGTTAAGTTAGCGTAATCCGATAAGAATATCAGGGCTTAGCCCTCTTACCCGGAATGACCGGAAATGATTTCCATCATTCTTTTGAGTTGCTTACTTACCCTGGCAATTCACTTATTAAAATAAGTCACCCTATTTATAGAAGCAAAAAAGCCTGGAGGCAAAACCATGGAGATGTTGTCAGGAGCCGAGATGGTCGTGCGATCGTTGATCGACCAGGGCGTTAAACACGTATTCGGTTATCCCGGCGGAGCGGTGCTGGATATCTACGATGCCCTGCATACGGTCGGCGGGATTGATCATGTGCTGGTGAGACATGAGCAGGGTGCTGTTCATATGGCAGATGGTTATGCCCGCGCCACAGGCGATGTGGGTGTGGTACTGGTGACCTCAGGTCCCGGTGCGACCAATGCTATCACCGGTATTGCTACAGCCTATATGGACTCCATTCCGCTGGTGGTGTTGTCAGGCCAGGTTCACAGTTCACTTATCGGCTACGACGCCTTCCAGGAATGCGATATGGTGGGGATCTCCCGCCCGGTGGTAAAACACAGTTTCCTGGTGAAACGCGCAGAAGACATTCCTACCGTTCTGAAAAAGGCGTTTTATTTGGCATCCACCGGTCGTCCTGGTCCGGTGGTGGTTGACCTGCCAAAAGACGTAGTGAGTCCGCAGATAAAATTGCCTTATGCCTATCCTGAACACGTCAGTCTGCGTTCGTACAACCCGACCGTTCAGGGGCATCGCGGGCAGATTAAGCGCGCACTGCAAACGCTGCTGACAGCGAAAAGACCAGTGCTCTACGTCGGCGGCGGTGCCATCAATTCAGAATGTCATGCTGAGCTTTTACAACTGGCAGAAAAACTCAATTTGCCGGTGACCAGTTCCCTGATGGGGCTGGGTGCGTTCCCTGGGACCCATCGTCAAAGTGTGGGCATGCTAGGTATGCATGGTACTTATGAAGCCAATATGACCATGCACAATGCCGATCTTATTTTCGGCGTAGGCGTACGTTTTGACGACCGTACCACCAACAATTTGGCTAAGTACTGCCCGAATGCCACCATCATGCACATCGATATCGATCCGACCTCAATCTCCAAAACAGTCAGTGCAGATATTCCGATTGTTGGCGATGCCAAACAGACCCTTGAGCAGATGCTTGAGCTGCTGGCACACAGTGAAGAGAAGCAGGAATACGACGCGCTGCGTGACTGGTGGCAGAGCATCGAACAGTGGCGCGCTAAAAAATGTCTCGATTATGACAAGAATAGCGGCACCATTAAGCCTCAGGCGGTCATTGAGACGCTGCACCGTCTGACTAAGGGGGATGCCTATGTCACCTCAGATGTCGGCCAGCATCAGATGTTTGCGGCGCTGTACTACCCATTTGATAAGCCACGTCGCTGGATAAATTCCGGTGGCCTCGGCACCATGGGCTTCGGCTTACCTGCTGCACTGGGCGTAAAACTTGGCTTGCCGGATGAAACGGTCATCTGCGTTACAGGTGACGGTAGTATCCAGATGAATATTCAAGAGTTGTCTACCGCACTGCAGTATGATTTGCCGGTCATCGTGGTTAACCTGAACAACGGTTACCTTGGCATGGTGAAACAGTGGCAGGATATGATTTATTCTGGGCGTCATTCCCAGTCTTACATGCAGTCACTGCCTGATTTCGTCAAGCTGGCGGAAGCTTATGGACACGTAGGTATTGCCATTCGCACCCCGGATGAATTGGAAAGCAAACTGGCGCTGGCGCTGGCACAGAAAAACCGTCTGGTATTTGTGGATATCAGCGTGGATGAAACGGAACACGTTTACCCGATGCACATCCGTGGCGGTGGGATGGACGAAATGTGGTTAAGCAAAACGGAGAGGACCTGATCATGCGCCGGATTTTATCAGTATTGCTGGAGAACGAATCAGGCGCGCTGTCGCGTGTCGTTGGACTCTTTTCGCAACGCGGTTACAACATTGAAAGCCTGACCGTGGCCCCGACCGATGATCCAACCCTGTCACGCATGACCATTCAAACCATGGGTGACGCCAAGGTACTTGAGCAGATCGAAAAGCAACTGCACAAGCTGGTCGATGTGCTTCGCGTCACCGAGCTGGTTCAGGGCGCTCACGTTGAGCGAGAAATCATGCTGGTGAAGGTGCAGGCTTCTGGCTATGGCCGCGAAGAGGTGAAAAGATCCACCGAGATTTTCCGCGGGCAAATCGTTGATGTCACCGCAACGCTTTACACCGTTCAACTGGCGGGTACCAGCGATAAGCTTGACGCATTTCTGGCATCGATTCGTGATGTGGCGGAAATCGTTGAGGTGGCACGTTCCGGTGTTGTGGGTGTTTCGCGTGGCGATAAAGTGATGCGCTAAAAGTGCGCCCTTCCTATTCACAATGTTTTCACCCGTGATGTGACGCATTACTTGCAAAAGCCCAGCCTCAGGTTGGGCTTTTGTTTTTTCGCAAATGCTGAGCAGCTATTGTTCAGACTTCCCTTTCCAGGTGAAACGATTCGGTAAAACACCTTGCTCAGCAAGGTCTTCTGCGGTTAGATAACAGAAGTTTGATTAGTCATTTAATCATTCAGGACGCCTTACGTGCTGCCGGAATGGTTCTAATAGAGCAGGAAGCGCATTTGCTAGTTCAAATGACGGGCAATTCTAAGCTGGCCTGCATTCCATTTTATGAGCAATGAAAGGGGATTTCTGGGTGAAACTGGATGAAATCGCGAGGTTAGCGGGCGTTTCGCGTACCACCGCCAGTTATGTGATTAACGGCAAAGCGAAGCAGTATCGTGTCAGCGATAAGACAGTTGAAAAAGTGATGGCTGTCGTGAAGGAACATAACTACCATCCGAATGCTGTCGCAGCCGGTTTACGCGCCGGCAGAACCCGCTCTATAGGTTTGGTGATCCCAGATCTTGAAAATACCAGCTACACCAAAATTGCCAATTACCTCGAACGTCAGGCCCGACAGCGTGGTTATCAGTTGCTGATTGCCTGCTCAGAAGATCAACCTGATAACGAAATGCGTTGCGTGGAACATCTGCTGCAACGTCAGGTCGATGCGATCATCATTTCAACTTCATTGCCACCGGAACACCCATTTTATCAGCGCTGGAAGGATGATACTTTCCCGATCATTGCGCTGGACCGCGCCCTCGATCCTGAGCATTTCATCAGTGTGGTGGGTGCCGATCAAGAAGATGCCCTGATGCTGGCACAGGAGCTGCGTTCGTTCCCGGCTGAATCGGTTCTCTATCTTGGTGCTTTGCCCGAGCTTTCGGTCAGTTTCTTACGTGAGGCTGGATTCCGTCAGGCATGGGCTGAGGATGCCCGTGAACCGCAGTATCTTTATGCTAATGCCTACGATCGCGAATCCGCAGGCATCGCATTTGCCGAGTGGCTGAAAATCCATCCGATGCCGCAGGCGCTATTTACTACTTCATTCCAGCTCTTGCAGGGCGTTATGGATGTGACGCTTAAACAGCATGGACGTCTGCCGGTTGATTTGGTGATCGCCACTTTCGGTGACAATGAACTGCTCGATTTCCTCGATTGCCCGGTGCTGGCGGTCGCGCAGCGCCATCGCGATGTGGCTGAGAGGGTGCTGGAGTTGGTATTGGGCTGCCTTGATGAGCCGAAGAAACCGAAAGCTGGCCTGACCCGCATTCGCCGTAATCTGTTCCGCCGCGGGCGTTTAAGCCGTAGGTGATGCCAATAAAGAAAAAGAATATGACGGGCTTTCTTAAAGAGAGTCCGTCCCTTTACTTTTACGTTAACCTCTATTAATTTTCTAAAAGATGTCCAAAAAATAGCCCATAACTTTCCAGGGGGTATTTTAGGAGATATCTTAATGCCTGATTTATTAGCAAATGTTTTTCCGTCTTATTTCTCTGATATAAACTCATAAATCAATTTTAAAAATACGTTAATACCGGCTTTAAAAGTGCTGTAGAATTCATGCTGGCATTTAAATCTGGTTTATTAGCGTTCTTTGTCATATTTAGTCATATTAAAACCCGTTTAAAGGCTTGTAGCATGCGGCCTGGCAACCAGAGTCATGTCGTTTTAGCAGTCAGCGTCGAAAATGAAGCCAAAATTTCATTTCTACGAGAAATAGGTTAAGAAATCAGATATCGATGGCAGAAGAATATAAATAGCTAAATAATGTTCAATTTGACTTTTTTTTAATCATCATTATTTTTTCTACGAAATTTCCTCAACTAATCATGATGTTATTTTCTATTCCGCGACTAAAAACTCCTACCTCATTGCAATGCATCTTCCGGATGCTTGGTAAATATTGCCAAACCACCTCCGCTCTGGCTTGACAAGGTTTTAAAACCATCCGTAAACTCTTTCAAGTGGGAATTTGTGGAGGAAAGTGGTGATCATGGTCATAGAGGGGTAGATCGGTCATGTTTCGTGGCGCGACGATGGTTAACCTCGACAGTAAAGGGCGACTTGCAGTGCCCACCCGATATCGGGATTTACTGAGCGAAGAATCGCAAGGTCAAATGGTTTGCACCATAGACCTCCATCACCCGTGCCTCCTTCTTTACACCCTTCCTGAATGGGAAGTTATCGAACAAAAATTGTCCCGTCTGTCGAGTATGAACCCCGTTGAGCGCCGTATTCAGCGCCTACTTTTGGGGCATGCGAGTGAATGTCAGATGGATAACGCTGGGCGACTGCTAATCGCAACGACATTGCGTCAACACGCCGGGCTTGCCAAAGAAGTGATGCTGGTTGGGCAGTTCAATAAGTTTGAACTGTGGGATGAACAGACCTGGTATCAACAAGTTAAGGAAGACATTGACGCTGAACAGTCGTCTCAGGAACCGCTTTCTGCACGATTACAGGACTTGTCACTATAAGCATGGTTGAAAATTATAAGCACACATCCGTATTGCTGGATGAGGCCGTGAATGGGCTGAACATTCATCAGGATGGAATTTACATTGATGGAACTTTTGGCCGTGGCGGCCATTCGCGTCTGATTCTGTCCCAACTTGGGCCGGACGGACGTCTGCTTGCTGTCGATCGCGATCCTCAGGCCATTAAAGCCGCCGAAGCAATAGATGATTCACGCTTTTCCATTATTCATGGTCCATTCTCTGATTTGGCGCAATACGTTAAAGATCGCGGCCTTGAAGGCAAGATTGACGGCGTATTGTTGGATCTTGGTGTCTCCTCGCCGCAGTTAGACGATGCCGAACGCGGCTTTTCGTTTATGCGTGACGGGCCGCTGGATATGCGCATGGACCCCACGCGCGGTTACTCCGCCGCCGAATGGCTGATGAAAGCGGAAGAAGAAGATATTGCCTGGGTGTTAAAAACTTTTGGTGAAGAACGGTTTGCCAAGCGTATTGCACGCGCCATCGTTGAGCGCAATCGCGAGCAACCGATGACCCGCACCAAAGAGCTGGCGGATCTGATCGTCAATGCATCGCCGTTTCGCGAAAAACATAAGCACCCGGCGACCCGCAGTTTTCAGGCGATCCGCATTTACATCAACAGTGAGCTGGAAGAGATCGAACGCGCGCTGGATGGCGCACTTGAGATTCTGGCGACTGACGGACGTCTTTCGGTGATCAGCTTCCACTCGCTGGAAGACCGCATCGTTAAACGCTTTATTCGTCAGCATAGCCGTGGCGCACAAGTGCCCGCAGGCATACCGATGACTGAGGCGCAGATTGCTGAACTAGGCGGTCGTTCCCTTAGGCCTGTCGGGAAAATGAAGCCTTCTGATGCCGAAGTCTCTGAAAACCCGCGTGCACGTAGCTCAGTCTTACGGTTTGCCGAGAGAACGGCATCGTGATTGGTAATGAGCGGCATGGATTGGTTGGTGTTATCGCCAGTGACATTTTACGTAATGGCAAAATCCCGATGATTTTGCTGATTGCGGTTCTGGTGAGCGCCATTTTAGTCGTCACCACTTCTCACCGAACCCGTTTGCTGACGGCGCAAAGAGAACAGTTAGTGCTGGAAAGAGATGCGCTGGATATTGAGTGGCGCAACCTTATCCTTGAAGAGAATGCTCTCGGCGACCACAGCCGCGTAGAACGCATCGCAACGGAGAAATTGCAGATGCAACATGTTGATCCATCGAAAGAAAATATTGTGGTTCAACCCTAAAATGCTCATGGAGAAGATAAGCAACCGATGAAAGCAGCGCGCAAAACGAAGTTAAAACGTCCTGAAGATCAAGCCAGCTTTATCAGCTGGCGTTTTGCGTTGCTGTGCGGTTGTATTCTTCTCGCTCTGGTAGGGTTGATGCTGCGAGTGGCTTATCTGCAAGTTATCAACCCGGATCGTCTGGTCAAAGAGGGCGATCTGCGGTCACTGCGGGTGCAAACCATTGAAACATCACGCGGTATGATCACTGACCGTGCCGGAAGGCCTTTGGCGGTGAGCGTGCCGGTAAATGCTATCTGGGCCGATCCGAAAGAGATCCACGATCGCGGAGGTATCACAGTCGATACCCGCTGGAAAGCCTTATCCGATGCGTTAAATATTCCTCTCGATCAGCTTTCTGCCCGAATTAATGCCAACCCGAAAGGACGCTTTGTTTATTTGGCGCGTCAGGTCAATCCATCGATCGGTGAATATATCCATAAGCTGAAACTTCCCGGCATATCGTTGCGCCAGGAGTCCCGCCGTTATTATCCTGCCGGGCAGGTGACTGCGCATGTTATCGGCGTGACCAACATCGACAGTCAGGGTATTGAAGGAGTAGAGAAGAGTTTTGACCGCTGGCTAACTGGAAAACCGGGTGAACGTACCATCCGTAAAGACCGTTTTGGTCGCGTTATCGAAGATATATCTTCAGTTGATAGCCAGGCTGCGCACAATCTTGCACTCAGTATCGACGAACGTTTACAAGCGCTGGTCTATCGCGAATTGAGCAATGCTGTGGCGTTCAATAAAGCTGAATCAGGTACCGCAGTGCTGGTGGATGTACAGACCGGCGAAGTGCTGGCTATGGCAAACAGCCCTTCTTACAACCCGAACAATTTGCCTGATACGCCTAAAGAAGCCATGCGTAACCGCGCTATTACAGACATTTTCGAGCCAGGTTCCACCGTCAAACCTATGGTGGTCATGACTGCGCTTAAAAACGGAGTGGTGAAAGAGGGTAGCGTACTCAACACTTTGCCGTACTACATTAATGGTCACGAAATCAAAGATGTGGCCCGATACTCGGAGCTTTCAGTGACGGGTGTCTTACAGAAGTCGAGTAACGTCGGTGTATCAAAAATGGCGTTAGCGATGCCGTCCGCAGAGCTGGTAGATACTTACTCGCGATTCGGATTGGGAAAACCGACCAATTTGGGGCTGGTTGGAGAAAGCAGTGGCTTATACCCTAAAAAACAACGGTGGTCTGACATAGAGAGGGCCACCTTCTCTTTCGGCTACGGGCTAATGGTGACTCCTCTTCAGTTAGCGCGTGTCTATGCAACGATCGGCAGTATGGGGATTTATCGCCCATTGTCGATCACCAAGGTTGATCCTCCTGTTTCCGGTGAACGCATCTTCCCGGAACCGCTGGTACGCACCGTGGTTCACATGATGGAGAGCGTAGCCTTACCTGGAGGCGGTGGGGTCAAAGCCGCCATTAAGGGCTACCGTATTGCGATTAAAACCGGTACGGCGAAGAAAGTCGGTCCTGACGGTAAATATGTTAATCGTTACATCGCTTACACCGCTGGCGTAGCCCCAGCCAGCAATCCACGCTTTGCGCTTGTGGTGGTCATCAACGATCCCCAGGGCGGTAAATATTACGGTGGTGCTATTTCAGCACCAGTCTTCGGTGCCATCATGGGCGGCGTGCTGCGCACGATGAACATCGAACCTGATGCACTGACCGCCGGTGAAAATGACTCAATAGTTAACAATCAAAAAGAGGCTTCAGGTGGCAGATCGTAATTTGCGCGACCTATTGGCGCCCTGGGTGAGTGATACCCCGGATGTAGCGCTGAGAGAGTTGATTTTAGACAGCCGTGTTGCGGCTGCCGGAGATCTTTTCGTCGCGATTTCAGGCCATACAAGCGACGGACGTCGTTTTATTCCACAAGCCATTGCACAAGGCGTGGCTGCTGTGGTGGCCGAAGCTAAGGGTGAAAAAGAACATGGGGCGGTATGCCAGGTACACGGTGTGCCGGTTATCTATCTCGATAATCTTAACGTGTTGCTGTCGGAACTGGCAGGACGTTTCTACGCTGAGGCAGGCAAAGTATTACGCCTGGTTGGCGTGACCGGGACCAACGGAAAAACCACCACCACTCAGCTTCTGGCGCAATGGGCGCAATTGCTGGGGGAAACCGGTGCGGTGATGGGGACGGTGGGAAATGGTTTACTTGACCAGGTTATCCCTGCCGAAAATACCACTGGTTCTGCGGTACAAATTCAGCACGTGTTAGCTGACCTGGTACAACAGGGCGCAACCTTTGCCGCGATGGAAGTCTCGTCCCATGGGCTGGTTCAGCACCGCGTTGCGGCATTGCCATTCGCCGCAGCGGCATTTACCAACCTGAGCCGCGATCACCTCGACTACCACGGTGATATGCAAAATTACGAAGCGGCCAAATGGCAGCTTTTTGCCACGCATCAGGTGGGGCAAAAAATTATTAATGCTGATGACGAAGTAGGGCTGCGCTGGCTAGCAACATTGCCTGATGCGGTCGCGGTCAGCATGGAAGATAAAATACCAACCGGCTGGAAAGGGCGCTGGTTGAAAGCGCGCAGTGTGGATTATCACGATAGCGGCGCCAGCGTGGTCATCGAGTCCAACTGGGGCGAAGGTAAGCTTGAAAGCCGTCTTATGGGCGCATTCAACGTGAGTAATCTGCTGGTAGCACTGGCGACATTGCTGTCACTGGATTATCCATTAGCGCAACTGCTGTCAACTGCTTCCCAATTACAACCCGTTTGCGGGCGTATGGAAGTGTTCAACGCATCAGGTAAACCTACCGTGGTCGTCGATTACGCACACACACCGGACGCTTTGGAAAAAGCGCTGGCCGCTGCCCGCTTGCATTGCAAAGGGCAGTTGTGGTGCGTCTTTGGTTGCGGCGGCGATCGCGACAAAGGTAAGCGCCCACTTATGGGCGGTATCGCTGAGCAGTTCGCTGACCGGGTTATCGTCACCGATGACAACCCGCGTAGTGAAGAGCCGCGCGCCATTGTGGCCGACATCCTCTCTGGCTTGCTTGATGCTGGCCGTGCGCTGGAAATACATGGTCGTGCTGAAGCCGTGACCAACGCCATTATGCAGGCTGCTGAAGACGACGTCGTTTTGATCGCCGGTAAAGGGCATGAAGATTATCAACTGGTGGGTAACCAGCGTCTTGACTACTCAGACCGCGTTACCGCCGCCCGCTTGCTGGGGGTAATAGCATGATCCTCGTTTCTCTACAGACACTTGCCAGCGAACTTAATGCTGAGTTAATCGGTTGTGATACGCAGATTGATGTTGTTGTGACGGATACCCGCAAGGTCGAAGCAGGCTGCCTGTTCGTTGCCCTCAAAGGTGAGAAGTTTGACGCCCATGACTTCGCCTCTGATGCCATTACTGCTGGAGCAGGAGCATTGCTGGTAAGTAAGCGCTTACGGGTGGAGGTTCCACAGTTAGTGGTCGCTGATACCCGTATCGCATTAGGTCAACTCGGCGCTTGGGTTCGCCAGCAAGTTCCTGCCCGCATTGTCGGTCTTACCGGTTCATCCGGCAAAACTTCAGTAAAAGAGATGACTGCGGCTATTTTGCGGCAGTGTGGCAACGTGCTGTATACCGCGGGTAATTTCAATAATGACATCGGCGTGCCGTTAACGCTGTTGCGACTGACTGCCGGGCATGACTTTGCTGTGATCGAAATGGGCGCCAATCATCTGGGCGAAATCGCCTACACCACCGATCTGACAAGGCCGGAAACCGCGCTGGTCAATAACCTTTCCGCTGCCCACCTCGAAGGTTTTGGCTCTCTTGCGGGTGTTGCACAGGCCAAGGGTGAAATTTTCGAAGGCTTGCCAGCCGAAGGCGTTGCTATTCTCAATGCTGACAGCAATGACTGGCCTCACTGGCAGACTCACCTGAACAATAAAACCGTCTGGCGTTTCTCGCCGGACGCGGCTGATGGCGTTGATTTCTACGCAACAGATATTCGTCTTAGCCCGCTAAATACTGTATTTACTCTGCAATCACCGCAAGGTTCTGTGGATGTTTCTCTGCCATTACCGGGGCGTCACAACATTGCTAATGCGCTTGCCGCCGCTGCACTGGCGTTATCTGTGGGTGCCAGTCTGGTCGCTGTACGCGACGGTTTAGCTTCACTGCAAGCAGTGCCGGGGCGGTTGTTCCCTGTCTTATTAAGTGAAGGTAAAACCCTGCTTGATGACAGCTATAACGCTAACGTGGGTTCAATGACCGCCGCCGCGCAAACCCTTGCCGAGATGCCGGGCTATCGTGTGATGGCGGTGGGCGACATGGCTGAACTGGGAGCTGAAACTGAAAACTGCCACCGGCAAGTGGGTGAGGCTATTCGCGAAGCAGGGATCGACAAAGTCTTCAGTATTGGCCATGCAAGTCGCCTCATTAGTGGCGTGAGTGGCTGTGGGGAACATCTTCAAGATAAGGCAGCCCTGACAGCCCGCTTAACGCGCTTACTGTCAGAACATGCTGTCATTACCATTTTAATTAAAGGTTCACGTAGTGCCGCCATGGAGCAGGTAGTACGGGCGTTACAGGAGAATGCAACATGTTAGTTTGGCTGGCAGAACATTTGGTCAAATATTATTCCGGCTTCAACGTCTTTTCCTATTTGACGTTTCGCGCCATCGTCAGCCTGCTGACTGCTCTGTTCATCTCTTTGTGGATGGGGCCGCGCATGATTGCGCGTCTGCAGAAAATGTCGTTTGGTCAGGTTGTGCGTACCGATGGTCCTGAATCGCATTTCAGCAAACGCGGAACGCCAACCATGGGCGGTTTGATGATCCTTACCTCCATCACCATTTCGGTGCTGATGTGGGCATATCCATGGAACCCTTATGTATGGTGCGTTCTGTTTGTCCTGATTGGATATGGCATCGTCGGCTTTGTGGATGATTACCGCAAAGTGGTACGTAAAGACACTAAAGGTCTGATTGCCCGCTGGAAATATTTCTGGCAGTCGGTGATTGCGCTGGCGGCAGCTTTCGTTATGTACGCCATTGGGAAAGATACCCCCGCCACTGAGCTGGTGGTGCCGTTTTTCAAGGACATTATGCCGCAGTTGGGTTTGCTTTATATCTTGCTGAGCTATTTCGTGATTGTGGGCACCAGTAATGCCGTCAACCTGACCGATGGTCTGGATGGGCTGGCTATTATGCCTACTGTCTTCGTGGCGGGCGGTTTTGCCCTGGTGGCCTGGGCTACCGGTAATATGAACTTCGCTAGCTATCTACATATTCCTTACCTGCGTCACGCCGGTGAACTGGTGATTGTCTGTACAGCGATAGTGGGGGCAGGGCTGGGCTTCCTTTGGTTCAATACCTATCCGGCTCAGGTTTTTATGGGGGATGTCGGTTCGCTGGCATTGGGTGGCGCACTCGGCACCATTGCTGTGTTACTGCGGCAGGAATTCTTGTTGGTGATCATGGGCGGTGTATTCGTGGTTGAAACGCTCTCGGTCATCTTGCAGGTTGGGTCCTTTAAGTTACGTGGTCAGCGCATTTTCCGTATGGCGCCTATTCACCACCATTACGAACTTAAAGGCTGGCCGGAACCGCGCGTCATCGTGCGTTTCTGGATCATTTCGCTGATGCTGGTGCTGATTGGCCTGGCGACGCTGAAGGTACGGTAATTATGGCTGACTATCTGGGTAAAAAAGTGGTCATTATCGGGTTAGGCCTTACCGGGCTGTCCTGTATTGATTTCTTTGTGGCGCGCGGTGTAATACCGCGCGTTATTGATACCCGCGTCAGCCCGCCGGGTCTGGACAAACTGGCAGACAACATTGAGCGCCATCTAGGTTCGCTGAACGAAGACTGGCTGCTGGACGCTGATCTGATCGTTGCCAGTCCGGGGATGGCGCTGGCGACACCGACGCTGAACGCGGCGGTTGAAGCCGGTGTAGAAGTGCTGGGCGACATCGAACTGTTTTGCCGCGAAGTGCAGACACCTATTGTAGCGATCACTGGCTCAAACGGTAAGAGCACCGTCACCATGCTGGTGGGCGAAATGGCAAAAGCCGCAGGCTGGAAGGTTGGTGTCGGTGGAAATATCGGCTTGCCGGTTCTCAGCATGCTTGATCAAGAATACGAGTTGTATGTACTGGAGCTGTCCAGCTTCCAGCTCGAAACAACACACAGTCTTCGCGCCGCTGCTGCCACTATTCTGAATGTGACTGAAGATCATATGGATCGTTATCCGTTTGGATTGCAGCAGTACCGCGCTGCCAAATTAAAAGTCTATGAGAATGCCAAATTGTGTGTAGTCAACGCAGACGATGCTTTGACTATGCCAGTGCGAGGTGCAGATAAGCGCTGCGTCAGCTTCGGCGTAGACGTGGGGGATTACCACCTGACCCGCCAGCAAAATGATATCTGGTTGCGCGTGCACGGCGAGAAAGTTTTGAATACTAAAGAGATGCAGCTAACCGGCCGCCACAATTATACCAACGCGCTGGCCGCGCTGGCACTAGCCGATGCCGTAGGTATTCCTCAGTCTTCAAGTTTGCAAGCGCTCACTCATTTTAACGGTTTAGCCCACCGCTATCAGATTGCATGGCAGCATAACGGCGTGCGCTGGATTAACGATTCCAAAGCCACCAACGTCGGCAGCACAGAAGCGGCGCTCAATGGGATTCACGTTGAGGGAACGCTACATTTGCTGCTGGGCGGGGATGGGAAATCTGCCGATTTCTCTCCACTGGCGCGTTATCTGCAAGGCGACAATATTCGGATTTACTGTTTTGGCCATGACGGCGGTGAGTTGGCTGAACTGCGGCCTGAAGTTTCATCTACCTTTGAAACGATGGAGCAAGCCATGCGTGATATCAGCGTACACGTCTCTGCTGGCGATCTGGTGTTGTTGTCTCCGGCCTGCGCCAGCCTTGACCAGTTCCGCAATTTTGAGCAGCGTGGTGATGTGTTTAGCGCTCTGGCTAAGGAACTTGGCTGATGCGTATTCCCGGGTTCGGCCTGATAGGCAAATTTAACGATTGGGCGATGGGCATAAAAGATAACGATGCTCCTACGCTGGTGCTGTACGACCGTACATTGCTCTGGCTGACATTTGGGCTGGCCATCGTCGGTTTTGTCATGGTCACCTCGGCATCAATGCCGATTGGGCAACGTCTGGCTGATGATCCTTTCCTGTTCGCCAAGCGTGATGCGATTTACCTCGGACTGGCATTTGGTTTGTCACTGATAACGTTACGCGTCCCAATGAGCATTTGGCAACGTTACAGCAACGTGCTGCTGCTGCTCTCCATTGTGATGCTGCTGGTGGTGCTGGTAGTCGGTAGCTCAGTAAACGGTGCATCTCGTTGGATCGCCTTCGGCCCGCTGCGTATTCAGCCTGCTGAGTTTTCTAAGTTGTCGCTGTTTTGTTATTTGGCCAGTTATCTGGTCCGTAAGGTCGAAGAAGTTCGCAGCAATTTCTGGGGCTTCTGTAAGCCGATGGGTGTGATGGTCATTTTGGCGGTGTTGTTGCTGGCTCAGCCTGACCTAGGTACGGTTGTCGTTCTGTTTATCACGACACTCGCCATGCTGTTTTTAGCCGGTGCGAAAATGTGGCAGTTTTTGGCGATTATCGGCTCCGGTGGTTTCGCGGTTGCCCTGCTTATCGTGGCAGAGCCCTACCGTATGCGCAGGGTTACATCGTTCTGGAATCCGTGGGCGGATCCCTTCGGCAGTGGCTACCAATTAACCCAGTCGCTGATGGCGTTTGGCCGCGGTGAGTTCTGGGGCCAAGGCTTAGGTAACTCGGTGCAAAAGCTCGAGTATTTGCCCGAAGCACACACTGACTTTATCTTCTCTATTTTAGGTGAAGAGTTGGGGTATTTCGGTGTGGTCTTAGCGCTATTAATGGTATTCTTCGTCGCTTTTCGTGCTATGTCCATTGGCCGACGTGCGCTGGAGATTGATCAGCGCTTTTCCGGCTTTTTGGCCTGCTCAATTGGTGTGTGGTTTAGCTTCCAGGCACTGGTAAACGTCGGTGCTGCCGCCGGCATGTTACCGACCAAAGGCCTGACGCTGCCGCTGATCAGTTACGGTGGTTCAAGCCTGATTATTATGTCAACAGCCATCGTGCTGTTGCTGCGAGTTGATTTCGAAACGCGTCTGGCGAAAGCCCAAGCGTTTGTAAGGAGTGCCCGATGAGCGGCAATACCAAGCGTTTAATGGTGATGGCTGGCGGCACCGGCGGGCATGTTTTCCCCGGTCTGGCTGTTGCTCATCATCTTATGGCGCAAGGCTGGGAAGTGCGCTGGTTAGGTACTGCCGACAGAATGGAAGCGGATCTGGTTCCTAAAAATGGCATTGAGATTGATTTTATTCAGATCTCCGGTTTGCGTGGGAAAGGTCTGAAAGCGCAACTCACCGCTCCTCTTCGCATATATCATGCGTGGCGCCAGGCGAAAGTGATTATGCGCCGTTTCCAGCCCGATGTAGTGCTGGGTATGGGAGGGTATGTTTCTGGCCCGGGCGGGCTTGCAGCATGGTCATGTGGAATCCCGGTGGTGTTGCATGAACAGAATGGTATCGCAGGGCTAACTAATCGCTGGCTGTCGCGTATTGCCAAAACCGTTTTACAGGCTTTCCCCGGCGCATTTCCGAATGCGGCAGTGGTGGGAAATCCGGTACGTACTGATGTTTTGGCCTTGCCAGAGCCTGACTTACGTTTTGCCGATCGCCAGGGTGCTATTCGTGTTCTGGTGATTGGGGGCAGCCAAGGTGCCAGGATCTTAAACCAAACTATGCCGGAACTGGCATCTCTAATGGGCGACAAGATCACTCTGTGGCATCAGGTAGGTAAAGGTGCGCTGGAGTCAGTGAATCAGGCTTATCAGAAAGCGGGTCAAACTCAGCATAAAGTCACCGAATTTATTGAAGATATGGCGCAAGCCTATGCGTGGGCCGATGTAGTGGTTTGCCGCTCCGGGGCATTGACAGTCAGTGAGATCGCCGCTGCGGGATTACCCGCGATCTTTGTGCCTTTTCAGCATAAAGACCGGCAGCAATATTGGAATGCGTTGCCACTGGAAAAAGCCGGTGCTGCAAAAATTATTGAACAGGTGAATTTCAGTGCCGCGGCCGTTGCTGATGTGATGGCGGGCTGGGACAGGACTCATCTGCTGGAGATGGCGCTTGCCGCACGTGCGGTGGCCATTCCCGACGCCACTGAGCGAGTGGCTGCTGAAGTGGTTGCAGCCAGTAAAAAATGAATATGAACGGAGCGTCATAATCGCGCTCCGAGCCGTAAGCATCGGATTAATCAGTAACTGAAAATAGTGAATAAAAACGTGAATACACAACAATTGGCGAAACTGCGTACCTTCGTGCCCGAGATGCATCGCGTCCGGCACATTCACTTTGTTGGCATCGGTGGTGCCGGCATGGGTGGTATCGCCGAAGTGTTGGCAAATGAAGGCTATCAGATTAGCGGCTCAGACCTTGCTCCGAATGCAGTAACGCAGCAGCTGACCGCGCTGGGCGCACAGATTTATTTTAATCACCGCCCTGAGAATGTGCTGGATGCCAGTGTGGTGGTAGTGTCGACGGCTATTTCCGCCGATAACCCGGAGATCGTTGCGGCGCGCGAAGCGCGTATTCCGGTTATCCGTCGTGCTGAGATGCTGGCTGAACTCATGCGCTTTCGCCACGGTATTGCTGTAGCCGGAACGCACGGTAAAACCACGACTACTGCCATGGTCACCAGTATTTATGCAGAAGCCGGCCTGGATCCTACTTTTGTTAATGGTGGGTTGGTTAAAGCCGCGGGTACGCATGCACGACTGGGCTCAAGCCGGTTTCTGATTGCTGAAGCAGATGAAAGCGATGCGTCCTTCCTGCATCTGCAACCGATGGTGGCGATTGTGACCAACATTGAAGCGGACCACATGGATACGTATCAGGGTGACTTCGAGATACTGAAGCAGACCTTCATCAACTTCCTGCACAACCTGCCTTTTTATGGCCGTGCGGTGATGTGTATTGATGACCCGGTCATTCGCGAGCTGCTGCCGCGAGTAGGTCGCCATATTACCACCTATGGCTTTAGTGAAGACGCTGATGTGTTTATAGAAAGCTACCGTCAGGATGGTGCACAGGGGCACTTCACCATTCGCCGTCAGGACAAGCCGCTGATCAGCGTCACGTTGAACGCACCGGGCCGCCACAACGCCCTGAATGCGGCAGCCGCTGTTGCGGTCGCGACGGATGCAGGCATTGAAGACGATGCAATTTTAAACGCTCTGGCCGGTTTCCAGGGCACCGGGCGCCGGTTTGATTTCCTCGGCGAATATTCGCTTGAGAACGTGAATGCCAAAAGTGGTAGCGCCATGCTGGTGGATGACTACGGTCACCATCCGACAGAAGTTGATGCCACTATTAAAGCGGCGCGTGCAGGCTGGCCAGACAAACGTCTGGTGATGATTTTTCAACCGCACCGTTACACTCGTACCCGCGATTTATACGATGATTTTGCCAACGTGCTGTCGCAGGTAGACGTGCTGATCATGTTAGATGTTTATCCGGCGGGTGAAGCGCCGATTCCAGGGGCTGATAGCCGTTCGCTCTG
Organism: Ewingella sp. S1.OA.A_B6; assembly: GCF_049889095.1. Lineage (NCBI taxonomy): Bacteria > Pseudomonadati > Pseudomonadota > Gammaproteobacteria > Enterobacterales > Yersiniaceae > Ewingella > Ewingella sp. S1.OA.A_B6. Next base: position 86,666 of record NZ_JBLJFK010000004.1, on the reverse strand, counting down.
CCGAACCATTCGTGCCCGCGGTAAGTTAGATCCGATTTTGGTTTCAGACATTGATGCCGTGCCGGAAAGTCTGGCACAAATCCTGGAAGGTGGCGATCTGGTGATGGTGCAGGGTGCCGGTAACATCGGCAAAGTGGCCCGTAAATTGGCTGATCAGAAATTACAGCCAGTGAAAAAAGGTGAAGAACATCATGTCTGAGAAAGTCGCAGTTTTATTTGGCGGTACTTCCGCAGAGCGCGATGTGTCATTGAACTCTGGTGCTGCCGTCGTCGCAGGCCTGAGAGAATCCGGTATTGACGCTCATGCTGTTGATACCAAAACCTTCGCGGTCACCCGCCTGAAAGAAGAAGGTTTCGAAAAAGTCTTTATTGCTTTGCACGGTCGCGGTGGTGAAGACGGCACGTTACAAGGCACGCTAGAACATCTGGGCCTGCCTTATACCGGCAGCGGCGTGATGGCTTCTGCGCTGGCTATGGATAAATTCCGCACCAAACTGGTGTGGCAAGCGTTGGGTTTACCGATTGCGCCTTTCGTTTTAGTGAATAAAAAACAGCTTGGCGAAGTAGGGCAGGGCGCTTTAGCTGAGAAAATCTTAGCTCTGGGTCTGCCGCTGATTGTTAAGCCAAGCCGCGAAGGCTCCAGCGTCGGCATGAGTAAAGTCACCGTGCAAGAAGAGCTGGTTCCTGCGCTGCTGGAAGGCTTTCTTCATGACGAGAATGTCTTGATTGAGCAGTGGCTGAGTGGCCCAGAGTATGCCGTGGCAGTGGTAGGTGATCAGGTATTACCTTCAATTCGCATTCAGCCAACTGGGTCTTTTTATGACTACCAGGCAAAGTATTTGTCTGATGAAACACAATATTTCTGCCCAAGCGGTTTAAGTGCTGAGCAGGAACAAGCGCTTTCAGAACTGGTAATACAAGCTTATCGTGCGCTGGATTGCAGCGGCTGGGGCCGCATTGATGTGATGCAAGACAGTAACGGCGGCTTCAATCTGCTTGAGGCGAATACGTCGCCTGGTATGACCAGCCACAGTCTGGTACCGATGGCGGCAAAACAGTTTGGGTTAAGTTTTCCACAGCTGGTGGCCCGGATATTGGAACTGGTTGACTGATATGTCTCAAGCGGCCCTGAATGCACGAGAGCGTGAAACGGCGGAGAACACCGGTCGGCGCAGTAACGGCAGCCAATTGGCGGGTGTCATTTTCCTGCTGATGGTACTGGGAACTATTTTATGGAGCGTGTGGGCAGTGATTGGCTGGATGCAGGATGCAAACCGATTGCCATTGTCCCAACTGGTGGTGACAGGTGAACGTCACTACACCACGAACGATGATATTCGTCAGGCTATTCTGGCTTTAGGTTCGCCGGGTACGTTCATGACCCAGGATGTAAACGTCATTCAGCAGCAGATTGAGCGCTTACCCTGGATAAAACAGGTCAGCGTTCGGAAGCAATGGCCGAACGAATTAAAGATCCATCTGGTGGAGTATGTGCCAGTCGCACATTGGAATGATTTGCACATGGTCGATGCTGACGGCAAATCATTCAGCATACCTGCCGAGCGAGTAGTCAAACAGAAAATGCCGTTGCTTTATGGTCCGGAAGGCAGCGAACAGGATGTTTTGCAAGGCTTTCAAACGATGAGCCAGACGCTTTCTGTCGCTAAGTTCACTTTGAAAGCGGTGACAATGAGTGCGCGTCACTCTTGGCAAGTCACTCTGGATAGCGATATCCGGCTGGAACTGGGAAGAGACGATCGAATGGGGCGTTTGCAACGTTTTATCGACCTTTATCCGAAACTCCAGCAACAGGCCGAAACCGATAAAACACGCATCAGTTATGTCGATTTACGTTACGACACCGGTGCGTCAGTAGGCTGGACACCAGAGTTTATCGATCAGCAAAACAGTAATCAGCAACAGAATCAGGCACAGGCTAAACAACAATGATCAAGTCGACGGACAGAAAACTGGTAGTTGGGCTGGAGATCGGTACGGCGAAGGTCGCCGCATTGGTAGGGGAAGTTCTGCCCGATGGCATGGTCAATATTATTGGCGTGGGAAGTTGCCCATCACGTGGTATGGATAAAGGCGGCGTGAATGACCTTGAATCAGTGGTGAAATGCGTACAGCGCGCCATTGATCAGGCAGAATTGATGGCAGATTGCCAAATTTCCTCTGTTTACCTTGCTTTGTCTGGTAAACATATCAGTTGTCAGAATGAAATAGGGATGGTTCCTATTTCAGAAGAGGAAGTAACACAGGAAGATGTAGAGAACGTAGTGCATACCGCTAAATCGGTTCGTGTTCGTGATGAGCACCGTGTACTGCACGTCATTCCTCAGGAATATGCCATTGATTATCAGGAAGGGATCAAAAATCCTGTCGGACTCTCGGGCGTGCGCATGCAGGCCAAGGTCCATTTGATCACCTGCCACAACGATATGGCGAAGAACATTGTTAAAGCCGTTGAACGTTGCGGATTGAAAGTCGACCAGCTTATTTTCGCAGGTCTGGCAGCCAGTTACGCGGTTTTGACTGAAGACGAGCGTGAATTAGGCGTATGTGTCGTCGATATTGGCGGCGGCACCATGGATATCGCTGTTTATACCGGCGGAGCGCTGCGACATACTAAAGTTATTCCTTATGCGGGTAACGTTGTGACCAGTGATATCGCCTATGCATTTGGCACACCACCTACAGATGCCGAAGCGATTAAAGTACGCCACGGTTGTGCGTTGGGTTCAATGGTTGGGAAAGACGAAAACGTCGAAGTGCCAAGTGTGGGAGGACGTCCTCCACGCAGTCTGCAACGTCAGACTTTGGCTGAAGTCATCGAGCCGCGCTACACCGAACTGCTGAATTTAGTTAATGATGAGATTTTGCAATTGCAGGAGCAGTTACGTCAGCAAGGCGTAAAACATCATCTGGCCGCCGGAATAGTATTGACGGGTGGTGCAGCACAAATTGATGGTCTGGCAGCTTGTGCGCAGCGGGTATTCCATACCCAGGTGCGTATAGGACAACCGCTGAACATCACCGGGCTGACAGATTATGCGCAGGAACCTTACTACTCAACTGCTGTAGGGCTACTGCACTATGGAAAAGAGTCTCACCTTAGCGGTGAGGCAGAAGTGGAAAAACGCACCTCAGTGGGCAACTGGTTCAAACGAATCAGCAGCTGGTTGAGAAAAGAGTTTTAATGTTTTAACAACGGGATCCTGCTGTCACTTATTGTGATCCCGAAGCGACAGGCACAAAACGGAGAGAAACTATGTTTGAACCTATGGAACTGACCAACGACGCGGTGATTAAAGTCATCGGCGTCGGCGGTGGCGGTGGTAATGCCGTCGAGCACATGGTGCGCGAACGCATCGAAGGTGTTGAATTCTTTGCCGTTAATACCGACGCGCAGGCGTTACGTAAAACGGCTGTAGGCCAGACTATCCAGATTGGTAGCGGTATTACCAAAGGTTTGGGTGCTGGTGCTAACCCAGAAGTAGGTCGCAATTCTGCTGAAGAAGACCGTGAAGCCCTACGCGCAGCACTCGAAGGCGCTGATATGGTCTTTATCGCAGCAGGTATGGGTGGCGGTACCGGTACCGGTGCAGCGCCTGTAGTGGCTGAAGTAGCAAAAGAGTTGGGTATTCTGACCGTCGCTGTCGTGACTAAGCCTTTCAATTTTGAAGGCAAAAAGCGTATGGCCTTTGCGGAGCAGGGTATTGCTGAGTTGTCCAAACACGTTGACTCCTTGATCACTATTCCTAATGACAAGCTGCTGAAAGTGTTAGGTCGCGGGATTTCTCTCCTTGACGCTTTCGGTGCGGCCAACGACGTCCTTAAAGGCGCAGTACAGGGGATTGCAGAACTGATCACCCGTCCTGGTCTGATGAACGTCGACTTTGCTGACGTGCGTACCGTGATGTCCGAAATGGGTTATGCCATGATGGGCTCTGGTGTGGCATGTGGTGAAGACCGTGCGGAAGAAGCAGCCGAAATGGCTATTTCCAGCCCATTGTTGGAAGACATCGATTTGTCCGGCGCCCGTGGCGTTCTGGTCAACATCACCGCCGGTTTCGATTTGCGTCTGGACGAGTTTGAGACAGTAGGTAACACCATTCGTGCTTTCGCTTCTGATAATGCGACCGTTGTTATCGGTACATCTCTTGACCCGGAAATGAATGACGAACTGCGTGTCACCGTGGTGGCAACGGGTATTGGCATGGACAAGCGTCCAGAGATCACTCTGGTCACTAACAAGCAAGCCAGCCAGCCAGTGATGGATCATCGTTATCAGCAGCACGGGCTGTCGCCTCTGCCGCAGGAAACCAAACCCGCAGCGAAGGTGGTTAATGATCCGAACACGCAATCAAACAAAGAGCCCGACTATCTGGACATCCCAGCCTTCCTGCGTAAGCAGGCAGACTAGTCCGAATTGTAGGGTCTCCGCTCTTTGTGCTAAACTATCCCTCCAACCTTCATGTAGTATTAGGAGGTTGGCAGGATAGATGGATAACATTGCGAGATAAAAACGATGATCAAACAGCGTACATTAAAACGTATCGTTCAGGCGACGGGCGTCGGTTTACATACCGGCAAGAAAGTCACCCTGACTCTGCGCCCTGCACCGGCCAATACCGGGGTCATCTATCGTCGCACTGACTTGAATCCACCGGTCGATTTCCCGGCAGATGCCAAATCCGTGCGTGATACTATGCTCTGTACTTGCCTGGTCAATGAGCATGACGTACGTATTTCTACGGTAGAGCACCTTAATGCGGCTCTGGCAGGTTTAGGCATCGATAACATCGTTATCGAAGTTGATGCGCCAGAAGTGCCGATTATGGACGGTAGCGCAGCACCTTTCGTCTATCTGTTGATGGATGCAGGGATTGAAGAATTGAATTGCGCCAAGAAATTCTTGCGCATCAAGCAAACGGTTCGTGTTGAGGACGGTGACAAGTGGGCCGAGTTTACGCCATTCAATGGCTTCTCTCTGGATTTCACTATCGACTTCAATCACCCGGCGATTGATTCTAGTTCTCAGCGTTACAAGATGAATTTCTCCGCAGAAGCATTTGTTCGTCAAATCAGCCGCGCACGTACTTTCGGCTTTATGCGTGATATCGAGTATCTGCAGTCACGTGGTTTGTGCCTTGGTGGCAGCTTTGATTGCGCGATTGTTGTGGATGATTACCGTGTGCTTAACGAAGATGGCTTGCGTTTTGAAGATGAGTTCGTTCGTCACAAAATGCTTGATGCCATTGGTGATTTGTTCATGTGTGGACATAATATTATTGGTGCGTTTACCGCATTCAAATCTGGTCACGCGCTGAACAACAAGTTACTGCAAGCGGTACTGGCTAAGCAGGAAGCCTGGGAATTAGTTACCTTCCAGGATGAAGCTGAAATGCCTCTGGCATTTAAAGCCCCTTCTACAGTATTGGCATAATCGGTATTGATATCATTATTTATTACGACTGGTTGTTTTGGCACTCTCTCCGGCCAAGCCTGCCAGTCGTTCTAATGCCTTTCTAAGTTTCTCAGGGCTTCGGCTTGCGAGTATCATCAATTCCTTCGCACTTTCTACACTCAGCTGTCTGAACGGTTTCTCACCGGACGTCGCTGTGCTTATCTGATCCTTAAACTGCGATACATTTTCCACTTTCACCATCAGCGAAGGATTAATCCTGATGTCGATTGATGACAATGATGGTAGAATTTGCGCTCGAAGTGCAGAGAGGAGTGCGGGTTGTTCATAGCGTAACCGCATCATCCAACTGGCGTTTGCTATCTCCAGCACTAAAACACCTTGTCGATAATTACCGACGCGACACCATGGTTTCATGGGCGCAGGCAATAAGCTCTTTACGGCGCGGTTAAGCTTTAATAATGCCGCAGCACGTTGCTGAACAAGTCGCAGCGGGCTTTTGTCCGCTGTAGAGGCATCATCGAACAGGACATCTAATAATTGTGGGCGACTATCGCGCATGACCGGCTCCGGCGGATTGTAAACTTGTGATTGGTATTCTAAATCGTTGGCGACAATTTGGCAGAAGGTATTTTTGGCCGCATCTCCTGTTGGGGATGGTCGCGGCTAGCCTCGGCGTGTCCACAAACCTGACGCAAACGGAACTGGCAACCGCACCGAATACGTCCTCAAGTTTAAACCGGCTGAGCATCGGGAGTACAGGGCTGACGAACCTCGCTCTGCTCCAGGCACATCGCAGGCCTGCTTTTGGGGTCGATTACTGGCAACAGCATGCACTTCGCACCGTAATTCGCCACCTTTCTTTTGCTCTGGCACCGCAGGTAGTTTATACCGCTACTCCTGAAATCATCATTCAGGAAGCTGAACCGCTGCATGTGCAGCAACTGGCATTACTGGTAACCCTCAACGCATTATTGACGCATGAGTCAAAACCTCCGGTCATCATCCGCCAGACGCAGCAACCGCAGATCCTTTCTACCCATCAGCACCAACCCGGTCTATGGCTGGCTCAGGTGCAAGGCATTCGTGCCGGCCCATTGTTTTTGAGTTAACACCCTCAGACTTCAAAGTTTTTTAATTTTTGTTCTATCAATAAATCAACAAAACAGTGGCCGATTTACGCGGCCTCAAAGAGATATTAAGCATTATGTTAACTAAATTATTGACCAAGGTTTTTGGTAGTCGTAACGATCGTACCCTGCGCCGTATGCGCAAAGTGGTCGATGTCATTAGCAGTTTGGAACCTGAAATCCAGCAACTGACGGATGAGCAGTTAAGAGCGAAGACGGATGAATTCCGCGCACGTCTGGAACAAGGCGAGATCCTTGAGAACCTTATCCCGGAAGCCTTTGCTGTTGTGCGTGAGTCGAGTAAGCGTGTGTTTGGCATGCGCCACTTTGATGTGCAACTGCTCGGCGGTATGGTGCTCAACGAACGGTGTATCGCAGAAATGCGTACGGGTGAAGGTAAAACTCTGACCGCGACCCTGCCAGCTTACCTCAATGCCCTGAGCGGAAAAGGCGTACACGTTGTGACCGTGAACGACTATCTGGCCCAGCGTGATGCTGAAAACAACCGTGACTTGTTTGAGTTCCTCGGGTTGACCATCGGTATCAACTTGCCAAATATGCCAGCCCCCGCCAAGCGGGCTGCGTATGCAGCGGACATCACTTACGGTACTAACAACGAATACGGTTTTGACTACCTGCGTGACAACATGGCGTTCAGCCCTGAAGAGCGCGTACAGCGTAAACTGCACTATGCACTGGTCGATGAAGTTGACTCCATTCTGATCGATGAAGCGCGAACGCCGCTGATCATCTCTGGTCCGGCTGAAGACAGCTCCGAGATGTATGTTCGCGTTAATAAACTGATCCCGAAACTTATCCGTCAGGAAAAAGAAGATACGGAAACCTTCCAGGGTGAAGGCCACTTCTCCGTGGATGAAAAATCGCGTCAGGTTCACCTTACTGAACGCGGGCTGGTGCTGATTGAAGAGTTGCTGATGGAAGCAGGTATCATGGACGATGGTGAATCACTCTATTCCCCATCAAACATCATGCTTATGCACCATGTTACTGCTGCATTGCGCGCCCATGTTCTGTTCACCCGTGACGTTGACTACATCGTAAAAGAGGGTGAGGTCATTATTGTCGATGAACATACTGGCCGTACTATGCAAGGGCGTCGTTGGTCTGATGGCCTGCATCAGGCGGTGGAAGCCAAAGAGGGCGTTGATATACAGAACGAAAACCAGACGCTGGCTTCTATTACTTTCCAGAACTATTTCCGTTTGTACGAAAAACTGGCCGGTATGACCGGTACCGCCGACACAGAAGCGTTCGAATTCAGCTCCATCTATAAACTCGATACCATCGTTGTTCCAACCAACCGCCCAATGGTGCGTAAAGATTTACCGGATCTGGTCTACATGACTGAAATGGAAAAAATCGGCGCTATCATCGAAGATATCCGCGAGCGGACAGCCAACGGTCAGCCAGTGTTGGTGGGTACTATTTCGATTGAAAAATCTGAAGTCGTTTCGCGTGAACTCGATAAAGCCGGTATTGCACACAGCGTACTGAATGCCAAGTTCCACGCCAAAGAAGCTGAAATCGTTTCTCAGGCAGGTCAGCCAAGTGCGGTGACCATTGCTACCAACATGGCTGGTCGTGGTACCGATATCGTGTTGGGCGGCAGTTGGCAGGTTGAGATTGAAGACCTGGGCGAAGACGTAACTGACGAACAAAAAGCTGAGATTAAAGCTGCCTGGCAGATCCGTCACGATGCCGTTCTTGCCTCGGGTGGTTTACACATCATCGGTACTGAGCGTCATGAATCTCGCCGTATCGATAACCAGCTTCGTGGCCGTGCCGGTCGTCAGGGTGATGCCGGTTCTTCCCGCTTCTACCTGTCAATGGAAGATGCCCTGATGCGTATCTTCGCGTCAGACCGCGTTTCCAGCATGATGCGTAAACTGGGTATGAAACCTGGCGAAGCGATTGAGCATCCTTGGGTGACCAAGGCCATTGCTAATGCGCAGCGCAAAGTTGAAGGCCGTAACTTTGATATTCGTAAACAGTTACTTGAATATGATGACGTTGCGAGCGATCAGCGCCGTGCTATTTATAGTCAACGTAACGAATTGCTCGACGTGTCTGACGTTAGCGAAACGATTCGCAGTATCCGTGAAGATGTGTTCAAAACCGTCATTGATAGCTATATTCCACCGCAGTCCCTAGAAGAAATGTGGGATGTGGAAGGGCTGGAACAGCGTCTTAAAAATGACTTTGAACTGGAGATGCCGATTGCCGAGTGGCTGGATAAAGAGCCAGAACTGCATGAAGAAACCCTGCGCGAGCGTATCCTGCAAAATGCTATGGAATCCTACGCCCGAAAAGAAGAAGTGGTTGGCATTGAAATGATGCGTAACTTTGAAAAAGGCGTGATGTTGCAAACGCTAGATTCATTGTGGAAAGAGCATCTGGCGGCTATGGACTACCTGCGTCAGGGTATTCACTTACGTGGTTATGCGCAGAAAGATCCAAAGCAAGAATACAAGCGCGAATCCTTCGCCATGTTTGCTGCCATGCTCGAGTCACTGAAATATGAAGTGGTCAGCGTACTCAGTAAAGTTCAGGTGCGTATGCCTGAAGAGGTTGAAGCGATGGAGCTTCAGCGTCGTGAGGAAGCTGAACGTCTGGCTAGTCAGCAGTATCTTAGCCACCAGGATCAGACCTCCCTTGAAGTAGAAGAAGCTGAACGTCTGGCCTCCGGCTCACAGGGCGATCGTAAAGTAGGGCGTAATGATCCCTGCCCATGTGGGTCTGGTAAGAAATACAAACAATGCCACGGCCGCTTGCAGAAGTAAGCTGCAGCTTTGGTAAGAGTATGAAATTGAAGGGCGGCTAATCACCGCCCTTTGTTTTTCCAAAACAGTCATATTTTAAGGATGGACATAATGACGCTGAAAAGAATAACTATTTCGGTGGGTATTATTCGTAATTCGCAGAATGAAATCTTTATCACGCAGCGTGACGCTTCATCGCATATGGCGGGTTTTTGGGAGTTTCCGGGCGGCAAGGTTGAAGTGGGTGAGACACCTTGTGAAGCGGTTGTTCGCGAACTGAAAGAAGAGACGGGAATTGTGGCCGAACAGCCGGCGCTGATTAAAAGCCTGGAGCACATTTTTCCTGACCGAGTGATCACTCTACATTTTCATCTGGTCGAGAAATGGCAGGGAGAGCCTTATGGTAAAGAGGGGCAGCCTATGCGCTGGTTATCTCAGTCAGAGCTAAAACCGGAAGAATTCCCGCCAGCCAATGAGTCGATAGTGAAAGCGTTAATCAGTGGCGAAATTTAACGCGATTCACAAGATATCGATATCAGTAAAAAAGGGCCTCAGGCCCTTTTTTACTTGCTGATGACTCACTGGGATTAATGGAGGTCTTCTTCACTCCAGTCATCCAGATCGTTGATCTCCCCTTTACTCGGGATACGTTTTTCTTCATCAGCCCATTCGCCAAGATCAATAAGCTGGCAGCGTTTACAGCAAAAAGGACGATAAGGGCTCTGCGCGCCCCATACCACAGGTTTGGCACAGGTTGGGCACTTAACAACAATAATTTCGGGGTCCATTCTTACTCCTAACAACAGGCAAGTTCAAAAGTCAGTCTGGCAGGTACCTGACCGCGCTCACTGTCCAGCGGTAAAAAGCGGATGGCGTAACGGGTTTTATGACCAGACACTTGCGGATAAATTTTATTTTCCAATGAGATACGCATTCTTAGCAAGTCAGCACCTTCCGCATTTTCCTGGAAAAACCCATTAAGGCTAATCTGATTACGGAATATGCCTGATTGCCTGATTAATACCAGCACCAGAGTTAATGCATTATGCAGCGGAGACAAAGTATCCAGCCAGCCTTGTACCTCATTATCACGTTGATTTTGTAGCAGATGTAGCCATATGTGTAGCGTAGGCAGGTCAAAGCTGCAGCAGCCTCCGGGAATACTTAGCCGCTGGCGAACCAACGCAACCAGACGATCTTCTCGTAGAGCCTGACCAATACGCGGTGCTTTCATTAGCATAGCAGCTGCTTGTTTAAGTTCGCCACGCAGTGAATCGATGCGGGAAGTATCAACCCCCGGAACGTCTTCCCATTGTGAAAGTTTCTGGTGCTGACGCTCGAGTTCTTTCAATAAATCAGTTCGTACTTCACCGCGCTCTAGTACATCGAGCAAGTCAGAAGCATTGCGGAAAAAAATGAGGGCGGAAGAAATTGAAATGATTTGAGTGTTTGCATGCATTTGTTGCAATAAAAACTCAATACGCAGCCAGGTGCGCATTTTTTCATTTAAAGGATGTTCAAAGAGAACGGTAGTTACTACATCATTCATTCTTGTCAATATCCTGTTGGGGCGCTGAAGCCGCTAATTCCAGATAACGGCTATGTAATGAAGCAACGCGTAGTTCGATCGTCTCGGCACCACCGTTGTTATCAATAATGTCATCTGCGCAGGCTAAACGCCGTTGGCGACTTACCTGGGCGCAGAGAATTTTTTCTGCCTGCTGGCGGTCCACGCCGTCGCGCAGCATGGTTCTGGCAAGCTGTGTTTGTTCATCCACATCTACCACCAACACGCGATTTGCCTGTTTTTGCAACCCATTCTCAATCAACAGTGGCACAACCCACAGTACATAAGGCGTTGTGGCTGCGGCGATGAGCTGCCAGGTTTTTGCATGAATTAACGGATGTAAACGCTGATTAACCCACAGTTTAACTGAGGGGTCGCTAAAGATAATGTCTCGCAAAACGGCACGATTTAGCGAACCATCTGGAAGAAGGATGTGTTTCCCCAATCGAACCGCCAAATCATGGAGTGCAGGTTGGCCGGGTTCTACCACTTGGCGTGCAATCACATCAGCATCAACAATGCTGACACCATGACGTGCAAAACTTTCTGCCACTGTACTCTTGCCACTGCCGATACCGCCGGTCAATGCAACGACATAACTCATTGGATTGCTCACTCATAACAGTTGGGTTAAATGATAAAGAGATTATGAGTAAGTGCAAGCCGTGCTCATCGTGCTTTTGACCTGAAATCTCTCCGGCGTGCTGACGAAAGGTGGGGGGGTTAAAGTTATGAAAGCAGTCTTGCCGTTATGGTTTTCATGCGTATGATAAAACCACTGGAAGGGTGCCAAACAACCCCATCTAACACCCAGTGATATATCGCCACGGTCTATTGCAAAAACCAGGATAAGATCTCATGCGCATTGAAGAAGACTTGAAATTAGGTTTCAAAGACGTTTTGATTCGACCAAAGCGTTCGACCCTCAAAAGCCGTTCCGAAGTTGAGCTGGAGCGCACCTTTACCTTCAAACACCCCGGTTTTAAATGGTCTGGTACACCAATCATTGCGGCAAATATGGATACTGTCGGAACGTTTCGCATGGCTGAGGCGCTGGCTTCATTCGACTTACTGACTGCGGTTCACAAACACTACAGCGTTGAACAGTGGAAGGTGTTTGCTGATGCTTCCACCGAGTCTGTTCTGCGTCACGTGATGGTATCAACAGGCACTTCCGAAGCTGATTTCGTCAAAATGAAGCAAATTCTGGCTCTTTCACCGCTGCTTAAATTTGTGTGTCTTGATGTTGCCAATGGCTATTCGGAACACTTTGTGTCTTTTCTGAAACGCGTCCGCGAGGTTTGTCCGGATAAAGTTATTTGTGCCGGAAATGTTGTGACGGGCGAAATGGTTGAAGAACTTATCCTTTCAGGTGCAGATATCGTTAAAGTCGGCATTGGTCCGGGGTCCGTTTGTACTACACGCGTTAAAACCGGCGTAGGGTATCCGCAACTTTCAGCGGTCATAGAATGTGCCGATGCAGCACATGGTCTGGGTGGGCAAATCGTGAGTGATGGCGGTTGTGCAATACCAGGGGATGTGGCAAAAGCCTTTGGCGGTGGTGCCGATTTCGTCATGCTGGGCGGTATGCTCGCTGCACACGATGAATGTGAAGGCACAGTCGTTGAAGAAGATGGCGAGAAATTTATGCTGTTTTACGGTATGAGCTCTGAATCAGCAATGAAGCGCCATGTTGGCGGCGTTGCTGAGTACCGCGCGGCCGAAGGTAAAACTGTCAAGCTGCCCTTACGTGGGCCGGTAGAAAATACCGTGCGTGATATTCTCGGTGGGTTACGTTCGGCCTGCACCTACGTCGGCGCTGAGCGTTTGAAAGAGCTAACTAAACGGACAACATTTATTCGCGTTGCCGAGCAAGAGAACCGGCTATTCGGTTCTAATTAATTCTCTATTGCAGCGGCGGTCTTATACCGCCGCCTATTCTTCCCTGATATGTCATTACCCCATAACAGCTCCCAGCTGGAAGATAGGCAAATACATAGCAATAACCAACCCACCGACCAAAATCCCCATTACAACCATCAATATGGGCTCAATAGATTGCGACATTATCTCGGCGAGTTGATTAGCCTGTTGGTTATGCCAATGCGCCAGTTTTAGTAAGATATCGTCCAGTGAGCCAGACTCTTCACCAATGCGTACTAACTGCTGGCAGAGTGAGGGAAATAAAGGTGATTGGCCAATTGCGGTGTGCAGCGGGATACCCAGCGCCAACTGCTCTTTAATCATCATTACTGCGCGCTGGAAAAGTAAATTCGTTGATGATGTTGCGGCGGCATCAAGTCCTGTAAGCAGTGTCATTCCTGCCTGTTGGGTCATTGCGAGGGTTTGGAATATTTGCCCCAGACAACTGTCTGCAACCAGTTTTCTTATTAGTGGTATGCGTAACAGTATGCTTTGTTCTCTCCAGCGCCACCCTGGCTGCGGGTGGTAGAATCTTATATAAGCCATGGTCAACCCTATATTTAACAGGGTTAACGCTGGACCATAGCTGATCAACGCCTTCGAAGCGATCATCAGCAGTTCAGTGAGCCATGGCAAAGTAGCATCGAATGAAGCATATATTTTGGCGAATTCAGGCAGCACCATCGTCAGCATTAAAACCGTGACTATTATCGCAATGGAACTGACGATCAAGGGATAGCGGAGTGCCTTCTTCACTTTTTTGCGTAATTCTGCCTGTTGCTCTTGCTGGACTGCCAGTTGCAGACAGCACCGGTCAAGCTGGCCCGTTAGTTCTCCGATTGAAATCAGCTGCCGATAAATCACCGGAAACACGTCAGGGAATGTGGTTAACATCGCCGATAAGGGCTTCCCTTCTTTTACGCCACTGGCAATGTCTTGCAATATGCAACGCCAGGGCGCTTTTGAATGCTCTCCTGCTAACAACATCAGACTGTTGACCAAGGGGAGCCCCGCCTGTAGCAGTGTTGCCAATTGCCTTATCAGAGCAATAAGGTCCGAGCTTTTCCAGTATGCTGCCCGCAGTCGCAGTTGTTTTTTTACTGCGATCGGCTGTAATGAAAGAGCAAAGAGTTGATGATGGACCTCGGAAGTGGCACCAGCCAGTAATTCTCCACTTTGTAATTCACCTTTTGTATCAATGGCCTGCCAACGATACAGGACGCAAATATTCCTGTTGGACTGGAGGGCTGAACTCATGCTTCGATACCTTCACCTGCCACCCTGTATAATTCCTCAAGTGTCGTGACTCCCTGTTCTACCAAAATGGTCCCCGCTTCCAGCAGGCTTTTATGACCCTGTTCTTGTGCAATTTGGTTAAGTTCAGACACGCTGGAACCTACAACCAATGCTTGTTGTAAACGAGGAGTAATGATTAGGATTTCATAAATTCCTGTCCGCCCGTAGTAACCCGAAGAACAGTGGCTACAGCCTACGGCTAACCACAGGGGCATTGGCTTTTTTTTAGCGCCTTCGACAAAGGTGACATGTGGTTTTCGGCAGTGAGGGCATAGCTTACGTACCAGTCGCTGTGCGATGACCAGACGTAAACTGGCTGCAATGTGATAGCCTTCAATCCCCATTTGGGCAAGGCGATTGAGGGTTTCGCAGGTCGAGTTAGTGTGTAACGTCGATAATACTAAATGCCCGGTTTGCGCAGCTTTAATCGCAATTTCTGCCGTTTCTTTGTCTCGTATCTCGCCCACCATAATGACATCAGGGTCCTGCCTCAGCAGAGCTCTTAGCACTCGGGCAAAACTCAGTTCGGTTTTAGGATTTACTTGGGTCTGATTTATTCCGATGACAGGGATCTCAACCGGATCTTCAACGCTACAAATATTGCGTTCTACTGCATTCAGATGGCGTAATCCGCTGTAGAGCGTTACCGTTTTCCCACTACCGGTCGGGCCTGTAACAAGGATCAGTCCCTGTGGGTTTTTTAGCGCGTTGACATAATGGCTGAGATCCTCGTGCGTAAACCCGAGCTGGCTCATGCTTAAATCCTGTTGTGTCATACGCAGGATCCGTAGCACGATTTTTTCACCGTGCAAAACTGGCAGAGAAGCGATGCGCATAGAGTAGCGCTGGTTTTGAAAAGTGATCAACAACTGTCCGTCCTGCGGTAGACGGCGTTCAGCGACATTGAGTTGTCCCATAATTTTAAGTCTGGCGCACAGGCTGACGGCCATCGAAAACTCAGGGCCAGGGATCTCCTGCAACACGCCATCAATACGAAGACGAACGCGTAGACTGTGCTCTCCCGGCTCGAAATGAATATCTGAAGCCCTGCGTAGTATCGCCATACGCAGGATTTGATTGAGAAAATTAACCATTGGAGCATCACTGATATCCTCCAGCTCATTGGCATTTGATATTTTCAGCGATCCTGCTTCGGTTGTGACTGAGTTATGCGCCGGTTTTTCCAAAGCTTGCTCAAAGCGTGCCTGAGGCCAGCGTTCGATTTGTACTTTGAGCCCGCTGGCGAATTGCAGCGCCTTACTGAGTGCTTCAGTGTCACCTTCCTCCTCATGGCAAGCGACGTGTAAACGGGATTCGTCCTTATGTAACACAATGGCTTTGTAGCGCTGGCACAGTACATCCAGTGCAGCTTCGGAATTGTGCCGTTCTGCATCGTGGGAGGATGAAGTATTCAAAGGGGCGTCGTTCATTGGGTTGCTCCTGCACCTTCAAAGCGGAATATGCTTTCGCAGGCCTCTTTCATGCCGGCATCTTTCGCACTGGAGCAGTTTCTGCCCCAGACAATGCCGCCTGATGTGGTATCAACCGTTGGTGTCATCACAACGCTCAGGCCATTTAATGCCTGTTGCCCGGTTAGGGTAATGATCCCTGCTGCAACCTGAACCTTGCTAACATAACGGGTGGTTGTTGCGGCAGGAATTCCCTGGCTAGCCGAGTTACAGGAAACAAGCGCGCCCTGATCAATAACGCAGAGCTCGACACCTGTTTTGTAAGGCACCATGGTTTGCAGCATGTCAGTCAGCGCAGCTTTCTGGATATAGCTTTGATAAGCAGGGATGCCTATGGCACTGAGAATAGCGATGATAGCAATGACCACCATCAGTTCGATCAGGGTAAATCCGTCTTGTCTAACGTTGCAGGAGGTTGCGAGCTCATTCATTTTTTGGTCCTTGGTTTTGGCTAAAAGTGGCTTTCGGTCAGCAAACTATCTGCTGAAAAAACCTTGCGCCATCACCAGAGAGATAATCTCCAGGACGTCTCGGGAAATAAAAATGCAAAGGTGTAGTTTGTAGGGATATTTGCGGCATATCTCGCAAGCCGTATAAACGATGTAAAAAGAATCTGGTGGCATGAAGGTGGGTGTGAGAGGTTATTAACAAGGAAACATCGAGGGAAAACAGATAACTCAGCCCTCTGAAGAAACGGACAGAGGGCTGAAAATAGGATGAAAATCAGCTAAAACGCATCGATAAATCCATGGCGCGAACATGCTTGGTCAGTGCGCCGACAGAGATGTAGTCAACGCCGGTCTCTGCAAATTCACGTAAAGTTTGCTCGGTGACATTCCCCGAGACTTCTAGCAATGCTTTGCCAGCCGTGAGAGCGACGCCATCACTCATCATCTGAGCAGTGAAGTTATCCAGCATCACGATATCGGCCCCGGCATCTAATGCTTGTTGCAGCTCGTGAAGGGTTTCCACTTCAACTTCTACAAGGACATCCGCATGAATTTGCTGGGCGCGTTCAACCGCCGCTTTAATCGAACCGCAGGCGATGATGTGATTTTCTTTAATCAGAAATGCATCAGCCAGCCCCAGGCGATGATTACTACCGCCACCACAGAGTACGGCATATTTCAGTGCTGTTCGCAGGCCGGGCAACGTTTTGCGGGTATCAAGCAGGCGAGTTTGCGTGCCTTTTAGCAAGTTTACGTAGTGATTCACTTCAGTTGCTACGCCAGAGAGCGTTTGTACAAAATTAAGCGCGGTTCGTTCGCCTGTCAGAAGCAGGCGCGCCGGACCTGACAATTCACAAAGTGGCTGGTTTTCGACAAGTGTATCGCCGTCTTTTACTCTCCACGTAATGATGACCTTATCGCCACCTAACTGGTGGAAGACTTCATCCAGCCATTTCTGGCCGCAGAAAATTCCCGCTTCACGGGTGATAATGGTGGCTTTAGCCAATGTATTTTCAGGTAATAGTTGCGCAGTGAGATCATTGTTTGCATTGACCTCGCCGCCGAGGTCTTCACCCAATGCCTGAGTCACTGATGCGGGGATATCATTTTGAATACGTTCGAGTAACTGAGTGCGGCGACTTTCAGGATTGTAGCTGCGGGTCGTCATACAAATACTCCAAAATGGCGGGTAAGGGAGAGAAAAAAACATGCTACCCTGTTGCTTTGATAAGTACCACCAAAGCACATCATTGAGGTCTTTGATGCAGTTAGAACATGGCTGGGTTACCGAAGCCAGAAGGGTGATATCACCTCATTGCGATCGCCGTCCTGAAGATGAAACACCGTCGCTGTTGGTTATTCACAGCATCAGCTTACCGCCCGGTCAGTTTGGTGGGCCTTATATCGATCAACTTTTCACCGGTGCATTAAATCCCGAAGAAGATCCGTACTTCGCAGGCATCCATCAACTGCATGTGGCAGCACACTGCCTAATCCGTCGCGATGGCGAGCTCGTGCAGTATGTACCCTTTGATAAACGTGCCTGGCATGCTGGCGTATCGGTTTGGCAGGGAAGGGAGCGCTGCAATGATTTTTCCATCGGTATTGAGATGGAAGGCACTGATTTTGAGCCTTTCACTGAGGCGCAATATCGCAGCCTTGCGGCAGTTACTGATTTGTTAATTAAGCACTATCCGATTAGTCTTGATGCCATTACCGGACACAGTGACATCGCGCCGGGGCGCAAAACGGATCCCGGCCCTGAGTTTAACTGGGCATTTTATCGCAAGCTGTTAACACCCACGGCAGGGCACAATGGTTCTGGTGACTCGTGAATGAACGCGGGTTCTGGTTTTGTTTTTAGCGTGTGATGTGTTGAGAGAGAGTGACAATCGATGACGTTATTTACTTTATTGCTGGTGCTGGCTTGGGAGCGGTTGTTCAAACTGGGTGAACACTGGCAGTTGGATCATCGGTTCGAGGTGATTTTCAGCCGCGGACGACATACTTCTCTGGCGAAAACGCTGGCGATAACCGTGGTCTGGATGGCGGTGATTTGGGTGATCCTGCGAGCAGTACAAGGCCTGTTTTTCGGCGTGCCTTCGCTGATTTTGTGGATTGTTATCTGTCTGTTTTGTATTGGTGCGGGCGTTAAGCGTAAACATTATCGCGCTTATCTGAAATCAGCCCGTCAGGGCGATGTCGACGCCACGAAAGAAATGGCGGAAGAGCTGGCGCTGATCCACGGCCTGCCAACGGATTGCACAGACGAAGTGCGTTTGCGCGAGCTACAAAATGCGCTGCTGTGGATTAACTTCCGCTATTATCTCGGACCGCTGTTCTGGTTTGTGGTTCTGGGTCCTTACGGACCTGTTGCCTTGGGCGGATATGCTGCGCTGCGTGGCTATCAGACATGGCTCGCCCGACATACTACGTCGCTGAAACGCGCGCAGTCCGGTGTCGATAGTCTGCTGCATATTCTTGACTGGATCCCGGTGCGTTTGGCTGGCGTGGCTTATGCTCTGCTCGGGCACGGTGAAAAAGCGCTACCGGCGTGGTTCGCTTCGCTCGGAGATATTCACTCCTCGCAATATCATGTTCTGACCCGTCTGGCGCAGTTCTCACTGGCGCGCGATCCGCATATGGACCCGGTGCAGACACCGCGCGCAGCCGTCGGGCTGGCGCGTAAAGTCACTATGATTATTCTGGTCGTGGTTGCGCTGCTGACGATTTACGGTACGCTGATTTAACGGCGGTACGGTTCCTCTGCCCAAGCATCGTATCGGCACGATAAAAAGCCCGGCATATTCACATGGCCGGGCTTTTTGTTTCTTTATTGAAGCGTTATACCGGCTTCTGCAAGGTCAGTGGGCGGTTGTCGGCAGCGGGTTCGCCAAAGTCAGGCAATCCATGTTCATCCCAACGAATGGTTTTGATACGGGTGTGGCGGTTCGGGTCGTACAGCGGATCGCCTTCAATCTCGGTGTAATTACGCGCGTGGTAAACCAGCACATCGTCACCTTGTTCATTACGGGTAAAGCTGTTGTGGCCGGGGCCAAACTGTTTGTTCTGCGCGTGAGTGGTGAACACCGGATGCGGAGATTTGTGCCACGAAGAGGCATCCAGCAGGTTGCTGTTGAACTCTGCCGTGAGCAAACCGATACAATAATTTTCATCGGTGGCGCTGGCGGAATAGGTAACGAAAATCTTATCGCCGTGAGTGATCACCGCCGGACCTTCGTTCACCCAGAAGCCGATGATTTCCCAGTCTAGTTCGGGTTTGCTGAGCATCACCGGTGGCGATTTCAGCGTCCACGGATTTTCCATTTCGGCAATATACAGATTAGAGTTGCCGCGGATCGCGGGGTCTTTCTGCGCCCACAGGTAATAGCTTTTTCCCTGATGCTCAAAATGTGTGGCATCGAGGGAGAAGCTGTCGACCGGCGTTTGGATCCGGCCTCTTTCCACCCATTTTCCTGCCAGCGGATCCGCTTCTTCACACACCAGCGCATACATGCGGTGCTGGAATAATCCGTCCTTTATCTCCTGCGATGGCGCGGCGGCGTAGTAAATGACCCATTTCCCGTCAATGAAATGCAGCTCCGGTGCCCAGATCAGCGCGCTCATCGGGCCGGTATCGGGTTTGTGCCAGATGGTTTTGGCCGGTGCGTCGGCCAGGCCGGTCAGCGTTTTTGACCGGCGAATCTCCAGCCGGTCATATTCCGGCACCGAGGCGATAAAGTAGTAATGTCCATCGCTGTGAAGCCAGATATGCGGGTCGGCGCGTTGCTCGATCAGCGGATTAGGGTAATTACTCATGTTTCAGCTCCTTGCTGTGAAGCGGGACGGAACCTGCGTCCGGCGCATTTTTCGTGTCGTGATATTCATTCAGCTCGCGGTAATTGCGGCGGCGGATTTCAAGATCTGACTGGATCGTGCGCATCATTTCGCGGTCAACTTTCAGTAAACGCACCACGCCAGCGGTGATCAGATAACCCACGCCCGGGATCACGGTGAATAACAATATGATGCCGTTGATGGCGTGATCGCTCTGGCGTGCAGCGCCTGCGTCGTAGCCATAACCGGAGAGCAGGAAGCCCACCATCGCCCCGGCCACGGCCAGACCGCATTTCAGGAAGAACAGGTTACCGGAGAAGCTGATGCCGGTGATACGTTTGCCGGTTTTCCATTCGCCGTAGTCATCCACGTCGGCCATTAGTGACCAGTGCAGCGGAGAAGGAAGCTGATGCATGATGTTCAGGACGAAGTATGCGACCAGAATCAGCGTCGTGGCGTGCGGGTCGAGGAAATAGAAGCCGCAGGAGAAAATGGTCAAGATGATGTTGGCCCAGAAGAACACTTTCAGTTTGCAGAACTTATCTGTCAGCGGTTTAGCCAATGTGCTGCCAATCATCATCCCGACAACGCCAAGGCTAATAAACATACTGGCGAATGAGGTCGATTGCTCCATTACCCAGGTGACGTAATACATGGTGGCGGCCATACGAATGAAGCCGGGGCAAACGTTGCAGAATGTCAGCAGCAGAATACGAACCCACTGATCGTTTTTCCACACGTCTTTGAGGTCAGATTTCAGCGCATGCTTGGACGGCACAGCTGGCTGAATGCGCTCTTTCACGAAGCTGAAACAGAAAATGAACATGAACAGCGCAATGATGGCCATTACGCCCATCGACATCTGATAGCCTTTGGCTTTATCGGCGCCGCCGAACCAGTCAGCCATCGGTAACAACGTTGAAGAGAGAATAAGTGTAGCGATACCGACCATGAAAAATCGATAGGACTGGCAGGCAACGCGCTCATGTGGGTCAGCGGTGATCACGCCGCCCAGTGAACAGTAAGGAATGTTGATCGCAGTGTAGGTCAGTGACATCAGGAAGTAGGTGACGAACGCATAGATAACCTTGCTGTTATAACTCCAGTCCGGTGTGGTAAACATCAGCACGCTGAACAGCACGTAAGGCACACAGATCCACAACAGATATGGGCGGAAGCGGCCCCAGCGAGTGGTAGTTCTGTCGGCAATCGCACCCATTATCGGGTCGGTGACGGCATCAATGACCCGCACTGACAGCAGCAATACGCCGACCAGCGCCGGTGCCAACCCGAAAACATCGGTATAAAAATAGTTGAGGAACAACATAATGGCGCCGCCAATCATGTTGCAGCCCGCATCCCCCATTCCATAGGCAACCTTCTCTTTAAATGACAGCGTGCCTTCCTTCATGAACATTCTCTCCGGCTATTTATTAAAAAGATAATTGTTAAAAAACTGTTCGATGGGAATGAGTATTGGCTGAGTCGTGGCCGGGGGGTCAGGAAGTAAGAGTCGTGAAGATGGACGATTTAGTCATGCAGGCCAAAGTGTGACGCAAATAACAAAGCGCCCCGGTAAGCATTAGCTTCACCGGGGCGTCTTTAAACAACGAGTAATAAATCCTTAAGCGTTAACGGATTTGCCGCTTTGCTGATTTTTAATCCAGTAACCGAGGCCGAGGATCACCAGCCAGACTGGGATCAACCACACGGAGATCGCCATGCCCGGCGTGATCGCCATAATCACCAGAACCCCCGCCATAAACAGCAGGCAGATATAGTTACCCAGCGGATACAGCAGTGCTTTGAACTTGGTTTCCACACCTGCACGACGCATGGCCTGGCGAAATTTAATGTGCGCAAGGCTGATCATTGCCCAGTTGATGACCAGTGCAGAAACCACCAGTGCCATCAGCAGGCCAAAGGCTTCACTTGGCATTAGGTAGTTAATCAGTACACACAGTGCGGTGGTAGCAGCGGAAACCAGAATAGAAGTCACCGGAACGCCACGCTTGTCGACTTTCATCAATGCTTTAGGCGCATTCCCTTGCTGAGCAAGGCCAAACAGCATGCGGCTATTACAGTAAACACAGCTGTTATAAACCGACAGCGCCGCCGTCAGGATCACCACATTGAGAGCGTTAGCCACCAGTGCATCGCCCAACTCATGGAAGATAAGAACAAATGGACTGGTATCTGCGCCAACGCGTGTCCATGGCATCAGTGACAATAATACTGCCAGCGAGCCCACGTAGAAAATCAGGATGCGGTAGATAACCTGATTAGTCGCTTTAGGAATGCTGACTTCTGGGTTATCCGCTTCTGCGGCAGTAATACCGACCAGTTCAAGACCACCAAAGGAGAACATGATGATAGCCATCATCATCACCAGTCCGGTCATCCCGTGCGGCAGGAAGCCCCCTTGCTCCCAGAGATTGCGTACTGTGGCTTGCGGACCGGCGGTATCGCTGAACAGCAGCCAGCCGCCGAACAGAATCATCGCCACGACGGCGACAACTTTGATGATCGCAAACCAGAACTCCATTTCGCCAAACACTTTAACGTTGGTCAGGTTGATGGCGTTGATCAGTACGAAGAAGACAGCCGCAGAAGCCCAGGTTGGGATTTCTGGATACCAGAACTGAATATATTTACCGACGGCAGTCAGTTCTGCCATCGCGACCAGTACGTACAGAACCCAGTAGTTCCAGCCAGAAGCAAAACCGGCAAATCCACCCCAGTACTTATACGCAAAATGGCTAAAGGAGCCTGCAACCGGCTCTGCAACAACCATCTCACCCAACTGGCGCATAATTAAAAATGCGATAAAGCCAGCGATAGCGTATCCGAGAATAATCCCCGGCCCTGCGGACTGGATAACGGAGGCACTTCCCAGAAACAGGCCTGTTCCGACGGCCCCGCCCAGCGCAATCAGCTGAATATGACGGTTTTTGAGTCCGCGCTTCAGCTCATCGCCATGTTGTTTGTCATCCATTTACGGATCCTCTGTCGTTTGGGTAAACCCCATACAAATCTGCAAGTTAAGCAAGTTGTAAGGCAATGGTTACAGTTTTTGTATCTATTTATTTACGGCTTCCATGCGACAAAAAAACGACATGAGCTACCGCTGTCGAAAGAATAGTGATATGCGGGCAAGTTTGCACCTGCTTTATGCGCAACTGAATAACGAATAATCAAAAGAGGCGAAAAATTGTGCTATATCCGAAAATTGTGATCTAAGGCTGGGAAAAAATTTGGAATGATAAATATTTGTTAAAATGTGCGGGGATTGCTCAATTCCTGGGGGGGCATATGGACACAAGGTGAATACTTTGTTACTTTACTGCCACGTTTTTAAATTGGTATTACCAATTTACTCCGCGCACTCACAGGTACGCTACTCGCAGAGAACAGCTCACATGGCTTACAGCAAAATTCGACAGCCTAAGTTATCCGATGTGATCGAGCAGCAGTTGGAGTTCCTGATCCTTGAAGGGACCCTCCGTCCGGGCGAGAAATTGCCGCCCGAGCGTGAACTGGCGAAACAGTTTGACGTTTCGCGTCCCTCTTTGAGAGAAGCAATCCAAAGTCTTGAGGGCAAAGGCCTGCTCCTTCGCCGCCAGGGGGGGGGCACATTTGTGCAGAGCAATCTCTGGCAAAGCGTGAGTGATCCGCTGGCTGAGTTACTCGCCGACCATCCCGAATCGCAGTTTGATCTCCTTGAAACACGTCACGCTCTTGAGGGCATTGGTGCCTATTATGCCGCGCTCAGGGGAACCGATGATGATTTACAACGTATCCGCGATTGCCACTTACTGATTCAGGTTGCGCAGGAAAGTGGGGATTTGGACGCTGAAGCAGATGCTGTTATGCAATATCAGGTGGCTGTAACAGAAGCCGCGCATAATGTGGTGCTGCTGCATCTGCTCCGCTGTATGGGGCCGATGTTAGAGAAAAATGTCCGACAGAATTTTGAATTGCTTTATTCACGCCGGGAAATGCTGGCGGTAGTGAGCAAGCATCGCGCCGGGATATTCGAGGCGATTGTGGCACGCGAACCAGAAAAAGCGCGTGAAGCATCCCACCGTCACCTGGCGTTTATAGAAGAAGTTATGCTGGATGTTAGCCGTGAGCGCAGTCGTCGCGACCGGTCATTACGTCGTCTCCAGCAACGCAAGGAAGAAAATTAGTCCACCAGGACCGAAGTTGAGGTTCTAATTTCTAGAACTGCGACAACTAAACTGACGGGCCTGCCTTCGTGCGCTTTTGTGGCATGAAGACCCTGCACCAGAGCGCAGGAAGACAGGCTCCAGATAAACCTACGTATTAGATACAGATAAGGAAAAGTACCATGTCAGAACGTGTAAATAATGACGTGGATCCGATCGAAACTCGCGACTGGCTACAAGCGATCGAATCGGTCATCCGTGAAGAAGGTGTTGAGCGCGCACAGTTCCTGATTGACCAGGTACTGAGTGAAGCACGTAAAGGCGGCGTAAGTGTCGCAGCTGGCGCTGCCAGCCGTAACTATATCAACACCATCGCTGTTGAAGACGAACCGGAATATCCGGGCAACCTGGAGTTGGAACGCAACATCCGGACTGCTATCCGCTGGAACGCGATCATGACCGTTCTGCGTGCCTCCAAGAAAGACCTGGATCTGGGCGGCCACATGTCATCCTTCCAGTCTTCAGCGGCTATTTACGAAGTGTGCTTCAACCACTTCTTCCGTGCACGCAATGACAAAGATGGCGGCGATCTGGTGTACTTCCAGGGCCACATCTCTCCTGGCGTGTACGCGCGTGCTTTCCTTGAAGGCCGCCTGACCGAAGACCAGATGAACAATTTCCGCCAGGAAGTTCACGGTAAAGGTCTTTCATCTTACCCGCACCCTAAACTGATGCCTGAATTCTGGCAGTTCCCGACCGTTTCTATGGGGTTGGGTCCAATTGGTGCGATTTATCAGGCTAAGTTCCTGAAATACCTCGAACACCGTGGTCTGAAAGAGACCAACGAGCAGCGCGTTTACGCCTTCCTGGGTGACGGCGAGATGGATGAGCCAGAATCCAAAGGTGCGATCACTATCGCGACCCGTGAGAAGCTGGACAACCTGTGCTTTATCATTAACTGTAACCTGCAACGCCTTGATGGCCCGGTTACCGGTAATGGCAAAATCATCAACGAACTGGAAGGCATTTTTGCAGGCGCCGGCTGGAACGTGATCAAAGTGATTTGGGGCAACCGTTGGGACGAACTGCTGCGTAAAGACACCAGCGGCAAACTGATCCAACTGATGAACGAAACCGTTGACGGCGATTATCAGACCTTCAAGTCCCGCGACGGCAAATATGTGCGCGAGCACTTCTTTGGCCGCTACCCGGAAACCGCAGCGCTGGTCAAAGATATGACCGACGAGCAAATTTGGTCGCTGAACCGTGGTGGTCACGATCCGAAGAAAGTGTTTGCTGCACTGGACAAAGCACAGAATACCAAAGGTCAGCCGACCGTTATCCTTGCGCATACCATCAAAGGTTATGGCATGGGTGAAACGGCTGAAGGCAAGAACATTGCTCACCAGGTGAAAAAAATGAACATGGATGGCGTACGCTATATCCGTGATCGTTTCAGCGTGCCAGTTGCCGATGAAAATCTGGAAAAACTGCCGTACATCACTCTGGAAAAAGAGTCCGCAGAGTACAAATACCTGCATGAGCGTCGTGCTGCGCTGAAAGGCTACCTGCCAACCCGCCTGCCGAAATTCACCCAGAAGCTGGAAATGCCGAAGCTTGAAGACTTCTCTCAACTGCTGGAAGAGCAGAAGAAAGAGATCTCCACGACTATTGCCTTCGTCCGTGCCCTGAACGTAATGCTCAAAAACGACTCCATCAAAGACCGTCTGGTGCCGATCGTCGCTGATGAAGCACGTACTTTCGGTATGGAAGGTCTGTTCCGTCAGATTGGTATCTACAGCCCGAACGGTCAGCAATATACTCCGCAAGACCGTGAGCAGGTTGCTTACTATAAAGAAGACGAGAAAGGCCAGATCCTGCAGGAAGGTATCAACGAACTGGGCGCCGCTTCTTCCTGGCTGGCCGCAGCGACTTCCTACAGCACCAACGATCTGCCGATGATCCCTTTCTACATCTACTACTCCATGTTCGGTTTCCAGCGTATCGGCGACCTGTGCTGGGCTGCGGGTGACCAACAGGCTCGCGGTTTCCTGG
Source organism: Ewingella sp. S1.OA.A_B6 (assembly GCF_049889095.1). Taxonomy (NCBI): domain Bacteria; kingdom Pseudomonadati; phylum Pseudomonadota; class Gammaproteobacteria; order Enterobacterales; family Yersiniaceae; genus Ewingella; species Ewingella sp. S1.OA.A_B6. The sequence continues at coordinate 60,560 of NZ_JBLJFK010000004.1, read as the reverse complement.
TCGGTGGTACTTCCGGTCGTACAACGCTAAACGGTGAAGGTTTGCAGCACGAAGATGGTCACAGCCACATTCAGTCGCTGACCATCCCTAACTGTATTTCTTACGATCCAGCTTATGCTTACGAAGTGGCGGTCATCATGCATGACGGTCTGGTTCGTATGTACGGTGACGCGCAGGAAAATATCTATTACTACATCACTACGCTGAACGAAAACTACCACATGCCAGCCATGCCGGAAGGTGCGGAAGAAGGCATCCGTAAAGGTATCTACAAGCTAGAAACCCTAGAAGGTAGCAAAGGTAAAGTGCAGTTGATGAGCTCCGGTTCAATTCTGCGTCACGTACGTGATGCTGCTCAGATCCTTGCCAAAGACTACGGCGTAGGTTCTGACGTTTATAGCGTAACCTCGTTTACTGAACTGGCCCGTGACGGTCAGGACTGTGAGCGTTGGAACATGCTGCACCCGACTGAAACTCCACGCGTACCTTACGTGGCTCAGGTGATGAACGATGCACCGGTCGTGGCTTCAACCGACTATATGAAACTGTTCGCCGAGCAGATCCGTAGCTTCGTTCCTGCCAGCGATTTCCGCGTACTGGGCACCGACGGCTTCGGTCGTTCTGACAGCCGTGAAAACCTGCGTCACCACTTCGAAATCGACGCTTCCTACGTTGTGGTTGCGGCGCTGGGCGAACTGGCCAAACGTGGCGAAATCGATGTGAAGGTTGTGGCTGAAGCCATTACCAAGTTCGGCATCGATTCTGACAAAGTTAACCCGCGTCTGGCATAAGAGGTAAAGACAGATGGCTATTGAAATTAACGTACCGGATATCGGTGCAGATGCAGTGGAAATCACCGAAATTATGGTGAAGGTGGGCGATAAAGTTGAAGTTGAACAGTCGCTGATCACCGTTGAAGGCGATAAAGCTTCTATGGAAGTGCCTTCTCCACAAGCTGGCGTGGTGAAAGAGATCAAAATTGCAGTCGGCGATACCGTCGAAACCGGCAAACTGATCATGATCTTCGAAGCCGCTGACGGTGCTGCGGATGCAGCACCTGCCAAAGCTGAAGAGAAGGCAGCACCGAAAGCAGAAGCTGTTGTTGAAGAGAAAGCTGCTGCTGCTTCCAGCGAAAGTAAAGAAGTGAACGTGCCAGATATCGGCGGTGACGAAGTCGAAGTTACCGAGATTATGGTGAAAGTTGGCGACAAAGTTGAAGCTGAACAGTCCTTGATCACCGTTGAAGGCGACAAAGCCTCAATGGAAGTTCCTGCGCCGTTTGCGGGAACAGTCAAAGAGATCAAAATTGTTGCGGGCGACAAAATCAGCACCGGTTCTTTGATTATGGTCTTTGACGTTGCGGGTTCCGGCTCTGCCGCACCCGCAAAAGAAGAAACCAAGTCAGAAGCAGCACCGGCTCAGACCGGTAGCAAAGAAGTGAATGTCCCTGATATTGGCGGCGACGAAGTTGAAGTCACTGAAATCATGGTCAAAGTGGGCGACAAAGTCACCGCAGAACAATCAGTGATCACCGTTGAAGGCGACAAGGCTTCAATGGAAGTCCCTGCGCCGTTCGCCGGTACAGTGAAAGAGATCAAAATCGCTGCGGGCGACAAAGTCAGCACCGGCTCTCTGATCATGGTCTTCGAAGTAGAAGGCGCTGCGCCTGCTGCTCCGGCGGCTAAGAAAGAAGAAGCTGCTGCTCCTGCGAAACAGGAACAAAAAGCCGCTGCGCCTGCTGTTAAAGCAGAAAGCAAAGGTGAGTTCGCTGAGAATGATGCTTACGTCCATGCGACTCCGGTTATTCGCCGCCTGGCGCGCGAGTTCGGTGTAAATCTGGCGAAAGTCAAAGGGACGGGTCGTAAAGGCCGCATCCTGCGTGAAGACGTGCAAACTTACGTGAAAGACGCGGTGAAACGTGCTGAAGCTGCTCCGACAACTGCCACTGGCGGTGGGATCCCGGGCATGTTGCCTTGGCCGAAAGTCGACTTCAGCAAGTTTGGTGAAATCGAAGAAGTTGAACTGGGTCGTATCCAGAAAATCTCTGGTGCTAACCTGAGCCGTAACTGGGTGATGATCCCGCACGTTACGCACTTCGACAAAACAGATATCACCGAGTTGGAAGCCTTCCGTAAACAGCAGAATGATGAAGCGGCTAAACGCAAGCTGGACGTGAAGTTCACCCCGGTGGTGTTCATCATGAAAGCAGTAGCAGCGGCGCTTGAGCAGATGCCGCGTTTAAACAGCTCTCTGTCCGAAGATGGCCAGAAACTGACGCTCAAAAAATACATCAACATCGGTGTGGCGGTCGATACGCCTAACGGTCTGGTTGTTCCGGTCTTCAAAGACGTAAATAAGAAAGGCATCGCTGAACTTTCTCGTGAACTGATGGCGATCTCCAAGAAGGCGCGTGACGGTAAGCTGACTGCCGGTGAAATGCAGGGCGGTTGCTTTACCATCTCCAGCTTGGGGGGTATCGGGACGACCCACTTTGCGCCAATCGTGAATGCGCCGGAAGTGGCTATCCTCGGTGTCTCTAAGTCTGCGATGGAGCCTGTCTGGAACGGTAAAGAGTTTGTACCGCGTCTGATGATGCCAATGTCGCTCTCCTTCGACCACCGTGTTATTGACGGTGCCGACGGTGCGCGCTTTATCACCATCATCAACAACGTACTGTCAGACATTCGCCGTCTGGTGATGTAAGCGAAAAGCCGGCCAAACGGCCGGCTTTTTTCTGCTAATCTCATCATGCTGTTTGAGATTGTCAGGTGCAAAAGACAAATCGTATGCCGTTTGTTGTTTCAAATTTGTTAACAATTTTGTAAACTGCGGGCGGATAGAACGACCCGGTGGATGATGGGCGTTACGACACAAAAATGACGTCAGACCGCCGGAACTAAATTAAGAGGTCATGATGAGTACTGAAATTAAAACTCAAGTCGTGGTACTTGGGGCAGGTCCTGCGGGCTACTCTGCTGCTTTCCGTTGCGCTGATTTAGGTCTTGAGACCATTTTGGTTGAGCGTTACTCCACCCTCGGTGGCGTATGCCTGAACGTCGGCTGTATCCCTTCTAAAGCTCTGCTGCACGTGGCAAAAGTCATCTCCGAAGCGAAAGCTCTGGAAGAGCACGGTATTATTTTCGGCGAACCGAAAACCGATATTGACAAAGTCCGCGTCTGGAAAGATAAAGTCATCAACCAGCTGACCGGTGGTCTGGCAGGTATGGCAAAAGGCCGTAAAGTAAAAGTTGTCACCGGTCAGGGCAAATTTACTGGCGCGAATACTATGGTCGTTGAGGGCGAAAATGGTGCTACTACCATTAACTTCGACAATGCCATTATTGCGGCGGGTTCCCGTCCAATCAAATTGCCATTCATTCCTCATGATGACCCACGTGTTTGGGACTCAACCGATGCTCTGGAGCTGAAAAGCGTCCCTGAGCGTCTGCTGGTCATGGGGGGCGGTATCATTGGTCTGGAAATGGGCACCGTTTACCATGCGCTCGGTTCTAAAATCGATGTAGTGGAAATGTTTGACCAGGTTATTCCTGCGGCTGATAAAGACGTGGTGAAAGTCTTCACCAAAAAAATCAGCAAGCAATTCAATCTGATGTTGGAAACCAAAGTCACTGCGGTTGAAGCCAAAGAAGATGGCATCTACGTGACGATGGAAGGCAAAAAAGCGCCGGCTGAACCACAGCGTTATGACGCGGTGCTGGTGGCTATCGGCCGTGTTCCTAACGGTAAATTGCTGGAAGTCGGTGCAGCAGGCGTGGAAGTTGACGACCGTGGTTTCATCCACGTCGACAAACAGATGCGTACCAACGTGCAAAATATCTTTGCTATTGGCGACATCGTCGGTCAGCCAATGCTGGCACACAAAGGTGTGCATGAAGGCCACGTAGCGGCTGAAGTGATTTCAGGTAAGAAGCACTACTTCGACCCGAAAGTCATTCCATCCATTGCCTACACTGAACCAGAAGTTGCCTGGGTTGGTCTGACCGAGAAAGAAGCCAAAGAGAAAGGCATCAGCTATGAAACTGCCACCTTCCCGTGGGCAGCTTCCGGCCGTGCTATCGCTTCCGACTGTGCGGACGGCATGACCAAACTGATCTTCGACAAAGAAACCCATCGTGTTATCGGCGGTGCGATTGTCGGTACTAACGGCGGCGAGCTGTTGGGTGAGATTGGTCTGGCGATTGAAATGGGTTGTGATGCCGAAGATATCGCGCTGACCATCCATGCTCACCCAACTCTGCACGAGTCCGTGGGTCTGGCAGCAGAAATCTACGAAGGCAGCATTACCGACCTGCCAAACCCGAAAGCCAGGAAGAAATAATTCTACCCGGCATCCTTCAGGCCGCCTCGGCGTTGGCTGCGATTGCTCACCCCGGTCACTTACTGATGTAAGCTCCCAGGGATTCGCTCGCTTGCCGCGTTACTCGGCAGAGCCTCGCCCTGGTCGGGCCAGCGCTAGCGCTGTTCAAAAGGCTAAAGCCTTTTGTGATGCAACCAGAATGATTTGGGGATAAAACGTTTTCTTACTATCAGCGGCGCCAAAAGGCGCCGTTTTTTTATGGGTCATCCCCGTCAACTCTGCGTTTAATCCCTTGTTAACCTATGCCTGTTGTGCTGATCTAATAGACTCTATCGCCGCGCGTAGCCGATCCGTCTGTGCTCAACGATTCAGCAAAGATTTAATGTTGCTTTTATGTGAACGAATTAACAAGCAGGTGAAATCCTGCTATGCTGCCAAGGCCGCAAGGGCCACTGTGCTTAGGTTCAGGACGCGCCATGCTGCACATTGAAAAAGCTGGCAAAGAAACAAGCATACCCGCAGTGTCCCGACTCATCAGACCGTTTGAAAACCCTGTCCCTACAGGCGTAATGTCAGTCTGATGATGGAAGCCAGGCATAATAAATGACAATGAGAGCGAGGAGAAAGTCGTGCTAGAAGAATACCGTAAGCACGTAGCCGAGCGTGCTGCAGAGGGCATCGTCCCTAAGCCACTTGATGCTGCACAGATGGCAGCGTTGGTTGAGTCCCTGAAGAACCCGCCAAAAGGCGAAGAAGACACGCTGTTAGACCTGCTGATTAATCGTGTACCGCCGGGCGTTGATGAAGCCGCCTATGTAAAAGCCGGATTCCTGGCTGCCGTCGTCGAAGGTAAAACAACCTCCCCACTGGTTACCCCTGAAAAAGCTGTTGAACTGCTGGGCACCATGCAGGGCGGATACAATATTCATCCGCTGATCGACGCACTGGAGGTTCCACATCTTGCTCCGATCGCAGCGAAAGCGCTGTCTCATACCCTGTTGATGTTCGACAACTTCTACGATGTAGAAGAAAAGGCGCACGCAGGCAACGAATACGCGAAGCAAATTCTACAATCCTGGGCCGATGCCGAATGGTATTTGTCCCGTCCATCGCTGGCCGAAAAAATCACCGTGACCGTTTTCAAGGTGACCGGTGAGACGAACACCGATGATTTGTCGCCTGCTCAGGATGCCTGGTCCCGTCCAGATATTCCTCTGCATGCGTTGGCCATGTTGAAAAATGAACGCGAAGGCATTGTGCCTGACGCGACGGGCACCGTCGGCCCGATCAAACAAATTGATGAATTGAATAAAAAAGGCTTCCCGCTGGCCTATGTTGGTGACGTTGTCGGTACCGGTTCTTCCCGTAAATCTGCTACCAACTCGGTATTGTGGTTCATGGGAGACGACATCCCCTACGTGCCGAACAAGCGCGGCGGTGGTGTGGTTCTGGGTAGCAAAATTGCGCCAATTTTCTTCAACACAATGGAAGATGCCGGTGCATTACCTATCGAAGTGGACGTTTCTGACCTGAATATGGGCGATGTGATCGACATCTTCCCGTACCTTGGCGAAGTCCGCGATCACGAGAGCGGTGCTGTGATCACCACCTTCGCGCTCAAAACCGACGTACTGCTCGATGAAGTCCGTGCGGGTGGCCGTATTCCGCTGATCATTGGCCGTGGTTTAACCACCAAAGCCCGTGAATCGCTGAAGTTGCCTCAGAGCGAAGTGTTCCGCATTGCTAAGCCCGTTGCTAAGAGTAACAAGGGTTTCTCGCTGGCGCAGAAAATGGTTGGCCGCGCTTGTGGCGTTGCGGGTATTCGTCCTAACGAATACTGCGAGCCTAAGATGGCGTCCGTGGGTTCTCAGGACACCACCGGTCCGATGACCCGCGATGAGCTGAAAGATCTGGCTTGTCTGGGCTTCTCCGCCGATCTGGTGATGCAGTCATTCTGCCATACTGCGGCCTATCCGAAGCCGGTTGACGTGACTACTCACCATACGCTGCCGGACTTCATCATGAACCGCGGCGGTGTGTCACTGCGCCCTGGCGACGGTATTATTCACTCGTGGCTGAACCGTATGCTTTTGCCAGACACCGTCGGTACCGGTGGTGATTCCCACACCCGTTTCCCGATTGGTATCTCCTTCCCGGCGGGTTCTGGTCTGGTGGCGTTTGCAGCCGCGACCGGCGTAATGCCGCTCGACATGCCAGAATCCGTGCTGGTACGCTTCAAAGGCAAAATGCAGCCGGGTATTACCCTGCGTGATCTGGTACATGCGATCCCTTACTACGCGATCAAAGAGGGTCACCTGACTGTTGAGAAGAAGGGTAAGAAAAACCTCTTCTCTGGCCGTATTTTGGAAATTGAAGGTCTGCCGGAACTGAAGGTAGAACAGGCATTTGAACTGGCGGATGCCTCTGCTGAACGTTCAGCGGCCGGTTGCACCATCAAACTCGATCAGGCACCGATCAAAGAGTATCTGACCTCTAACATCGTGCTGCTGAAGTGGATGATCTCTGAAGGCTATGGTGATCGCCGTACCATCGAGCGCCGTATCAAAGGCATGGAAGAGTGGCTGGCGAATCCAAGCTTGCTCGAAGCCGATCCTGACGCAGAGTATGCGGCAGTGATCGAAATCGATCTGGCTGACATCAAAGAACCGATCCTTTGTGCGCCAAACGATCCGGATGATGCTCGTCTGCTCTCGTCCGTGCAGAACAGTAAAATCGATGAAGTATTTATCGGTTCATGTATGACCAATATCGGCCACTTCCGTGCTGCCGGTAAGCTACTCGACAGCCATAAAGGCGCGTTGCCAACCCGCTTGTGGGTTGCGCCACCGACCAAAATGGATGCCGCCCAGCTGACCGAAGAGGGTTACTACAGCATCTTCGGCAAGAGCGGTGCGCGGGTTGAAATTCCGGGTTGTTCCCTGTGCATGGGTAACCAGGCGCGCGTGGCTGACGGTGCAACGGTGGTTTCTACCTCAACCCGTAACTTCCCGAACCGTCTGGGTAACGGCGCGAATGTCTATCTGGCTTCTGCGGAGCTGGCAGCCGTGGCTTCTCTGTTGGGCCGTTTACCAACGCCAGCCGAATACCTGAGCTACATGGAGCAGGTCGATAAGACGGCAGTGGATACTTACCGCTACCTGAACTTTGACAAGCTGAGCGAATACACCGACAAAGCTGACGGCGTGATCTTCCAAACCGCCGTGTAAATCGTTATATTTGCGCGACTGACGGAAAGGAGGCTTCGGCCTCCTTTTTTATTTCTTTTTTCAGACCCTTTTGGAGGCGTTCACCATGGACTACGACTTTTTGCGCGACATCACCGGCGAGGTCAAAGTACGTTTTTCAATGGGACATGAAGTGGTCGGTCATTGGATCAACGAGGAAGTGAAGGGCGATTTCAGCGTGCTCGACAAGGTGGAGGCGGCAATAGCTGAGGTCAAAGGCAGCGAGCGTCAGTGGGAACTGGTTGGTCATGAATACAGCCTACTGCTCGGTGATGACGAGGTGATGATCCGCGCCAACCAGCTGGGTTTTGAAGGTGACGAAATGGAAGAGGGGATGAGCTACTACGACGAAGAGAGCCTGGCTTTTTGCGGCGTTGAGGACTTTCTGCAAGTCCTCGCGAAATACCGCACGTTCGTGACAACCTATAAATAACTTTTATTTACCCCGTGAGGCTGTCCAGCACAGCAGCGAGCCTGCAACCACCATGCCTACGCCGGGCCAAAAACTGGCTCCTGGTAAGGTATTGAGCCACAAACCGGCAATAAAAATGGCTGACAGCGGAGTGAAGTACGACAGCGCTGCGACCAGCGTGGCATTGCCTTTCTTCATCGCAATATCCCAGCACTGATATGAAATGGCTGTTATGGCACCCATAGCCAGCAATTCAGTGACGGCCGGCCAGGTCAGATTGATGCGGGTCGACGAATACATAAAGTACAGCACCCACAGGACGGCACCGGTTGCCAGCAGGAACAGCGGCAATACGCCTTTTCCTTTACTTAATATTCGCACCAGATTGGAATAGAGCGCCCACGCAATCGCCGCACCAAAAGCCAGCCCGTAGGCGACTGGATTACTGCGCACATTACGCATCAACTGATGCACATCCACGCCGTGTCCTCCGCTTATCGCCCACATCACGCCGGCAAACGCCAGCACCGCACCCGGCAATATCCACCAGCGCACTTTGAGTTTCAATAACGGCACCGCAAACAACAGCGTCAGACTGGGCCATAAATAGTTGATAAGCCCGAGTTCCAGCGTTTGCTGGCGGCTGTTCGCCAGACCAATTGCCAGTGAAAATGCCACCATATAAAACACGAACAGCAAGCCGCAAATAATAAGATAGGCTGGAGACTGTCCGTGCAGCGTGGGTCTGCCGCTGGCCATCCACACCATAATGCCGCTGACCGTATAAATAGAGGCTGCTGCACCAAACGGCCCGAGCGCTTCTGCCAGACTGCGGGTGAGCGCGACACTCATGCTCCACAGCAAAATAGCGATAACACCAAATAGCGTTGCAAAACGATCCATCGGAAAGATAAGCCTCTAAATAAGGAGGCTTTTAAGATAAGCGATTGTCCCGATAAATTACACCGGAACAATCTCTTTATGGAGAGACATCAGAAATAGAAACCGACTTCCAGACCCAATGTTGAAGTGGTGGTGGCAGGCTGGTAGTAGCCGACGGTGCGTCCGTTCAGGTCACCCTGTTTCTCGTCTGACTTGCCGTATTTCTGGTGCACGTAACTGGCTTTGACGAACACATCCTTGTTGATGTTCCACGTCAGGCTGGTGAACGGCGAAAGCTTTGATTTCGGCTCCAGCCAGACATCACCCTGATTGCTGTGCGTCCAGGTTTTGATCGGATACAGTGCGCCACCTTCGACACTCAGACGTGAGTCGGCGGTCATCTGCCAGTTCGCACCCAGAGAGGCTTTGGCATACGGCTGCAATGACACTTCCAGCGCCCTGTAATCCCGCGTGCGGTTTTCTGATGTGATATATACATCGTCGGAGCGTATATTACGCAACCAAACCTGGCCGCCGAGTGCACCTTTCATGTCGAAAGAGATGCTGTCCGACGCGCGATAACGGTAGCCGCGTGTCACATCGGCGCTGTAACCGGTGTAGTAGGTTTTCCCTTTCAGCGTGCCGTTCGGCACATTGGCCTGATCGTCAAGGGTGCTGCCTTTATAATTGACGATCCCGAACATTACGCTCATGTCCCAGGCTTTTAATAAGCCGCTTAGGGCGTCGAGATAATTATGGATCCGAAATTAACGCGCAGGCGCGGGCCATGTTCAGCAACATATTTACCGTCCATATTATCGACGGATTCGTCCCACTTATAGTATTCAGCACCATAACTCACATAGTGCCGCATCTCTTCAGTATTGCTGCCTAACAAACTTTCCCCGGCCCGGGAAACCCCGGAAACCAATAAAGAACTCGCGACCAGCAGGCTGGATACGGTCTTTAATTTACTCATTGTCATTTTTTATTTCTGCTTGAGGGGGATGGAGCTGGTTGCTTAGTAAGCAATACGGCGATGCTAAAGGCTGGAGAGGCAGAGATAAATGGGTTTGTCTGTTTTTCGGAAAATATAGATCTTTTGATCGCCATTATCTAAAATTAATGAATTTAAATGCGTTTAATTTGTTTTATGGATGATATGTTGCTTTAGAAATTCGGCTTAACGGTAAGATCTTTAATCGAATAATTTAACTTAAAATGGAATTTAATCGGCGGATTTATATTAATTTGTCTTAAGGAGTCTGGCCGGTTTTTAAACCGGCGTGATTATTTTACTTAAGTAATGTTTATCGGGTTTCTATAAAGAAGCGCCGCCGCAAATTATTAATTGCTGACCGGTAATCGCTGCGGCGGAGGGGGAAAGTAAGTAACTGACTAAATCGGCGACTTCCTGTGGCTGGATATAGCGGCCGATGGGCGGTAATTTAGGCGACGAACTTTGTCGCTGCGGATTGTCCAGCATCGGGGTTTGCGTCGCTCCGGGCGCCACAATATTGACCGTGATACCGCGCACCGCCAGCTCCGCCGCCCAGCTTCTGGCCATACCGATCATTGCCGATTTGGTCGCGACGTACTGGCTGCGGCCCGCAACGCCCGACGCTGTGCGGCTGCCGAGCAGCACGATCCGCGCGCCATCGGGCATTTTAGCCACCAGCCGGTCCGCGAGCACTTCCGCCACGCCGATGTGAAGTTTCCATAATGTATCGCTTGCCTGGTAATCCAGCTGGCCCAGCGGTGCTGCTTTCATCATACCCGCCGCGTGAATGAGTGCATCCACGGGCGCTAGGGTGTCCAGTACCGCAATAAGCGCCGGGGTTTCTGTCACATCCAGCGGGATCGGTGTGAAATGAGGATGCGAAAGTCCGGCAGCCCGACGGGCCAGCCCTGTCACCTTCCACCCCTGCGCCAGCAGCGTCTGACAGACTGTTTCACCGATGCCGGAGCTGCATCCGGTGACTAGCGCATGTTTCATGGGCGTTTTATTCATAAGTCACTCCCTGAACGCCGCCGCGGGCACTTTGAACACCGCTTTTCGCACGATCGCCGGATGTTCCGTGCAACACAGCGCACGATGCGGTTCGCCGGGGGCAAACGTCACAAAGTCACCGCGGCGCAGCAGGATCTCGTTCGGCAGGGCGGGGTTTTCGAGGATAAACAGATCGGGTTTGCGCTCGGTCGCAGGCTGTCCGGTCGCATCACGCGTATCAAAACCGATGATCTCTTCGCCCTCCAGCACGAGCTGAATATCCAGCCAGTCTTGATGAAACTCAGTGTGGCGTTCAGCGACGGGTGACGTAGTGGCGACAGCGATATGGCAAAACCAACTGACGTCACCGGGCTGAAAGCGGCCATCTTCCCGTGCAGACAGGGCTTCCAGCGAACAGTCGGGGCGAGTGAGGATCTGGCGAAGCGGCTCAGGCAGCGTCGCCAGTTCCAGCGCGGCTAAATTTCCTGCAATCATCTTGATACTCCTGGTAGAAAAGCCCGCATGCATCGGGCCACGTTAACCTCAGCCTTTTACCCAGGACTCTTCGACGCAGACGTATTTGATCGCCTGCCGGAAGTAGGTGAAGGCGATGTGAAGTTCGCCGTTCAGCCCCTGTTTGATGCTCGGATAAGAGAACTCGCGGTTGAGTTTTTGTTGCGAATTGTTGGTCATGCAATAGCCATCGCCGGTTTCCAGATTACGCTGGAGGGGCCATGTCCGGCCGCCGTCTTCGGAAATGGCCAGCGTCATCGGCGCGCGGGGCGCACCCCAGAACGCGCTGCGCGCTCCGGCTGCGAGGATCGCTTCGGTTCGCGCATCGTCTTCTTCATCTTCGATTTCGTCATACAGCGAGGCACGACGATCGCTGGCATCGGCGGCGCTCATCTTGTTAAACACCAGTGCCAGATGGCCGTTGGCGAGCGTGGTGACCTGAATGGACGAGTTGTTGTTCGGCAGCACCGTCGGCACCGGTGCTGTCCACGTATTGCCACCGTCGGCCGAACGGCTTTGATAGATAAAATCGGCCCAGCGGCTGCGGTACAGCGCCAGCAAACTGCCGTCGTGCAGCGGAGTAATATTCATGTGCACGCAGCCAGTGCTTTCCGGCACGGCGACGTCCCGCCAGGTTTTGCCTTTATCGGCGGAGATCTTCACTGCGCTGTCGTCGTTATTGCCGACCCATTTTTCGCCCGGCTGCGTGCGGCAATAAAACACCGGCAACAGCCAGTCACCATTGGCCAATACCGTGACGGGCTGGCGGATAAAGGTACCGGGCTGGTCGAACAGCGTGTCGATTTCCCCCCAGTTTTTCCCGAGATCCTGTGACTGCCGGAAGCGGACAACGGCGGTGTCCTGATTTCCCGATTTCTGCGCGGTATACATCAGCCACAGCACATTATCCGGGTCGAGAAACAGCACCGGATTCTGTTCTGAGCGGCTGGCATCCTCGGAAAACTTTACCGGCTGGCTCCAGACCTGCGCACCTTTCTCAAGGCGCGACAGATAGATGGCGATGTCCGCGATGCCTTCCTGCGTACCACCAAACCACGCGCACAACAGGCTGCCGTTGGGTAAAGGCAGAATATTAGCTGCATGATTTTGCGGACAATCCGAAGGCAGCATCGCGTCACGGCGCGCGGCGTCATTTTCTGCGGTATGTATGTGGCCGCTGCGTTCGACGGTGAGCGTTTCAGTGGTCATTTTTAAGCTCCAGACTTCTGAATAATGTGTGCATTTTCACTTTTTACCTTGCGCTGCGGGATCAGGCGGTCAATCACCATGATGATTGCCGGGGTGACCAGCGCGATGTACATATTGTTGATCCCAAAAGGATCGCCGAGCACATACCACACCGACGTCACGATGCAGGCACCGATCAGGCCGACGTTGGCACCGCGTGCGCTCTTGAAGAACGGCAGATAGAACGCCATGACGGCGACCACGGAAATTGACAGGCGGATGGCGCGGGTGAAGAAGGAAAGCTTCAGCACTTCCGGCACCAGCAGCACGAAAATTAGCGGCAGGAAACCAATCAGCAGGGATAACCAGCGGGTCATTTTGAATTCCCGTTCTGGCGTCGGGTTGCGGTAGGGCACGTAGAAATCTTTCACAATCAGCGAGGCAATCGCCAGCGCGACGGTGCTGACGCTGACGAAAATCGACGCCACCAGTGAGGTGGTCACCAGCCCCGCCAGCCACGGATTCATGTCCTGAATAAAGATCGGAAGCGCGTACAGGCTGTTCATCTCAGGGTGCAGGAATTTTGCTGCGACGCCGATCATGCCAATCGCCAGCGCAATGGGTATGCAAAAGAAGAAGGCCACCCAGGTAGCGCGCTTGGCGGATTCGGCACTTTTGGTGGAGGAAATCGCCTGGATCACGAATTGTGTGCAGAAGATCGAACCGATAGTGCCGATCAGCCACGCGAAGATGGTGCTGGCACCGATGCTGCCATCCCACGTCCAGTAGAAATCAGGCATTTCTTTAACCATGGGCATGACGCCGCCCGTCATGTGCAGGGCGATCCCTAAAATGATCAGCACGCCGATGTATTTTATGGCGCTGTGCAACATGGTGACCCACGCCATGCCTTTCATGCCGCCGAAGGCAAAGTAGAACGTACTGACGACGGCGGTGATAAACGCCGCGACCGGCAGATTCACTTTCAGCACCGTGGAGATGGCCGCCGCGCCGCTGACGTAGTTACCCACGTTCACCAGCAACAGCGCGTAAATCATGATGATCGAGATGATGTTTTTGGTGGTGTTGCCGTACTTCTCGGCAATCGCCCCGGAAATGGTGATTTTGCCGGTGTTATAAATGCGTTTGACCAGCAGCAGGCCAAAGATGGGGAAGCCGATGGCCGCGCCGAGAATCGACCATGAGGCGGCAAAACCGCCTTCGAAAGCGGCCTGCGCCGTACCGATGGTGGATTTTGCACCGATGTATTCCGACATCAGCAGCACGCCGACGATAAAGGCGGGCATGGCGCGCGAGCCTTCCATGAAGTCGCCGCTGGTTTTACTGCGCAAGCGGTAGGTCAGCCAGGTGGTGAACAGGATGTAGGCCAGAACAATACTGATGATAATTAACGTATCTGATGAGCTAAATTCTTTCATTTTTTCCTCACACAGCGCGTAGGGGAACCCTGCCTGCACATTTTCATGCGCAGGGGTGTAGTGGTTTCAGAAGGTAAGGCGCGTTTAGCCGCGCAAATTAAAAGCGTTAATCACGGACAAAATCTTGTTGTTATCGTCCTCGGTGAAGTCGACCGGATACCGGCTTTCACCCACGTTAAAACCCAGCAGATTCACAGCTTTTTTAACCACGGCCGGTGAGAATGCAATGCTGTAAAGATCGGTGCGTATTTGATTGATTTCCGCCTGCACGGCTTCGGCGGCGGCGGCATTATTTTCCTGAAGATGGCGGTACACGGCGTTCACCTGCGCGGGGATAATATTGGCGATGCCGGAGATGCACCCGGCGCTGCCTTCGGTAAAACCGCGATAAATCAGTGAGTCCGGGCCGGTGAGGACATCAAAATCGGTAAACTGCCGGCTGACGTCATGGAAGCCGTGCAGACTTTCCCATGAACCGGCGCTGTCTTTGATGCCTTTGATATTCGGATGATCCGCCAGCACGCGCACGACATCCGGCGTCAGCGTATTGCCGGTGCGCGCCGGAATGTTGTAGAGATACACCGGCACGCTCAGCGCATCAGCCACCGCGCGAAAATGGGCAATCAGCTCCTGCGGGCGCAGAGCGGCAAACCACGGCGTGATAACCGAAACGGCACGCACGCCAAGTTTTTCAATCTGTTTGCCCAGACGGATCGTATCAGCGGTAGAAATCTCCCCCACGTGTGACATTACGCTCGTGTCATCGCCTGCGGCTTCAAGACAGATTTCGGTCACCTGAATTTTTTCCTGCTCGCTGAGCATGAAAAACTCTCCGTTGGTGCCGTTGCAGAAAATATTATTCCCCGCCTGTTTCTGACGTTTCACCTGCTGACGTAATGCGTCGCCATTCAGTTTTCCGTCAGCGGAAAAGGGCGTCACAATGGCGGTATAAACTCCGGTTATGTTATTCATTTTATTCTCTTCACGTCGTTGTCATCGGATACGAAATAAGGGGTTAACGAATACTGCGGTAAATTTCTTCTATTTGATTTTTCTCTACCGGCATGGGCACATTTTTAATCAGCCGTTGTACCTCGATTGCACCCTGAGACAAATAAGGAATGTCGTCAGGTGTGATATTCAGCTGGCTTAACGTGACCGGTAAATCCAGCCGGTGAACCAGCGCATCGAAATACTCCACCAGCGCATAGGATTTTTCTTCTTCACTTAATGCCAGATTGGCGTCGGGAATTACGTCATACGCGCGGGCAAATTTGTTCACCGTAGAAGGCCGGACAAATGCCATGCAAGGAGCCAGCAGAAGGGCATTCGCCACGCCGTGAGGAATATGGTATTTCCCGCCCAGCGGATAGGACATTGCGTGAACCAGATGCGTGCCTGCATGCGCAATGGCGGCACCTCCGTAGTACGACGCCCACAGCATGTTTAACCGGGCTTCGAGATTGCCCGGCTCTGCCACGGCAGTTTCGAGGCTGGCGAACAGTTTTTTCATGCCGACCAGTGCGAAGTTGTCACTTACCGGATTGGCGATGACCGACGTGAAGCATTCAAACAGATGGCACAGCGCGTCGATGCCGGTCGAGGCGGCAATGCGTGTCGGCATGCTGGTGGTCAGTTCCGGCACCAGTGCCACGTAATCCGGCAGCATCACCGGCGTGATGATCCCCACTTTGGTTTCTTTTTCCGGGATCGCCAGAATCGCATTGGGCGTGGCTTCAGAGCCGGTGCCTGCGGTGGTCGGAATCAGCAAAGAGGAGGTACGGCGCTGCGGTTTTTCACCGGCAAGCAGGCCGTTCAGCGTGACGTTTTCATCGCCCGCACACAGCAGCGACAGCAGTTTGGCGACATCCAGCACGCTGCCGCCGCCCACGCCAATCACCAGATCTGCCGAGGGCTGATTTAACGCATTCAGAATGGCAGAGACATCGTGCTGGCTCGGCTCCGGCGGCACGTTATCAATCACGCTCACCTGACAGCCTGCCTTATCCAACTGAGACATCAGCGATTGTACCGGCGGCAGGCCAATAATGTTCTTATCGCTGACCAGCATCACCTGACGTTTTCCGGCCAGTAAGTACCCGATGTCCTGTAATGACTGATAACCGCTGATGATCGTACTGTTGATATTCATGTCTGTTCCTGCCGTCTAAGCCCTTAGTAAGAGTGAGTTCAATCATCAAAGGTCGATACTCCTCACATCGTCAGGGCAATTTATAGGCGAAATTGAAGTTGAATAATTTGAAGTTGCTCACATATAATCAATCATGATTGAATATAATCATAATCAGCCAATTCACACGACTTATTCATCACGGAGCCACGATGGCCAAAAGAGTGACAACCGCAGACCGGCAGACGTCGCCACAACTTCTGGTGATCGCCGATGATTTCACCGGGGCGAATGACACTGGCGTGGCGCTGATCCGGCAGGGGCTGGCGGCCAGCGTGCAGTTTGACGAACACAGCGGCGTGCAGGCCAGCCGCGAAGGGCGTGCGGTGATTTACAGCACCGACAGCCGTGCGCTGAGCGCGGCAGAAGCGGCAGGCAAAGTCACACGTGTCCTCCGGGCCGGGGCCGCCGCATTCTCCGGTGAGTATCAGGTATTTAAGAAAATTGATTCCACGTTGCGCGGCAACATCGGCGCTGAAACAGAAGCGGCGCTGATCGCACTGAATTGCCCGCTGGCGATTGTCGCACCGGCGGTGCCTGAACTCGGGCGGGTGGTCACCGGCGGGCAGTGCTATGTCAACGGCCATCTGCTGACCGAGACCGAATTCGCCACCGACCCGAAAACGCCGCTGAATACTGCCAGCGTGGCGGCGCGGCTTGCGGAACAAACTTCGCTGCGCGTGCACCATGTCGGGCTCGACGCGCTCAGAGGCGGCGATGTGCAGACAGAGATTTTTGCACTGGTGGCATCGGGCGTACGCATTCTGGTGGCCGACAGCGAAACATCTGAGGATTTGGCGCGTATCGTGCAGGCCGCGCAACGCCTGCCGTTCCGCCCGCTGATGGTCGGCGCGTCGGGTCTTATTCATGCGCTGACAGACGCCAGCCTGCGCGGGAGCGGCGACGCGCCGCTCAGCTCCGCCGTCGAAAAATTGCCGCTGCTGGCGGTGGTCGGTTCAATGAGTGACATCGCCGTACAGCAGATCGCTTTTCTGAGGCAACACCGGGCGGTGGCGCTGGTGGATATCGATGTTTTGGATCTGTTTTCGCCCGGGTCACCGGCGCGGCAGCTGACGCTCGCCGCGCAGATCAGCGGGGCGCTCGGACAGGGAAAACACTGCGTGATCCGTACCCTGCAGGGCGCAGAACAGCGGCAATCCATTGACGTCTTTTGCCAGCGACATCATCTCAGCCGCCCGCAGATGGGAGAGCGTATCGCCGCCTTTCTCGGGCAGTTGATTCACCACGTTTTACAGCAACCGGGAAACCGGCCGGGCGGTATGTATCTGTCCGGCGGGGATATCGCGCTGGCCGTCGCCCGGGCGCTCGGAGCATCAGGGTTTGAGATTAAAGGACAGATTGCAGGCTGCGTTCCCTGGGGATATTTACTCGGCAGCCCGTTCCCACGGCTGCCGGTCATGACCAAGGCGGGCGGATTCGGCACTGAAAACACGCTACTTGACGTTTTACGCAGTATTGAGGAGAAGGTGAGTGACTAAAATTATCGCAGTAACGATGGGTGACCCGGCCGGCATCGGCCCTGAAATCATCATTAAAGCGTTAGCGGAGGGCGAGCTGTCGGGCACCAAAGCCGTGGTGGTGGGCTGCGCTGTGACGCTGCGCCGGATCCTGGCGCTGGGGATCACCCCGGCGGCGGAGCTGCGTATTATCGATGCAGTGGCACAGGCGCATTTCGCGCCGGGCGTCATCAACGTACTCGACGAACCGCTGGCGGATCCTAATGCGCTGGTGCCGGGAAAAGTGCAGAAAGAGGCAGGCGATCTGGCGTATCGCTGTGTGAAACGCGCCACCGAACTGGCGATGGCAGGGCATGTCCACGCTATCGCCACCGCGCCGCTGAATAAAGAAGCGTTGCACTCGGCGGGGCATCTTTATCCCGGGCACACCGAGCTGCTGGCCAAGCTGACCCACAGCCGCGACTACGCGATGGTGCTCTACACCGATAAACTCAAAGTCATCCACGTCAGCACGCACATTGCGCTGCGTAAGTTCCTCGATACGCTCAGTCACGAGCGGGTGGAAACGGTGATCCAAATGGCGGACACCTTCCTGCGCTGCGTGGGATATCAGGATCCGCGCATTGCCGTGGCGGGGGTGAATCCGCACGCCGGTGAAAACGGGCTGTTCGGCGACGAGGAGATTAAGATTGTCGGGCCGTCGGTCGAAAAAATGAAAGCCAAAGGTATCAACGTGACGGGGCCTTGCCCGCCGGACACGGTATTCCTGCAAACTTATGAAGGAATGTATGACATGGTGGTCGCGATGTATCACGATCAGGGACATATCCCGCTGAAACTGATGGGATTTTATGACGGCGTTAACATTACGGCCGGTTTGCCGTTCATCCGCACGTCCGCAGACCACGGCACTGCGTTTGATATTGCGTGGACAGGAAAAGCCAAGTCTGAGAGCATGGCGATCTCTATTCAGTTAGCCGTACAACTGGCGTAGTCACACGCCACTGGCGCAAGGCAAAAAGGAATCACGTTGACCGGACAAAGTCGCCTCGATCAGATTATGGATTATCTGAAAAGTCATAATCTGGTCACCGTTGAACAATTGGTCGCCGCTATTGAGGCCTCTCCGGCAACCATTCGCCGCGACCTGATAAAACTCGACGAACAGGGCGTGATCAGCCGCAGCCACGGCGGCGTTACGCTCAATCGCTTTATCCCCAGCCAGCCGACCACTAACGAAAAGTCACAGCGCAGCCTGCAGGAAAAGCAGGCGATCGCTAAAGTTGCGGCAGCCATGGTAAAGCCGGGGGATGCGGTGGTCTTAGATGCCGGTACCACCATGCTGGAACTGGCACGTAATCTGACGCATTTTCCCTTGCGGGTGATCACCGCCGATTTGCGTATCGCACTGTTTTTATCTGAGTTTAAACAGATTGAAGTGACGATTATCGGTGGCCGGATCGATGACAGCAGCCAATCCTGCGTGGGTGAACATGGCCGTCGTTTGCTACGCAGCGTCTATCCAGATATCGCATTTATCAGCTGCAACTCGTGGAGTTTGGACAAAGGCATCACTACGCCGACGGAGGAAAAAGCTGGGCTGAAACAGGATTTGGCGGTCAATGCGCGGCGTCGGGTATTGCTGGCAGACAGCAGTAAATACGGGGCGTACTCGCTGTTTTGCGTTTCGCAGTTGGCTGAAATGACCGACATCATTACCGATAAAGCGCTGAACACGGAGCTCCAACAGTCACTAGGCAACCAGTCGTTTAATTTGACGCTGGCCTGAATCCTATTGCGTTGATATAAAAACAAAAAAGGCCGGGTATCCGCAGATGTCCGGCCTTTCTTCTTCAGTATTTGTCACACCGAAGGCAGATTGCGACCGTAATATATCTCCTGCATCTCTTTGTAGAGCAAATCAGTAATCTCTTTATGCTCTGCCGCGCTTAACTCATCGGGTTTTGCATTAAAAAGATAGTGCTTAAGATCGAACTCTTTAAGCATCATTTTGGTATGGAATATATTTTCCTGATACACATTCACATCCATCATGTCGTACAGTGCTTTCATATCCTGCGACATAAAATTCTGAATCGAATTAATGGAATGGTCAATGTAATGCTTCACGCCATTGACGTCACGTGTGAAACCGCGAACGCGATAATCAATGGTAACAATGTCTGATTCCAACTGGTGAATTAAATAGTTCAATGCTTTCAAAGGTGAAATCACGCCACAGGTGGAGACTTCAATATCGGCGCGAAAAGTACAAAGTCCGCCTTCCGGGTGACTTTCCGGGTAGGTGTGAACGCAGATGTGGCTCTTATCGAGGTGGGCCACCACCGAATTCGACAACGGACCCGGATGCTCTGTGGTATCCACGTCACGCGGATCGACCGGCTCTTCGCTCACTAAAATCGTGACGCTGGCACCCTGTGGTTCGTAATCCTGCCGTGCCACGTTGAGTACATTCGCGCCGATGATTGAGCAGGTTTCGGTGAGAATTTCCGTTAAACGGTTGGCGTTATATTCTTTGTCAATGTAGGCGATATAGCCGTCACGATCGTCAGCCGTTTTGGCATAACAGATATCGTAGATACAAAAACTCAGGCTTTTGGTCAGGTTATTGAAGCCATGCAGTTTCAGCTTTTGCAATTTAATTCACCCCCTTATGGATACAGTATCAGCGCGAGGCTGACAGGGCATTCAGTAGATATTGTGGCAAGGCAAAGCTGCCGTGATGAATGGCCGGATTGTAATAACGGCAGGTAATGCCTGCGGCGTCAAAGCGCGCTTGCAACGTTCTGCTGTCAATCTGGCGACATTTCGTGCTGTTGGTTGCCCAGGCGAAGGTCATTATACCGCCGTAATAAGTCGGGATTGCCGCCTGATAGAACGTAACGTCACTGAAATAGTGGCTCAGTTTTTGATGGCTGTTTACCGCTTCATCCTGTTGCAGGAAGCAGACGCCGTTCTGTGCGACGAAAATCCCACCCGGTTTCAGGCAGCGCGCACAACCTTCGTAAAATGCCGACGTAAACAAGCTTTCGCCAGGACCGATAGGGTCTGTGCAGTCGGAAATGATCACATCATAGGTTTCAGTGGTCTGGTTAACGAAGTTCACGCCGTCGTCGATCACCAAATTAAAGCGGGCGTCATCAAATGAACCTGCGCTGTGATTGGGTAGATACTGGCGGCAAAACTCCACCACACCTGCATCAATCTCCACCATCGTGACAGCTTCCATCCCTTTATGACGGCATACTTCACGCAGCATCCCGCCGTCGCCGCCGCCAATGATTAACACTTTTTTGGCATTGCCGTGCGACAGTAAAGGCACGTGGGTCAGCATTTCATGATAAATAAATTCGTCACGTTCGGTGGTTTGCACCACACCATCGAGCGCCATTACGCGACCGAGGGCGGCGTTTTCAAAAATCACCAGATCCTGATGCTCGGTTTTATCGCGGTACAACTCTTTTTCGACACTGAAATACTGGCCAAAATTGGCATGCAGTGTCTCAAGCCATATTTCTTTTTGTGAGTGATCCTGGGACATATCGCGGTCTTCTCCTGAGTATTCACTGTATTGAAAAATGGGGGGCGACATAATAGCCAACATTACCTGCGCATGCACGGTTGAATGTTGCTCAGAGAGTCTGGTTTTAAAGGAAAGGATTTAAGTGTAGCTGAAAGGTAGGAATGGTATGGGAAGCGCTGGCGGTTGGTATCATCCCGCCAGCTTAAAGCTAATCAGTTCGAGTAAGTCAGCAGACTCAGGGAGTCGCGCGCCAGCGATTTGCATTTAGTTGTCTTAGCAACAGCAATCCCGCTGAGATCGCGATAACTGTCTTCGCCCATTGCCTGCATATTGAAGCTGTTGTAATTGGCCAAATCCCAGCGGTTCTGCTGTGCAAAGAACACGATGGCGCGTTTAATTTTCGCGTTGGGTAACTGGTCATAACCGCAGTTATTTTTCAGATAAACGAAGACGGCGGTCAGGTCCGCTAAATCTTCGGCTTCAGATTCACTCAATGCCTGGCTTGCAGAGGAGAAACCAAGGAGGGTCAGCAACAGCAAAGTCAGCGTAGTTCTTTTCATCGTATTGTTCTTTTAATAGGAAAAAGGAGACTCTAATTGAATTAAAAGACGTTAACATATTTGCCATGCGCCACACTAAATTTCTTTTGTCCGGCCTGCAGCTTGACCTTAACCTTACTGGAGAGTTTAGGCTGACGTTTTTATACTGCATGCACACCACCAAAAGGATCTGAATATGCATCGCCGCGACTTTATCAAATGGACGACCCTGATGGGCGCAGCCACCACATTACCGTGCTGGAGCCGTCTGGCATTGGCCGACGAGCGCCCGGTGCTGCCGGTTCCCCCGATCCTTAAGGTCGATTTTAAGGGCAACTACACCCTCAATTTACAGCGCGGACAGAGCCAGTTTATACCCGGCGTGAATACCGACACCTGGGGAGTTAACGGCAATTTGCTTGGCCCGGTGCTGCGCCTTAAACGCGGCGAACAGGTAACGGTAACCGTGAATAATCACCTTAGCGTCGCCAGTACCGTTCATTGGCACGGGCTTGAAATTCCTGGTGATATCGATGGTGGTCCACAGGGCGTAATTGCGCCCGGTGCCAGCCGCACGGTGCAGTTTAAGCTCGATCAGCCTGCATCGACCTGCTGGTTCCATCCACACCCGCATCATACCAGTGGTTATCAGGTGGCAATGGGGTTGGCCGGGCTGGTACTGATTGAGGACGATGAAAGTAATAAACTGCAACTTCCTTCACGCTGGGGAGTGGATGATATTCCGCTGGTGTTTCAGGACAAGCGCCTCA
Organism: Ewingella sp. S1.OA.A_B6; assembly: GCF_049889095.1. Lineage (NCBI taxonomy): Bacteria > Pseudomonadati > Pseudomonadota > Gammaproteobacteria > Enterobacterales > Yersiniaceae > Ewingella > Ewingella sp. S1.OA.A_B6. Next base: position 38,051 of record NZ_JBLJFK010000004.1, on the reverse strand, counting down.
ACCAAGCGGGACAAATTGATTACCAACTGGATGTGATGACCGCTGCCATTGGCTGGTTCGGCAACCATATGCTGACCAACGGCGTGGTCTACCCGCAGCACGGTGTGTCACGTGGCTGGGTGCGTCTACGCTTGCTGAACGGTTGTAATGCACGTTCGCTTAATATCGCCACCAGTGACGGACGTCCGCTGTACGTGATCGCCAGCGACGGTGGTTTCCTGGCTGAGCCGGTAAAAGTCAGTGAATTGGCGATGCTGACGGGCGAACGCTTTGAAGTGCTGGTGGAGTGTCAAGGCAATCAACCTTTTGATGTCGTCACGCTACCGGTCAAACAGATGGGTATGACGCTGGCACCGTTTGACCAGCCGCTGCCGGTGCTGCGTATTCAGCCAACGCTGACGCTGGGCGCGCAGTCGGTCCCTGACACCTTAGTGAACATGCCTGAGCTGGTTTCTGCCGATGGCCTGCCGACCCGCTGGCTGCAACTCTCGATGGATCCACTGCTTGACCAGCAAGGCATGGCGGCATTAATGGAGCGCTATGGTCATGACGCGATGGCTGGCATGAATATGGACCACGGTGCAGCGGCGAAAAGCAGTGATATGGCTTCCATGCCGGGTATGTCTCAGGATGCGCATGGCGACATGGCAGGAATGGATATGCAAAAAAGCGCTGGTAAGTTTGATGTCATGAGTGCCAATAAAATTAACGGCAAAGCTTACGATATGAACACGCCGGCTTTCGATGTTAAACGCGGCCAGTACGAGAAATGGACCATTTCGGGAGAGGGCGACATGATGCTGCATCCTTTCCATATTCACGGCACGCAGTTCCGAATCCTTTCCGAAAACGGCCAGCCAGTCGCTGCACACCGCACCGGCTGGAAAGATATTGTCCGCGTTGAAGGGGCGCGCAGCGAAGTGCTGGTACGGTTCAGTCATCTCGCTGATAGCCAGCAGGCCTACATGGCGCACTGCCATCTGTTGGAACATGAAGACAGCGGCATGATGCTCGGCTTTACGGTTTCTGCATGATTTACTTTCTTAAGCCTCTTTCCTAAATCCCCTTTTATTAATAACCAAGCCAGAGACGTTCCTCTGGCTGCTTTCTCGTGCCTGATCCTCTCCCCGATGCTGATCTCGTCATATCATTAGCTCTTTAATGTTTTATTTTGAAAGTTAAATCTTTCAAAATGTGATCAATACAGTGTAATTATGTTTTCATAATGATTATATTTTATGCGTGGTGACATAAAAATGAAAGCGTAGCCCCACTTATCCTACAGGAGAGCAAGATGATCGAAATTATCACGCACGGAGCCGAGTGGTTTATCGGCCTGTTTCAGAAAGGGGGGGAGGTCTTTGTCAGCATGGTCACTGGCATTTTACCTCTCTTAATCAGTTTGCTGGTGGTGATGAATGCACTGATCGTATTCGTCGGCCAGAAAAGGATCGAACGTCTGGCGCAGCGCTGTGCCGGAAATCCGGTGTCACGCTACCTGCTGTTGCCGGTGATTGGCACCTTTGTATTTTGCAATCCGATGACACTGAGCCTCGGGCGCTTTATGCCTGAGATCTACAAGCCCAGTTATTACGCGGCCAGCTCTTACAGTTGCCACTCCATGAACGGATTATTCCCGCACATCAACCCCGGCGAACTGTTCGTCTATCTCGGCGTTGCCAGTGGTCTTACGACGCTCGGATTACCACTGGGGCCGCTGGCAGTCAGTTATTTCCTGGTCGGCATGGTGACCAATTTCTTCCGGGGCTGGGTAACCGATCTCACAACACACATCTTCGAACACAAGATGGGTATCCAGCTTGACCGTCAGGTTCAACTTTAAACGCGGAGCAGAAAATGAGCATTATTATTCGAATTAACCGCGGTGAGGGCGGTTGGGGCGGTCCTTTATTGATTGAGGCCGTGCCTGGCAAGAAAGTGGTGTATATCACAGCGGGTACTCGCCCGGCGATCGTCGACAAACTTGCCGCGCTGACCGGCTGGGAAAGCGTGGATGGTTTCAAAGAAGGTGAGCCGCCTGCCGAAGAGATCGGCGTGATGGTCATCGACTGCGGCGGCACGTTGCGTTGCGGCATTTATCCAAAGCGCAGGATCCCCACGATCAATATCCATTCAACCGGCAAATCCGGCCCGCTGTCGCAATATATTACTGAAGACATCTATGTTTCCGGCGTGCGTGAGCACGATATCGTCCTTGAAGCCTCTGCCAGCTGGGAGTCGGTTCCGGCTGCTGCGAAGGCTGCGCCATCAGGTGCCGGGCGTGAATATGACACGACCAAAAAAATCACCGAACAAAGTGACGGGCTGCTGGCGAAAGTCGGTATGGGAATGGGGTCCGGTGTAGCGGTGCTGTTTCAGGCGGGGCGCGACACCATTGATACCGTACTCAAAACAATTCTGCCGTTTATGGCGTTTGTGGCAGCGCTTATCGGCATCATTATGGCCTCCGGGTTGGGCGATCTGGTGGCCCACGGCCTGACACCGCTGGCGAAAAGCCCGGTCGGATTGATGATGCTGGCACTGATCTGCTCCTTCCCGCTGCTTTCTCCTTTCCTCGGCCCTGGCGCGGTCATTGCACAGGTTATTGGCGTGCTTGTTGGCGTACAGATCGGGCTGGGAAATATTCCGCCGCATCTGGCCTTGCCTGCGCTGTTTGCCATCAATGCACAGGCAGCGTGTGACTTTATTCCGGTCGGATTGTCCCTGGCAGAAGCCAAACAGGACACCGTGCGTGTGGGGGTGCCTTCGGTTTTGGTCGGACGTTTCCTCACCGGCGCGCCGACGGTGTTGATCGCCTGGGTCGCTTCAGCCTTCATCTATCAATAAGGAGCCAACATGCAAACCATTTACCAAACCACTATCACGCACATCGGGGACTTTGCACGAGAAGCACTTTCCGACCAGATGCTGATCACCTTTCGTGAAGGTGCGCCGCAGGATATTCAGGATTATTGCTTCATCCATCAGCACGGTCAGACCGAAGGCGAACTGCGCACAGGTGCATATATGGAGCTGGCGGATGTCTGCTATCCGGTCACTGCCGTCGGTGAAGTAGCGATGCAGAATTTACGAGAACTGGGGCATATCACGCTGCGTTTTGACGGCAGTGACCGGGCCGAATTTCCAGGCAGCGTGCATGTGAAAGGCATTACCCCCGACGATATTCCGCTGGGTAGCATATTGAAATTTATCGATTAACATTAGGATCAGGAGTCAATTATGGAACAGGTTGCAGTCGTGATCGGTGGTGGTCAAACGCTGGGCGCATTTCTTTGTCAGGGACTGGCTGAATCCGGTTATCGGGTTGCCGTTGCAGATCTCAATGAGAAGAATGCCGCGCTGGTAGCAGCACAGATCAATCAACAATTCGGAGCAGATCGAGCCTTTGGATTTGGCGTGGATGCCACCAGTGAAAGCAGTGTCGCGCAACTGGCGAAAGCCGTTGATCAGACATTCGGCCAAATGAGTTTACTGGTTTACAGTGCGGGAATGGCGAAGGCTTCGCCGATCATGGATTTTGCTCTGAATGATTTCGATCTCTCATTACAGGTGAATCTGGTGGGCTATTTCCTGTGCGCCCGTGAGTTTTCACGGTTGATGATCCGCGATGGGATCCAAGGGCGCATCATTCAGATCAACTCGAAATCCGGCAAAGTGGGCAGTAAACATAATGCAGGTTACAGCGCAGCGAAGTTTGGCGGGGTGGGCTTGACACAGTCTATGGCGCTGGATTTGGCCGAATATGGTATTACGGTGCATTCGCTGATGTTGGGGAATTTACTAAAATCGCCGATGTTCCAGACATTATTGCCGCAGTACGCCAATAAATTAGGTATCGATGCCGATCAGGTCGAACAGTATTATATCGACAAAGTGCCACTCAAACGCGGCTGTGACTATCAGGATGTGCTCGACATGTTGCTGTTTTACGCCAGCGATAAGGCCTCTTACTGCACCGGCCAGTCGATCAATATCACCGGCGGTCAGGTGATGTTCTGATGCCATCCGCTCCGGTAACCGGGGCGGATTTTCGCTTTTAAGGAGGACTCGATGACATCGACTTCGGCATTAATCTTCTGCGCAGTGCTGGCCTGGCTGGCGCAGATAGCATTGGGCTGGTGGCAGTTACAACGCTTTAATCGGGCATTTGACCGGTTATGTCAGCAGGGCAGTGTTGGTGTCGGGCGTTCAGCCGGACGCTTCAAACCTCGTGTTGTGCTGGCGCTGGCATTCGATAAAGAAGAGAAAGTCTGTGCCGGTTTTTTACTGCGCGGCCTGACGATTTTCGCTAGTCCGCAACCTCTTTGCACGCTCAACGGTATGAGCCGGCAACAGTTGATGATAGGTGTGACCTTTCCGAAAGATCCGAATGTTCAGACTGCACTATTATTAGCGATTGAATCGAAATCATGATATTTTCATTTTAAAAGCTATTATCTTTCAAAAAGAATGATAATGAATGGAATTTATCTGAAAATTTGAGCGTAAATCGTGATGAAACCTAAACAGCGTCAGGCGGCGATACTGGAACATTTGCAACAATTTGGTAAAACGGCAGTAGATGACCTAGCGGCGCATTTTGCTACCACCGGCACGACCATTCGGAAAGATCTCACCCTGCTGGAGGAAGAGGGCGCGGTGATCCGTACCTACGGCGGCGTGGTGTTGAGCAGAGAAGAGGGCGATCAGCCCATTGATCGCAAAACCCACATTAATACCGGCAAAAAATTGCGCATTGCGCGCGCCGCTATTAAAGAAATTCAGGACGGCGATTCTCTGATTTTCGACGCGGGGAGTACGGTCATGCAGATGGTGCCTTTTCTCGGCCAGTTTAATAACATCACGGTGATGACTAACAGTCTGCACATCGTCAATGCGTTGGTCGAGCTGGATAACGACCAGACTATCCTGATGCCCGGTGGCACTTATCGTAAAAAATCCTCCTCTTTTCACGGCAGCCTGGCCGAAGGTGCCTTCAACCAGTTTAATTTCGACAAGCTATTTATCGGTGCCGATGGTGTGGATCTCAACGGCGGCGTGACGACGTTTAATGAAGCCCATGGTGTCAGCCAAGCTATGTGCAAAGCTGCAGAGCGCATCATTCTAATGGTGGACTCCTCAAAATTTGGTCGTAAAAGCCCCAATATTGTATGCGACCTTTCCCGTGTCGATACTCTGATCACTGACAGCGGTATCAGCCAACAGTATCGTGAGGCGATTGAAAAACACGGTATTCGCATCATTCTTGTGGGAGAAGAAGATGAATAAATCGCTGCTGGAATTCGCACGCGAAACGTTGGAAATCGAAATTGAAGAAGCACAGAGGTTGATGACCCGGCTGGATGAGCGCTTTGTCCACGCTTGCCATCTGCTGCTGAACTGCACTGGTAAAGCCGTAGTATCTGGCATGGGAAAATCGGGGCATATCGGAAAAAAAATCGCCGCGTCGCTGGCCAGTACCGGTACGCCAGCCTTCTTTGTCCATCCTGCCGAAGCGCTGCATGGTGATTTAGGTATGATTGGCAGCCAAGACGTGCTGATTTTCATCTCTTATTCAGGCCGTGCCAAAGAGCTGGATATGTTGCTGCCACTGCTGGCAGAAAATAACACCAAGCTTATTGCCATTACCGGCGGTAGAGATTCCCCGCTGGCGCATGCGGCTGACGCCGTGATTGATATCAGCGTTGAGCGTGAAGCCTGCCCAATGGGTCTGGCCCCAACCTCAAGCACGGTCAATACGCTGATGATGGGCGATGCCCTTGCGATGGCGCTGATGCGTCACAGGGGTTTTGGTGCAGAAGATTTTGCCCGCTCACATCCCGGCGGCAGTCTGGGTGCCCGTCTGCTTACCCACGTGCATCATTTGATGCGAACTGGTGACCGTCTGCCGGTGATGGGTAGCGACGACAATGTCATGAATGCGATGCTGGAACTGAGCCGCACCGGCCTCGGGCTGATTGCCGTATGTGATGCGCAGCAGCGCGTCGTTGGTGTTTTCACCGACGGTGACCTGCGCCGATGGCTGGTCAAAGGGCATAGTCTGAATGAGCCTCTGTTCAACGCCATGACACGGCCGGGTTACCGCCTACCGGCACAGTCTCGAGCCGGTGAGGCGCTGGAAGCTCTTCATCAGCAAAACATCAGTGCTGCACCGGTGGTGGACAGCAATGGTGTTCTGGTTGGTGCGATAAATCTGCACGATTTACATCAGGCTGGTATTGGCTGATATTTCGGCGTTAACCCCTCAGCGGGTTCTTTGTTATAATCCCTGCCGCTTTATGGTTGCCATTTTTTGATTGATGGTGATAAATATTAAAAATTTCAGGTGGTTAGGTTTTATGAAACACAGAGTAGACGTCATGATTTCCGAACAAGAAGTCAAAACCCGTATCGCCGAGTTAGGCCGTGAAATCACCGGGCACTACCGCGACAGCGGCAGCGAAATGGTGCTGGTCGGGCTGCTACGCGGCTCGTTTATGTTTATGGCTGATCTGTGTCGTACCATTGACGTATCCCACGAGGTGGATTTCATGACCGCTTCCAGCTACGGCAACGGTATGTCCACCACGCGCGATGTCAAAATTCTCAAAGATCTCGACGAGGATATCCGCGGCAAAGACGTTTTGATTGTCGAAGACATCATTGACTCCGGCAATACGCTGAGCAAAGTGCGTGAACTGCTGCAACTGCGCGGACCTAAATCACTGGCTATTTGTACGCTGCTCGATAAACCTCAGCGCCGTGAAGTTGACGTCAAAGTCGAATACGTCGGTTTCGCCATTCCCGACGAATTCGTGGTCGGCTACGGCATCGACTATGCCCAGCGTTATCGTCATTTGCCGTATGTCGGCAAGGTAGTGATGCTCGACGAGTAACCACTGATCGGCTTCGCCTATCGCATCCGCAGATTGATATGCCTGAAAAAAGGCACAAAAAAAGGCACATAATGTGCCTTTTGCTTTTTAATCTTTTGTACAGTTACTCTGGATTGCCATGCAGCAGGGCGGAGACGCCCTGACGATAACGTTGTTCAAGGGTTTCGCGGCTGGTGGAGGACACTTCGAGATCGCGCAGACGCCCGTCCTGAATGCCATAAACCCAGCCATGCAGGGAGACTTTCTGCCCGCGCTTCCATGCTGACTGCATTACCGTTGAGTGTCCGAGGTTGTAAATCTGCTCAACCACGTTGAGTTCACACAACTTGTTCAGACGCTGGTCCGGCGACAGTTCGCCAAGCAGTGAGCTGTGTTTGTACCAGATATCACGAATGTGCAGCAGCCAGTTGTTGATAAGCCCGAGCTCCGGGTTTTCAACCGCCGCCTGTACGCCGCCGCAGCCGTAGTGACCACAGATGATCACGTGCTCAACTTCCAGCACGTCGATGGCGTATTGCACGACGGAAAGGCAGTTGAGGTCAGTGTGGATCACCAGATTAGCCACGTTACGATGAACAAACAGTTCACCGGGTTCGAGTCCGGTCAGTTGTTCTGCCGGAACGCGGCTGTCGGAACAGCCAATCCACAGGAAGCGTGGTTTTTGCGATTCTGATAGACGTTCGAAGAAGCCTGGGTCTTCTTCCACCATGGTTTTTGACCAAAGGGCGTTATTACTTTTAAGTGTTTCAATCTCATTCATGGAAGTTAATAGCCTGTAACCAACTCGTAGCGATGGGTTAATATAGGGGAACACCTCTTTTTTTTAAACAGATTCAGCATCCCAAATGATGATCAAATCTTAACGTCAGAATTTATAACAAGGTTCTCTACACAAGGTAAGCTCCATTTATGACATATGCATTAGAACTGGAGAAGTTAACCAAGACCTACGCCGGTGGCGTGCAAGCGTTGCGCGGCATCGACCTGAAAGTGGAAGCAGGGGATTTTTACGCCTTGCTTGGCCCGAACGGTGCCGGTAAATCTACCACTATTGGTATCATCAGCTCACTGGTTAATAAAACCGCCGGTAAGGTGCGGGTGTTTGGTTATGACATTGATAAAAATATTGTTAATGCCAAGCGCCAGCTGGGGTTGGTGCCGCAGGAATTCAATTTCAACCCGTTTGAAACCGTGATGCAGGTTGTGGTAAATCAGGCGGGTTATTATGGCGTTCCTCGTCCGCTGGCATTGCAACGCGCCGAGAAATATCTTACCCAGCTTGACCTGTGGGGCAAGCGCAACGAACGCTCCCGCATGCTTTCCGGTGGGATGAAACGTCGCCTGATGATAGCCCGCGCACTGATGCATGAGCCAAAATTGCTCATTCTTGACGAACCGACCGCGGGTGTGGACATCGAACTGCGCCGTTCCATGTGGGGCTTCCTCAAAGAGTTGAATGTGCAGGGCACGACAATCATCCTGACTACGCACTATCTGGAAGAGGCGGAAATGCTGTGCCGCAATATCGGCATCATTCAGGGCGGTCTCTTGGTGGAAAACACCAGCATGAAAGCGCTGCTCTCCAAGCTGAAATCAGAAACCTTTATTCTCGATTTAGGCCCTAAAAGCACCCTGCCGCAGCTGGAAGGCTACCGCAGTCATCTGACAGATACCTCAACGCTGGAGGTGGAAGTGATGCGCGAGCAAGGCCTGAACTCTCTGTTCAGCCAGTTGAGCAATCAGGGTGTGCAGGTTTTGAGTATGCGTAATAAAGCTAACCGTCTGGAAGAGCTGTTTGTCACTCTGGTGAACGGCAGTGGGGAAACGAAATAATGTCGCAACTGTATTGGGTGGCACTGAAAAGTATCTGGCTAAAAGAGATTAACCGGTTTGGACGCATCTGGATCCAAACGCTGGTTCCGCCGGTTATCACCATGGCGCTCTACTTCATCATCTTCGGCAACCTGATTGGCTCACAGATTGGCAGCATGCACGGTTTTACCTACATGCAGTTTATTGTACCGGGTCTTATCATGATGGCGGTGATCACCAACTCGTATGCCAACGTGGCGGCGTCGTTTTTCAGCGCGAAATTCCAGCGCAATATTGAAGAGTTGCTGGTGGCGCCGGTGCCCACTCACGTGGTGATCGCCGGCTTTGTCGGCGGTGGCGTGGCGCGAGGGATCTGTGTCGGAATTCTGGTTACAGCAATTTCGTTGTTCTTCGTACCGCTGGTGATCCACTCCTGGTGGGTGATTGCACTGACGCTGTTGCTGACCGCGATCTTGTTCTCACTGGGCGGCCTGCTGAATGCGGTATTCGCGACAACGTTCGATGATATCAGTCTGATCCCGACCTTTGTGCTGACACCGCTGACTTACCTGGGCGGAGTATTTTACTCGCTCTCCCTGTTGCCGCCCATCTGGCAGGCCGTCTCCAAGCTGAACCCAATCGTCTATATGATTAGCGGTTTCCGTTATGGTTTTCTCGGGATTTCTGACGTGCCTCTGGTGTTCACTATGGGCGTGCTGGTGGCGTTTATCGCGGCATTTTATTTGCTGGCGTGGTATTTGATAGAGCGTGGTCGCGGCCTGCGAAGCTAATTTTTTGCCCCTTCCCCTCTCACGAGGGGAAGGGGCTTAATTACGCCACCTGAACCGGCACGGCTTTCGCGGTGCGTTTCAGAATGTTATCGCCTTCGAAATAGGCTACTTTCGGCTGGTGCTTACGGGCTTCAACATCTGACATCTGCACGTAAGAGCAGATGATCAGCAGGTCGCCGACGCAGGCACAACGGGCTGCCGCGCCGTTGACCGAAATAATACGAGAACCCCGTTCAGCGGCGATGGCGTAAGTAGAAAAACGCTGACCGTTGTCAACGTTATAAATATCGATGGCTTCGTATTCCAAAATACCTGAGGCGTCGAGAAAGTCCTGATCGATGGCGCAGGACCCTTCGTAATGTAAATCTGCCTGAGTAACGTGAACCCGGTGCAGTTTACCCTGGAGCATAGTTCGAATCATTGCAGTGCCCTTCGTATTTATCCGTCGTGTTTCCCACGATCGTGGCGTGAAAGCGAATGGATAAAATCACATGAAATACCGTTCAGTTCGGAAACTAAAAATCTTATATCCGACACATCTTTGCTGATTTAATCCCCGCTGTCTACTGGGTCAGATCAACCTGTTGATTATCAATTAACCGCGCTTTTCCCAACCATGCAGCCATCAGGATCACCGCTGAGGTGCTGTCTACTCCGAGATCTTGCAACGTCCTGGCATCGCGGATAAACAGCTCATCCGGAGTGAAACCGGCTTCACGCAACTGCTGTGCCGTCTCATCCAGTAACTGTTCGATATGGCGTTCGCCTTGCGTTAAGCGTTCGGCCAATTGGTTCATGATTTTTGACAGCTTTGGCGCGGTTTTACGCTCATCATTGGTCAGATAACCGTTGCGCGAACTCAGTGCCAGACCATCTTTAGCACGTACCGTCGGCACGCCGACGATCTCGAGGCCATAGCCCATGTCTTCTGCCATGGCGCGGATCAGTGCCAACTGCTGGAAATCTTTCTGCCCGAAACAGGCCACATCGGGCTGCACCAGATTGAACAATTTGCTGACGATAGTCGACACACCTCGGAAATGGCCGGGGCGGCTGGCACCTTCCAGAATAGTCGAGATAACGGGCACATCAACCTGAGTCTGCGTCGCCAAGCCTTTAGGGTAAATATCGGCAGGTGAGGGAGCGAAGACCAGATCCACGCCGCGCTTGTTCAGTTTCTCGCAATCTTCCTGCAAAGTGCGCGGATAACGTTCGAGATCGTCGGGGCGTTCAAATTGCATTGGGTTAACAAAAATAGTGACCACCACCACGTCGGCGCGCGCTTTGGCCTCTTCTACCAGCTTCATATGGCCTTCGTGCAGATTGCCCATCGTGGGAACCAGCGCGATACGTTTATTGTTCTGATGATAAAAATGAATTTCACGGCGCAGCAGCGGTATGTTTTCGATAATTAGCACGACAACTCCTGATTAGTAACCGGTATTTATTTGAAACTGTGTTCTTCGCCCGGGTAAATTCCCTGAGCAACCTGTTCGACATAAAGACGCACGGCGCTGCGCATATCACCGGCTTCGCTGAGGAAATCTTTGGCGAATTTGGGCGTGTGGCCGCCGGTAATACCAAAGGCATCATGCATCACTAAAATCTGGCCGTCGGTCACATTTCCTGCGCCGATGCCAATGACGGGGATAGACAGCTCCTGCGTTACACGTTGGGCTAATTCAACCGGAACGCACTCCAGTACCAGTAGCTGTGCACCCGCTTCCTCAAGCGCCAGCGCGTCTTTCACCAACAGATTAGCAGCCACTTCATCACGGCCCTGCACTTTATAACCACCGAAAATGTTCACAGACTGTGGCGTCAAACCCAAATGTCCGCATACCGGCACTGCACGTTCAGTCAGCATTTTCACCGTATCGCACAACCAACTTCCCCCTTCCAGCTTCACCATATTGGCCCCCGCACGCATCAGCACGGCGGCGCTGGCGAAGGTTTGCTCGGGCGTGGCGTAACTCATAAAAGGCAGGTCAGCCAGCAGCAAGGCTAGCGGTGCACCACGGCGTACGCAGCGGGTATGATAGGCAATATCTTCAACGGTAACCGGCAGGGTAGAATCATTGCCCTGCACGACCATACCGAGTGAATCGCCGACCAGCATCACCGGGACCCCTTGTTCAGCGAACAGTTGGGCGAAGCTGGCGTCGTATGCGGTGAGGGTCGCAAACTTATGGTTATCCTGTTTCCACTGGCGTAACTGACTCAGGGTGGTGGTTTTCATGGGATCTTCCTGTGGACAATTCATACGGTGAATATCGGGTTGTTATTCTACTGTATGGCCCGATAAGCAGGTAGTGAAGTTACTGACTTCAGTCTGTAGATCTTAAGAACCGCTTAATATGCCTGACGTATACTGGAGGCATGGAGAACCTCTTTATCCTTCAAGCCGCAGATGCGTTGGCCGCCTTTCTGTGACTCGAATGATTTTGGGTTAATTTAACGATGGGAGCGAGGCGCATGCGGATTCTGCTGATAGAAGATGACAAGATGATCGGCGACGGTATTAAAGCCGGACTGGGAAAGTTGGGTTTCACACTCGACTGGTTTACCGACGGTCTGATCGGAAAAGTGGCGCTCGACAGCGCACCTTATGATGCAGTGATCCTCGATCTCAGTCTGCCCGGAATGGACGGTATGCAGCTGCTTAAAGAGTGGCGTCAGGCTGGGAAAGATACGCCAGTCTTGATCCTAACCGCCCGTGATGCGCTTGAACAACGGGTCAGCGGATTGCAGGCCGGTGCCGATGATTATCTGTGTAAGCCGTTTGCATTGGTGGAAGTGGCGGCGCGTTTGCAGGCGCTGATCCGACGTCGCCACGGGCAAATTACGCCAAAAATTACCCATGGTATTCTGGAATTCGACCCAGCGTTACGCAGCGTTGCATTGAACGGCGACCCGGTAATGCTTACACCGCGTGAGATAACGGTGCTGGAGTTATTCCTCAATAACAAAGGTCGTGTTTTACCGCGTCCGTTGATCCAGGAAAAACTCTACAACTGGGATGACGAGGTTAGCAGCAACGCTGTCGAGGTGCATATTCACCATCTGCGTAAAAAATTGGGTAACGGTTTCATCCGTACCGTTCACGGTGTGGGTTATACCCTGGGAGATGCGCTCGCCGATGTAAGGGACTCCATGACCGGAGAAAATGCGTGAAGCAACATTGCAAAAATCTTAGTTTACGTCTGCGTTTGATCCTGCTGTTTGGCATGCTGGCGCTGGTCACTTGGCTGCTGGCCTCTGCTATAGCCTGGTATCAGACCCGCCACAACATCAACGAAGTGCTTGATACTCAACAAATGTTATTTGCCAAACGCCTGGCGGCCACTGGCGTGGGCGATATGTTGTTGCAAAATCATGAAGTTCGTCTGCCTGAGACCAAAAAGCTGGTGCACAAATCCGGGCGCGGACATACCGATGATGACGCTCTGACGTTCGCCATCTTTAATTTGCAGGGCAAGATGCTGCTTAACGACGGTGAAAACGGCAAAAATATCCGCTTTGATAAGAACACACAGGGCTTTATTGATAGTGAAATCAATAACAATGACGACCCATGGCGGCTGCTGTGGCTGACGACTGCGGACGGACGCTTTCGCATCGCCGTTGGTCAGGAATATGATTATCGTCAGGATATGGCCTGGAATCTGGTCTCCGGACAACTGCTGCCGTGGCTGGCCTGCCTGCCAATATTGCTGCTGGCCATGATGGTGATGATGGGTCTGGAGCTGCGCCCACTGCGCCGCGTAGCGGGCGATCTTCACCGGCGTGCTCCTGATGATGCTTCCCCTCTCTCCACCGACCGGGTACCCAGCGAAGTGCTGCCGCTGGTGCTATCCCTCAACGCATTGTTTACCCGTACCGGCGATATGCTAACCCGTGAACGGCGTTTTACCTCAGATGCAGCCCACGAACTGCGTAGTCCGCTTGCCGCGCTGCGGGTGCAAACCGAAGTGGTGCAGTTGTCTGGTGATGACAACGAAATGCGTGAACATGCGTTGCAAAATCTTACCACCAGTATCGACCGCGCCACCCGACTGGTTGATCAGTTGCTGACGCTGTCCAGGCTGGAGTCTTTTAGTGGGCTGGATGAGTTGGAACCGGTAGATTGGGCAGGGCTGATAGCGCAGACCCTGGGTGAGCAGGATGCTGCCGCCCATGCCAAGGGTATCGCTTTGCGCTTTGAAAATACCGGTACACCGCCAGCGATTGAGGGGCAATCTTTGTTGCTGTCGTTGATGTTACGTAATCTGGTGGATAATGCGGTGCGATATTCACCCGCGGGATCGTCGGTGGTTGTCCATCTCAGCCAGCAGGGCATTAACGTCGAGGATCGCGGGCCGGGCATTTCAGATAAACATTTGGCAAGGCTGGGTGAGCGTTTTTATCGTCCGCCGGGTCAGGAACAGACCGGCAGTGGACTGGGGGTCTCGATTGTTAAACGAATCGCCCAGCTGCATGGGCTTCGCGTCGTATACCGCAACCGGGCTGAAGGTGGAACGCGGGTAGAAGTTCGGGCAAGCTGTTCGGGATGATTAATGCTGGGCTACCAGCGGGCCAGACCGTTGCGCGGGACGCGGGTCAGAACCTCCTGCAGGGATTCACCATCGGGGAAAATCAACTCCGGGGCAATCTCCGCCAGCGGGTAGAGCATAAACTCGCGGTTCTTCATATCATAATGCGGGACAATCAACCGGTCGGTATTGATCACTTGGTTGCCGTACAGCAGCATGTCTAAATCCAGCGTACGTGGCCCCCAGCGCTCGGCCTTACGTATGCGTCCCTGATTCTGTTCAATCGCCTGTGTGGCATCCAGAAGCTCCTCAGCAGGCAAGTGGGTATCAAGCGCCACAACAGCGTTGAGGAAATCGGGTTGATTTTGCGGCCCAAGGGGTTTACTGCGGAAAAACGCGGAACACACCACCAGTTTGGTGCGGGGCATATGCGCCAGAGCTTCCAGCGCACAGTTAACCTGGTCTACAGGCTTGGCAAGATTACTGCCGAGCGCAATGTAGACCCGGATCATTGACCGCTTTCCTTACGTGGTGCCCGTTTGCGCGGACGGCGCGTACGGGTGCGGCGTGGTGCGACGTCATCGCCCAGCGTACCCAGCATGTTTTTTTGCGACGCAGGAGTGGCCTCCTGGAATTCATTCCACCATTCGGTCAGGCTTTGCAGTTCGCGATGCTGTTCCACTTCCGCACGCAGTGCCAGTAAATCAAAGGCGGCGCGGAATTTAGGGTGTTCCATCAGCTTGTGTGCACGTTTCCCCTGACGGCGAGAAAGACGCAGTTGCAGCGCCCAGATATCACGCACTAACGTGGTGATACGTTTCGGTATAGCCAGTGAACGGCATTGCTCGTCGAGTACGTCGTTCATCGCCAGTGAGAACGCATCGTAATAAGTCAGGCCGCCTTCCTGCGCCAGCCTCTGCGCATGTTCAATCACCGGATACCACAGCATGGCGGCGAACAGGAATGCCGGATTAACGCGCTGATCGTTTTGCAGGCGGAAGTCAGTATTTTTTAATACCTGATTCAGTATTCGTTCCATCGGGCTGTCGCCCTGTTCGGTGAACTGGCTGGCAATCAGCGGGAACAACGGCTGGAACAATTGGTATTCACACAGCTTCAGGTAAGTTTGATGACCATAACCCGACTGCAATAATTTCAGCGACTCTTCAAACAGCCGCGCTGGCGGGATTTCCTGCAATAGGGTCGCCAGGCGTGGAATGGGTTCGGCCGTTACCGGACAGATTTTCATATCCAGCTTGGCGGCAAAACGGACAGCACGTAGCATCCTTACCGGATCTTCGCGGTAGCGGGTTTCCGGGTCACCAATCAGACGAATAATGCCATTTTCCAGATCGCGCAGACCGCCGGTGTAATCACGCACGGTGAAATCAGCTACGCCGTAATATAGACTATTGATGGTGAAGTCGCGGCGCTGGGCGTCATCTTCGATGGTGCCAAAAATATTGTCACGCAGCAGCATACCGTTCACCGCCTGCTGGGAAGAGTTTTTGTCTTCCGGTTCTTCTTCCAGCTGTTCGTGATGACCGCGGAAGGTAGCAACCTCAATGATTTCCGGTCCGAACATGACATGTGCCAGGCGGAAACGGCGACCCACCAGACGGCAGTTGCGGAACAGTTTACGTACCTGATCCGGCGTGGCGTTGGTGGTGATGTCGAAATCTTTGGGTTTCTTTTCCAGCAGTAAATCACGTACGCCACCGCCGACCAGATAGGCTTCATAGCCAGATTTGTTCAGGCGATAGAGAACTTTCAGTGCGTTTTCGCTGATATCACGACGGGAAATATTGTGCTCGTCGCGCGGAATCACTGTTATTGCACGTGTCTCACCGGCGTAGTCGAAAGATGCACGCGGTTTGGGCGGATGCTCAGTGACATAGCGCTCAATAATGGGCTGACGTTCGCCACGTGTCGACTCGCTGGCCGGGCGGCGGTTGCCGTTGTTTGTGCTTTGGCGCGGGCCCTGACTCTGCGAAGCGCTGTTATTGCGGCGATCACCTCGGTGCGTGTTTTCATCCCGGCGGCCACGGCTATCGCGGCTCCCGCTGCGTTCGCGCCGTGGAGCTGGGGCCGTTTTCACGTTGCCTTCAGCTACAAGCGTTGTCTCGTGATGGGTTTTATCTTCACGAAGAGGGGCTTGCTCTGGCACCGCATTTTCTTCATGAATAACTTTGTCTTCACGAATGACTTTGTCTTCACGAATTAGCACCTTACGGCAGAAATTGGCTACTCGGGTAAAAATGGGACACCTCGATAGTGACTGATAAAAATAACGCGACGCAAAAACAGCGGCTAATCATAGCTCACACTGGCTACTTTGAGAATGCCGAAGTCAAATCTGGTGGTGCTTTCGCATCTTGTCGCGGCATTTGCGCCGGCGTCCAATGTTTTGTCGCCCAGCGTAATAATAAGTCTAATGGCAAATCCTGCCAATTTTCCGGCACATTTTGGCCCAAAAATTGTAACGCTTTCAACAATACCGGGCGGGGATCGCCTTCCGGTAATGCAGGGGCATGATTCTGCTTCGAGAGTTTATCCCCCTGGCCATTCACCGCCAACGGTAAATGCAAATAACCCGGCTGCGGATAGCCTAAATGTTGATAAAGTGAAATCTGCCGTACGGTGGGTTCAATTAAATCTGCACCACGCACAATATGATTCACGCCCTGATAATGGTCATCAACCACCACTGCCAGATTATAAGCGAACAGGCCGTCGCGCCGGCAAACAATGAAATCCTCTTCAGCCAGCGCTGGCTTGGCATGTTGCTGCCCCTGGAAGTCATCCTCAAACCCATAAATCGGGTGGATTTGGCGTAAACGAACGGCGGCATTTTCTGCGCCCAGTGCCAAATCGCGGCAGTGCCTGTCGTAAGTGCCGCCAAGCTGGCTAATCCGCTGGCGGGTACAGGTGCAGTAATAGCTGACTCCCTGATGGCGTAATCTCTCCAGGGCAGCGCGGTAGGCATCATGACGTTTCGACTGCCAGACGACGTCACCATCCCAATGCAATCCGTAGCGGTCCAGCGTAGCCAGAATGCTGTCGGCGGAGCCCGGGATTTCGCGCGGTGGATCGAGATCGTCAATGCGTACCAGCCAGCGGCCCTGTAAAGAACGGGCATGCAGATAGCTGCCGAGGGCGGCTATCAGGGAACCGAAATGGAGAGCGCCGGAAGGCGAAGGGGCAAAACGACCGACATAATGCTGCGCAGAATGGGAATCAGGCATAGGACCGGAACATCTTTTATAAAGGGAACGCGGTGCATGACGCACCGCGTGGGACCCGAGACTTAACCAGCCATCTGCTTTTCGCGGATTTCAGCCAGTGTCTTACAGTCAATGCACAAATCGGCGGTAGGACGTGCTTCGAGGCGGCGGATGCCGATCTCAACGCCACAGGAATCGCAGTAACCGAAATCCTCGTCTTCCACTTTTTTCAGTGTTTTTTCTATTTTTTTAATCAGCTTACGTTCACGGTCGCGGTTACGCAGTTCGAGGCTGAACTCTTCTTCCTGAGCGGCACGGTCGACCGGATCTGGGAAGTTTGCAGCTTCGTCTTGCATATGCGAAACAGTACGATCAACTTCACCCCTGAGCTGGTTACGCCACGCTTCAAGAATTTTCTTGAAATGGGTCAGTTGAGCGACGTTCATGTACTCTTCGCCTGGCTTCTCTTGGTATGGTTCTACCCCAGCGATGGCGAGAATGCTCAAGGACGATGTCTTACGGGGTTGCCCTTCTTGCATGATGCTTCTCCTACATAAAACGCACAATGCTCGTTTTCTATCAAGTCGCTTTGTTGCAACCCGAATGATTGAGAGCATTTCGATCCCCAAAAGGGGAAAAAATCAGGCCGCTATAAATACCAGAAGGTCGCGAGGTAAGCAATTAATCATCGCAGGTACTTGACAGCACTGTGAGGAAAAGCGTATTCGCGTACCCTTAGATGCCCATTCAACTGAATGATTTCGCACATCTGCCTTTATAGCCGCCGATGGTTATAATAACAGGGGGTTATCCGACTAACTGGCGGTTAGCCAGAGGTAAACGCTCTGCCAGGCGGATATTCCCGGCAGAAAGTTTGGCACCATAACAGATCACTTCGACACCGCTTTGTTGTACCTGCGTCAATAATTCTGTGTAACGCGGATCAATATGGTGTGCCGGTGAAACGCTTTCAATACCTGAATGCAATACAGCGAAAAAAAGAACTGCTCGCTGTCCCTGTTCCGCCATCGCTTGTAGTTCGCGTAAATGCTTCTGGCCACGCAGCGTGACCGCGTCAGGGAAGAAGCCGTATCCTTGCTGCAACAAGGTGACAGATTTCACTTCAATATAGCAGTCAGAACGATTATGCGCCTGCAACAGAAGATCAATGCGGCTATTCTCAGCGCCATATTTAACTTCAGCAGTTAACTTACTGTAAGCGGATAATTCTGGGATCGTGTCGGTCTCCAGCGCTTCCCGCACTACCTGGTTCGCCCGCAGCGTATTGACGCAAATCCATTGTCCCTGCTGGGTTTCGGTTAACTCCCAGCTGTGTGCATACTTACGTTTTGGGTTATCTGAGGTGGAATACCACACGGTATCTCCCGGTGTGGCGCATCCGGTCATGGCGCCGGTATTGGCGCAGTGCAGCGTCATTTCCTGGCCATCTGGCGTCACCACATCGGCCAGAAAGCGTTTGTAACGTTTTATTAGCGTCGCAGACTGCAGCGGGGGATCGAAGTGCATGACAGTTCCTGAAAAAAGTTAGTGGGAGGCAGGCAGTGGCCAGCTTTGCAGGCGGGTATAGCGCGTACGGCCCTGGGTAAATACTGACTGATACAGCCCGAAATCTTTGGCTTCCAGGGCCCAATTGGGCGTGGCGGGCGGAATAGCCACCGTCCGGGTAGCAGCGCTTAATATGGAAATATGCGGGTGAAAAGGCAGGGCGCTTTGATAGCAGCCGTTGCGCGCGGCGTGTGAGCGCAGAACCTCCGCCAGTTGCAACAGCGGACGCGGTGCTCGACGGGTGCCCACCCATACTACACCTGCCCCTGGCCAGTGCCCCGCATCGTCAATCTTCAGGCTGAAACCTTGTGCGTCAATTCTTCCTGCCACGCTGCGCAGTGCGGTTTCTTTCTGCTCACTGACTTCGCCCAGAAACGCCAGCGTCAGGTGTAGATTGGCGGCAGCGATAGGTCGCCCGGCATCGACAGGGAAGTTGTCGGCCCGCCACTGTATCATCTGCTTTTGTAATGTTGGTGGCAGTGATAAAGCGAAAAACAGGCGGCGTTGAGCAGACATTTGGGGTTCCTTTTCAGCTGTGCAGGGGCAGATGCTACAATGCTGGCGCTTTAAATCAAATCATATGGGGTTTTTTCATTGTCTTCTTCTTTGCCGGTCAGTGCCGTACTCGAATCGCTATTATCCGCATTGCGAACTGCTCCGCAGGTATTGTTGCTGGCGCCTACCGGTGCCGGTAAATCGACCTGGCTGCCGCTGCAATTGCTGCATGAGGCTAACCTGCCCGGTAAAATCTTGTTGTTGGAGCCGCGCCGTTTAGCCGCAAAAAATGTGGCCTTCCGTCTGGCGCAGCAACTGGGTGAAATGCCCGGCCAGACTGTTGGTTACCGCATGCGTGCTGAGAGTAAAACCAGCGCCGTTACCCGGCTTGAAGTGGTGACTGAGGGGATTCTGACTCGTATGGTGCAGGCTGACCCGGAGCTTACCGGTGTGTCGCTGGTGATCCTCGATGAGTTTCACGAACGCAGTTTACAAGCCGATCTGGCACTGGCTTTGCTGCTCGATGTACAAAGCGGTCTGCGAGATGACCTCAAGTTACTGATCATGTCGGCAACGCTCGATAATGTACGCCTCGCGCCGCTGCTGCCGGATGCGCCGGTGATTATCTCCGAAGGCCGCAGTTTCCCGGTAGACCGTCATTACATTTCCCTCGCCACCCATGAGCGACTGGATGAGAGTATCGCCCGCGTGGTCAGCCGCCTGATGAGTGAGCATGATGGCTCGATGTTGCTGTTCCTCCCCGGCGTTGGGGATATCATCCGTGTACAGAATTTGCTGGCGGGTAAAGTAGCGAATGATGTGGATCTCTGCCCGCTGTATGGCGCGCTGTCGCTTGATCAGCAGCAGAGGGCCATTCAACCCGCCGGCGCCGGCCGCCGTAAAATCGTGCTGGCCACTAACATTGCCGAAACCAGCCTGACTATCGAAGGTATCCGGTTGGTGGTGGACAGCGGTTTGGAACGCAGCGCGCAGTTTGACCCGCGCAGCGGCCTGACCCGGCTAGTCACCCAGCGTATCAGTCAGGCGTCGATGATCCAGCGTGCAGGCCGCGCCGGGCGTCTGGAGCCGGGCCTGTGCTGGCATCTGTTTGCTAAAGAGCAAGCTGAACGCGGCAGTGCCCAGGCTGAAGCAGAAATTCTACAAAGCGATCTCAGTGGCTTCTGGCTGGAATTATTGCAGTGGGGGTGCCAGGATGCCGCGCAGCTTGCATGGTTGGACGCACCACCCGCACCGGCTCTGGTGGCGGCTAAAACGCTGCTTCATTCCTTGGGCGCAACAGATAAACAGGGCAAGCTCACCTCCGCAGGGCAGCGCATGGGCAAGATCGGCTGCGATCCGCGCCTGGCCGCGATGCTGATTGCCGCAGATGCACAAAGTGCTGACGCTCTGGCTACCGCGACACTGCTGGCCGCTATGCTTGAGGAGCCACCGCGCGGTGGCGTTTCGGATATCGATTATTGGCTCAGTCGCCCACAAGGGCATTGGCAGCGGCGTGCCAGTCAGTTAGCACAACGCGTTGGGAATACACAAAATAATAGGAAAGGTCAGGTAGATACCTCGCTGGCCCCTTGGCTGCTGGCCAGCGCTTTCAGCGACCGCATCGCCCAACGTCGTGGTGTTGACGGTCGTTATTTACTGGCCAACGGGCTGGGGGCTTCGCTGCCGCAGGATGACGGCTTAAACCGTGCCGCCTGGCTGGTGGCACCGCAGCTGTTACAGGGTAATAACAGCCCAGATGCCCGCATTTTATTGGCAGTGACGCTGGATGCCAGCCAACTGGCAGAGCGTTTGCCGCAGATTGTGAAAGAGCAAACCGCTGTCGAATGGGACGAAGAGAAAGGCACGCTGCGCGCATGGCGACGCTGGCAAGTCGGGCGGCTGGTACTGAAGGCAAATCCGCAGGCCAAACCCGATGACGCCGAGTTACAACAGGCGTTAATTGAGTGGATACGCAATCAGGGATTGCCAGCGCTGACCTGGTCGGTGGCGGCTGAGCAGTTACGTCTGCGGCTGATTTGTGCGGCGAAATGGCTGCCGGAAGCCAGCTGGCCAGCGATGGATGATCAAAGCCTGCTCGACGCACTGGAGCAGTGGCTGTTGCCTTCGCTGGGCGGCGTCCGCTCGCTGAAATCGCTGCAACAGGTCGATTTGCACGACGCCCTTTCGCGCCTGCTGGACTGGAATCAGCGCCAACGACTCGACAGCGCATTACCGACGCATTATAGCGTTCCTACTGGCAGCCGTTTGGCAATCCGCTATCATGCAGAGCAGCCGCCGGTGTTGTCAGTGCGGATGCAGGAGATGTTTGGCGAAGAGCGCAGCCCGCAGGTAGCCGAAGGGCGTATTGCCGTCGTGCTGGAGTTGCTCTCTCCGGCACAGCGTCCGCTGCAGATCACCGCCGATCTGGCCGCGTTCTGGCAGGGAACTTATCGCGATGTACAAAAAGAGATGAAAGGCCGCTATCCTAAGCATCCCTGGCCGGATAATCCGGCAGATGCACTACCAACGCGCAGAACAAAGAAACATCAATGAATGGCAGGGCTATTTTATTTGTCATTTTGAATCCGGGCAGTGCTCAGAATCCTCACGTACTTCATATACGCTGCGGTTCTTCCACGCTGGCCGTATCCAAACTGGCTGCAACAATAACGCCCCTCAGCATAGGTGCTGAAATCGTTTAACTTTTAAGACCTTTCTTCTGGTCAGCATATGAACCGAGGCAGAGAGTAGGCCGCAATTTATGAATACAGCAGGTTTTATGGAGAACTGTCATGTCTGGCGATGATCGCGAGCCGATTGGCCGTAAAGGCAAAACCGCAGGGCGCAAGCCTTCGCGCTCCCGTCCCGTTCGCGGTCGCCGGGTTGACGATGATGAAGAGATTGATGACGACTATGAAGATGACCACGAAACAGACGATGATGGCTACGACGAAGAAGAGAACCGCCGGGAGTCGCGCATGACACGCAAAGCCGCACCGCGCAAAGCCGCGAAGTCGGGTAAAGGTGGTAAGCCGCGCAGCCGAAAACGCTGGTGGTTCTGGTTGCTGTTCAAGCTGTTTATCATTTTCGCCATTCTGATGGGGATTTACGGTTTCTACCTGAATACTGAGATCCGCGGCCGCATTGATGGAAAAGTCTGGCAACTGCCGGCGGCGGTGTATGGACGTCAGGTTAACCTTGAGCCGGATATGCCGTACGGCAAAAAAGAGATGATTAACCTGCTGGAAGGCACGCAATACCGCCAAGTGACGCGCATTACGCGTCCAGGTGAGTTCACCGTCGCGGCCAACAGCATCGATTTGCTGCGGCGTCCGTTTGATTTCCCGGACGGCAAAGAGGGGCAGATTAACGCCCGACTGATCTTCGCTGATAACCATCTGGATGAAATAAAAAATCTGGATAACAACCGTGACTTCGGGCTGTTCCGCCTCGACCCGCGGTTGATCACCATGTTGCAGTCGCCGAACGGCGAACAGCGCCTGTTCGTGCCGCGCGCCGGTTTCCCGGATCTGTTGGTCGACACCTTGCTGGCAACTGAAGATCGTCATTTCTATGAGCATGATGGTATCAACTTCTGGTCGATTGGCCGTGCGGTTGTCGCTAACGTGACAGCCGGTCACGCGGTGCAGGGCGGCAGTACGCTGACGCAGCAACTGGTAAAAAACCTGTTCCTGACCAATGAGCGTTCCCTTAGCCGTAAAGCGCGTGAAGCCTATATGGCGATTTTAGTCGACGCGAATTACAGCAAAGACCGCATCCTGGAACTGTACCTGAACGAGGTGTATCTCGGTCAGAGCGGGTCCGATCAAATCCGCGGTTTCCCGCTGGCGAGCCTCTATTACTTCGGCCGGCCGGTGAATGAACTGAGTCTGGATCAGCAGGCGCTGCTGGTGGGTATGGTGAAAGGTGCGTCGCTCTATAACCCTTGGCGTAACCCGAAACTGGCACTGGAACGTCGCAATTTAGTGCTGCGGTTGCTGGTGAATCAAAAAGTTATAGATCAAGAACTGTATGACATGCTCAGCGCCCGTCCGCTCGGTGTTCAGCCGAAGGGTGGGGTGATTTCGCCACAGCCTGCATTTATGCAAATGGTACGTAACGAGCTGCAGGCTAAACTCGGTGACAAAGTGCAGGAAATGTCCGGTGTGAAAATCTTCACCACGCTGGATCCGATTTCACAGGACTCTGCTGAAAAAGCGGTGGAAGAGGGCATTCCGTTGCTGCGTAAGAAAAGCGGCCTGAATGACATCGAAACCGCAATGGTGATTGTTGACCGTTATACCGGCGAAGTGCGAGCGATGGTTGGCGGGGCGGAAACGCAGTTCGCCGGTTTCAACCGTGCGATGCAGGCGCGGCGTCAGGTAGGTTCTCTGGCTAAACCGGCAACTTACTTGACTGCGCTGTCGCAGCCGGATAAATATCGCCTGAATACGGTGCTGGCTGACCAGCCGCTTACCATCAAACTGGCCAACGGCCAGACGTGGTCACCGAAAAACGATGACCACCAGTTCCGTGGTCAGGTGTTGCTGGTCGACGCACTGGCGCGTTCCATGAACGTGCCTACCGTGAATCTGGGTATGGCAGTTGGGCTGGATAACATCACCAAACAGCTGATCAACCTTGGCGTGCCGAAAGAGTCTCTCACCCAACTGCCATCGATGCTGCTCGGCGCAATTGCCCTGACGCCGATGGAAGTGGCGCAGGAGTACCAGACTATCGCCAGCGGCGGCAATAAGGCACCCTTGTCGGCAGTACGTTCGGTGATTGCCGAAGACGGGACAGTGCTTTATCAGAGCTTCCCACAGGCGGTACGCGTTATCCCAGCGCAGGCGTCATATCTCACTATGTACGCCATGCAGCAGGTTGTCTCCGAAGGGACCTCGCGCGCGCTGGCGAATAAATTCCCTAACCTGCATCTGGCGGCGAAAACCGGGACCTCGAACGAACTGCGTGACAGCTGGTTTGCGGGTATCGATGGCAGTCAGGTCGCCATCACCTGGGTAGGGCGAGACAATAACGGCCCGTCCAAACTCTGGGGTTCCACCGGTGCTTTGGTGCTTTACAGCCGCTATTTGGATAACGAAATACCGCAGCCGCTGGATCTGCAGGTGCCGGAAGGCATCAGCGTGATGAACATCGACGCCAGCGGAAACTTCGTCTGTAACGGTGGCGGCACCCGCAGCATTCCCGTCTGGACCGACTCACCGGACAGCTTATGTCAGGCCTCGCAGGCGGCAGTGCAACAGCAACAGCAACAGCAACAGCAACAGCAACAGCAACAGCAACAGCAACAGCAACAGCAACAGCAACAGCAATCACAGCAAGAAGATGGCAAAGGTGTGGCTGGCTGGATTAAAGACATGTTTGGTTCCGGCAAGTAAGTTTCAGCCAGGGCGGAGAGTTAAAAACGGGTGCGACAATCAATGTTCGCGCCCTTTTTTTATTTTTATTCGCTCACAACATCTCGGGTTTAAATGGACTTGCGGAAGGTGATGTAATACGCATATCATGCAACGTTCATAATAATAATTATCGTTTGCATTCCCATTCAAATATCTCCAGAGAATAACACATGTCACTTCAGCGCTCTCTTTCACTGATTTCACCCAAGGGAACTTTTCAGCGTGGCACACTGGCGTTTACCATCGCCGCTGCACTGAGTTCTTATGCTTTCCAGGCTAACGCCGCATCTGCAGCAAAAGACGACACCATTGTGGTCTCCGGCAGTTCCACGGCGAACGTGGCACCGGAATCTGCATGGGGCCCATCACCAACTATCGCCGCAAAGCATAGTGCGACCGGTACTAAAACCGACACGCCAATTGTTAAAACACCCCAATCTATTTCGGTGGTGACGCGTGAAGAGATGGACATGAAGCAACCAGCGACGGTGAAGGAAGCACTGGGGTATACGCCTGGCGTGTTCGCCAGCCGTGGTAGTTCAGCGACTTATGATGCCGTGGCTATTCGTGGATTCACCTCGGTGAACACCAACCAATATCTCGACGGCATCAAGCTGCAGGGCGACAACTATTCCGAAGCGTCGATGGATCCTTACTTCCTCGAACGTGTAGAAGTGCTGCGTGGCCCATCTTCTGTGTTATATGGCAAAAGTAATCCGGGTGGCGTGGTGACGATGATCAGCAAGCGTCCGACCACCGAGCCGTTGAAAGAAATACAGTTCAAAATGGGGTCAGACAATCTGTACCAGACCGGGTTTGACTTCAGTGATGCCATCGACGACGCAGGCATATACTCCTACCGTCTGACCGGTGTGGCGCGCAGTCAGGACACTCAGCAGGTTATGTCGAAAGAGCAGCGCTATGCTATCGCACCGTCATTTAGCTGGCGTCCGGACGACAAAACCAACTTCACCTTCCTGAGTAATTTCCAGAACGATCCCAACACCGGTTTCTATGGTTGGTTGCCACGTCAGGGCACGGTGGTGCCTTATACCGATGCCAACGGTAACTCTCACAAACTCTCCACTGACTTCAACGATGGCGAAGCGGACAACAAACTGTCGCGTAACCAGAAAATGGTCGGTTACAGCTTCGATCATGAATTTAACGATACCTGGACGGTACGTCAGAACCTGCGTTACACCATGATCAATAGTGATTACCGTGGTGTGTATGGCAACGGCTATATTGCTCCGGGCCAGATCAGCCGCGCATTCGTGCAGTCTAAAGAAGAGTTGAACAATTTTGACGTGGACACGCAGGCGCAGGCTAAATTTGCTACCGCGCAGGTGGACCATACCTTGCTGATGGGTATTGATTATATGCGCATGCGTAATGATATTGATGCCTATTATGGCAGCGCTAACCCGCTGGATTTGCAAAACCCACAGTACGGTAATGCAGGCGTGGCACTGAACTTCCCGTATCAGATCCTTAACCGTCAGGAACAAACTGGCCTGTATGCGCAGGATCAGGCGGAATGGAATCACTGGATCCTGACCTTAGGTGGCCGTTACGACTTTGCTAAAACCTCGACACTGAGCCGCAGTTCGGGCACGACGGCAGAGATCAATGACGAGCAGTTTACCTGGCGTGGTGGTCTTAATTATTTGTTCGATAATGGCATCAGTCCGTACTTCAGTTACAGCGAATCCTTTGAACCGAATCCGGGTGCGTCTGCTGAAGGCAAACCGTTCGATCCATCGATGGGCGAACAATACGAGGCCGGTATTAAATACATTCCTGATGATCGTCCGATCAGTCTTACCGCTGCGGTCTATCAACTGACCAAAACTAAAAACCTGACCGCTAACCCAGACCCGGCGTTCTCTTCCTTTAGTATACAGTCGGGCGAAATTCGCTCGCGTGGTGTTGAACTGGAAGCCAAAGCCGCCGTGAATGCCAACATCAATGTGACGGCGTCTTACACTTATACCAATGCTAAATACACCGAAGACACGGCTTATCAGGGTAAACGTCCGGCAGAAGTGCCGCGCAACATGGCGTCATTATGGGCTGACTATACTTTCCACGAGACGGCACTTAGCGGCCTGACGGTAGGTTCCGGTGTGCGTTATATCGGGGATAGTTCCAGTTTCTACACCAGTGGCGAGAAAAATAATGAGACTTTCGACGTGGCGTCTTACACGTTAGTTGATGCGACCATTAAGTACGATTTGGGCCGCTTCGGGTTGCCGGGTTCTTCCGTGGGAGTGAACATCAATAACCTGTTGGACCGCGAGTATGTTGCCAGTTGCTACCGCGATTATGCCTGTTACTGGGGTACCGACCGCCAGATAGTCGCTACCGCAACGTTACGCTTCTGATTGTCAGCATTTAACGTTTTAATCCGGGCACGCTGGTCGTGCCCGTTTCCTATTAACCTGCTCCAGACGTAAACGTAGAAAATCTTATGCCTGATAACAACGTACATCCGTCTTCATCGCTGCCAGACAGCGTCTTTAGTTTGCAGGATGTAAGCTTTACCGTGCCGGGACGCACGCTGCTGGCACCGCTTTCACTGACCTTCCCGAAGGGCAAAGTCTGCGGCCTGATTGGTCATAATGGTTCGGGCAAATCGACGTTGTTAAAAATGCTGGGGCGTCATCAACCGGCGTCATCTGGGCAGATCCAGCTCAATGAGACGCCGCTGGAACAGTGGGACAGTAAAGCCTTTGCTCGTCAGGTGGCTTATTTACCCCAACAGTTACCCGCCGCAGAAGGGATGACGGTGCAGGAGCTGGTGGCCATCGGACGTTACCCGTGGCACGGCGCGTTGGGCCGTTTTAAGCACAAAGATAAAGAGAAGGTGGAAGAGGCAATCACGCTGGTGGGGCTAAAGCCTTTTGCGCACCGCCTGGTCGACAGCCTGTCCGGTGGCGAGCGCCAGCGTGCCTGGTTGGCGATGATGGTGGCACAGGACAGCCGCTGCCTGCTGCTCGACGAACCGACCTCCGCGTTGGATATCGCCCATCAGGTCGATGTGCTGGCGCTGATCCATCGCCTTAGCGAGGAGAAAGGGCTGACGGTGATCGCCGTGCTGCATGACGTTAATATGGCGGCCCGCTATTGCGACTACCTGATGGCGCTGCGTGGTGGTGAGATGATTGCTCAGGGTACACCGCAAGAGATGATGCGCGGCGAGGTTCTGGAGCAGATTTACGGTATCCCGATGGGGATCCTCCCGCACCCGGCCGGTGGCGCACCGGTGAGCTTTGTATATTGATATGTGTGAGATTTTTCCTGCACCTGATTTAACCCGTCGTCGCCTGTTGCAGGCGCTGGCGCTCTCTCCATTGCTGGCGGCGTTGCCTTCTTTCGCTGCATCACGTCCTGATTTAAATAAAATTATCGCGCTGGAATGGCTGCCCGCCGAACTGCTGATCGCGCTTGGCGTGATGCCGATGGGGGTGGCTGATATCCACAATTACAACCTGTGGGTCGAGGAACCCCGACTCCCCGCCGGCGTGATTGATGTTGGCCAGCGGACTGAGCCCAATCTGGAATTGCTACAACAGCTTCAGCCTTCGCTGCTGCTGGTTTCACAAGGCTATGGACCGAATGCGAAGCAGCTTGCGCCTATCGCACCGGTGTTCGGCGTAACGGCGAACGACGGCAGTGAGCAGCCTTTGCAGCAGGCTATCCGCTCACTTCACCAACTGGCGGCTTATCTCGATTTACAAGATCGTGCGGCCAGTCATTTAAAGATGTATCACGACATGCTGGCGAGTACGCGTCAGAACCTGCAACCGATCGCGCAGCAGCCGATTTTACTGTTCTCCTTTCTCGATGCCCGCCACGTGTTAGTTTTCGGCAAAGGCAGTTTGTTTCAGGAGGTGATGACAGATCTCGGGCTGACCAACGCGTGGTCCGGCGAAAGCAGTTTCTGGGGCAGCATTAACGTTGGCATCGAACGTCTGGCGTCGATTAAAAACGCTCGTGCACTCTGTTTCAGCCACGGTGATACCGATATTTATTCGCAGGTGTCGCAGACGCCGCTGTGGCAGTCGATGCCCTTCGTACGTCAAAAGCAGCTCAGCATAGTGCCTGCGGTGTGGTTCTACGGCGCGACCTTTAGCGCCATGCGTTTTTGCCGCATCCTTAACGACCAACGGGGGAAGGTGTAATGAACCGTCTCTCACTCAGCCTGTCGTTTATTCTGTTAACCGCAGGGACCCTGGTCAGCACGCTGCTCACCGTCTACAACCTCCATCAGCAACTGCCTTATGCCCTATGGCGTGAAGCGCTGTGGCAACCCAATATCGATGACGTCAACCAGATGCTGTTCCACTACAGCACCTTGCCGCGTGTGGCCGTTGCGCTGCTGGCTGGTGCTGGTCTGGGACTGGTCGGCCTGCTGTTCCAGCAGGTGTTGCGTAACCCGCTGGCGGAACCTGCCACGCTCGGCGTGTCTGCCGGGGCACAACTCGGGCTGACCGTCGCCACGCTGTGGGCGCTACCTGGCGGAGAGATCACCCAGCAGTTTGCCGCGATGATTGGCGCGGTGGTGATTGGCTTGCTGGTTTTTGGCATCGCCTGGGGTAAACGCATGTCGCCGGTGACGCTCATCCTGGCCGGGTTGGTGCTCGGTTTATATTGCGGTGCGGTTAACGGCCTGATAGGTCTGTTTAACTACCAGAGCCTGCAAAGCCTGTATATGTGGAGCACGGGTTCGCTCAATCAGCAGGACTGGCACGTTGCCAACTTCCTGCTTCCTCGAGTGATTATCGTCTGGTTGCTGGCGTTTCTGCTACAACGACCAATGACCCTGATGGGGCTCGACGACGGTGTGGCAAAAAATTTAGGGCTGGGATTGACGGCTGCCCGTCTTACCGTCCTGACGCTGGCTATCCTGATGAGTGCACAGTTGGTCAATGCAGTGGGGATTGTCGGGTTTATCGGCTTGTTTGCGCCGCTGCTGGCAAAAATGCTTGGCGCCCGCCGCCTGCGTGTGCGGTTAATTCTCGCCCCCTTGATTGGCGCACTGTTGTTGTGGCTGACCGACCAGATCATGCAATATTTGACGCAGGCATGGATGGAAATTCCAACCGGTACCGCCACGGCTCTGGTCGGTGCGCCGTTGCTATTATGGCTGTTGCCGCGTTTGCGTAAAAACCTGGCGCCACCGCCGATGGATCAGGGCGATAACGTGCCCAATGAACGTCATCATCTGATCGGCTGGGTGTCATTGGCGTTGCTGCTATTGTTGGCAGGTATTGCCGTGGCGCTCATGGCGGGGAGAGATTCACACGGCTGGAACTGGTCAACGGGCACACAGCTCGATGCCCTGTTGCCGTGGCGAACGCCACGCGTATTGGCCGCGCTGGCGGCTGGCGTGATGCTGGCTTCTGCGGGTGTGCTAATCCAAAAACTAACCGGTAATGCGATGGCGAGCCCTGAGGTGCTGGGCATTAGCTCAGGTGCCGCTTTCGGCGTGGTGCTGATGCTGTTTATTGTGCCGGGCGACGCCTTTATCTGGCTGCTGCCTGCGGGCAGCGCCGGTGCCGCCATCACCTTATTAGTCATTATGGTTTCTTCCGGATTGCGGCGTTTCTCCGCCGAACGCATGTTACTGGCCGGTATTGCGCTAAGTACGGCGTTCACTACGCTGATATCGCTGTTGCTGGCCAGTGGTGATCCGCGAATGGGCGGCCTGTTGACCTGGATTTCTGGCTCGACTTATTCGGTCACTATTGCGCAGGCGTGGCGTACCGCAGCGATTGCCTCGGTACTGCTGATTTTGGTGCCATTGTGCCGCCGCTGGATAAATATTTTGCCTCTGGGAAGCGTGACAGCGCGATCCATTGGCATGGCATTAACACCAAGCCGTATGGCGATTTTACTGCTGGCTGCGGTAATGACGGCTGCCGCTACGCTGACCGTCGGGCCGCTGAGTTTTGTCGGTTTAATGGCACCCCATATGGCACGAATGCTCGGTTTTCGTCGTGCGATACCGCAGTGGATGGTCGCCAGTATTTTGGGGGGAGTGCTGATGGTGTTTGCTGATTGGTGCGGGCGAATGGTGATCTTCCCGGATCAAATTCCAGGCGGACTGCTGGCGACCTTTATCGGCGCACCCTACTTTATTTATTTGCTGAGGAAACAGGCGAAATAAAAACGCTTTCCCCTCAGAGAGGGGAAAGCCCCGATCGAATCGTTATTAAAGCTTAGCGAAACAACGACGTGCGGCGTCAATGGTGCGTTGAATATCTTCCTGCGAATGTGCCAGTGACATGAAACCTGCTTCGAACGCTGACGGTGCCAGGTAAACCCCTTCGCCCAGCATCAGATGGAAGAATTTTTTAAAGCGTTCGACGTTGCACTGCATCACGTCCTGATAGCAGGTCACGGTTGCTGAATCGGTGAAGAACAGGCCGAACATACCGCCAACGTGGTTAACCACAAACGGAATACTCTCCTGCTGCGCCGCATGAACCAGGCCTTCTGCCAGACGGGTCGTCAGTTCAGTCAGGGTCTGATGCACTCCCGGCTGAGCGACCTGAGTCAGACAGGCGATACCCGCAGCCATAGCAATCGGATTACCGGACAGTGTACCAGCCTGATAAACCGGACCGGTTGGTGCCAGCGCTTCCATCACTTCACGGCGTCCACCGAAAGCGCCTACCGGCATACCGCCACCGATAATTTTACCCAGACAGGTCAGGTCTGGCATCACGTCGTAATATTCCTGAGCACCGCCCAGCGCAACGCGGAATCCGGTCATCACTTCATCAATGATCAACAGCGCGCCGAATTCATCACACAAAGTACGCAGGCCCGGCAGGAACTCCGGTAATGGCGGCACACAGTTCATGTTACCCGCAACCGGTTCAACAATGATGCAGGCAATATCGTCAGGGAATTGTTCGAATGCCGCGCGAACGGAATTCAGATCATTATAGGTACAGGTCAAGGTATGTTTGGCGAAATCAGCTGGGACGCCCGGTGAGTTTGGCTGGCCGAGAGTCAGCGCGCCCGAACCTGCTTTTACCAGCAGGCAGTCGGCGTGGCCGTGATAGCAGCCTTCGAACTTGATGATTTTATCGCGATGGGTGAAGCCACGTGCCAGGCGAATAGCGCTCATGGTGGCTTCTGTGCCAGAGTTCACCATGCGTACCATGTCCATGCTGGGTACTAAGTCAGTGACCAGTTTGGCCATGTTAACTTCCATTTCGGTCGGCGCGCCGAAGCTAAGGCCGCGCTGGGCCGCTTCGATCACCGCGTTGCGGATCTCAGGGTTGTTATGGCCCAGCACCATCGGTCCCCACGAACCGACATAATCGATATAGGCTTTGCCATCGACGTCAAATAGGAAAGCGCCATCGGCACGTTCAATAAATAAAGGGACGCCGCCGACGCCGGAGAAGGCACGTACTGGCGAATTCACCCCGCCGGGGATCAGTACTTGCGCCTGCGAAAACAGACTTTCTGACTTACTCATAGTTCGGCTCCTGACGTGACTTTTTTATACTAAATGAGAGTGGTAATCGGCCCATTCTAAAGAAGTTGGCTATGTTATGAAATCGTAACGCGTGCGGCTATCCGCTTTTCATATTTCAGGGATCCCGATTTGTATGATTTAATTGCCACCTCTTTTCGATACTCTTTTCCCTAAAAAGCCAATGAAATGATCAGTGAAAACCAGAGCGATGCGATTGAGCAGGGCAATGCGCCCGGCCCCCGTAAACGTAGTGAAATACTGCGTCAGTTTCTTCGCCGTGATAAAACCCCTGTAGCGATACTTATTGTCGCCGCCATTGTTGGCACGTTAGCGGGTTTACTTGGTGTGGGATTTGAAATGGCAGTGGACTGGGTGCAGCATCTGCGCCTGTCTGGTTTGGGTTTCTTCAGCGCCTATTGGATCCTGCTGTGGCCGTTAACATTTGTGGTGTCAGCGGGGCTGGCGATATTTGGCTACTATCTGGTCCGCCGATTTGCGCCGGAAGCTGGTGGGTCAGGCATCCCGGAAATTGAAGGGGCATTAGAGGAACTGCGGCCGGTACGCTGGTGGCGTGTGATCCCGGTTAAGTTCTTTGGCGGCATGGGAACGTTGGGCGCGGGCATGGTGTTGGGGCGCGAAGGACCGACCGTGCAGATGGGGGCCAACGTTGGACAAATGGTGGCGGATATTTTCCGTCTGCGCAGCGCCGAGGCTCGTCACTCCTTATTGGCTACCGGTGCCGCAGCAGGGCTTTCTGCGGCGTTCAATGCGCCGCTGGCCGGTATTTTATTTATTATCGAAGAGATGCGCCTACAGTTTCGCTACAGCCTGATTTCGATAAAAGCGGTGTTCATCGGCGTGATTATGTCGAGCATTGTGTACCGCATTTTCAACGGTGAAGGCGCAGTCGTTGAAGTTGGCAAACTGGCCAGTGCGCCGATCAATACGCTGTGGCTCTATATGGTTTTGGGCATGGTTTTTGGTGTGGTGGGTGTTTGCTTCAACGCATTAATCTTTCGCGTGCAGGATCTGTTTGCCCGCATTCACGGCGGCAATCTGCGCAAAATATTGCTCATCGGTGGGCTAATCGGGGGGCTTTGCGGCATTCTTGGGCTGATCCAGCCTGAAGCGGCGGGCGGCGGTTTTGCGCTGATCCCACTGGCGGCGGCCGGGAAATTTAGCCTCGGCATGCTGCTGTTTATTTTTATCGTCCGCGTGGTCACTACACTTTTATGTTTTGCCTCAGGCGCGCCGGGCGGGATTTTCGCTCCGATGCTGGCGTTAGGCACCTTACTTGGTACCGCGTTTGGCAGCGCCAGTTTGGCGATGTTCCCGCAATACGGTATCGAACCTGCCACCTTTGCCATTGCGGGAATGGGCGCGCTGTTTGCCAGCAGCGTACGTGCACCGTTGACCGGTATCGTGCTGGTGCTGGAGATGACCGACAACTATCAGCTGATTTTACCGATGATCATTACCTGTCTCGGTGCCACACTGCTGGCGCAGTTTCTCGGCGGGAAACCCCTGTATTCCACCATACTGACGCGTACCTTACAGCGTCAGGAGCGTGAGAATGCAACCAAAGCTGACGGCGAAATGGCAGCCGAGGGCATAAATAGGCAGGACGACAGCGGAAAAACCGCTCATAATTGAACTATTAGTTTATGTACTACATAATCAGTTCATTATTCAGGCAGTCAATCTGGCGGCCTGAACAGAAAACGGGTTGGGAGTAAAAAGATGAGTGAAGCAACAATCAGTGATCCGATGGAAGTAGAAACCAGCGCGCTGCCGCTGCAATTTACCGAAGCCGCTGCCCGCAAAGTGAAGAATCTTATCTCCGATGAAGAAAATCCGGAGCTCAAGCTGCGGGTTTATATTACCGGCGGCGGTTGCAGCGGTTTTCAGTACGGTTTCACCTTCGATGACAAGATCAACGATGGCGACATGACCATTGAAAAATCTGGCGTTGCGTTGGTGGTTGACCCGATGAGCCTCCAATATTTGGTTGGCGGTGCGGTGGATTACACTGAAGGGCTGGAAGGATCGCGCTTTATCGTGACGAATCCGAATGCCAAAACTACCTGTGGGTGTGGTTCGTCATTTAGTATCTGACCTACGCTGACAGCACAAAAAAAACCGTCTGCCTTTCTCTGGTTGACGGTTTTTTTTTGGTTTTTACCCTTCAGCGCAAACTAACCTGGCACCGACTGTAATTCCACTGCGATAAGGTAATAGATTATCGGGAGATCAAGGGTTGTAACTGCGTACAGAGTTGCTCAGCGGCCAGCATAATACGTGGTCCGGCGCGGCTGAACCAGTCGGCATCCACGGTCACTACCGGCACTTTTAACGCCGGTTGCCAGAAGCTAATCACGCTCTCTTGTTGCTGTTTTCCGCCGCTGATGACGATGGCCTGTGGCTGGCGGGCCAAAACCTGCTCGCGGCTGACTTGTGGCCAGGGCGCGCGGCTGTCGGCAAAAATATTTTCTGCGCCACACAGCGACACAATTTCACTTTGCAGCGTCTTTGCCGACGCGGTAAACAGTGGCTGCGTACCAAACTGAATAAACACTGGAAGCGGGTGGGAGCGGTTATAACGTTTTTTCAAACGATCGCGCTGCTGGCGGATCTGTTCGGCGGCCTGTTGGGCCATATGCGGAGTCGGACTATAGGCAGCCAGTTGATCCAGTGCCAGTGCCACTTGTTCAATGCTTTGCGGATCGAGATATAAAACCGGGATCCCCAGTGAGGCAATCTGATCCAGCGGGCGCTGCGGATTACCGCCACGCCATGCCAGGACTAAATCAGGTTTCAGTGCCAGCACGCGCTCGACATTCACGCCCTGCCAACTGGCAACCTGCTGCAGTTGCTTCGCCTGTGGTGGAAAATCCGAATAAGCACTGACCCCCACCAGACGGTTGCCCAACCCGGCCGCATAGGCGAGTTCGGTCAGATTAGGGGCCAGGCTCACCACGCGCTGAGCCGGCTGTGCTATGGCCGACAACGGCAGCCATAGAGAGAACAATATCCCTAAAACTCGAAGGATCACGCGTTGTCGCCGTTTGCCAGAGATTGCAACATGGCGTCGATCATCAGCGTTGACTGCTCGGCAGCGACCACCAGGAACTCGTCGAAGCTCAGGTGCGATTCGCTGTCAGCCACGTCAGAAATGGCGCGCACGACGACGAATGGCGTACCAAATAGATGACATACGTGGCCGATGGCCGCGGCTTCCATTTCTACGGCTGCCACGGTTGGGAAGGTCGCGCGGATGCGGGCCAGCGGGGCCGCACCGTTGATGAACGCATCACCGCTACACACCAAACCACGAACGGCATTCAGGTCCAGCTGGCGAATACAGGTTTCAGCCAGTTCAATCAAAGCAGAGTCGGCAGTGAAGGCCGCCGGGCAACCGGCCATCTGGCCCGGTTCGTACCCGAATGCGGTGACGTCAGCATCGTGGTAACGCACTTCTTCAGAAACGACGATATCACCCACTTTCAATGTCTTCGCCAGACCGCCGGCCGAACCGGTGTTAATCACCACGTCAGGTTTACACAGCTCCAGCAGCAGCGTGGTGCCCATGGCGGCAGAGACTTTACCGATGCCAGATTTCAACAGCGCCACGTCAATACCGTGCCACTGACCGGTATAGATTTCGCAGCCTGCGCGTTCGATAGTTTTACGATTGATGATTTTGTCGCGCAGCAGGGTAACTTCCTGTTCCATTGCGCCAATGATGCCAACTTTCATAGTTTTACTCGCAGATTGAGGAGGGAATTGACTGTTTTATAACAAGTCGGATACACGATAGTCTATCATGGCTATTATACCCGTCATCCTTCAAGCTGCAGGTGTGTTGGCTACGTTCGTTCACCCGAATCACTTACACCAGTAAGCTCATCGGGGTTCTCTTACTTGCCGCTTGCCCGCCACTCGAATGATTTTGGCTATAAACAATTGATAACGTATCGGGTGCTGGCGGGACGCCAGAATGAAGCGCGTGTGACTGAAAAGGGTAGGAACATGTCCGGGGTCGATTTTAAGAACAAATTCAATTTCCAGCGGCCTTTCAGTCCTCCGATTGAGGCGCGTGATGAATATGACGTGGTACGCCAGTTTGAAAGCGATCGCGGGCGCATTATCAATTCGGCGGCTATCCGCCGGTTGCAGCAAAAAACCCAGGTCTTTCCGCTGGAGAAAAACGCAGCAGTGCGCAGCCGGCTGACCCATTCCCTTGAGGTTCAGCAGGTCGGTCGTCATATTGCCAAAGAGATTTTGCATCGTTTACGCAAGCAGGGGAAACTCGACGAACTCGGCTTAAGTGACTTCACCGATCCTTTCGAAAGCGTAGTCGAAATGGCTTGCCTCATGCACGACATCGGCAATCCACCGTTCGGCCATTTTGGCGAATCTGCGATCAACAACTGGTTCGCGAAACGGATGGACATCGCCAGCTGTGGGACGGTGCCGCACAGCGCCGACAGTTGTACTTTTTCCTTTCTGCGTTTACTGCAAGGTGAAGATCAACTGAACCTGTTACGCAGTAAAATTCGCCATGATTTATGCAATTTCGACGGTAATGCGCAGGCTATCCGGCTGGTATTTACGCTGCTCAAACTAAACCTGACTTTCTCGCAAACTGCCTGCATTCTGAAATATACCCGACCGGCGTACTGGGCTGCGCCGATATCTGAAAATCATGCCTATCTGATGAAAAAACCGGGCTTTTATCTGGCGGAAGAACCCTTTGTTGAGCGGTTGCGCGAACAGCTGGATATGGGAGAATTCAGCCGTTTCCCACTGACCTACATTATGGAAGCGGCAGATGATATCTCTTATTGCATCGCCGATTTGGAAGATGCCGTTGAAAAGAATATTTTCAGCGTTGAGCAGTTGTTTGATCACCTGGAGCATGAATGGGGTGAAGGGGTTAAAGGCGACTGGTTCGAAAAAGTGGTGCGTACTGCCTACCAGAAAATGAATAAGGCCAAAACCTTCCGCAATCCGGTGGATTATTTCTTCATGGAATTGCGTGTGCAAACCGTTAATCATATGGTGCCGCACGCTGCTATCCGCTTTATCGATAATCTTCCAGCTATATTTGCAGGTTCCTTTAATCAGGCGTTACTGGAAGATGTCAGTCAGGCTAATAGATTGTTAAAAATATATAAAAGAGTAGCGTTTAAACATGTTTTTAATCATCACGAAGTTGAAGAGCTGGAATTACAGGGTTACCGGGTTATCAGCGGATTATTAGATATTTACAGCCCAATACTTGATATGCCTTTGCAGGAATTTCGCCAACTGGTCGCGGAGGATACTCACCGGCGGTATCCGATTGAAACCCGATTGTTTCACAAGTTATCTGCCAAACACCGCCTGGCCTACAATGAAGCCGTAGCCCGCCTCAGCCAGCAACCAGAAAATCAGCAGCAGATTGGTGAGATTTATTACCGGGCACGCATGATTCAGGATTATATCAGCGGCATGACAGATCTTTATGCTTATGATGAGTACCGACGCCTGATGGCTGCTGAATAATATACCCGTCATACTTCAAGTTGCAGCTTTGTTGGCTGCCTTTATTCACCCCGGTCACATGGTTGGCCATGCTCCCGGGGATTCATGCAGTTGCCGCCGCGCTGCAACTCGAATTATTTAGGGTATCCCACTTGAATATACTTCAAGTTGCAGCTTTGT
Source organism: Ewingella sp. S1.OA.A_B6 (assembly GCF_049889095.1). Lineage (NCBI taxonomy): Bacteria > Pseudomonadati > Pseudomonadota > Gammaproteobacteria > Enterobacterales > Yersiniaceae > Ewingella > Ewingella sp. S1.OA.A_B6. Next base: position 105 of record NZ_JBLJFK010000004.1, on the reverse strand, counting down.
TGGCTGCCTTTATTCACCCCGGTCACATGGTTGGCCATGCTCCCGGGGATTCATGCAGTTGCCGCCGCGCTGCAACTCGAATTATTTAGGGTATCCCACTTGAAT